>JAXLWJ010000037.1:0-54636 GCA_046328535.1 Anaerolineae bacterium
CGACGCTCTCTACCCCGGCTACGAGTTTACTCGACATAAAGGCTATGGAACGGCGGGCCACACGGCGGCCCTGGCACGCCTCGGGCCATGTCCGGCGCACCGCGCCTCCTTCGCGCCCATTCAGGCCGTTCAGCTCTCCCTGGGCCTGGCGCGTGGCACGGCGCCGCGTGACCCGCGGCGTGGCCTGGGCCGCACGGGGGAGGATCTGGCCGCGCGCGCCCTCGCGGAACGCGGGTACGCCCTTGTCGAGCGGAACTGGCGCTGCCCTGTCGGCGAGCTGGACATCGTCGCGCGACATGGGGCGTGTCTCGTGTTCGTCGAGGTGCGGACGCGGCGGGGCGGGTGGCGCGGCGCAGCGGAGGACTCGATCGGGCCGGCGAAGCGCCGCAAGCTCGCCGCCCTCGCCGACGCCTATCTTCAGGCGCACGACGTGGCGGCGGGCGTAGACTGGCGCATTGATGTCGTGACGGTCGAGATGGACGCGGCGGGCCACCTGCGGGCAGTCGAGATTATCGAGGACGCTGTCGGCTGGCGCTGACTTGACACGTCCGCCGCGGTACTGTATGATTAGCGGTACAACTGAATCTACTCTTATCGAGAGAGGCGGAGGGACCGGCCCTGTGAAGCCTCGGCAGCGGGCTAGTGCCAGGATGGCGCTAGTGCTGTGCCAAATCCGGCAGGATGTACTGGAAGATAAGAGCGAAGCCCGAGCACTTGCTGATTGTGGCCTCCTCTCACTTCGAGGGGAGGCTTTTTTGTTTGCCAGTTCCTCATCCTAAGGAGTCATTGACGATGTCCAGCCCATCCCACGTCCTTGGATTGCGCTGTCGCGAGTGTGGCGCCCGCTACCCAGACTCGCCGCAGTACGTGTGCGAAGAGTGCTTCGGCCCGTTGGAGGTCGAGTACGACTACGACATCATCAAGTCGCGCGTGAGCCGCGAGAGAATCGCGGCCGGGCCGTGGAACCTCTGGCGCTACGCCGACTTGCTGCCGGTCGCCACCGAGAGCGCCCGCGGCATCCCAGCCGGCTTCACGCCGCTGCTGCGCGCCGACCGTCTGGGGAAAGTCCTGGGGCTGAAGAATCTCTACATCAAGAACGACACCGTCAATCCCACCTACTCCTTTAAGGACCGCGTCGTCAGCATGGCCGTCAGCAAGGCCGTCGAGTTTGGCTTCGACACCATCGGCTGCCCGTCCACCGGCAACCTCGCCAACTCCGTCGCCGCCCACGCCGCGAAGGCCGGGCTGCGGGCCTTCGTGTTCGTCCCCAGTGACCTGGAGGAGGCGAAGCTGGTCGCCTCGGCCGTCTATGGCCCGACGCTCGTCACTGTGGCCGGCACATACGACGACGCCAACCGACTGTGCGCGATGATCGCCGACGAGTATGGCTGGGCGTTCGCCAACGTCAACATGCGGCCCTACTACTCCGAGGGCGGCAAGACGCTGGGGTTCGAGGTGGCCGAGCAGCTTGGCTGGCGCGCCCCCGATCACGTTGTCGTGCCGATGGCGTCCGGGTCGGTGCTGACCAAGATCAAGAAGGGCCTGGATGAGTTCAAGAAGCTGGGCTTGATTGACGACCGGCCGACGCGCGTCTCCGGGGCACAGGCGGCCGGCTGCTCGCCCATCGTGACAGCCTATCGGCGCGGCGCCGCCTTCGCCGAGCCGGTCAAGCCGAACACCATCGCCAAATCCCTCGCGATCGGCTCGCCCGCCGACGCGCCCTACGCCCTCCGCATCTTCAAGGAGACGGGCGGCGTGGCGGAGGCGGTGACCGACGACGAGGTGATTGACGGCATCCGCTTGCTGGCCGAGACCGAGGGTATCTTCGCTGAGACCGCCGGCGGTGTCACGGTGGGGGTGTTGAAAAAGCTGGCCGAAAGTGGTAAAATAGCGCCCGATGAGCTAACGGTCGCCTATATCACGGGCAACGGCCTGAAGACCAGCGTTGTCCTGGAGGGCCGTCTACCGAACAGCATCCACATCGCGCCGACGCTGCGCGCCTTCGAGGCAGCGCTGGCCGACCGCGAGGACCGACAGGTCGCTTGATGGACGAGCCGGGCGGGGCGCGGGGCAACGCGCCGCTGGTCCAGCGCGTCAACTTTGCCGCGGGCCGAACAGCGCCTGTCGCCCGCCTCGACCACCTCTACTTCCTGGCGGTGATGCTCGCGCCCGACGACCTCGAGAACCTGGACGGGCTGCGGCGCGGCGACATCGAGTGGCGCTTCCTCGCCCTGCGCGACCCGTCGGGCGCGCCGCTGCTGGTGGCCTTCACCTCAATGAACGCGGTGATGGGCTTTGGCAAAGTCGGCGGGGGCGCGCCGAATTTGCCACGCGCCACCGAGATTATCCGGACCGATACGGCCATTCTGCGCGATGGCCCCTGCCCCTACGATATCTGGCTCAATCCGACGGCGGACGACCTGCGCGCTCTCGAACGAGCGGGAGGCTACACGCTGCTGGAGGAGGGATTGGAGTCACTGCTATGACCGAGACAGCCGAGAGCATTGTCAAGCGGCTGCTGACCTGGGACGAGATTGAGCAGCTTGTGGTCGAGCTTGTCGCCAAGCTGCCCCATGACTTCGACGCGCTGCTTGTCATCACGCGCGGCGGCATGGTGCCGGGCGGGCTGGTGAGCGAGGCGCTGGACTTGCGGAACGTTCTGGTGGCGGCGGTGCAGTTCTACACCGGTATCGGGCAGACCCTCGACCACCCGATCTTCTTCCAGTTCCCGTCGGACCCGCTACTCTATGGCAAGCGCATCCTGATCGTGGACGACGTGTGGGACAGCGGGCGAACGGCGGTGACGGTGCGGGACCGCGTGCGGGAGGTGGGCGGCATTGGGAGTGTCGCCGTGTTGCACTACAAGCCGCTGCGCTCGCGCTACCCGGAGCAACGGCCGGACTACTTCGTCGAGGAGACCGACGACTGGATCGTCTATCCGTGGGACCGGGCGGAATTCATATAGCGATGCACGATTTGTCTCGCTACGCGCGCCAGGTGGTCTTTCCGGGCATCGGGGAGGACGGGCAGCGCCGCCTGCTGGCCGCGCGGGTGACAATTGTTGGCGTCGGCGCGACGGGAACCGTACTCGCCAACAACCTGGCGCGCGCCGGCGTCGGCGCCCTTCGCCTCGTAGACCGTGACTACGTCGAGTGGCACAACCTCCAGCGACAAACGCTGTTTGGCGAGGCAGAGGCGCGGGCGGGCATCCCGAAGGCAATTGCGGCGGCCGAACACCTGCGCCGTGTCAACTCCGAGATTGCCATCGAGCCGGTGGTCGCGGACGTGACGGCGGAGAACGTCGAGGCGCTTGTCGCCGATGCCGATGTCGTCATGGACGGGACGGACAACTTCGAGACACGGTATCTTCTGAACGATATTTGCGTCAAGCTCGGCAAACCCTGGGTGTATACCGGCGTCGTCTCTAGCTATGGCATGACGATGACGGTCGTCCCTGGCGAGACGCCGTGCCTGCGCTGTCTCTACCCACAGCCGACGCCGGGCGGCGGTGACACGTGTGACATCGCCGGGGTCTTGAACGGCGCGGCCGGCGTTCTGGCGTCCCTGGCCTCCGTCGAGGCCCTCAAGCTCATCGTTGGGCAGGGGACGCGGAATGCCGGCGTCATCCACATGGATGTCTGGAACAATAGCTACGATGCGTTCCAGGTCGCGCGCCGCCCCGATTGCCCGGCGTGCGGCCGCCGCGAGTTCCCATTCCTGGACGCGAGCGCCGACAGCAGCGTGTCGCTGTGCGGACGGGACGCCGTGCAGGTGCGGCCGGCCGGCCGGCGGCAGCTGGACCTGGCAGCGCTGGGAGCGCGGCTGGCGGCGGTGGGCAATGTCCAGGTGACGCCGTATCTGCTGCGCCTTACGGTGAACGGTCACGAGTTGACGGTGTTCCCGGACGCTCGCGCCATCATCAAGGGCACCGACGAGCCGAGCGTCGCCCGCAGCCTGTACGCGAAGTATATCGGCATGTAATTATTCAGCCGTGGCGTGCGGCTGGGACATCTCTCAGCCGACGCCGCGGCTTGTTCAGTCAAGGAGCTTGGATGCGTCTCACCATGAAATTCGGCGGCACCTCCGTCGGGACCCCGCAGCGGATCCGCGACGTCGCCGCGCTCGTCGCCGCGTCAATCCAGGAAGGCAACCAGGTGGCCGTCGTCGTCTCGGCCATGAGTGGCGTGACGGACTCGCTCATCAAAGCGGCGCGCACGGCGGCGGCGGGCGACGCGGCGACCTACCGCGTCATCCGCGATGACCTGCTGGTGCGCCACTGGCAGGTCGTGAACGAGGTCGCCGCGCCGACAGAGCGAACGGCGCTGCATGAGGAGATTCGCGCCGCGCTGGACAACCTCGAAAACCTGTGCCGCGCCATCAACGTCCTCGGCGAGGTCACGCCGCGCGCCATGGATCTCGTGTCCAGTATGGGCGAGCGCTTCACCGCCAGCCTGACCGCCGCCGCCCTGCGAGCGGTGGGGCAGCCGGCCGAAGCCATCCTGGCGACCGACATCATTGTCACCGATAGCGTCTTTGGGAACGCGCGGCCCATGATGGACGTGACGGCGGAGCGCGTGCGCGCGCGCCTGCTGCCGCTGCTGGAAGCGGGCGTGACCCCGGTGGTGACGGGCTTCATGGCGGCGACGACCGACGGTCACGTGACGACGCTCGGCCGCGGTGGCAGCGATTACTCCGGCGCGATCATCGGCATCTCGATTGACAGCGACGAAATCTGGATCTGGACGGACGTGGACGGCATCCTGACCGCCGACCCGCGCATCGTGCCGCAGGCCCAGACGCTACCGATGGTCTCGTTCGGCGAGGCCGCCGACCTGGCCTACTACGGCGCGAAGGTGCTGCACCCCAAGACGATCCAGCCTGCCGTGGACCGCGGCATTCCCATCCGCATCAAGAACACCTTCAACCCGGCGCACCCCGGCACGCTCGTCGTGAAGGAGCGCGTGGCGAGCGAGCGGACGGTCAAAGCGATCACGGCCATTCGGGGGCTGAGCCAGATCATGGTGGAGGGGACGGGGATGCTGGGCGTGCCGGGCGTGGCCGCGCGGGTGTTTGGCGCGGTCGCCAACGCCGGCGTCAACATTCTCATGATCAGCCAGTCGTCGTCCGAGCAGAGCATCTGCTTCACCGTCGTCGCCGACAGCAGCCAGCGGGTGATTCCGGCGCTGGAGGATGCGTTCGAGCTGGAGCTGGCGCGGCGGAACATAGACCGCATCTGGGCCATGGACGACGTGGGCATCGTGTCCGTCGTTGGCTCCGGCATGAAAGGGGTACCGGGCATCGCCGCCAAGGTGTTCGGCGCGCTGGGCAAGGCCAACATCAACGTGATCTCGATTGCGCAGGGGTCGTCGGAGCATACCATGTCCATGGTGCTGGACGAGGGCAACCTGCACGACGCCATCTGCGCCATTCACGCCGAGTTCGAGCTAGGTCAGCCGGTTGTCGAGGCCGTCGCTGCGCCCTAACCGCTTCTCAACGGACAAGCCATCATGCCTGCGCCCCTGCCCCTCATCGCCTCCGTCGCCGCATTCAGCGACTACTGGCAGCAGATTCACCGCCGCACCCGCGAGGTCGTGGCGGCGCTGCCGCCCGACCGCCTCGATTGGCGGCCGGCGGCCGACGAGTTCAGCGCGGCTGACCTGGTGCGCCATATCGCTTCGGCGCGGCGCATGAACATCCTCAGCGCGACGCTCGGCGAGGGCCTCTACCCCGGCCACGACGAGCGATTTGGGGTGACGCTGCGCGACTTGCTGCACTACCTCGACGCGACCCACGCCGAGGTTTCGAACCGCCTGGCCGGGATGCCGGACGAGGAGCTGACCGAGCCGCAGCGGGGCGCGAGCGGCCGCACCTACCCGGCCTGGGACATCCTTATGGGCATGGTGGAGCACGAGATTCACCACCGCAGTGGGCTTGCCATGTACCTGACGCTCATGGGCGTCGCCGCCCCGCCCCTCTATGGCCTCTACGTGGAGGACTTACCCCAAGAGACCTGACATCAGGCGCTCTACCATCGGAGAATTTCATGCCTGACTGGGTTCCGGTTATTATTCTGGGCGCTGGCAACGTCGGCCGCGCCCTCGTCAAAGAAATCATCCAGTGTCGGCCGCTCCACGCGGAGCGGCTCCGCGTGCGCCTGGAAATCATGACCATTGCCGACCGCGATGGGGCCGTGTTTGAGCCTGCTGGCCTGACCGACGACCAGTTGAACGATATCCTGGCGTGGAAGGAGGACGGGCGTCCGCTACGCGACCACGAGTTAGGCGCGTACCAGGACGACCTGGTGGCGCTCGTAGACGTGGCGGGCGAGGACGGGGCCATTGTGGTGGACCTGACGGCCACAGCTGAGACGATTCCCGCGCTGGAGAGTACGCTGGATCGGGGCTATGGCGCGGTCACCGCCAACAAGCTGCCGCTGGCGGCGGACCTGGCGACCTACCGCCGCCTGGTGGACCACCGACGGCTACGCTGGGAGGCGACCGTCGGCGCCGGGCTGCCGGTCATCGTCACCCTCGCCGGCCTTGTCAACACCGGCGACGAGGTGAGCCGCATCGAGGGCGCGCTGAGCGGGACGCTCGGCTACCTGTCGAGCCAGCTCGAAGCCGGCCAGCCCTTCTCCGACATCGTGCGCGAGGCGAAGCGGCTCGGCTATACCGAGCCAGACCCGCGCCAGGACCTCGGCGGGCTGGACGCGGCGCGCAAGGCGCTCATTCTGGCGCGCATGATTGGCTACCCGCTGGAGCTGACGGACGTCGCCGTCGAGAGCCTATACCCGGCCGAGATGGACGCCCTCAGTCTCGACGAGTTCATGGCCGCGCTGCCGTCACTGGACGAGCAATACGCGCGGCGCGTCGCCGAGGCAAAGGCGGCGGGGCGTACCTTGCGCTATGTGGCCCAGGTGGCGGACGGCGCGGCGAGCGTCGGCTTGCAGGCGCTCGATCCGGACAGCCGTCTCGCGCGGGTGCGTAGCTCCGACAGCATCGTGATATTCCACACGCAACGCTACAGCGAGAACCCGCTGGTCGTGAGCGGGCGGGGGGCGGGCGCCTTCAACACGGCGGCAGGCGTGCTGGGCGATATCCTGAGTTTGGTTTAGGGACCGCTGCCCCTGGGGGCAGGTAAGGGGAGGTTTCGTTATGGCGCGAATCAAATGCGGCGTACTGGGCGCGACGGGCGCCGTCGGCCAGCGTTTCATCCAGCTGCTGGCTAATCATCCGTGGTTCGAGGTGACGGTCGTCGCCGCCTCGGACAACTCGGTTGGCAAAACGTACGCCCAGGCTGCCCGCTGGCACGTGTCCGCCGACATGCCCGAGGCGGTGCGCGACCTGCTCGTCGTGCCGACGGAGCCGGGCATGGAGTGCGACGTGGTCTTCTCGGCCCTGCCCGGCGACATGGCCGGCCCGGTCGAGATCGCGTTCGCCGACGCGGGCTACGTCGTGTCCACCAACGCCAGCGCCCACCGCATGGCGCCCGACGTGCCGCTGCTCATTCCCGAGGTCAACGCCGAGCACCTTGATCTCATTCCGGTGCAGCGGAAGAAGCGCGGCTGGGATCGCGGCTTCATCGTCGCCAACCCCAACTGCTCGACCATCCACCTGACCCTGGCGCTCAAGCCGCTGCACGAGCGCTTCGGCCTCAGCAAGCTCATCGTCTCCACGATGCAGGCCGTCTCCGGCGCGGGCTATCCCGGCGTGCCGAGCCTCGACATCATTGACAACGTCATCCCCTTCATCGGCGGCGAGGAGCCGAAGATGGAGACCGAGCCGCTGAAGCTGCTCGGCGCGTATGCGGACGGCGCTGTTACCCCGGCCGACATCCGCATCAGCGCCCACTGCAACCGCGTCGCGGTGCGCGACGGGCATACGGAGACCGTGTCGGTCGAGCTGCGAAACAAGGCGAGCCTCGAGGAGTTCGTGGCCGCGTTTGCCCAGTTCCGCGCCGAGCCGCAGAAGCTCAACCTCCCCAGCGCCCCCGCGCAGCCCATCATCGTGCGCTCCGAGGCCAACCGCCCGCAGCCGATGCTCGACCGCGATGTCCAGGCGGGCATGGCGTCGGTCGTGGGCCGCGTGCGCCCGGACCCAGTCCTCGACTACAAGTTCGTCGTCCTGGGGCATAACACGATCCGCGGCGCGGCCGGCGGCGCGATCCTCAACGCCGAGCTGCTCGTGGCGAAGGGCTACCTGACTCTTGAATCCACTCTGTACCGGCAGAGTACGCGCGCGGCGGTGCGTCTGCCGCGCCCCATCGTCGAGCGCATCCTCATCCATGCCCGCCAGGGCGCGCCCCACGAGGTCGGCGGCGTCCTGGCGACATCGGCGAAGGGAAGCGGTCCGATGCAGCTGTTCGTCGCCCGCAACAGTGCGGCGCAGCCGGCCGAAGCGTACCACATGGCGACCGACGACCAGCAGCGCATCCTGGCGGAGATTGACGACCAGGGCCTGGACATATTCGCCGTCTACCACACCCACCCGAACGCGCCGGCCTATCCGGTCGCGGCCGAGATGCCGGGCGCCTACTACACCAACGCCTACTACATTCTGGTGTCGCTGGCCGACGCCGACCGCCCGGCCCTGCGCGCCTACAAGATAGACCAGGTGCAAGGCGCTGTGGTAGAATACCCCGTGGAAGTGGACTAGCACTCTCACAAGGAGACTGTATGGACGTCCGAATTGCCCTGCTGCCGGGCGACGGCATCGGGGTCGAGGTGACCCAGGCGGCGGCGAGCGTGCTCGACGCTGTGGCGCAGCGTTTCGGCCACACCGTCGCCTATACGCGGGGCCTGATTGGCGGCGCGGCGATTGACGCGACCGGTGCGGCGCTGCCTGAAGACACGGTGGCCCTGTGCAAGGCGTCCGACGCCGTGCTCATGGGGGCGGTGGGCGGCCCGAAGTGGGACAACCCCACAGCGGCGGTGCGGCCGGAGCAGGGCTTGCTCGGCATCCGAGCGGCCCTCGGCGTCTTCGCCAACCTGCGGCCGGTGCGCGTCCACCCCTCACTGGCCGACGCCACCCCGCTGAAGCCGCGCTACCTCGAAGGGGTTGACCTGCTCGTCGTGCGCGAGTTGACGGGTGGCCTCTACTTCGGGAAGCCGCAGGAGCGCCGCGAGACCGAGACAGGCCGCGCCGCGGTGGATACGATGTACTATACCGAGCCGGAGGTGCGCCGCACGCTGGAGATGGCCTACCAGCTCGCCCGCCAGCGCCGCCACGCCGTCACCCACGTGGACAAGCAGAATGTTCTGGCGACGTCGCGGCTGTGGCGCGAGATGCACGCCGAAATCGCGGCCCAGTATCCGGATGTGCGCCACGAGGACATCCTGGTAGACGCCATGGCGATGCACCTCATTCGTCGGCCGGCCGACTTCGACGTCATCGTGACCGAGAACCTGTTCGGCGACATCCTCACCGATGAGGCGGCCGTCCTGGCCGGCAGCCTCGGCCTGCTGCCGTCGGCGTCCCTGGGCGAGACGCTCAACCGCCACGGCTTCCCGCGCGGCCTGTACGAGCCTGTGCATGGCTCGGCCCCCGACATCGTCGGCAAAGGCATCGCCAACCCCATCGGCGCGATTCTCAGCGTCGCCATGCTGCTATTCCACTCCCTCGGCCTGACGACTGAAGCGGCCGTCGTCGAGAATGCCGTGGACAGTGTCCTGACCGTGGGCTATCGCACGCCCGATCTCGCCGCCGCGGGCGGTGAGACTGTGAGCACGGAGGTCATGACCAATGAGATCGTTCGACGCGTCGTCGGGGAAGGCATCCCCGTCCACAGCAGTTGACGGCTCTCAAGGCAGTACCCGTTTCGTGCGCCGCTTTTCACTTTGCATCCTCTTGTGTGTGGCGCTGCTGACTCTGGCCGCCGCCTCGGCAGGGGCGGCCGGCCCGGAAGACGACAGCGCGGGCGTCACCTCGTCCACGCAGAACGCGCATCCGTCGCACCCCACAGGCGGCGTAGATGCTCAGGCATTGTTCACAGCCTCGCGCATCCCGCTGAGCGCGCCCATGTCGAACGCTGCGGCGGCGCCCCATCCGGCCGCCTGGCTATTTCCCGACAGTGAAATTGTGAACGGGCCGACGGCGAAGGACTTCGACATTCGCGGCTACATCGAGTCCTTCCCCGGCTACCTCAAGTCGCATCACGAGACCGTCGAGGGCATTGACATGGACGGCTCTGACATCGTGGAGCTGATCGCCCACCGCTTCAGTGTCAACCCTCGCCTCCTGATCGCGCTCCTGGAGTGGCACGGGGGCTGGCTCACGCAGCCCGACATCCCGGCGGAGACGCGGGCATTTACGTTCAACCGTCAGGCGTACTGGGCGAAGGGCCTCTATCACCAGCTCGAGTGGGCCGCCGACGTCCTCAACGCCGGCTTCTACGCCCCGACGACGCGGGATTACTGGCGCGTCCAGTTCCTCAACGGCTCCATCCCGCATGGCCCCGACGACCTGAACGCCGGGACGTATGCTGTGGCCTACCTCCTCGCGCGCATGTCGAAAACCGATGAGTGGGACGCGGTGCGCAGCGACGGCGACGGCTCCTTTGTACGTACCTACCGCGTCCTGTTCGGCGAACCCTGGCAGCGCGCCTATGAGCCGCTCTTGCCGCCGAACCTGCGCCAGCCCGAGCTGCGCCTGCCCTGGGCAGACGGCGAGACGTGGTGGTTCACCGGCGGCCCCCACGGTGGGTGGGGGTCCGGCTCGGCGTGGGGCGCGATTGATTTCGGGCCGGGTGAGGCCGGGGGCGACGTCGGCCGCCATCAGTACGGCTGCTTCGACGCGAGCGACTACTGGGTTCGCGCCATGGCGCCCGGGCGCATCCTGGTCTCGCGGCGGGGAGAGATCATCCAGGCGCTCGAAAATCAGTCTGACTACCACGTGGGCTGGGTGCTGATCTACGATCACCTCATCAACCAGGACCGCGTGACGGAAGGCGCGGTGGTCAAGCCGGGCGATCCGCTCGGCCACCCCGGCTGCGAGGGCGGCTACAGCTCCGGCACGCACCTGCACCTCGCGCGGCGATACAACGGCGTCTGGATTCCTGCCCAGGGGCCAACGGCCGTCCCGTTCGTTGTCTCCGGCTGGGTCGCCACGAGCTATGGGCAGGAGTATCGCGGCACCCTGTCCCACGGTGACGACCGGTCGCTTCTGGCGGCTCCGTGGCGTGTGGTCGGGCAGAACGACCTGGCGGCCGGCGACGCGCCCTGAGAGCGCTCTCAACCTGAAAAGCAAAAGGGGATGCATCGCGTCTTTGGATGTATCCCCTTTTCATTATCCGATATCCGATTGTTCGACTGACGTCTAGGTCAGCAAATCGTGACGCTGCTCGGGCTACCGGCTCGAGTCGCCACTGGATCGGCCGCCGCCATCGCTGCCCCGTCCACCATACCCGCCGCCGCGCGGCTGCGATTCGTTGACGCGCAACTGTCGGCCCAACAGCGTGTAGCCATCGAATTGAGTGATGGCTTGCTGGGCGCTGGCGACATCGGCCATTTCTACAAAGGCAAAGCCGCGGGGGCGGCCGCTCTCGCGGTCTATCGGAACCGCGACGTCAACCACCTCGCCAGCCTGACTAAACAAATCGCGCAGATCATCAGCGGTGGTGCGGTAGGGAAGGTTGCCGATATACAGTCTGGTCTGGGGCATGCTTCGTCTCCTCGAAACAACAGGCCAAAACGATCATCGCCCTCGTATAGATGGTCACCCGCTAATATGGGGGGCGCGACCATTACCGAAGGGCCAGCGCAGTAAATGTTCTGCGCTGCTTGTCAAAATACCATAAGTTCCCTATATTGTCAAGAGCATTTAGACATCTCTTGTACAGGCCAAACGTTTGCGTGGGACAAATCGTGAAAGGTGGCGTAAAGTGCCAGAAATATATAATCAGAGTGACCTTCTGCGCGCCCGCCAGTTCGCGGCCCGCGCTCGCCGCGACTCGCTATCGAGCGCCCAGTTAACACGCGCCGATCTGCGCCAGGCCGACTTGGCCGGCGCGAACCTGGCGGTGGCGACGCTGCGCGACGCTCAGCTCAACAACGCCGACCTGACAGGCGCTGACATGCGCGGCGCGGACTTGCGCGGCGCGGACCTGCGCGAGGCGCGGCTGGCGGGGGCATTGCTGGCAGGGGCATTGCTGTCGGGGGCAAAGGTTGGCGGGGCCGACCTGACGCGGGCCGACCTCAGCGGCGCGCACCTGGCGGAGGCCGACGCGACGCGGGCGCGCCTCGACGGCGCCTGCCTGGCGCGCGCGACACTGCATCAGACAAATCTGTCGAACGCCAGCCTGGCCGGCGCGGACCTGCGCGAGGCCCGACTTCTATGGACGAACCTGTCGGGCGCCGACCTGTCGGGCGCCGACCTGTCGGGCGCGACACTGTGGTGGCCGAACCTGTCGGGCGCGAACCTCAGCGATGCGCGAGGTGACGGCGCGGAAACGGTGGGGGTGAGCCTGAAGTGGGCGACGCCCGTCGGAGAAGAGCCTCAGTAGCGGCGCATCGTCGGATCCACGTCGAACGCCCACCGATCAATGCCGCCGGTCAGGTTCTTGACATTCGTGAATCCGGCGCGAGCGAGCATCATGCACGCATAGGCCGAGCGCTGCCCGCTGTGGCACTGGAACACGATCTCCTCGTCCGGGTCCAACTCGCGCCACCACTCGGCGATCGCCGGCAGGGGCTTCAGTTCGGCCCCGTCAATGTGGCAGATGGCATACTCGTAAGGCTCGCGGACGTCAACGATGCGCGGGGCGGCGCCGGCGTCCATTCGCGCTTTCAGTTCTCTGGGAGTCATTTCGCCGTAGGGCGGGATCACGCAGCCTCCAAACGGTTCGCGGTGAGCAAACACAGTCACATGATGTGCGCCTATGATACGCGATGGGCGCGGCTTCGGCAAGCGAGCGAGGGGACATGGCCGATGTGCTAATTCTGGTGGACGACCTGTTCTTTTCGGTGCAGATCGAGAACGCGGCGCGCGCCGTCGGGCTGCGGCCGATCAATGGGCCGGGACCGGCGGTCGAGGACGCGCTCAGCGGCAATGACTTGCGCCTGGTGGTCCTGGACCTGAGTCTTCGCGAGCAGCCGTGGGCCGAGGCGCTGGCGCAGGTGCGGGGCGCGCAGCCCGATGTGCCGCTCGTCGCGTTCGGTCCCCACGTGGACGTGGCGGCGCGGCGGGCGGCGGAAGCGGCGGGAGCGACGCGCGTCGTGACCAAGCAACAACTTGTCGCCGACCTGCCCGGCCTCCTGCGCCGCTACGCCGCGCCGACGTAGTCAGGTCGCGCCATCCGCCCCTCATCCCCAGCCCCCTCTCCCAGTACGGGAGAGTGGGTCGAAGAGGCTCTTTCTGGCCCCTCTTCTCCCCTTGTGGGAGAAGGGGCGGGGGGGACGAGGGACGCGCAAGAAGCGGTCGTTCGCCAGATGCGCTAGCGTGTAGTATAATTAACGGATGCCGTGAGGCAGGGAAACCGTAGGACGCGGCATGCGCCGTACGCTTGAGGAGTGGTATTGGTGAAGCGGTATCATACGACTTTCTGGGGTTGCCAGATGAACGAGGCGGACACGCAACGCGTGGCCGCTGAGCTGGAGAAACTGGGCTATACCTACACCGACACGGCGGAGGACGCCGATGTTGTGGTGCTGAATACCTGCGTGGTGCGGCAGAGCGCCGAGGACAAAGTCTACGGCAAGCTGGGCGCGCTCAAGCCGATCAAGGCGGCGCGGCCCGACATGGTCATCAGCCTGATGGGCTGTCTCGTCGGGCAGAACGGCAAGCAGGCCGAGGCGTTGCGCAAGTCGTGGCCGATGGTGGATGTCTTCATGGCGCCCTCGGAGACGCGGCCGCTGGTGGACTTCCTCCGCGCCCGCGAGATGGATCGCCAGGCCGAGGCGATGGACCTGTCGGCGCTGACAACAGCCTACAGCGTCCAGGACGAGGAGCTGATCCTGCCGGCCTACGAGCGCGGCAAGCGCGTCGTCGCCAACATTCCCGTCATGTATGGCTGCGACCACGTCTGCACCTTCTGCATCATCCCCTATCGCCGCGGCCGCGAGCGCAGCCGCCCCGCCGACGAGATCGTGCGCGAGGTGCGCGGGCTGACGCGCCAGGGCGTGCGCGAGGTCATGCTGCTGGGGCAGATCGTGGACCGCTACGGCTACGACAGCGGCGACAACGAGGGGCTGCCGAAGCTGCTGCGCCGCCTCAACGACATTGACGAGCTGGCCCGCATCCGTTTCCTGACATCGCACCCGAACTACATGACCGACGACCTGCTGGCGACCGTAGCCGAGCTTCCCAAGGTCATGGAGCACATCAACGTCCCGGTGCAGGCCGGTCACGACGAGACGCTCGCGCGCATGAAGCGCGGCTACACCGTCGAGGACTATCGGCGACTGGTGGAGCGGATCCGCGCGACAATTCCGAACGTCGCGGTGCATACCGATATCATCGTGGGGTTCGCGGGCGAGACCGCGGACCACTTCAACGCCACGGCGGAGATGCTCGCTGATCTGAAGCTGGACAAGGTCCACCTGGCGATGTACTCGCCGCGGCCCGGCACGGTGTCGGCGAAGGTCATGGCCGACGATGTGCCGCAGGCCGAGAAGGAACGCCGCCTCCAGGTCCTCAACGACCAGCAGGCGGCCATCAGCGTTGCGTTGAACGCTCGCTACCTCGGCGAGACGGTGGAGGTGCTGGTCGAGGGGCTGCACAAGGGGAAGTGGCGCGGCCGAGCGCGCAACGACAGGCTCGTCTTCTTTGAGGACACGACCCAGGACTGGAGCGGGCGTCTCGCCCAGGTCGAGGTGACGTGGGCCGGGCCGTGGTCGCTGCAAGCGCGCCTGCCCCAGACCGCAGCTCCCGCCCGCGAGACTATCCCGCTACTCTCACTGTAGTTTACATTTGTGGCTCTCACCTGTAGCGCCGACTTCAGTCGGCTCCTATCCACGAGCCGACTGAAGTCGGCGCTACACGTCTCATCGGGCTGTGCTACGTCGTCAGCGCGTCAGCCACGCCTCGATGGACTGGATATGCTCCGGCCAGTGGTCGTAGGTATTGCCAGCGACTGCGCCGAGTACCCCTTCCCGGGCCCACGAGAACCGTCCGGGCGTAAAAATGTCCTCGTCGCGCACGCCGCGCAGCATCGTGTAGAGGCGGCGATAGATTTGCTGCTCCTCCATCACGACCTCGGCCACCGGGCGGTTTCGATTCTTCTCGTAGGCCCAGGCGTTGATCTGGTCGGTGTCCCAGTTCCTGGCCTCGCTCGGCATCTCGCTCTCGAAGGGGCCGAGGATAGACACCTCTTGGCCTTCGAGACTGGCCGAGAGCTTGCCGCTCACCCAGCGTTCCCAGAAACCAACGTGAGCGACAAGGTCCTTCGCGGTCCAGTCGGCCACGACTCCCGGCTCTTCCATGCGCGCCTCACCGACCTTCGCCAGCGCCGCTTCCCACAAACGCCGCCCCTCGTCCATCGCGCGTAGCAGGTCCGACTTGGTTGCTATGGTCCCCGCCATGTGCTCCTCCTTGCCGCTCTTGTTATAACCTTTTATAGACTATTTGCTGGTTACATTGTACCCGATGGGAGGCCTCTTGTCAAGGCGCGAGAGGTGCGAGAGGCGTCATACTTATGGATGATCTGGCATGACGCACGTACTACGGCGGCGGTGCGGGGTCAAAGAAAGAGGGGAGAGCCGTCGCTCTCCCCTCTGCTGTACATTGGACGTTGGAGGCGGTGTTAGGGCTTGTAGCCGGTCTGGATCTTGCCCGACTTCAGGCCGTCCATAGCCGCCTGGACGGCATCCTTGCATTTCTGGGGGATCTTGCTATCCCAGTCGTGGTAGGGGGCGAGGCCGATGCCGCCGTTGCTGATGTCAGATAGCGCGATGCCACCCTTCATCGAGCCGGCCTGAGCCGCCTTGATGGCGTTATACACGGCCACGTCCACGTTCTTCATGGCGCTAGTGATGAGGCTAGACTTGACCTCAGGGTAGGTGTTGTACTGGTCCACGTCCACGCCAATCGCCATCTTGCCCGCCTGGTTGGCGGCCAGCAGGCCGCCGTTGCCGGTGTTGCCGCCGACGCCGAACACGACGTCGCAGCCCTGGCCGATCATCGAGGCGCCGGTTTCCTTGCCCTTCGCGGGGTCGGTGAAGCTGGGGATGTAGACGTTGGGCGTCTTGATGTCCGCCTTCTGGGACTTGGCGCCGGTCTGGTAGCCGACGACGTAGCGCTGCACCGGCGGGATTTCCATGCCGCTGACGGTACAGACCGTGCCAGACTGGCTCATGCAGCCGGCCAGAACGCCGGCGAGGTAACCGACCTGGTCTTCGGAGAACATCAGACTCGCGACGTTCTTCAGCGGGCCGGCGTAGGGGTCAGGGTCGCCGGCTTTCGCAGGGAAGTAGGCGTTGTCAATGATGGCGAACTTCTGGTCCGGGTACTGCGCTGCCTTCTTCTGTACAGCGTCGCCCATGAGGAAGCCGACTGCGATAATCAGGTCGTACTTGTCGGTCACGAAGGCGTCAATGTTCTTCTCGTAGTCCGTCGGGGCCTTGGACTCGACGAACTTGCCTTCGACTCCTAGCTCCTTCATGGCGCGCTGCACGCCTTCCCATGCTGACTGGTTGAAGCTCTTGTCGTTCACGCCGCCGACGTCGGTGACGAGACCAACCTTGATCTTCTTGCCAGCTGCGGCGGCGGGCGCGGTCGTCGCGGCGGCCTTCGCGGCGGCAGTGGGGGCAGCCGGCGCCGTCGTGGGCGCGGCGGCCTTTGGGGCCTCGGTCGGCGCGGCCGCTTTGGGCGCTTCGGTCGGCGCGGCGGCCTTCGCCGCCGGGGCGCTGGTGGGTGCGGCCGCTGGGGCGGCTGTCTGTCCGCCGCACGCCGCCAGAACAACGGCGACGAGCGCCAGAACGATCAACACATTCCAGGTTTTGACCATCTTTTCTCCTCCAGTTCATTGTGGCGAACTGATCGTGTTAGGCTGGCATGTTAGGTGCCTTGAGAATTATACCATAGGCGCAATCGTTTGCCATGTTTTCGGCGGGCGTTTTTCCTCCGTACACGCGATATTCACGCCGCGCCGCGGAGGATGTGGCGCGTTCATCGGGTGAGGGTAAGCTGATCTACCCGGCAACGCTCTAAACTAAGGAATACGTCGTAGGGAGTCGTGGGTATGGATGTCAACGGACACGCGCGCGATGCCGCGCCCATCATTCGCCTGGAAAACGTCACCAAGGTCTACGTCGAGGCCGGCCAGTCCCACAATGTGCTCGACAACGTGAGCGCCGCGTTCGCGCCTGGCGAGTTCGTCGTCCTGCTCGGCAAGAGCGGCTCGGGCAAGAGCACGCTGCTGAACCTCGTCAGCGGCATCGACTCGCCGAGCAGCGGTGACATCTGGGTGAGCGGCCAGTCCATCACGCGCATGGGCGACCGCGAGCGCACGATCTTTCGCCGCAACCACATCGGCTTCGTCTTCCAGTTCTTCAACCTGATTCCCACCCTGACGGTGCAGGAGAACGTGCTGCTGCCGGTGGACCTGGCGGGCGGTGGGAAAGACGGCCGCCAGCGCGGGCTGGAGCTTCTGGAGCGCGTCGGCCTGGGCAGCCGCCTGAATGCGTACCCCGACCGACTTTCCGGCGGCGAGCAGCAGCGCGTCGCCATCGCCCGCGCCCTGGCCCACAAGCCGCCGCTGGTGCTGGCCGACGAGCCGACGGGCAACCTGGACGAGGACACTGGGCGGCAGGTCCTCTCGCTGCTCGACGATCTCGTGCGCGAGGCCGGCAAGAGCCTGCTGATGGTGACGCACAGCCCGGAGGTCGTCGGGCTGGCCGACCGGGTCTACCGCGTCCGCCACGGCCACCTGCTGGATGAGACTGGCGCCTGGCAGCCCACCGAGGCTGAGGCTGTCGCGCCCAGCAGGGTGAATGGCGTCACGCCCGCTTCTCCAGCGCAGAGGGACGCATGAGCCAGAGCCTCCTGCGCGTCGGTCTGCGGTACTGGCAGCGGCGACGCTGGCAGAGTGTCCTCGCCATCCTCGGCATCGCCCTGGGCGTCGCCGTGGTCGTCGCCATTGACATCGCCAACGACAGCGCGCGTCGCGCCTTCGGCCTGTCCACCGAGGCGGTGGCGGGCAAGGCAACTCACGTCATCGTCGGCGGCCCGCTTGGGTTGGACGCGGACATCTACCGCCGCCTGCGCGTCGAGCAAGGGATGCGGGACGCCGCGCCCGTTGTGGAGGGGTACGCGACCGCGACCGAGCTGCGGCGCGTGCCGCTGCGTATCCTGGGCGTGGACCCGTTTGCCGAGGGGCCGTTCCGCACGTACACGGCGGCGCAGAGCAACGGCCCAGCCATTGACCTATCTCGCTTGTTCGTCGAGCCGGGCGCAGCGCTCATCAGCGCCGGGTTCGCCAACGCCCAGGGCCTCAAGGCGGGCGACACTCTGACCATGCGCGTCGGAGACACCTTGCGGCCGCTCCACATCGTCGGGCTGCTCGAACCGACGGACAACGTGAGCGCGCGCGCGCTCGATGGGCTGGTGATTACCGACATAAGCACCGCTCAGGAAACGCTGGGCATGGTCGGCAAGCTGAGCCGGGTTGACCTCCTCATTGACACCAACACGCCGGCCGGCGCGGCGACCCTCCAGGCCGTCCAGGAGTCGCTCCCGCAGGGTGTGCGCGTCGAGGCGGCCCAGGCGCGGTCCCAGGCGTTGGCGCAACTCACGGCCGCGTTCGAGCTGAACCTGCGCGCCCTGAGCCTCCTCGCCCTCGTCGTGGGGATGTTCCTGATCTACAACACGATGACGTTCTCCGTGATCCAGCGTCGGCCGCTGATCGGGACACTGCGGGCGATGGGCGTGACGCGGGGCGAAATCGGCGGCCTGGTGCTGTCGGAGGCGCTCGTACTGAGCATCGTCGGCGGGGCTCTGGGCGTCCTGCTCGGCATCCTGCTCGGCCGCGGCGCGGTTCGCCTTGTGACCCAGACGATTACCGACCTGTATTTCGTCGTGACGGTGCAGGGGGTCGAGATTGCGCCGCTGACGCTGCTCAAGGGTGTCGCCCTGGGCGTCGGCGCGGCGCTCGTGGCGGCCCTCGCGCCGGCCGTCGAGGCGACGTCCGTCCCGCCGCGCCTGGCGCTCTCCCGCTCCGACATGGAGGAGCGTGTCCGCCGCTTTCTCCCCTGGACCGTCGCCCTCGCGGCCCTGCTGTTCATCGGCGCGGCCCTACTGCTGGGCTTTGGCGGCCGGCAGCTCGTCTTCAGTTTCGCCGGTGTCATGGCCGTCCTGCTGGCGATGGCGGCGCTGACGCCTGTCGTGACGGTGTGGCTGATGCGCGTCGCGCGGCCCGTCACGGGCCTGGCTGGCGTGCTAGGGCGAATCGCGCCGCAGACGGTCACGCGCGCCCTCAGCCGTACCTCGGTGGCTATCGCCGCGCTCATGGTGGCCGTCTCCGTGACCATCGGCGTGGGCGTGATGATCGCCTCCTTCCGCCTGACGGTGGAGCAGTGGCTTGGCTCGACGCTACGCGCTGATGTCTACGTCAGCACGCCGAGCCTGTCGGCGACGCGCCCGACAGGGCAGATGGACCCGACCATCGCGCGGGAGTTGGCCGCCCTGCCGGAGGTGGCCGAGATGGAGATGGTGCGCGCGGTGTCGGTGGATAGCCCCGATGGCCCCGCGAGCTTGCTGGCCGTGCAAGGGACGCACCGCCGCGACGCCTCAGTCTATCGGACGGCCACCGGAACGCCGGACGCGATGTGGGCGCAGGTGCAGGCGGGGGCGGCGCTCGTCTCCGAGCCGTACGCCTATCGCCACAATCTCACCGCCAAGACCTGGGCGCAGCGGAATGGGGAATGGGTGCGCGAGGACGGCGTGACACTCGCCCAGGATAGCGAGGCGAGCGTCACGCTGCGTGGCGACAAGGGCGACCTTAAGGTTCCCGTGGTTGGCGTGTACTACGACTACGCCTCGGACCAGGGCGTGGTCATGATCGCCCTGGACACCTACCGCCAGTGGTGGAACGACCCGTGGATTTCCTCGATCGCGCTATACGTCAAGCCCGGCGTCAGCGCCGATGCCCTGGTGGGCGCGATCCAGAGCCGCTATGCCGACCGCGACCTGGTCGTGTCGGCGAACGCGACGCTCCGCCGCGGGGCGCTCGACGTGTTCGACCGCACCTTCGCTATCACGTCGGCGCTCCAACTCCTGGCGATGGTCGTCGCCTTCATCGGCGTGCTGAGCGCGCTCATGGCCCTCCAGTTGGAGCGTACGCGCGAACTCGGCACGCTGCGGGCGTCAGGCGTGACGATGCCCCAGATGTGGGGCCTGACCATGCTGGAGAGCAGCCTGATTGGCGGGACGGCGGGCCTCCTCGCCGCGCCAACGGGACTGGCGCTCGCCGCGATTCTGGTCTACGTTATCAACCTGCGCTCGTTTGGCTGGACGCTTCAGCTCATCATCCCGCCGCATCTGTTCGTCCAGGCGTTCGTGGTCGCCGTCGTTGCGGCGCTGCTGGCCGGCGTCTACCCGGCGGTCAGGTTGGGGCGTATGCAGATCGCTGAGGCGCTGCGGGCGGAGTAACGGCTTTCAGCCAGCCTTCGCCCCGCCCTCTTCCTCCTCAAGCTCGGCCTCTAGCTCTTGCGCCGCTGCGTCGCCCAGGTTGCTGTACAGGAGCGTGCCGCCATACTCGGCCAGGCGCTTGTGGAGCGCGGCCGTGTTGCCCTGCAAGACGACGATGAACACCGCCGACGAGCCGGGCTGCATCTCCTTCGCCAGGTCTTTGACGAAGCTCTCACTCAGCGAATAGTCGGCCGTCTCCTCGTCGAAGGTGGCGTTTTCCGGCGCCCAGCCCTGGTACTCCGTGAAGCCGGGGGTCACAACGCCGCCGATGAACTTCTGCCACCAGCGCCCCTTCTGCGCCGAGCGGAAGCCAGCCGAGTGCAGCGTGACCTTGCCGTTGGCGTCCTTGACCACGGCGCGGCCGCTGCCAAATGTTGCGCCGTGGTCGGCTTGCAGTTCCTTCAGGCTTTCCACCACTTCAGCGGCCCGCTTCTCGTCCGGATAAACAATGGCGATGACGTCGGCCATGATGCCTCCCATTGCACGTTATCTTGCCCACGCGCGTCCCCCGCGCTATGATTTGATGATATATGTATAAGCCAGGGCTGGCAAGTTCGGCGTTTATCCGAGTCAACAAAGGATTCAACATGCGTTTTCTCACCATCGTGACCCTCCTCTCGGCGGTATTGCTCCTGAGCGCCTGCTCTAGCGGCGCGACAACGCCGGCGCCGACAGCCCCGCCGGCGCAGCCGACGCCGGCGCCGGCCGCCCAAGCCCCGGCGGCGACGACGGCCGCGCCCATCGGGCAGCCGTCACCCTCGGCGCCGACAGCCGCGCCTTCCAGAGCCACGACGCCCGCTTCGACCGTTGCGCCTGCCACCAGGGGCGCGACGCCCGCGCCGGTCGCCACCAAACCCGCGCCAACGGCGCAGCCAACGGTCGCGCCCGCGTCGGCGTTCGATCCGAATGCGACAACCATTCGCCTGGAGCGGGTCGTGAGCGGCCTGAACAACCCGACGACGATTGCCAACGCCGGCGACGGCAGCAATCGGCTGTTCGTGCTCGAAAAGGGCGGCGCGATCCGGATCGTGAAGGACGGGGCCGTACTGCCGCAGCCGTTCCTCGACATCACGAACCTGGTGTACTCCGTGGGAACCGAGCAGGGCCTGCTCGGGTTGGCGTTCGCCCCCGACTATCGCACCAGTGGCGTCTTCTACGTCTACTACATCGCCCAGGACCGCAACTCAACCCTCGTCCGCTATACGGTGTCCGATGACCCGAACCGCGCCGATCCAGCGTCGGCGGAGGTGATCTTCACCGCGCAGCAGCCGTCTTTCCCTAACCACAAGGGCGGCGAGCTGACCTTCGGACCGGACGGCTACCTCTACCTCGGCCTCGGCGATGGCGGCGGGGCCGGCGACCCTGCTAAGAATGCCCAGAATCTCGGCTCGCCCCTCGGCAAGATCCTCCGCTTCGACGTGGGGCGCGGCGCCCCCTACGCCATCCCGGCCGACAATCCCTTCAAGAGCCGCAATGGCGCGCGCCCCGAAATCTGGGCCTACGGCCTGCGCAACCCGTGGCGCTTCTCCTTCGACCGCGCCACCGGCGACCTCTACATCGCCGATGTCGGCCAGAACGTGTGGGAGGAGATCAATGTCCAGCCGCGCGCGTCGAAGGGCGGCGAGAACTACGGCTGGAATCGCATGGAGGGGAACCACTGCTTCCCGCCGGATAGCCAGTGCCAGACGCAGGGCCTCGTCCGGCCGGTGGCCGAGTACAATCACAGCGAGGGCGGCTGTAGCGTCACGGGCGGCTTTGTCTATCGCGGCGCGGCGCAGCCGGCGCTGAGCGGCGCGTACATCTTGGCCGACTACTGCACCGGCAAGTTCTGGGCGCTGTCGCGTGGGCCGGACGGCCAGTGGCAGCGAACGCTGCTGACCCAGGCGGCCGTGTCGCCCTCGTCGTTTGGCGAGGACGAAGCCGGCGAGATGTACGTTGTCGGCATCAACCAGGGCGAGTTGTACCGCATTCTCGCCACGCCGCGCACTGGTTCGTGAGGCGCGCCAGGGGGACATGATGCCCGACAAGACCTTTGACATCGTTATCATCGGCGCCGGCCCGGGCGGCTCCGCCGCCGCCTACTACCTGGCGCGGCGCGGCCTGGCTGTCCTGCTGCTCGACAAGGCCGACTTTCCCAGGGACAAGACGTGTGGCGACGGCCTCACGCCTCGCGCCGTGTCCGTCCTGAAGGACATGGGGCTGCTGGACCAGCTCTTGCAGGTCGGACATCGGACGCCGCGCCTGGAGATTGTCGCGCCCCTCGGCCACTCGGTAGGCTCCGCGATACCCCAGGTTGGCGACTGGCCGGCGTTCACCCTGGTCGTCCCCCGACTGATCCTGGACGATCTGCTGCTGCAAAAGGCTGTGGCGGCTGGCGCGGTCTTTCGGGGCGGGACGCGCGTCTCGCGGGTCGAGACGTCGTCGGATGGCGTCACGGTGTACGGGGCGCGCAAGGATGGGACGGTCGAGGTCAGGGCGCGGGCGGCCATTGTGGCGACCGGCGCCAGCCCGACCCTACTCATGGAGATGGGCATTCTGAAGAAAACGCCGGCGATGATGATCGCCTCGCGCGCCTACTTCGAGGACATGCAGGCCCTGAAGGACGAGGTGTACCTGACGTTCGAGGGCGTACCGCTGCCGGGCTACGGCTGGGTCTTCCCGGTGTCAGAGACGTCGGCGAACATCGGCGCCGGTCTGGTGCGCCGCAGCTGGACGAGCCGCTGGCGCAAGGAGACCTCGGCGCAGGCCTTCCAGAAGTTCATCGCCACGCCGACGCTCAAAGCCATGCTCGACGGCGCGCGGCAGGTTGGGCCGGTCAAGGGCTACCCGCTGCGGATGGACTTTGCCCAGTCGCCGACCTATGGCGAGCGAACGCTCCTCGTCGGCGAGGCGGCCGGGCTGGTCAACCCGCTCACCGGCGAGGGCATAGACTACGCCCTCGAGTCGGGGCGGATCGCGGCCGAGCATCTGGCGGGGTTGTTCGAGGCGGGCGACTTCTCCCAGGCGCGCTTCGCCGAGTACGACGCGATCCTGCGCCAGCGTTTCCAGCGCCTGTTCGTGTTCTGCGATCGGGTGCGGGCGACGTGCCTCAACCCGCTGCTGCTCAACCCCCTCGTCGCCATCGCCAACTATCGCACCGACTTGAAGCTGCGGCTCATCTACGCGGTGCTGGGGCTGCGCGGCGCGCCCCTCGAAGCCACGGGTCAGCCGGGCGTGGACACATCCGACCGTTTGAGGAGGCCGTTGTGAAGCTGCTGACGCCGCGCGAGTACGACCGCATCACGCCCGTTCTTGCGCGACGCGAGATCGAGAGCCACATGGCCCTGGTCTACGCTGTGCTCGACGGCACGCTGCCAGGCAAGGTGTTTGTGGACGATGCCGAGACCGGCGGCGCCGTCCTCGTGTGCAACCTGACCGGGTTCTGGTTCGCGTTCGGCGAGCCGACGGCGGCCTTCTTCGACTTTGTTCCGTCGCTTCTCAGCGTTCACCTGAACGACGAGCCGACCGCGCTGTTTGCCACGTCGCGCGCGTGGGCGACGGCGCTCGACCCTCGCTTCCCCCATAAGTTCGCCCGCCTCGGCTTCCACTTCTCGCCCAGTCCCCACGCCCCGCCGCCCGACTACGCCGCTCGGCTGCCGGGGGGCCTGAGTCTCGTTCCCCTGACGCCCACACTGGCGGCTCGGCTCGGCGCCGATGGGATGGACCCGTGGATCGTGCGGAGCTGGGGTGGACCGCCAGCGTTCGGCGCGCGCGTGTTCGGCTGGGGCATCGTGGACGGGCCGCGGCTCGTCAGCTTTTGCACGGCATGCGGCATTGGCGGTGGCGAGGCCGAAATCGAAATTGGGACGGCGCCGGCTTTCGAGGGGCGGGGGCTGGCGACGATAGTCGGCGCGGCGTTCATCGCCGAGGCGCTGGCGCGTGGCTTGACACCGGCCTGGACGTGCGACACCCGCAACCTCGGCTCGGCGGCCGTGGCGCGCAAGCTCGGGTTTGTCGCGTCGGAGACGGTCGTCGGCTACGTGCTGGAGAAGCCCCAATCCGTGCAGCCTCGCTGAGGCTGGGTAGCTCCGCAGTTTTGTGGAAAAGCATATCGTGCTGGCGCTGGAGAGCCATCTCCAGCGCCTCCCAGAGGCGGTGGAGTTGTCACTCCACCGCCAGCCGGGCGTCTCCACGCTATTGTGCGGAGCTACCTAAGGCTGAGTAAGGATTGGCGGATTCAAACATTCTGAATTATTGAGACGGGTATAGTTAACGGCGCGACGAGAGAATTGGTAGGCAAGATCGAGAGGTCCACCATGTGGAACTGGTCGTACAGCATCGGCCGCGTGGCTGGTATTAACATAAAGATTCACGTGACGTTCGTCTTCATCCTGCTCTTCGGCGCGATGCAGTGGGGCGGGTTGACAAGTCCCGGCGCTGCTCTGTTCGGCGTGCTGCTGACGCTGCTGCTGTTCGTGTGTGTGACGCTGCACGAGTTGGGGCATAGCTTCGTGGCGCGTGCCTTCGGGATCAACGTCAATGACATCGTGCTGTCGCCGCTGGGCGGCGTTGCCTTCCTGACGCGCCTGCCGGACAAGCCATTGCACGAGCTGCTTATCGCTGCCGCCGGTCCGGCGGTGAACATCGCCATCGCGTTGGCGCTGCTGGTGGTGGGCGTTGTCGCCGGTGTCGGGTCGGAGAGCGTCACCAGCATGGCGGCCACATTGCGGCAGCCGTCGCTCGGCACGCTGTGGCTGTGGCTCATCCTCGCCAACGTCAGCCTCGTCCTGTTCAACATTATTCCGGCCTTCCCGCTGGACGGCGGGCGCATCTTCCGCTCACTGCTGGCGCTGGGGATCGGCAACGTCCGCGCGACACACGTCGCGGCCCTCGTCGGGCAAGTCATGGCGGTATTACTGGGCGTGTTCGGCGTGTTCAACGGCAACATTCTGCTGGTCGCTGTGGCGCTGTTCATCTTCTTCGCCGCCGCGCAAGAGAACGCCTACGTGCGCTCCCAGGCTCGGCAGGCTGCGGCGCCGGCGCCGGCGCTCCCTGCGCGGCTCGATGCTGGCATGAGCCTGGACGAGGCGCGACGCCTCGTCGTGGTCAGCGGCCAGCCCATTGGGGCGGTGTACGCGGGCGAGCGTTTCCTGGGCTACGTCCGCCTGGACGATCTGGATCGGATGATCGAAGCGCGCGGCGTGGGGCGCAGCTACCCGACGCACTCGGTTGGCGCGTGAGACGGAGCGGCCGACGAATGCGGGCCGCCTGAGCAGGGACCCAAACGCACGGGAGACGAGACGCCATCAAGCTCTCGTCTCTCATTTTGAGAAGCGTCAACGTCATATCGGAGGACACACTGCATGCCACACTCGCGGCACATCCTGAAGAATGCGCACGCCCAATCCGACGACCGTCATGAGGTGAGGCATGGCTAATTCCGCCGGACCCATCGTGCTATTTGGTTCTGGCGAGACGGCGCCACGCGCCCGCCGCATCTACGAGCATGTCTTCGCCACGCTGCCCCACCCGGCGCAGCTGGCCGTATTGGAGACGCCGGCCGGTTTCGAGCCGAACTCGCCGATGGTGGCCGGTCGCGTCGCCGACTTCATCAAGGGGCGCGTGCAGGCGTACCCCATCGAGACGACTCTTGTACCCGCCCGCAAGCGCGGCTCGGCCTTTAGCCCGGACGACTCGGCGATTGTCGCCCCGGTCGCGGCCGCCGATGCCATCTTCCTCGGCCCCGGCAGCCCGACTTACGCGGTGCGGCAGCTGCGGGATAGTCTGGCGTGGCAAACGATTGTGGCGCGCCAGCAGCAAGGCGCGGCGCTGATTCTGGCGAGCGCGGCGACGATTGCCGCCAGCTGCCACGCCCTCCCGGTCTACGAAATTTACAAAGTCGGCGAGGATGTCCACTGGACCCACGGCCTGGACCTGTTCGGCGCCTATGGATTGTCCCTGGTGTTCGTTCCGCACTGGAACAATAACGACGGCGGCGCCGCTCTTGACACAAGCCACTGCTACATGGGCCAGGATCGCTACGATACGCTCGTGGCGATGCTCCCGCCCGGCCAGCGTATCGTCGGGATTGACGAGCAGACGGCGCTCATCGTTGACCTGGCGGCCGAGACGTGCCGGGTGATGGGCTTGGGCGGAGTGACGGTTGTCGGTGACGGCGAGACGCGGTATCACGCCGCCGGGCATGGGTTCGACATTCGAGAGTTGGGGCCATACCATTTGCCGTCTGAGGCGCTCCCCATCCCGCCGCAAGTGGCGCATGCGCTAGACGCGGCGCGCGCCGTGACCGCGGCGGAGGCGGTCGTTGCCGCGACGCCCCCGCCACAGGTGCTGGCGCTGGTGTCGGAGCGCGAAGCGAGCCGAACGCGCAAGGAGTGGGCGGCGGCTGACGCGCTGCGCGCCCAGGTCGCGGACCTGGGGTGGCGGGTCGTGGACACACCGTCTGGCCCGGTTGTTGAGCCGATGAATGGGTAACGGATAGGGTCACGGGAATGCGTTGGATTATTGCGTTAGTTCTTGTCGGAGTGTTGCTCGGCGGCGCGGCCTGGGCGCTGCGGCCCGCCCCACCGGACACGGTGCAGGCGCGGCTGAGCGTCGCCGAGTCCTTGCAGGCGCCATCGGACGCGGGCTACGCCAAAGCTGTCGCGCCGCGCGAGTTCTCCTTTCCCCATGACAACGGCCCCCACCCAGAGTTCCGCACCGAGTGGTGGTACTATACGGGCAACCTGGACGGCGACCAGGGCGAGCGCCTGGGCTATCAGCTGACCTTCTTCCGCCAGGCCCTCGCCCCTGAAGCGCCTCAGCGCGCCTCGGAGTGGGCGACGCGCCAGGTCTACATGGCGCATTTCGCCGTCACCAAGGCGCCGGTCGGCTTCGCGTCCCGCGAGCGCTTCAGCCGTGGCGCGGCCGGCCTCGCCGGCGCGCAGGCCGACCCATATCGGGTATGGCTGGAGAGTTGGGAGGCCGCCGAGGTGTCGCCCGGCGTGACGCGGCTGCAGGCGGCGGACGGCCCCATCGCCATTGACCTGACGCTGCGCGACGGCAAGCCCGTCGTGCTGCAAGGGGACGCGGGGCTATCGCAGAAGAGCGAGGAGTCGGGGAACGCATCGTACTACTACAGCCTCACGCGGATGCCGACCGACGGCACAGTCACGTTCAACGGCCAGACATACACCGTGACTGGGTCATCGTGGTTTGATCGAGAGTTTGGGACGAGCGCGCTTGGGCCGGATGTCGTCGGGTGGGACTGGTTCGCGTTGCAGCTCGACGACGGCCGCGATGTGATGTTCTACCAGCTCCGCCGCAAGGATGGAACCATCGAGCCTGTGTCGAGCGGCACGCTTGTCGCGCCCGATGGCACGTCGCGCCGCCTGAGTCGCGACGAGGTGAAGATTGACACCATTGCGACATGGCAAAGCCCGCGGACTGGCGCGGTCTACCCGGCCAAGTGGCGGTTGCAAATTCCGAGCGCCGACATCACCGTGGACATCACGCCGATTCTAGCGGACCAGGAGCTAGACGTGTCCTTCGCCTACTGGGAGGGCGCGGTCAATGTGACGGGGAGCGCCACGGGGCGCGGCTACATCGAGATGACAGGGTACGCCGCGCCGAACAACGGCCGCTCCAGCGCGCAGCGGTAGCGCCGTTGCTCGTTATGGGCGGCCCTCTTTCTCCGGCTCTATCCTGACGACAGGCCGCTCGCTCGCCACGACCACCGGCGCCGTCAGCGGTAGGAACATCGGCGTGACGGCGATCAGGACGGCGACGAGGAGCATCGCGCCGAGGATGATGGCCCGCGGCGCGCCGGCGGTCGGCCCGAGCCAGTCCGTGGCGCTGTTGATGCCCAGCACATCAAAGAACGACTGGATGCCCTGCGACCAGCGCGCCTGATCGTATGCGCCGAGGGACTTCGCCATGGCGGCGACGGCGATCGCGCCGAGCGAGGGCAGGCCGATGAGCGTCGTGGCATACAGGCTCATCACGCGCCCGCGCAGCTGGTTCGGCACGTGGAGCTGGATGCTGGTGGCGATCATCGTGCCGAAGACGTTGCTGGCGGCGGAGACGACGAACAGGGTCAGCATGCCGAGCAAGAAGCTGCGGCTCAGGGAGAACGCGATCAGAGCGGCCGACATGACGAATCCGGCGGTCAGCAGCAGTCGTCCCTGGCGGCGAATCTGCGGCATGGACGAGAGGACGAACGCCGCGATGAGCGCCCCCGCTCCACCGGCCGCCAGCATCCAGCCGTATCCGGTCGAGCCGGCGTGCCAGACGTCGTCGGCGAAGATGGGTAGGAGCTGCTGGTAGGAGCGGGCAAACAGGGAGCCGAGGGCCGAGACGATCAGCAGCGCCAGAATGATCTGATGTCGCCAGGCGTAGATGAAGCCGCCAAACAATGCCTCCCGCATCGTCGTGGGTGGGTGGTGCGCGCGCGGGACGTGACGCATCAAGGCCAGCGCGCCGATGACGGCCAGAAAGCTCACGCCGTTGAGAAAGAACAGCCAGCCCGCGCCGACGATGTTCAACAGCACGCCGGCGATGGCCGGCCCGACGAGCGCCGCCCCCGTGTAGGTCGCCGAGTTGAGGGCCAGGGCGTTCAGCAGGTCCTCGCGCGGCACCAGGTTGGGGATGAGCGACTGGCGGGCCGGGTTGTCGAAGGCCAGCAGGCACGACCAGATGAAAGTTGACAGAAGAATCTGCCACGGCTCGACGCGCCCCGTCCACGCGAGAATCGCCATGACGAACGCTGCCAGCATCGAGCCGGTCTGGGTGACGTACAGGAGCTTGATGCGGTCCACGCGATCCACGACCATGCCGCCAACGGGCGGCAGGAACGTCATCGGCAGGGCGAACGCCAGGCCGAGGTAGCCCAGGTAGATGGGGTCGTTGCCCGTGAGCTTGAAGATAAGCCAACTCTGGGCGACATTCTGCATCCACGTCCCCATGTTCGAGACCAGCAGCCCGGCCCAGAGCAGGGTGAAGTTGCGGTGCCTGAGCGCCGGATAGCGCGTCGGGCGATGGGGTATGGCCGCCAAAGTATCTCCCGGTCGTGTTGTGCGCGCATTCGCAGGGGACGTATGATACACCCCTCCCTGTCGGAAGTCACGCCAATAGCGCAGCCGCTGGCGCTGCAACCTCCTTGAGAACGGCTCAGGCTGCCGGGCGCTCCTGACGGAGCGGCGGCAGCCTGAGGGAAAGCGCGTGTATAGGGGTGGTGGGAGCTAGAAGATGCCGAACTGATTGAGCAGATTGCCGTTCGTTACCTCGGCCTGCCAGGGCAGCCCGTAGAAGGAGATGAACGGGTCCAACTCGTACTCGTCGGTTGTTCGCGCAATACGGAGCGCGATGAGGCCGCCGTCCGTCGCCAGGTCGAACTGGGCTTCGGCGTTCATGCCATACGCGGCTTCGTCGTCATACGGATCCCACGGGCGGATCTGGATGTAGCCGCCGTGATCGTCGGCCGTGATATTGTCGCACGCTTTGAACGGACGCAGGGCGCGCGCCAGGTCTACGGCGTAGCGGTGCGTTTCCGGATCCACGAACGGCGTCAGGTGAATCCCGATCATCTGGCCGTCGTCCGTGAAGTCCATCGTCAGCGGCGCGGAGACGCTGCGGGCGGCCTGGCGCCGACGAGCGGGTTGGAGGACGATGACGACCTGGTCCGCTGGCACATCATAGATAAGTCGGAGGTCGCAATAGCGCTCTGGCTCGATCTCAAAGAAGTCGCGGGTACGGCGGTTGCGGTCCTCGGAAGGCTGAGTTCTCATGCTTCTCCCGGTAAGAGTTCAAGATGGGACGGGGCAGCGCGGGGCTGTCGCACGGTCCCAGGAATTCCATACAGATATTCTAGCACGGTTCAATACAACGCCAAAATCCGTCAACCTGGCACAAATGCCGGCTTCAGTGACTTCTATAGGACGTTTGTTTCAGCCTATCGCTTACCCCCGTCCACGATAATCGTCTATGGTTCCGATACGGCGAACACCCACTGCGCCGTGTCTCAGCGGTTGACGACGGTGGCGTCGAGCGCCTTCAGGAAGTCGGCGGCCTCGCGCTGCGGCACACCGAGCCAGCCGAGGAGGGTCGGCGCGCGCACCGTGACGTCCACCTGCACGCCCGTCGCCTCTGGGCGGATGTTGGCGTCCAGCGTGTTCTTCCACAGGCCCCACGGGATTTCGGCCTGGAACACGCCACCGCTCACCGGGGTAGTGCGTTGGACGATCACGCGCCAGGGCTGGCCGAGGTTCCGCTGCGCGCCGGCGAGAATCACGGCGTCGCGGTAGACGTCATTCGGCGGGGCGCTGTAGACGCGCGACTTCAGGTCGGCAGGGGCATCGGGCGCGGTGGCGACAGTGTAGGTCGGCCCGCCGCTGGACCCCTGACCGATGACGAACGCCCCGGCGACGATGAGCAGCGCCCCGCCGATGCCCACGCCCCACACGACGAGCGGTGATACGGACTCTCGCACCAGCGCGCGCAGAATCCACGCCAGCAGCCCGATGGCGACGACAAGAAAGAGGAGCAGGAGCAGCCAGGAGGTCATGAGGGTTAGTCTACCGTCAGGACGATCTTGCCGAACTGCTCGCCCGCCGCCAGGCTGCGCTGCGCCTCGACAACGTCGTCCAGCGGCATCACGCGGTCAATCACCGGCTTGAGACGGCCCTGGAAGACGAGGTTCATCACGGCGTTGAACTCCGACTGCGACGCCATGGTCGAGCCGATGATGAACGGCTGCTTCCAGAAGATCACGCGGATGTCGGTTTCGCCCATGGGGCCGGTCGTCGCGCCGTAGGTGACGATGCGGCCGCCCTTGCGCACGGCGCGCAGGCTGCCCTTCCACGTCGCCGCGCCCGTGTTCTCGAGCACCACATCCACGCCGCGCCGTTTGGTGCGCCCCCAGATTTCGCGGCTGAAGTCGCTTGTCGTCCGATCAATCGTTTCGTCGGCGCCGAGGGCGCGGGCCGCCGCCGCCTTCTGCTCCGACGACGTGACCGCGTAGATGTAGGCGCCGGCGAGTTTGGCGATCTGGATGGCCGCGCTCGCGCCGCCGCCACTCGCGCCGAGAATCAGCACTGTCTCGCCCGCCCGCAGCGCCGCCTGAGTCATCAACGCGCGCCACGCCGTCTGGTACACCAGCGGCACGGCGGCCGCCTCGACAAAGCTGAGGCTGTCGGGAATGGGCAGGACGTTGCGCGCTGGCACACTGATGAACTCGGCCAGGCCACCGGGGCTGTGCTCGCCGAGGATGCCGAAGGTGTCGCACAGGGAGTGGTCGCCGCGGATGCACGCCTCGCACTTGCCGCACCACAGCGACGGGTTGATCAGCACCCGCTGGCCCGCCGCCAGACCGGCGACGTTCGCGCCCACGCTCTCGACGACACCGGCGATGTCCGAGCCGCCGATGTGGGGCATAGTGAGCTTCAGGCCGGGGATGCCTTCGCGCACGAAGAGGTCCAGGTGATTGAGGGCCACCGCCTTGACCCGCACCAGCACGTCATCGGGGCCAGGGGTGGGCGTTGGCACGTCGGCGATACTGAGCTTATCGAGGCCGCCGTGTTCGTAGAATACTGCTGCGCGCATAGTCTCTCCTCGCTAAGCGCCGACGATGTCTTCGCCGCCATCCACGCCGAGTACGTTGCCCGTCAGCCAGTGGCTATCAATCGAGCTGAACAGCACGATGTGGGCGGCGACGTCCTCGGGCGTCGTGAGGCGGCCGGAGGGGTTCATGGCGTTCGCCATCTCGACGAATCGCTCGTGGCCGGGAATCCTGCGCAGTGCGGGTGTATCGGTGACGCCGGCGCGGATGCTGTTGGCGGCGATGCCGCGCGGCGCAAGCTCCATCGCGAGCTGGCGGATGTTCGACTCCAGCGCGGCTTTCGCCGCCGACACGGCCCCGTATTGTGGCATGACACGCGCCCCGCCCGCGCTCGTCATCGCGTAAATCTTGCTGCCCTGCCCAAGCAAGTCGGCGGCGACAAGCTCCTGCACCCAGAAGATGAGGCTGTTCGCCATCACGTCCATCGTCATGGCGACCTGGGCCGGGTTGACAGCGGGTAGGTCGGGCGTCGCATTGAAGGGCAGCAGCGTGCCGAACGCCAGGGAGTGCATGAACACGCGGATGGTCTGACCGGGTGCGAGACGCTCGCGGATTTGCTTGATGACCTCGGCGCGCTTGTCGGCGTCGGCGGCGTTGACGTTGAAGAAGACGGCCTCGCCGCCGGCCGCGACGATGCTGTCCTTGATGGCCTCGACTTGGGGCATTGTCGAGCGGCGGTCCAGGTGGACGCCGAAGATGCTGTACCCCGCCCCGGCCAGGGCCATCGCGGTGGCTGCGCCAAAACCGCTGGACGCGCCCAGAATCAAGGCCCAGCGGCGGTTGTTGTCTGTCATGAAGAGTCTCCTTCTGGCGTTTGACCGGCCCATAGCGCCTGCCAACGTCTACGCGGCAAGCCCCAGAGCCTGGATTGGGTCGTCGGTATTATAACACGTCCAGGTTGAGGAGGATACGTTTGCTAGGCCCGCAGCCCTGTGATCGTCACGCGCCGAAGCTCCAGCCACTCGCGCTGGGGCGTCGCGAGGCGCTCCCAGGTCAGGTCGCCGGACACGGTCTCGCTGGCGCAGTTGTTGTCCACCCAGGCCACGAAGCCGAGCGGGACGCGCGGCGGGTTGTTCGAGCGCAGTACGTGGACGTCGTCCACCCAGAAGTCGGCGCGCTCCGCCCGCCACTCGATGCGGTACAGGTGCGGCGTGTCCAGGGCCGTCGTCAGCGTCGCTTCCGCGGCAGCGACGGAGCGGCGGCGCGCGAAGCGGTAGAGCAGCCGCCCCAGGATGGGGAGGCGGAGGGCGCGCAGGCCGAGGGCGACGACGCTCTCCGGCACGGCTCCGCCGTTGAGCGTCGCCGCCTTCCAGCCGTTGGGCGGCCCGCCGGGAACGAACGGCATGCGCGCCGGCGGCGACGCGAAGAAGAACCACACGGCGTTGGGCGCGGCCGTGAGACCCTGGGCCGGATTGAACGGATCATTCCAGAAGCCAAAGCCGGCCGTCCCGACGAGCCGGTCTGCGCCGTGGGACGCGCACGCCTCGACCTCCATCCGCAGCGGGGGACGCCAGGGCAGGTCGCGCCGCGTGAAGCCGCGCAGGTCGTTCAACTCCGAGTCGGAGAGGACGCCCCGCTGCGCCCCGTCCAGGACGAGGCGCAGGCCCGTCGGCGCGGCCTCCATCTCGCCTGCCCCGATCAGGATGCGGGTGAAGCGGGTGACGCGCGACGGAAAGCGGATGTCCACCGGCGAGACGCTGGGGTGAGTCATGCTACGCTTCGGCTGCCGGCGCGTACTGCGCCCACCAGTCCAGGATACGCCGCAGGTGGTCCACGCGGTGGGACGGCTCCCCGGAGCGAGTCAGCTCGTGGCCCTCGCGTGGGTAGCGCACCATCTCGACCGTCCGCCCCAGGCGGCGCAGCGTCGCAAAAAGCTGCTCGGCATCGGCGATGGGGGCGCGGTAATCCAGGTCGGCGTGCAGGATGAGCAGCGGCGTGTGGATGTGGGGCGCGTAGGCAAGCGGCGAGTGCCGCCACAGCTTCTCGACTTCCTCCCACGGCGCGCCGCTGAACTCGCTCTCGATCAGCTCGTAAGCGTCCGACGTGCCGTAGAACGACATCAGGTGGTAGACGCCCCGCTGCGCGACGGCGGCGCGGAAGCGCCCGTCGTGGCCGATGAGCCAGGCGGTCATGAAGCCGCCGTAGGAGCCGCCGGTCACGCAGATGCGACTCTCATCTATCCCGCCTCGGGCGGCCACGGTCTCTATGCCTGCCAGGATGTCGCGGTAGTCGGCCTCACCCCAGGCATCGTGCAGCGCCGTCTGGAACGCCTGCCCGTAGCCCTCAGAGCCGCGCGGGTTGCAGAAGAAGACGACATACCCCTGGCCGGCCGCCGCCTGCCAGTCCGGCCAGAGCGTGCGAAACGATGGCCCCCACATCGTGTGCGGCCCGCCGTGAATGAACACCGCCAGGGGGAACTTGCCGGTGGGGTCGAAGCCGGGCGGGTAGAGCAGCCAGCCCTGGATCTCGAGGCCGTCGGGCGCGCTGTAGCGAATCTCCTGCGGAATAATGACGTGGCGCTTTGCCAGCAGTTTGGCGTGAATGTGCGTCAGCCGATGTTCGCCGCCGTCTGGCGCGCGGAACCACAGGTCCGACGGCGCGTCCGGCGCCGAGGCAATGAACGCGATCCTGCCCCCCGACGCCGTGAAACTGTCCACGATGCGCGTTCCGCCCACGACAGTCTCGACAGCGCCGTCCAGGGTCACGCGGCGGACGCCTGTGTCGCCGTTGTCTTCGACGAGCGCTAGCAGATCGCCCTCTTGCGTCCACTGATAGCCGAAGATGGACCTGTCCAGGTCCATCGTCAGGTCACGCGCTTCGCCGCCCTCTGCCGGTAGAACGCACAGGCGCGTGTTCTGGGCCGTCGCCCGCGCCTCAGGCTTACGGAGCGCGGCGATCCAGCGTCCGTCGGGTGAGGCGCTTGGCCCGACCTGCGTGCCGCCGACGCCCAGCCCGGCGTAAGTGAATGGCGGGCCGGCCAGCTCCACCGGAGCGCTGCCATCGAGGGGGACACGGAAGACGGCGCGGCCCAGGAACATGCTCTCCGTGGCCGGATCGTGCTCGCGGGTCGAAAGCAGGGCGCTGCCGTCCGGCAGCCAGGCGGGTACGCTCCAGTTACCCGCGCCGCTTGTGACGCGGCGCGGCGTTCGCTCCTCGGCGTCCGGATCGCTGTCCACGACGTAAATGTGGCTGGTCTTGTCGTCTATGAAGCTGACGCCGCTGCGGTAGGGCAGGCGCGTAAGGTGGCGTGGGTCGAGCGTTTCCTCAGCTTTGCGCTTTTCTTCCAGCTTGCGGGCTTCCGCCTCCCACTTGTCCTTCGGCGACCCCGTTTCGCCGCGCTCCTCGCGCTCCTGCTCGTCGAGACTCAGCCGCGCCAGGAACGCGATCTGCCGCCCATCCGGACTCCAGACGGGCGAGCGCGCGCCGTGGGGCAGATGCGTGAGGGCCTGCGCCTCGCCGCCGTCGAAGCGCAGCACGTAGATCTGGTCTTTGTCGCCGTCGCGCGTGGACTGGAACGCGAGGCGCGCGCCGCCCGGACTCCAGCGAGGGGCGCTATCCGACCCCAGACCGCCGGTGAACTGGCGCGGCGGTGTCGAGCCGTCGGCCGCGGCGACCCAGATGGCGCGGCGGTAGCCGTTCTTGAGCCTGTCCGGGTGGACGCGCACGTAGGCGATCCAGCGTCCATCTGGGCTGAGCTGGGCGTCTTCGAGCCAATCGAGTTGATAGATGTCGTCGGGGGAAACGGGGAGGCGGTCCTTAGCCATGCAGGTCATCCTTGCCGCAGAGATGGTGGGCGCGTCGCGCCTCCCCGTATTCTATCGCGGACAGAACTAAACGCAAGTCCGCGCCCTCCCTCATCCCCAACCCCTTCTCCCAAAATGGGAGAAGGGGAGCCGAGTTCCCCCTCTCCCGCGCTGGGAGAGGGGGATTAGGGGGGAGGGACGCAGATGCGCATTGTCAATCCGGCGAATTGGATGAAAGGCCGGCTTACTCCTCGCTCCGTGAGCGCTTCGGGGCGAACGCGCGGATGGCCGCGGCGACCCAGAAAACGTTCCAGGCGACCATGCCGATACCGGCCAGGGAGACCAGGTTATTGTCCGTGATCGCCTCGAACTTCACGTCGTCTGCTGTGATGCGCAGATAGCCGACGGGTTGGAGGCTGCCCCCCCCGCCCGCGCCCGCGCCTTCGCCAGCGGGGGCAGCCTGCTCCCCTTCTCCCTCGGCGTTGGGCTGCGGGCCGGAGCCGGAGCCATAGCCAAAGCCGACCCGCATGGACGCCACCGGGATGACCACGGTGTTACCCTCGTGAACCGGCTCGCCGAAGATGCTGCGCACGTTGAGGCCGTCAAGCCACTTGTAAAGGGGATCGAGGGCTTTTGCCGAGACGCTTTCGTTCATGTGTAATCTCCTGTGTTTAAGTTATCTCTCTATCTTTGCACTTTGCTGCGCAGTGGGGGTGTGGGGGCCGCCGGCCCCCACGAACCCCCTCTCCCCTGCGTCGTTCAGGGGCGCAGTCCCCACTGAAGAAGGGGGAAAGGGGAGGCTTGGAGGGCGCGCCCTCCAAGCCTCCCCACCAGACACAAAGTGCAAACATAGAGTTATCTGTAGCGACGCACGATGAGGCGGACGATGAGCCAGAGCAGCGGGCCAAAGAGACACGCCAGCAGGATGCCGCGCAGCGCCGCGCTCGTCGCGTTCGGCGTCGGCACGGTGTGCTGGGCGCCATCGCCCTCCGTCACGATGACCTCCACCGGCGTCACGCTCACGAACCCACCGCCGCCGCTGCCATTGTCGTCGCCGCCGGCGCCGGCCCAGCCGACAACCGAGGCGACGGGCTGCACCGTGCGCGCGCCGAAGGTCATCGGCTCGCCGACGAGCCGCCGCTGAACGCGGCCGGGCTTGAGACTGTCATCAGCCACTTATCCCTCCCTCTGGAGAATATCGCGTATCTGAGCGGCGTAGGCCGCGCTATCTGGATCGCTGGTCACAAGGTCAATGCGCCCCGCGCTATCCACACCCACGCCCATCTCGGCGGCGCGAGCAATCTGGTCCAGCGCGAAGATGCGGCCGTTGCTGACCTCCGGCGTCGTCCCGAACAGGCGCAGAATCGCAACCCCCACCGCGTCCAGGGCGACCCGGTCGGTTGCAGCCAGGATCGCCTCCGACCAGACCTTCTTGCCTGTGTCCGGCCCACCGTTCACGAACGCTTCGACGCCGTCCATGACGATGAGCGCGGGCTGGTACATTGTGTTGATTTCGGCGATCATGCGCCGCTGGTGGGGCGAGCCGTGCAGCTCGTTCATGTAATTATAGGAGGCGCCGGGGACGTACTTCCCCACCAGGCCGACGGAGTTCTTGAGCGACAGGGTAAAGTGGCCGCCGAAGCGATGCGTCTTCAGGCAGCACGTTTGCACGACGGCGTCGCACGTCAGGCACGGCCGCGCCATCGGGAACCCCTGCTGCCAGTGGCTGCCCTGCGGCTGGACAATGGCCCACTCGTTGCGCGGCAGCTCGTCCAGCACGAGCGTCTCGAAGTTCAGTTCGCGGCCCAGGTCGAACACGCCCCGCCGCGTCAGCACGTCGCGGGTATTCCCCATGCCGCTGCGGTCGCCGAGGGTGATGCTGCTGGCCCCCAGGCCCCACAGGCTCTCGACCAGGGTGCGCAGGGTGTCAGGGTGGGTCGAGCCGGGGGTAGGATCGGCGCTGTTGAAGTTCGGCTTCAGGAACACCGTCTTCTGCGCCACGGGGTTGATGTTGAGCAGCTCCAGCGCGCGCTTGACGCCCTGGGCGCGGTCGCGGGTTTTGACCAGGACGACGCGGGCCGCGCCAGAGGCGGCGGTCGTGGGGGTGACGGCGGTCGTCGCCGTGGCGGCGGTCGTGCCAGTCGGCGCGGCGGTGGCTGAAGGGCCAGCCGTGGCGGTGGCCGCCGGTGGGGCGGTCGGCGCGGGTGTGGGGGCGAGCGTGGCCGGCGCGGGTGTTGGCGAGGCCGGGTTGAGGGCGATGCTCTCGCCCTGGGGCGCGCAGCTCTCTAGAAACGAGGCGACCGCCGCGACGCCGCCCGCGCTCAACAGCAGGCGCAGAAAGGCTCTGCGGTGCAGGCTCATGGTGGCTCCTTTCGCGGCGTGATTTGTGCGGCGCTACTGCCCCCCCAATTGTACATCAACTGGCATGCCAGGCTTCAATGCGCCATCAGCGTTGTCAATGACGCTCTTCACCGCAAACACCAGGTAGGCGCGGCCGCTCGCCGTCTGAACGTTACGCGGCGTGAACTCGGCCTCGGGGCTGATGAGGGTGACGCGGCCGGGGAATGTCCGGCCGGGGAACGCATCTACCCGGGCCTGAATCGGCTGCCCGACGCTGATCGCCCCGACTTGCGCCTCTGGCACGAACACCCGCGCCGTGACCTGGCTTAGGTCGGCCAGCGACAGCAGCGACGCGCCAGGCTTGGCGATCTCGCCCACGTGGATGTCCTGGGAGGACACGATACCGTCCACCGGCGAGCGCAGGGTGAGCTTGTCCTGCTGGGCGAGGAGTCCTTGCAGCGCCGCCTCCGCCTGGCGGACGTTGGCTTCGGCGATGGCGATGTCTTCCGGCAGCGGCTCCGCTTTCGCGCGCTCCACACCGGCCTGGGCGACATCCACGCCGGCGGCGGCCTGCTCGGTGGCCGCGCCGGCGCGGTTGACAGCGGCCTGCGCCTGAACGGGGTTGGCGCGCATCGCCTGGAGCTGCGCCAGGGCGCTCTGCCCGCCGGCGACACGGCTCTCGGCGCTATCGAGCGCCGCCTGCGCCACCTCTACCCCGTGCTGCGCGGCGATGCGCTCGGTGCTGGGGTCAGGGGTATTGTCGCGCTTCACCTGGGCGGCGTGCAGGTTGGCCTGCGCCTGACCGACACCCGCCTGGGCCGTGGCGATGGCGGCCTGGGCCTGGGAAATCTGGTCGTCGAGGTCCTGCGGGTTTGCCAGGAGGACGCGGGCGCTCTTCAGGTTGACGTCCTCGCCCTGGGCGCGCTGCTCGGCCTGGCCGAGTTGCGCCTCGGCGACGGCGATGTCCTCGGCGCGCGGCCCCGCCTTCGCCTGCGCCAGCCGCGCCTCGGCGACGGCAATGCCGGCCTTCGCCTCCTCAATGCGGGCGTTCAGCAGGTCGGCGTCCAGGCGGACAATCGGCTGGCCGACGGCGACGCGGTCACCTTCGCCGACGAGCACCTGGGCCACGCGCCCGCCTACCTCGGTGGACACGGAGACTGTGCGCGCCTCGAGGTTGCCCGACAGTTGTGCGCCGTTCTCGCTCGGATTGGTGGTCACCAGGGGGGCATCCGGAAAGACGGCGTCGGCCGGCATGCCCGGCTTGAGCAGGCCGTCCGGATTCGGCAGCTTGATCTTGACGGGGAAGACGAGGGTGGTGCGCTTGTCGGCGGTCTGCACGTTCTTGGGGGTGAACTCCGCCTCCGGAGCGATGAACACGACGCCGCCATTGAACACGCGGCCCGGAAAGGCATCCACGCGCACCTCTGCTGCCGCGCCAACCGTCACGTGGCCCAGGTCGCTTTCCGGGATGTAGACCGTCAGGGTGACCGAGTCGAGGTCATTCAAGCGGAGCAGCGAGACCCCAGGCTGCGCCGCCTCACCCACGTGGGCGATTTCCTCGCCCACCATCGCTCCTAGCGGCGCGCGTACCGTCAGCCTGTCTCGCTCCGCCTTGAGGGTGCGCAGGCGCGCTTCCGCCTGGGCGACGTTAGCCTCGGCGGTGCGGATGACCTCGTCGCGCGGGCCGGCCTGGGCCTGGGCCAGCTGCGCCTGCGCCGTAGCGACGGCGGCTTTGGCCGTCTCCACCTGCGCCGCGCTGGTATTGACGGCCGTCTGCGCGGCGACGGGGTTCGCCCGCATCCCTTGCAGGTTATCCAGGTGCTCCTGGGCGCCGGCCAGCCGCGCCTGCGCCGCCTCAATCGTGGTCCACGCCCCCCACCACTGGTCCGTCGCCAGCCCGACGCCGGCGCCGGCCTGGCGCGCGTATTTTTCGGTAGGGTAGACGTGGCGGGTCTTGGTCTGGCCGTTCGGTAGCGTGATCTCCACGTCTACGCCCTTTGTCACCGACTCCCAGCCGAACTCGGCGTCTTTCTTCTGCTGCTCGGCGACATCTTTCGCAGCAATCGCCCGGGCCAGGTCGTCCTCGGCCGTGTCTACGTCGGCCTGAGCCTGGGCGATCTTGAGGTCGAGGGCCTGGGGATTGTTGCGCGCCACGACGGCGTCGCGCCAGATTTGCTCGGCCACTTTCTGCGCGGCTTCGGCCTGGGCGACCAGCGTCTCGGCCTGGTGGATGTCCTCGGCGCGCGCGCCGACCTTCGTTCGGGCAAGCTGCGCCCTGGCCGCTGTCACGGCCGCTTCAGCCCCCTTGATCTCGGCGTCCTTCAGGGCGGTGTCAAGGGTGATGAGGACGTCGCCCGACGCCACGGCAGCGCCTTCGGTCGCGCCGATCCTGGTGATGCGGCCGGCGACTTCGGAGGCGATGTTGACCTGGGTGGCCTCGATGTAGCCCGACCCGCCGACGGCGCGTTGCGACGGCGCTTTGAGGCCCGAGGCCGTCAACGCCTCATCGGCGCGGTCGGGGTGGGTGCGGACGTACCACACGCCGCCGGCGATACCGCCGATCATCACGATGACTACAATCGCAGCGACGACACGCCGCATGCTACACCTCCGTACCGCCGTTCGCGCGCCGCAACACGCTGGCGATGAACACATCCTCCAGCGACGGGGCAATTGGCTCGATAGTGCGAATAGAAATGCCGGCGTCTGTCAGCACGCGGCGAACGGCCGGCGCGAGGGCGTCCACGTCGCGGCTCATCAGGTGGATCAGCGCGCCGTGCAGGGTCACTTCCGAGGGTGGGAGCGCGCCAGCGGCCAGCGCCCGGCGGAGGGCCATCAGCGCCAGGTCCGGCTGGTCGGTGTCAAGCTCCAGGACGCCTTCGACGAGCGCGGCTTTGACCTCAGCCGGGCTGCCCTGCACCGTGATGCGGCCGCCGTCAATGAAGGCGAGGCGGTGGCAGTTCTCGGCCTCGTCCATGTAGTGCGTGGTGACGAAAATCGTGGCGCCGCCCTCGGCCAGCCCGTACAGCAGATCCCAGAAGACGCGCCGTGAGATGGGGTCTACACCGGCGGTCGGCTCGTCGAGGAACAGTACCGGCGGCTCGTGGAGCAAGGCGCACGCCAGGGCCAGCCGCTGGCGATAGCCGCCGGCCAGATCGTCCGCCCGTGTTCGCGCCAGGGTCTGTAGCCCGGTGATGTCCATCAAGGCGTCCTGACGCGCGCGGAGCCGCCGGCCACGCAGCCCATACGTGTTGCCGTAGAAGTCCAGGTTCTCGCGCACACTCAGGTCGCCATAGAGACTGAACCGCTGCGACATGTAGCCGATGTTCTGGCGCAGGCGGTCGGCGTCGCGGACGGTGTCGAAGCCCATCACCGAGGCGTGGCCCTCGGTGGGGCGCAGCAGTCCTAGCAACATGCGGATCGTCGTCGTTTTCCCGGCGCCATTGGGGCCGAGGAAGCCGAAGATTTCGCCACGCTGCGTGGCGAAGCTGACGTGATCCACCGCCGTGAAGTGGTCGAATCGTTTGGTCAGGCCCTCGGCGCTGACCGACACCTCGTCGCTCACGCCGCCGCGGCTCCTCGCCACAGGTCGCGCAGCGCGCGGTAGCCGATGACGTGGATACCCTGGTCGCGGACGAAGTCGCGCAGGGCGGGGCTGAGGAACGCTTCGTAGTCGGCGACGCGGGCGCGGTAGTCGGGCGCGAGGGCGCGAATCTCCGGCGTGTCGGCCGCCGGGTGCAGGATGAAGTAGCTCAATCCCGCCGGCAGGCGGCCGAGCCGCTCCTTCGCTACAGCCACGCGATCCTCATGAGAAGAAAGTGGCATGAAGTCGGCATAGTCGAACAGCGGGATGCCCGCGGCCTCCATCCCCTGGAGGAATGGCGTCAGGTCGCCGCTATCGTCGCCGGCCGCGCGCCGGAAGCCCGTCGCGTCGGGCCGGAATGCGAACGCCGGCAGCCGGTAGCGGTGAGCGAGATCAATGTAGCTCGGCATGAAGCGGGGGGTGACGATGCTGAACATGTGGCTGTCAATGTGCGTCGCGTCAATGCCCGCGTCGAGGGCGCGGCGAATCTGCGCCTCGGCCTCCGCTGCGACCGCCGCCGGGGAGGCGTTCTCGACGGTCTCGCCCCGCGTCCGCCACATGTAACCGCGCGCGTCAATCAGCCCACTCGCGCGGTCCATCGTCGAGAGGGGCGGCCAGCCGTAGGCGTGCCACTCGCAGTTCAGCGTGAGATGCACGCCGACATCGAGGGCCGGATGGTCGCGGCAATAGGCGCTGATGGTCGGGAACCACGGGCAGGGGACCATCACTGCGCCGGACGAGACCAGGCCGAAGTCGGTCAACTCGGCGAACGCGGTGACAGTAGACTGGCACATGCCGATGTCGTCGGCGTGGATGATGACGACGCGGTCGGTGTCGGCGAGGCCGAGGCGCTTGAGCACGGGGTTCGGGGTCATGCGGGCTTCTCCATGGTGACGTGGTGGACAAGAGACATGAAGGCTTCCTCCATGTTGGGCCGAATAGGTCGGATCGTCGCCGTCAGCCCGGCCGCGTGGAGCGCCTGCAGGATTTGCGGCCCGCGCTCCTGCGCATCGTCCACGAAGACGTGGAGCCGGTCGCCGTGCGTCTGCACCTCAAGGATGCCTGACCCGCCCGTCAGGGTCGCGCGACTCTTGCTGACACTGGACGGGTATACTTCGAGGAGCTGACCCGGCAGGTTGGAGCGGATGTTGTCCGGTGTATCGTAGACCAGAAGGCGGCCGGCGTGGAGGAACGCGACGCGGGAGCAGCGGTCGGCCTCGTCCATGTACGGCGTACTGATGAGGATGGTGATGCCGTCCAGGTGCAGCTCGGTCAGAATCTCCCACAGCTCGCGGCGCGAGACCGGGTCAACGCCGTTGGTCGGCTCGTCCAGGAACAAGACGCTGGGCGCGTGAACCATCGTGGCCGCGAGGGCCAGCTTCTTCTGCATGCCGCCGGAAAGGTTGGCGGCGCGGCGCGACTGAAACCGGGTCAGCCGAGCGAACTCGAGGACGCGCGCGCGACGCTCGCGGTACACCGCGCCGCGTACCCCGTAGACCGAGGCGAAGAAGTCCAGGTTCTCGCTGACCGTCAGGTCGCCATAGAGGTTGAATCGCTGCGCCATGTAGCCGACGTGTGCCTGCATGGCGCTCGCCTGCGTCGTGGGGTCATAGCCCATGACCTGCGCGTGGCCGCTTGTCGGGGCCATGATGCCGGCAAGCATCCGCATCGTCGTCGTCTTGCCCGCGCCGTCTGGACCGACGAGACCGACGATCTCGCCGCGTTCGACGGCGAGATCCAGGCCGGCGACGGCTGTCACGTGTCCGAAGGTCTTGCGAAGTTGCTGGGTTTGGATGACTGGCTCAGCCGCCACGACAGGCCGCTCCTACTCTAGCCGCTTGTGGAAGCGCATCGCCGCCACGGTCAGAATGAACACGCCAAAGACGGTCATGGCGATGACCTCGGTGCGCAGCAGGTCCAGACCAATGCCCTTGATCATGATCCCGCGCACAATCACGAGGAAGTACGTCATCGGGATGGCGTAGCCGATGAGGCGCAAGGCCAGCGGCATGGCATCACGCGCGAAGACGAAGCCCGACAGGAAGATCGAGGGGATGATGATGAAGAAGCTGAGCAGCATCGCCTCCTGCTGCGTCTTGGAGATTGTCGAAATCAGAAGCCCGAGGCTGAGGGAGGTCATCAGGCCGAGCGCGGACAGCCCGAGCAGGAGGGGCAGGCTACCGGCGATAGGAACGCGAAACCACCACACACCTAGGGCAAGGATGAGCATGGTATCGAGGAACGCGATGAACACATACGGCACGAGCTTGCCCACAATCAATTCACCGGACCTCAGCGGGGTGACGATGATCTGTTCGAGCGTGCCACGCTCGCGCTCGCGGACGATTGCCATCGAGGTCAGCAGGATTGTGAGCAGCTGCATGACCACCCCGATGATGCCCGGAACCATGAAATTGGCGCTGGCGAGCTGCGGGTTGTACCACACCCGTGGCCGGACATCAACGCCCGGCATGGTGGTGGATGTCTGGCCGATCAGACTTTGCGCGACGTGCGCGCCCTGGGCCTGTCCGACCGCGCTCGCGGCGGAGAGGGCGGTGTTGGCGATGGTCGGGTCCGAGCCGTCAATGATGACGGCAACCTGCGCGCGGTGATCCCGGGTCAGGTCGGAGCCAAACCCGCGCGGAACGACCAGGGCGGCGCGGGCCTGCCCGCCGTCTACCAGCCGCTGCAGCTCCGCCTCGTTGTCGGCATAGTAACGCACGTCGAAGTAGCCCGACGCGCGGTAGGCGTCCAGGAGGGTGCGGCTCTCGCGCGTGTTGTCCCAGTCGAGAACGGCCGTCGGGATGTGGTCCACGTCGTTCGTAGCGGCGTACCCCAGCACGAACAGCTGGACGATGGGTATGAAGAACATCACCGCGAGGGTGCGCGGGTCACGGACGATCTGGATGAACTCTTTGCGCAGGACGGCGAAGATGCGTGTCAGCATAATGGATACCGATGCCGGGTAAACAAGGCGAAGGTGTCAGACGGCTCGCGCGCCTTCCAGCCAGACGGCAAAAAGGTCGCGCATGAAGACGGATGCTTGCTGCTCCCATTCATCGTCTGAGACTGACCGATGGATGAGAAAGAATACCATGAGCGGCGCGATGAACATCTGCGCGGCCGTCTCGACGGGCAGGTCTGCCCGCAGCTCGCCGGCCCGAATACGGGCGCGCAGATACACCGCCAGACGTCCGATGCCCTCGCGGATGACCCCCTGGAGCGCCGCCCCGACCTGTTCATTCGTCAGGGCTGCGCCAAACAGGACGGAGGCGATAGGCGTCTCGTCGCGCAGTGTGCGCAGCCAGGTTGCGGCGACCTCCGGCAGGACCTCGCCCACGGGCCGGCGGTCCGCATCGGCCAGAATCTCGCGCAGCTTGATGATGAAACCGTGCCGCGACTCCAGAACGGCGCTGACCAGGTCGGCCTTGGTGGGGAAGTAGTGAAAGATCAGGCCTTCCGTGACGCCGACCGACGCCGCGATCTGGCGGGTCGAGGTGCCGTCGAATCCCTGTTGCGCGAAGAGGGCAATGGCTGCTTCGATGATTTGTTCCCGTCGCGCCTGCGCCTGGAGCTGGCGGGATGTGACTGCCGGCGCGGAACCGCCCTCTGCCATCGTTCAACTCTCCCAATCATTGAGTAAGTACTCACTCAATTATATTCTCGAAATTGGCCCCTGTCAAGCCCTTTGTCGAGCAATCACACGTGTACTTATCCCTGGGCGTAGAAAGAGGCGGCTTGCGCGAGAAGGTCGCGCACCTCGTCGTCGGTCGTGGGCGAAAAGTCGCGATACCACAGGCCCACCGCCATGAACGGCTCGGGCGTCATGACCGTGACGACCTCGTCCACGAGCGGGCGGAGCGCGCGCACCGTTTCCTGCGCGCCTGTCGGGACGGCGACGACGATGCCCGTCGGGACGTGCGCGTGCGCCGAGGCAATCGCCGCCCGCATCGTCGCCCCCGTCGCCAGCCCGTCGTCAACCAGGATGACGAGCCGATGACGCAGGGCGATAGGCGGGCGCCCGGCGCGATACTCCCCCTCGCGCCGCCCGACCTCGCGCAGCTCGCGCCCTGTCGCCGCCTCTACCTCCTGCCACGGAACCTCTGTCTCTTCAATGATGTCTTCGTTCAAGACCCGCGCCCCGCCTGACGCGACCGCGCCCATCGCCAGCTCCTCGAAGCCTGGCACACCCAGCTTCCGCGCGACGAGGACGTCGAGGGGCGCATGGAGCGCCGCCGCGACCTCGGACGCGACCGGCACGCCGCCGCGTGGCAGCCCGAGCACGACGACATCAGGACGGTAGGCGTACCCCAGGAGTTTGTCGGCCAGCAGGCGGCCCGCTTGAGCGCGGTCGGCGAAGCGCATCGCCCTACTCCTCTAGCACAGCAGCCGTTTGGGGCGCGACGCTTGGCGCGTCCAGGATGGCCGGCCGGACGACGACAACCGGCAGGCCGCCGTGGCGCAAGACATCCATCGCCACGCTGCCCATGATGACTCGCTTCATGCCCGTGCGCCCGTGGGTCGCCATGACGACGAGGCCGGCGCCGCAGGCCTCACTTGCGGCGAGGATCTCCCTGGCGGGCGATCCCTCGCTAACGACTGTCACCGCGTGGAGGCCCTCGATGCGCAACCGTTCGACCCAGTCGTCGAGGTACATCTGCGCCTCAAAAGCGCCGTAGATGGGGCCGCTCACGCCCGGCTCGCCCTGCGACAGCTCGAGGTCCGTCGTGAGCGAGGAGGGGATGACGACGTGTACCAGCGTCAAAGTCGCGTTGAGAATACCAGCCAGCGTCTTGGCGTGGGGCACCGCCGCCTCGCTCATCCGTGAGCCGTCGAGCGGGACGAGAATGCGCGGCGCCGACTCATCAAAGATCGCCGTGGCGCTCTCGCCATCGGTGCGCGCCAGCCAGATCGGCGCCGGGCTGCGCGCCAGGACGGCCTCGGCGACCGAGCCAAAAAGCCAGCGCCCTGGGCCGGAGCGCCCCCGCGTTGTCATGACGATGATGTCGGCGCGATGGCAGCGGGCCTCGGCGAGGATGCCGGCGGCGGGGTCATGCGACACGACGGAGCGGGTGACCAGGACGCCTTGCTCGGCAATGGCGCGGCCCATCTGCTCCAGGTATTCCTGCGCCGCCGACGCATCGTGGAACTGCCTCTGGACTGGGTCGGCGGTGTGCGCCTTTGGCTCGCCAATCGCCTGCACTAACACGAGCTTTGCCTGCGTCTTAAGAGCGAGTCGGGTGGCGATAGGCAGGGCGGCCTCGCTGCGAGGGGAGCCGTCGAGCGGCGTAAGGATGGTCTGATAGACTGCTGACATATTGCTCTCCTGTGGCGCGAACAATTCATGGTCGGGGCGGCGCAGGCTCTTTTCACACAGAATCCCCCTATTATCAGTATAGGTGATTTCGAGGGGGGTGAGGTTATGAGGTTGTTTACGCCGGGTGGCAATTCAATCACCCGCAAGCGGCATGCCAGGTGGTGAGGGCGGGGCGGCGAAGCAAACCGCCGGGGAACGGGAGGATCCGTTCCCCGGCGGTGCGTAGAGTATTTGTAAACGGTGAGAACCTGTGCCCTCATCCCCCCTGCCCCTTCTCCCACTAGGGGAGAAGGGGAGCCAGGAGAGCTTCATGTTCCCCCTCTCCCGCTCTGGGTTCAAGGGCGGACAGGCGCGAGTTCGGGGCGATCTTGTCCCATTTCTGGCCCCCTCTCCCCGTGGGAGAGGGTTGGGGTGAGGGTCTTGAAACCTGGCGAGGGTCATAAGACCCGCACCCTGCCTCTCCCAGAGGGAGAGGGGCCAGACCTGTCCGCCCTTGAACCGCTCTGGGAGGCGCTGGAGATGGCTCGCCAGCGCCAGCACGATATGCTCTTCCGCTCGGTACGCCCTTAAGCAGAGGCTGGGGCTTCGGGGGCGGCCGGCGTGTCCGAGGCGGCTGGCGCATCGGACGCGGCCGGCGCGGCGCTCTCGGCGCTGGCGAAGGCGGCCTTGAGCTTCTCTTCATCCGCCGTGCTCAGGTTGGTCCGAACGACGGTCGGCTTCAGCTGGGCCAGCATCTCGATGACCCGCTCTTCATTCCACTTGTTGACGAGAAGGAATAGCGCCGAGTCGCCGACTTCAACCGTCTTGCCAACCTCCTTGATGAAGTCGTCCGGGATGCCGACATCCATGAACTTGCCGACGATGGCGCCGGCCGCCGCGCCAATAGCCAGGCCTACGAAGGGCATGAAGAACAGGAGGCCAATCAGCATACCCCAGAAGGCGCCGCCGAGCGCGCCCGCGCCCGTCAGGCTGCGCAGCTGGCGGATCTTCGGCTTGCCGTCGGCCGGTCGCTGCACGATCGCCGCGTCGGCCAGCTCAACGAGAAACTGCTTCTGCGCCTGCTCCAGAATATTCTCCGCCTGTCCCGCCGTATCGAGGCCCTTGAACGCCAGAACAATCAATTCAGCCATGTGAGTTCTCCTTTAGGGTGATTGTGGGTCTGCGAAACGCCGCGAAAATTATAGGGGCGCGGTCGGAAGCGAACAAATCAGGGGCGTCGGCCACAAGCGCCAAAGAGCATCAGATCGCCTTCTCAAGCGGCGTCTTGCGCGCCTGCCACGCCCACACAGCGCCGGCGAGCGCGATGGTGACCACGGCGAGCGACTGGTCCACGGTCGGGAAGCCGCCAATGGTGACGCGCAGGAAATCGGTGGCGGCGCGGATGGCGCTGAAGCCGATCAGGAAGAGCAGCCCTAGCTCGCCTGAAAAGCGCTGCCGCCCGCGCCGCCACATCAGCAACCAGTACAGACCGAGCATGAGCGTGGCTTCCCAGAGGTCAACCGGGATGCGCGGCTGCGACGAGCCGGGCAGAACGACGCCGAGGGGGAAAGGGGCGACTATGCCGCGACTGACGCCCCGCACGAGGCTGAGCGCGTCATACAGAGCGACGCCCAGCGCGAGACAGGGGGCGAACAGGTCGGCGAGGCGGCCGAGCGGCAGCCCGCGCCGCCATTGCAGCCAGAGCGCGACTGCCACCGCGCCCGCGATGCCGCCCCACAACGACAGCCCGCTCTGAATGTACACGAGATCGAGGGGGTGGCGCAGATATGTCGGCCAGCCGGGCAGAGCGTAGACGAGGCGCGCCCCTACGAGCGCCCCCAGGCCCAGCCACGTGCTGGCGCTGGCGACGCTGGCCGGCGCCAGACCCGCGTCCCGCGCCCGCCGCTCCGCAAGCCAGGCCGCGAGGAAGAATGCCGCGACCAGGGAGAGCAGGTCGGCCGCAGCCACGAACCGTTCTAGCAGACTCGCTACCAGACTCATGGGCGGCTCAGTCTCACTTGAGCATGTCTTCGATGCGGCCGGCGAGCCACTGCTCGGGAACAGCGCCCACGCGGCGGCCGACGATTCGGCCGTCGCGGTCAATGAGAATGGTGGTCGGCAGGCTGTCGGCGTGGTAGAGCGGGGCGACGCTCCCCCCGTCGTCACGCACGTTCGGGTAGGTGATGCCGTACTCGGCGAGGTAAGCGCGGGCGGCCCGATCATTGTCAGAGGTATTCACGCCCAGGAACACCACGCCCTGCGCCTGATATTGCTCCCACACGCGCTGCACCGCCGGCGCCTCAGCGCGACACGGCGGGCACCACGAGGCCCAGAAGTTCAGGACGACGGGCCGGCCGCGGTAGTCGGCGAGACGGATGTCAGTCCCGGCGAAGGCGGGCAGGGTGAAGTCGGGCGCTGGCGAATTGTCGCCCTTCACGCCGAGGCGCTCGAGTGGCAGACCGGCCGCCGCGCCCGCGTAGAGCAGACTGGCGGCGATGGGTGCGAGAACGATGAGCAGCAGGCCGACGATGCGCGGCCAGCGGCGGCGCGGGGCCGGCTGAGGTTCGGGTATCACGCAAGTATCCTTGCCACGGTGCGGCGGCCAAGAGAGGAGTAGAGCTGGCGTTGACGCGGCGTGTTGTTTGATTTAGAATCTAGCTGCGACGCTGACGGGCTGCAATGATCTCGAGGTGATGTATGAGTCATCAGCTTACACTATCCTTGTCGGACCAGATGTACGAGGCCGTGAAGCAATCTGCCGACGCGGCCGGCCGGACACCGGAAGAGTGGATCACCACTAGACTCGCGAATCTGCTATCAGAGCCAACGGGCGCTAGGAATGACCAAAACGCTCCCCCCCCGCTGATCCACGAGGTGCTTGAAGAGGTCGCGGTTCAGATGGGCATTTCCTACGCGCAACTCGAAACCGACTGGCACACAAAGTATGGGCCACATGCGCGACGGTTTCCAAGTGCTGGGGAGGGCGGTGAGATTGGCGTTGATCTGGCTCGTTTCATCGGCGCAATCAGCCTCGGACGTCCTCTCGGAGCAGAAAACGATGGCATAGATGCTGACCTGGCGCGTGAGTATGATGGCTCGAAGGAGAATGGCGCCTGATGCTCCTCGATACGTCTGGCCTACTGTGTGTATTGCACAGGGACGAGGCTCAACACACCCAGGCCGCTCTCCTGTTTCGGTCGACGCGCGCGAAGCTCATCCACAACTACGTCTTGGCTGAGTTTGTAGCGTTATGCACAGCACGTCGAATACAGCGAAACATCGCGCTCGCCTTCGCACAAGCGATGCTTGACAGCGACGACATTCAAGTGATGTGGGTTGGCGAGGAGCTTCATCGCGCGGCTGCCGTCTATCTCGCATCTCGGCTGGACAAGTCGTACTCACTCTGCGACGCTGTCAGTTTCCTGTTGATGCAGCAACGCGGTCTAACCGATGCATTGACAACGGATCGTCATTTCGATCAAGCGGGCTTCCGTCGCTTGCTCTCTTAGGCGAGCGAGATGCAAGATGAGGGCGGTTACGACCGCCCTCTGTCGTTTCAGCTTGCCAGCGCGTCGAGGGCTTTCGCCAGGCGCGTCTTCGCTTCGCGGGCGATTGGCTCCAGCGCCGCGTTCCCGACGACGCCCATCGCCGCCGCAGGGTCCATCACCTCGACCACGCTGCCCCCTTCCGTCTCGTAGACGACGACGTTGCAGGGGAGGAGCAGGCCGATGTCAAGCTCTGTGGTCAGCGCCCGATGGGCAAGCGGCGGGTTGCACGCGCCGAGGATGATGTACGGGCGAAAGTCGGCGTTCAGCTTCTGCTTCATCGTCGCCTTGACATCAATCTCCGTCAACACACCGAAGCCCTGCTCTTTGAGCGCCGCTTTCGTGCGCTCGACGGCCTCAGTATAGGGAAGATTGACGTGGATGCCAAACCCGTAGGCCAGCTTTGTCTGTTCTGTCACGGTCGCTTCTCCTTCGTGTGGGCGTAACTGTCAGCTCTCAGCCGTTCTTCCTGGATTTCAACTTGAGTGGGTAGCCGTGGCGGTGCCAGCCCATCAGGCCGCCGTCGAGGTTGAGCACGTTCTCGTAGCCCGCGCGGCGCAGCATGTCACACGCAACGCTGCTGCGGTTGCCCGACCGGCAGACGGCCACGACGGGACGGTCCCGCGGCACGTCCTTCAGCCGCGTCGAAAGCTGGTTGAGTGGGATGAGCTTGCTGCCCTCAATGTGGGCCTCGTTGTACTCCGCCGTCTCGCGCACATCGAGAATCGTGAGCTTCTCGCCGGTCGCGATCCGGTCCCGTAGCCCCGCAGCGTCAATCTCGCGGGTGGGGTCCTTGCGCTTGAATAGGTGAAACATCCGGTTGATCCTTGCGTCCTCTCGTGTGTGTTGCCCCAATGTTACTCAATAGGATAGTGGTTGGCCTGCCAGCCCGACAGGCCATCCTTCATCTCGATGACCTGCATTCGGCCGTTCGCTTGCAGCAGACTCGCGGCGATGGGCGACCGCCCGCCAGACTGACACGTGACAATCGTCGGCCCCTCCGTCGGCACCTCGGCCAGGCGCCCGCCCAGCTGGCCGAGCGGGATGTTGCAGCTGCCGGGGATGTGGCCCTCAGCGTACTCCGATACTGTCCGCACATCAAGGATGAAGACGCCGTTGCGCTCGATGATTGGCGCCACCTCGCGCGATGTCAGCCGCGTGAAGGCGGCGGTGTCCCCGCCGGCCGCGCGCCAGTCCTCCACGACACTCGGCGGCCAGTAACCCGCGACATTATCCAGTCCAATCGCGGCGAGGTCATCGGTGACCGACGGCAGAACGCGCTCGTCGGCGATGAGGGCGACCGGCCTGTCATACGGCAGCAGCCAGCCGGCCCAGGCCAGGAAGTCGCTGCCGGCCGGGATGCTCAGTACGCCGGGAATGTGGGCGGCGGCGAATTCGTCGGCGGGCCGGGTGTCCACGATGACCATGCCGGTATTCAGCTCCCGGGCGATATAGTGGGCGGGCAACAGCGCGGGCTGGCCGGTGGAGCGCGGCGGCGGGCCGACCTTGTTGATGCGCTTCATCTGCGCGAAATAGCGCGGCGGATCCGGCTGGCCCTGGAGGACGGCGGCGACGAACTGGTCCTCACTGCCGATCCCGAAGGCCCACCCGACGCGCTTCTCGTAGCCGACCGTTGTTTGCGACACCGCGCCGAGCGCCTTGCCGCACGCGCTCCCGGCGCCGTGCGCCGGCCAGACCTGGAGGTAGTCCGGTAGATCGCGGAAGCGGGCGAGGGAACCGTACAGGGTGCGCGCGCCCGCCTCCATCGTGTTGGCGATGCCCGCCGCCCTTTCTAAAAGATCTGGGCGGCCCACGTCGCCGACGAACACGAAGTCGCCGCTGAAGATGCCCATCGGCTGACTCGCCGCCGCCGTATCGGTGAGCAGGAACGAGATGTGTTCGGGCGTGTGGCCTGGCGTGTGGACGACGTCAATGCGCACGTTGCCGACCATGAAGTGGTCGCCGTCGCGCACGAGGACGGCATGGGAGGAGTCGGCAAAGGCGTACTTCCACTCGGCCGGCCCCTCATCCGAGAGGTACAGCCTCGCGCCCGTCTGCGCCGCCAACTCTCGCGCGCCTGAGACGAAGTCGGCGTGGATATGCGTCTCAGTGATCGCCGTAATCCGCAGACCCTCGTGCGCGGCCGCAGTGATGTACTGGTCAAGCAGGCGGTTTGGATCCACAATCAGCGCCTCGCCCGTTCGCTGGCAGCCCACCATGTAGCTCGCTTGAGCGAGAGCATCATGGTAGAAGCGTCGCAACAACATCAGCTTATCCTCCTGTCGCCGTCGCTTTGAATCGTCACCCGACTTCTCCCCGTCGCGTAATCTTAGATGCAATCGCTGCCCCGCAGGTTACAGGACCGGCCCTGTAACCGATCGCGCCACGCCTGCATCTAATCCGACGGCTGATACCGTTCAGCACGGACATTTTGGAAGCGAGGCGGGCATGGATGCAATGTGGTGGCTCTCGTCGGCGATGGCGGTTGCGATTGGGCTGTCCCTCGGATTACTCGGCGGCGGCGGCTCGATCCTGACCGTGCCGGTGCTCGTCTACCTTGTGGGCCAATCGCCGGAAATGGCGGTCGGGACATCGCTGGCGATTGTCGGCATGAACGCGCTCCTCGGAAGCTGGCTGCACTTTCGCCACGGCCGCGTCCAACTCCACGCGGCGCTCATCTTCGGCGGGCTAGGCATTCTCGGCGCGTTCGTCGGCTCGCATTTCACGGCGCTGTTACCCGGGCCGGTCTTGCTGCTGGTGTTCTCCATGCTGATGCTCGTCGTCGCCGGGCTGATGCTCCGCCCGCCCCGGCAACCGAAGCATGAGTCGCGCCACGTCACCAACTGGCCCATCGTAGCCGGCGCCGGTCTCGGTGTCGGCCTTCTGACAGGCTTCCTGGGTGTTGGCGGCGGCTTTCTCATCGTCCCCGCCCTGGTCATCCTGGTCGGGCTGGAGATGCCCATTGCCGTCGGAACGTCGCTGCCCATCATCGCCATGAATAGCGCCTCTGGGCTGCTCGGCCACCTCGCCCAGTCGCCACTCAATTGGCCGGTGACCATACAATTTGTGGCTTTCGGGGCGATTGGCCTTGTGCTCGGCATCGTGCTGATCAAGCGCGTGTCCGCCACCCAACTCCGCGCATACTTTGCCTGGCTCGTCATTGCCCTGGCGATGTACATGCTGGCGCGCAGTGTGCCGCAGGTTATTCCCCTCATCACGGCCTGAGCCGCCGTCCGTAGCCTATCTGCCCGCTTTCCCCGTCCTGCGCCTTTGCGGGTCGGGGCCTCTCCATTAGTACCGAATTAAAGTGAAGATTTCTTACTATTACATGGACGGTTCGCCCCTACACATTATACAAAACCTGAAGTATCATGTAGCACATGGCCTGCACACTACGGGAAACAGGCTGTACATCCTATTGAGTCTAGAGAAGGAGAGTGCCTATGGCCGGCTTTGATGCGGACACCCTGGACATGATCCTCTCCACGCTGCAGGAGTACGCCGAGCGCGAGCTAACGCCGGAATATCTTCTCGAGCTGGATTATAAGGACGAATTCCCCACCCGCGTCCTTGAGGATCTCTACGGCCCCAATGTTGGTCTCCACTTGTTGTTCATCCCAGAGGAATACGGTGGTCTGGGCGGCGGCGCTTACGACATCTATCGCGTGTCCGAAGCGATGGCGGCCATTGACCTGGGTATTGCCACTGGCGTGTTGGCGACGTTCCTGGGGACCGATCCGATTACTGTCGGTGCGACAGAAGAGCAAAAGAAACTGTGGATGGGCCGCATCGCCGACGAGGGGTTGCTCGTAGCTTACGGCGCGACCGAGCCTCAGGCCGGTAGTGACCTCGGCTCTCTGACCACGAAGGCGGTCGCCGTCGAAGAGGACGGTAAGATCGTCGGCTACAAGATCAATGGCC
>JAXLWJ010000038.1:0-52094 GCA_046328535.1 Anaerolineae bacterium
GGCTCCGGCAACCTCACGCTGTCGTCCGGCAATATCATTGTCTCCAACGGCAACGTAGGCATCGGTACGACCAGCCCTGGCGCAAAACTAGAGGCGTCCACAACCGCCGGCGCCATCGGAGTGATGGGGACGAGCAACGCGCGGGGCGTCATCGGCCGCCTCGGCTCCATACCATGTCCCGGTGGCGCCAGTAATCTGCCATACGCTGTCGGCGGCTGCACCGGCCCAACCTTCGGTTACGGCGTCGTCGGGATGTCTGATTCGAATGTGGCGATCCACGCCGAGTCCGGCGGGGGCCGCGCGGTGGAGGGCTTTGCCACCAATGGTGGGATCGGCGTGATCGGCGACAGCAGCGCGCGCGGTGTGGTCGGTACACTCGGGCGCGGCCCATGCGCCGGCGCCTACGGGGTCGGCGGCTGCGGTGGGGCGAGCGGGGACGGCGTCCTCGGCCGAACGAGCGTCGGCGCGAACTCCTTCACCGCCGCCGCTCTGCATGGCATCAACGACAACGGCGGCGATATCTTCATCGGCGAAGCGTTCGGGGTGCGCAAAGCGCGCATTGACGGCTTCGGCCGAGGCTATTTCAACGGCGGGACGCAGGGGAGTGGCGCAGATTACGCCGAGTCTATCCGGACGACGGACGACGCGGCGAAGCTGGAGCCGGGTGACGTGCTGGCGATTGACCCGCACGCGGGCTACGCGGTGCGCCGGTCGCGGGAAGCGAACTCGCGGCTGGTCGCCGGCGTCTACTCGACGCGGCCGGCGGTGCTGGCCGTCGGTGAGCATACGCTGGATGATTCGCTGGCCGGCGAGGTCCCCGTGGCGATGCTCGGCGTCGTGCCGACGAAGGTCACGGCGGAGAATGGGCCGATCGAGGTCGGCGACATGCTGGTCACGTCGTCGTCGCCGGGGCGGGCGATGAAGGCGAAGGCCGCGATGGTGAGCGGCGTAGAGATATACCCCACCGGGGCCATCCTGGGAAAGGCGCTGGAGGCGTTGCCCGCGGGCAGTGGCGTCATCAAAGTGCTCGTGACTCTGAAGTAGCGCGTTCGACCGCCGATAACACCCCGACGCTTCCAGGAGGCACACCATGAGACTGATTCCGAGACGGCTCAGGCGCGGGCCGCGGGCCTGGCGCATCGCCGCCATCCTGCTCGTCGTCCTCACGGCGGCGCTGTTGTTATCCTTCGCGCCGGCGCTGTTGGCGCAAGGTGGCGTGTACACGCTGCCGTGGTGGACGGTGGACGGTGGTGGTGGGCGCGCCAGCGGTGGCGCATACGTCGTCAACAGTACGATCGGTCAGCCGGATGCGGGCGTCAGCGCCGGCGGGCCATACGCGCTGACGGGCGGCTTCTGGGCCGCGCCGCCATCGAGCGCCACTGACACACCCACGCCGCCCTCGACTCCGTCGCCTGCGCCGACCGAGACGGCGACCGCCACCGTCACACCGACGCCGAGCGGAACCGCCCCGCCCGCGACAGCCACGGCCACGCCCACAGCGACGGCCACCGCAACGCTTGCCGCGACGGCGACGACCTCCGTGTCGGCCACCGCGACGTCGTCACCCACAGCCACGGCGACTGTCTCAGCCGGGGCGACCGCGACAGGAACGCCCCAGGCGACGCCCAGCGTCACGCCGACGGTGACGACAACCCTTGCTCCGGGGACGCCGACGCCAACGGGAACGGTTCTGCCGGGCTACCGTATCTTCCTGCCGCTCCTGGAACGCGGTTTCTAGAGGAGTTTCCCATGGACTTGCGTCCCCCACCAGATGGATGAAACTACCCTGTCGCCCCTTCGGCAGGCTCAGGGCTTCGGCGCTCATGGCAGACGGGGCTTGTTCGCAAGAAAGCCGTCCATGAACGCGCTGGGATTCGAGATACGGGCAACGCAAAGGCGCAAAGGCGCAAAGGGGAAAGATCAGACCATGCTCTTCCTTTGCGCCTCTGCGCCTTTGCGTTACTATCCAGTTCTCAAAAGTGTGGCGTTACTAGGCGGGTGGCGTGGAACGCGACGCGAGGAGCGTGGCGACCCACGCCATCATGGCCGGCCGCAAGGGGGGCTGCGGCGCTGGCAGCGTGTACGCGATGCGCCGCTCGTAGCGCGAGCCATCGTAGACTTCGCGGATCGCGGCGTTGAGGTCGAGCGCGACATCCGGGTCCGGCGGCAGGAGTGGGACGGGGATGAGAGGCAGCGGCTCGTTGAGGGCGACCGGCCAGATCTCCGAAATGCGTTCCAGGCCATAGCGATTGACGAGCAGGACGTAATCGGTGTCTATGGGGTCATCGGCAATCTCCAGCCCCGGCCGCTCGCCGCCCCTCAGCAAGTCCACCTCGACGAGATGCACCTGGGAGGCGAGGATGAGCCGCCGCTTGCGCCGATAATCGCTCAACCCGTCGCTCCCAACCCGCTTGTTGAACGGTGAGAGAATCTCGATGGTCGTCACCAGTTCCTGTGTCGCAGCATGGTAGACGCGGACCGAGCGCAGGCGGGTAGGGAGCGGCGCCAGGCGCATGACCGGCGCCGGAGCCAGCACAGGCCCAGCCCCGATGTCTAGCGTGGGTTCGTCTGCGCTCACCGTCTCGAAGACGCTGACGTCGGGCCGCGTCTTGTGCAGAATCTCCAGGTCAGCATCGTCGGAGACGGTCAGGATTTCCACATCCGCATAATACCGTTCGCTGAGATTCCGATTCAACCGACGCTTTATCTCAACGGCCAGGTCGGCGTGAAAACCGGGCCAAAGCTCGCGATGCTCCAGATAGGGGTCCATTCCGGGAAAAGGTGAAGGCACGGTTTTTCTCCTGTTCCATAACAGACGGCGCGCCGTCTGTTGGCAAATCATAGTCTCTACGGCGAGGGTCTGTCAACCACCTGGCCCGTAGATGTACGCGTCGAGGAAGGCGTTGCGGAACTTGCCCTGCGGATCGTATGTCTGCGCCAGGCGGCGGAAGTCGGGCAGCCGCTCGTACTGCGCCTGGACGCGGGCCGGCGTCATGGCGAAGAGCTTGCCCCAGTGCGGCCGCGCCTCGAACGGAGCCAGGCTCGCTTCGAGCGCGGGCAGGAACGGCCCCACCGCGCCCCAGTCCTTCCACCAGGTGAAGTGGATGGCGACACACGGCTGCTGGTAGCACGGACTCAGCCAGAGCGTGTCAGCGGCGACGGTGCGGATCTCGGAGATCTGGAGCAGCGGGGCCAGGCGGTCGCGCAGTTCGGTGACGGCGCGTAGCGCGGCGACAGCGTGGCGGCGCGGGACGAAGTACTCGGTCTGAAGCTCCTCGCCGTTACTGGGCGTGAAACCCATGCGGAAGTGGGGCAGGCGCTCGTGCCACGGGCCAGGGAGGCCCATCTGCGGCGTGCAGTTCTCCGCCGACAGCTCGGCGATGGGGTGGCGGTCGGCGGCGGCGAGCGTCGCGCCGAACAGATCCGGCGCGACATCGGCCGGGGTGTCGGCGGTGACGAGGCGCTTGAGCCAGATCAGGTTGACGCGGCCCTGCTGCCAATCATTGAGCAGGCTGACGCTGTACGCGCTCGCCATGATCTCGTCAAAGTGCGCCTCCATCTGCGCGCGAGGCAGAGTCTCGTACACCTCCTGGCGCACCTCGAACGTGGGCGCGATGTCCAGCGTCATCTTTGTCACCACGCCCAGCGCGCCTAGCCCAACGACCGCCCCCTGGAACGCCTCGCCGTCGCGCTCGCGGGACAGCGTGACCAACTCGCCCTCGCCCGTGACGATCTCCAGCGCCGCCACCGCCGTCGCCAGGTTCCCGTTCCTGTCGCCGGAGCCGTGGGTGGCCGTCGCGCACGCCCCGGCCACGGAGATGTGGGGCAGCGAGGCCATGTTGTGCAGCGCGTAGCCGGCGCTGTGCAGGTAGACGCCCAGGTCGCCGTACTTCATGCCCGCCTCGACGGTGACGGTGCGGCGCGCCGCGTCCAGGGCCACGACGCGGTTCAGATGTTCGAGGGAGATGAGGTCGTCGGGTGTGTCGGCGATGGTATTGAAGGAGTGGCGCGTGCCGAGCGCTTTCACCCGGCGGCTGCTCCTGACGATGTCCTGGATCTCCTCGACCGTGGTCGGCTGGTGCAGCCGCGCCGCGCTGTACGTCAGATTGCCGGCCCAGTTCTGTCGCGTTTCCATCCTCTTCCTCCTACTGCCATCGTGCTGCTGGCCGTTACTCGGTGCGGTCCTCGATCTCCCAGATGTGGTCGAGGGCATGCCAGCCCAGGCGGCGGACGAAGTAGCGCGGCGTCCAGATCGCGCCGCCGCGCGGCCCCCGCTCTGGCAGCCCGACGCGCACAGCCTGCGCCAGCGCGTCCAGGACGGCCTGCCGCGTCTGCGCCACTTGCGCGCTCAAGTCGGCGCTGTCATCGGTCTTGACCTTCCATGCCAGGCGCGCGAGGTAGCCCCGCTCCGCGCCCATCACGTGCCGCGTCATCCCCTCGACGTCGCGCCCGCCGCCGCGCGGCCCCTTGCGCAGCTCCTTGCCAGCGGCGGCTTGCGCGGCCGCGTCGAACGCCTGCCAGTAGGCCCCCAATAGCGCCGCTGACCGCGCCAGGCCGGCTTCGTCCATTGGGCGCGTGTCGCTCGATGGGGGGATGTCGGGCGCGCCGAAGTCCGTCGTCACACCACCGGGTAGCCGTTCGACGACCGCGAGCTGCGCCACGGAGGTTGGGGCGTCGAAGGCGATGTCGGCGGCGTGGAGGACGCGGGCGTAGCGCGGGGCGTAGTCGAGCAGGGCTTGCAGCGCCGCCGCCTCGTCGCGTCCGATCCTCGACCAGCCCGGCCAGTCCACCGCGCACGCGAACACGCGCTTCTTGCCAATCTCGAGATACACGTCAAGGTTGCCGGCGTGGGCCATGATCCTTTTCCTATTCCGCGGTCAAGTCCGCGAGCTGCACCTCGGCGATGCTGGCGCGGACGAGGTCGGCCTGCCCCAGGCGCTCTGGCGGGAACGTCTGGGCGACGGCGACGCAGCGCATCCCGGCCGCCTTCGCCGCCTGAATGCCGTTGACGGCGTCCTCGACGACGACGCACGCGGCCGGCGTCACGCCGAGCTTCTGCGCGGCCAGCAGGAAGAGGTCGGGCGCGGGCTTCTTGTGGGTGACCTCTTCGCCCACGACGACCGCGTCCCACGCCTCCATCGGCAGCCCAATCTGCTGTAGATTGGCCGTCACCTTGACGCGGTCGCCGCTGGACGCCACGGCGACTTTCAGCCCGGCGGCGCGGCAGGCGGCGACGAGGTCGCCCACGCCGGGAAAGGCCGTCAGTTGCTGCGGAACGAGGTCAAGGTAGATCTCGTAGGTGCGGTGTTTGGCGGCCGCCAGGTCCATCGGGAAGTCGTACCTCTCCGCGACTCCGCCGATGTAGCGGTCCTCGCCCATGCCAACGAAGGGCAGGAAGTCGTCCGGCTCGACGGCCAGCCCCTTCTCGCGGAACATGGCGACGGCGGCGGCGTTGATGAGCGGCTCCGAGTCGGTCAGGACGCCGTCCATGTCGAAGATGACGGCGTGGATCGTGGGTGAGGCGTTCATCGCGGCGGCAGCCCGGCGTCGAAGTTGTAGTAGAGCGTCTGGTAGGCCCGGCGGAACTCGACCACGTCGCCGACGACGCTCTCCGGCGGCTGCTTCTCGATCAGCACCCGCGCCATGAGGTCGGCGATGACGTCCATCTCCGCCTCGCCCATGCCAAAGCTGGTGACCTCGATGGCGCCGAGGCGCAGCCCGCTTGGCGTGTCCCAGTCCGCCGCGCCATCATTCGGGAGCAGGTTCTTGTTGGTGATGATGTTGGCCCGCGCCAGCAGATGCGCCACGTCCAACCCGCCGCCGAAGGCGCGCACGTCGGCGATGACCTGGTGGGTGCAGGTGTACCCCTTGTGCGCGCCCAGCACCGGGATGCCGCGCTTCGCCAGGGCCGCGCCGAGGGCCTGGGCGTTGCGGACGATCTGCGCCATGTACACCTGCCCGAACTCGATCATCTCGGCGGCGGAGACGGCGAGGGCGGCCACGCGGTTGACCTGGTGCGTGGCGGCCAGGACGGGGAAGATCGCGTGGGTGAGCGGTTCCGTCAGCGCCGGGTCGTCCCAGACGATGATGCCGCTCTGGGGGCCACTAAACGTCTTGCCGGCGGAGCCGGTCATGACGACGGCGCCCTCGCGCAGCGGGTCCTGGAACTGGCCACCGGCGATCAGGCCGATCTGGTGCGCGCCGTCGAAGAATATCTTGCCGCCCCACTCCGCGACGATCTCAGCCATCTCCGTCAGGGGGAAGGGGAACAGGGTCATCGAGGCGCCGAGGGCGACGAGTTTCGGCCGCACCAGCGGGGCGACCTTGCGGAACAGGTCCAGGTCCACCACAAGCTCGTCCGGGTCCATCGGCACGTCCACGATCTTCAGGCCGCGCACGCCGGCCGGCCCGTCGGGGCGGTTGCTGGAGTGGCCGCCGAAGGGTTGGGTGATGCTCATGATGACGTCGCCCGGCTCGGTCATGGCGGTGTAGGCGGCCAGGTTGCCGATCATGCTGGCGACGAGGCGGTGGTCGGCGTAGCGGCTGCGAAACGCGCGCTTCAGCATCTGGACGCACAGAGCTTCGATCTCGTCAATGTACTTTGTGCCGGCGAACCAGCGGTTGACGCGGCCGATGTGTCCCTCGGCGGCGCGGGTGCCGACTTCCGAGGACAGCAGCGCGCGGACGGCGGGGCTGGTCGGCGCTTCCGGCGCGAGCAGGTTGATGCACTGCTCACCGCGCCAGGCCTCGTTGCGCTTCACAGCGGCGATGACGGCGTCCTGCATCTCTTTGCCCGATTGGCAGGCGTCGAGGATGTCCTGCGCCTGGGCGAGGACTTCGGCGTCGTGGACCTCGAAGCTGGAATCACGCGTGACTGCATCTGACATGACGGGTTCCTTTTCCTGGCGGGCTATGGAATCTTGAATGTGTATGTGCCGATCCACGCTTCGCCTTGACTGCCGTTGACGGTGACTTTTAGCGTGTACTCGCCACTTTTTATCTGCTTGGGCGGATCACCATTATCGCTCTTGCGCCACATCAGACCTGGCTTCATCTGTAGCGTCCGGCACGTGGAGCCGCTTACCTCTTGAAAAGCGCAGAATGGCGCCTTGTCCTCTTCATGCTGATAGACGTCTTCGTCCTTGTTATCGCTGATGACGAACTTCACGTTCTGAATACCGCCGCCGTCCTGGTTTTGCCCCTTGATGCGCGCGAGCATCTGCAACGTAAGGGCAGTCACGGCGCCGGGAAGGTGGGGGTCGCGGAGGCGAGGGGTGGCGGCGAACCTATCAATATGGTTGCCGTCTACCGTACCCGGCACCCAGACGTCCGACGAGGTGGGCGAGGCCGATGGCGGCTTGGTGGGTGGTAGCGGGGGCGCGGGCGTGTTGGTGGCGGCCGGCGCCTTCGTCGCCGCCGGACGCGCCGTCGGCGAGACGGCGGGACGGGTTGCAGTATTGCGCGCGGTCGTTGGCGACGGTGCGGCAGACGCGGCGGTCGCCGAGGGCGGTGGCTGTTGGGCGACAGGCGCGGTGGTCGCCGTCACAACCGGCGACACGTCCGGCGCGGCCCGACTGCAAGCGCTCAAGATAGGAACCAGGGCCAGGACGAGGACGAGGCGCGAGAGAAATCTAGGCATAGTCCCACCTCACTCCAGGCTCTTCAGGGCTTGATTCACAGCGTCCAGATGTGGTGAACATAGGGCTTGAACATACGTCGCGATATCCGCGTCAGCCGGGCTTTCATTGCCCTGGGCCTTACACTTTGTATAGGCGTCCAGAGCGCTACGATACAGTTTGCTCGCCCCTTCTTTGTCATTCTGCTTCTTTCGGCTCTCACCGGCTTGCTCGTAGGCGATGCCCAGGTATTGGTAGCCCAGCGCGAGCAGACGATGCTGCCCGCTCCGTTCCAGATAGTCTAGTGGTGGGTTGAGGTAATCAATTGCCTGCTTGAATTCATCGTCGGCCTTCGCCGGGTCCGTCTCGAGGAGCGCTGCGCCGCGAAGGCGGTACGCGCTGCCCAAGCCGAGGCTTGCCATCGCAGCAATCTGAGTATCCGTTGCCTTTGCCTTGTCGAGGGCCTGCCCGTAATTCTCGATGGATTGATCGAGGGCCTCGTGGGGTGTGAGGCGCTCCTCCGGCGTCTGTGTCCGAGCTTTCTGGTAATCCACGCCCGCCAGGCCGATGTAACCCCGTGCATAGTTTGGGTTCTGCTGGAGCGCTTTATTGAACCACTCTGCCGCGAGCGTTCTGTTGTCCAGGGACGAGGCGCACGCCGGATTTTGAGGCGCTGGCGTACTCGCGCAAGCTGTGGCTAAGGCGTCCGCCTGGAAAAGGTACTCGCGTCCGATGAAATACTGCAAGACCTCCTTCCCTTCCTTCTCGGGCCGGCCCTTCACCTCGTCCCACGTCCTGGTCAACACCTTCTGCGCTTCAGCATGCCGACCGTACGAGTTGTACAGCAAGCCCAGCGTGAAGCCTGTGAGTAGCTTCTGCCGATACGTCAGCGCGAAATTCAGCGCTTGCAGGCCATCATTGGTGAGCGGGAGGCGTAGCTGGAGCGGCTCGCCCAGGCTGTGGCTGCCGGTCATATCCGCTGCCTCCACGTTTAGCCTGGACACATAAAACTTTGGCGCCAGACTTGACGGCGGTTGCCCGGCCATGAGATTGCCGTAGACAACAACCTCTGCCCCCTGGTTCTGGGCGAGTTGCTCCGCCTCGATGTCGTTGCGGACTAACCCCAGGCCCTCAGATCGCACGTCCGGCTTGAGATCCTGCTTCACCCCGACCGGGAGGCTGTCGACCTCCAGCTTCAGGGAGTCGGCGAGCGCCTGCTTGATTCTTTGAGCATCCGGCGACGGATGGAGCTGGCCGCTCTCATCGAACTGGCCGAAGTCGGCCACGGCGACGTTGAAGAGGCCCGTCATTTTTGGCTGAGGAGTGGGCGCGCCGGCCGCTACAGTCACGGGTGATTGAGACTGCGACGGAAGCACGGGACGCAGGACCATTGCGGCCACGACGACTGCCGCGAGCAACCCGACGCCGAGATAGAGGTAGACCCTGGGAATGCGGGGGCCGGGCGGGGAGGACATGGGCGGAGGCGGATCAGGCCCTGGGCCGGGCGTGTAGCTCCAGTCCACATTGGGGCGTAGCTCCCTGGCGCGGGCGAGAAGAGCCGCGACCTGGCCGCGCCGCTCGAAGTAGAGGATGATCTGGCCGATCCAGAACTCTTTGCCTTGATCCTGCCCTGGAATGTCCTGCGGGTCCACCCCCAGGTCGTCGCAAAGGAGCTTCAGATCTTCAACGCTGAAGGCCCTGTCAAACTTCTTACGCAAGTCGGCGCGGGATTGGCCAACGGATGATGTTGCGTCGCCGTTCATCTCCCCATCCTGTTCTCACCCGCGCCATCCCACCCGTTTGGGGCCGGTAGTATACAGCGCTCCTTAGCCGGGCGTCAACCGCTGCGGATGAGGGCTATCCTCATGCGCGACGTCTCCGCCGGCGGTGTACCGGGTGAGTCTCACGCCCCCTTGCTCTCGTGCAGCGCCTCACTGACCGCGTGGGTCAGCCGTTGCAGCAGTTCCCGGCGCTCGCTTGTAATGCTGATTCGATTGCCCTGCTCATCGGTGATGGTCAAGTAGTAAAGGCCCTTGTCGGTGCGGCCGGCGGAAATGTCGGGGTTATTCGTCGCAAGGTGGAGCTGGGCGCCCGGTGTAACCATGCGTTGGATGTCCTTCCTATAATCTGCTAAATGCAGCGCTCGATGCTGACCTTCTTGTTGAGGATACTCTCAATCATATGTTGTAGAACTTTCCGAGCCGCAGGCCCTCGGCGAGAATCTCGGCGCGTTCTTGATTGAGCTTCTGGTAGAGCGCGAGGACGAGCATCTCAAAGTCGTCGTCGGCGCGCGGGTCGGCGCAGAAGATGCGGCGGTCGGCCATGACGATTTCCTTCTGAAACACCGTGGACACCAGGCGCAGATTGACGAGGTCCACATCTCTGTTGAGGGCGCACTCCAGGGTCAGCCAGGTGTCGCTCATGACGAAATGCCCGACGCTCTTTGCTTCCATCGGCGGCAAAAGCACGGCGATATCTACGTCGCTGTCCGGCCACTCGTACTCGGTGCCGTAGGAGCCGAACAGATAAATTGCCTTGGTGTTGGGGTAGCTTTCGAGAATGATAGCGATGATGGACGCGACAGCTTGTGTCGGCATAGGCTTCTCTTCTTCCAATGGTGCGACTCTCCCGCAGATTATAGCACAGCTTGCCCATCAACCGGCCTCATGACCCTCGGTTGACGCGAGGGCGATTCCGAGTATTCTGTGGAGGATAGAGTTGTTTGTGGCTGCGGGCGGCGCTCCTTCAGTGTGCGACCTGCTGCCTAGCGCAAGGACAGCGGACCTGATAGGCTACCCAGGCCCGCCTGCCCATAGAATGGGCAGGCTACGTCGGGCAAGCCTGAGAGGCTCCCTCTCAGCCCCTCGGGCTTCCATCCCGTAGCGCGACGCTTCGAGCGTCGCGCGGGCGCACGCTGCCGAACACGTCCTCTGACTATGCACTATCGCGAGTCGGAAAGGCTGGTCTATGGCAGACACGGCCCACGGGCCGAACCCTTTTCAGCGGCAGCCACCCCCACGTGGCTTGCGCCGCTGGCTGCCCGGCGCCCAGGTGATGCGCACATACCAGTTCGCCTGGCTGGGGAAAGACGTTGCCGCCGGCCTGGTGCTCACAGCGATTCTTGTGCCGGTAGGCATGGGCTACGCGGAAGCGGCGGGGCTGCCCGCCATCTATGGCCTGTACGCCACCATTACGTCGCTCGTCGCCTACGCCATCTTCGGGCCGAGCCGCATCCTGGTGCTGGGGCCTGACTCGTCGCTGGCGGCCATTATCGCCGCCACCATCGTGCCGCTGGCCGCTGGCAGCGCGGATCGGCTTGTGGCGCTGGCGGGAATGCTCGCCCTGCTATCGGGCGGCCTCTGCCTGGTGGCCGGTCTCGCGCGCTTCGGCTTCCTGACCGACCTGCTCTCCAAGCCCGTGCGCGTCGGCTACCTGAACGGCATCGCGCTCACGGTCCTCATCGGTCAGTTGCCCAAGCTGTTCGGGTTCTCCGTCAGCGGCGACAACCTGATTCAGGAGGCGAGCGGCCTCATTCAGGGCATCCTCGCGGGCCAGACCAACCGGGTCACTCTGGCGATTGGGGTGGCGAGCCTGCTCATCATCTTCGGGTGCAAGCGCTGGCTGCCCCGCGCGCCGGGCGTGCTGGTCGCGGTCGTGGGCGCTACAGCCATCACCGGGATCCTCAACCTGGCGGCGACAGCGGGGGTCGCGGTGGTCGGCCCGCTGCCGCAGGGGCTGCCAGCGTTCCAACTCCCTCTGGTTCCACTTGGCGACATCGGCGCGTTGTTCGCCGGCGCGGTGGCGATTGCGCTGGTGTCGTTTGCGGACACGAGCGTCCTCTCCCGCACGTTCGCCCTGCGCGGCGGGTATGAAGTAGATGAGAATCAGGAGCTTGTCGCGCTCGGCGCCGCGAATGTCACCGCCGGCCTGTTCCAGGGCTTCTCCATCAGTAGCAGCTCATCCCGGACGCCGGTCGCCGAGGCGGCGGGCGCGAAGACGCAGCTGACCGGCGTCATCGGCGCCATCTGCATTGCCCTGTTGCTCATCTTTGCCCCGAGCCTGCTGCAAAACCTGCCCAACGCCGTCCTGGGCGCGGTCGTCATCTCGGCGGTCGTGTCGTTCATTGATATTCCGGCCGTCGCGCGGTTCTATCGGCTGCGCCGCTCGGAGTTTGTGTTCTCGGTGGTGTGCTTCCTGGGTGTCGCGCTCATCGGCGTCATTCAGGGCATGCTGATCGCCATCGGCCTGGCCTTGCTGGCGTTCGTCTGGCACGCCTGGCGCCCATACGACGCGGTGCTGGGCCGCGTAGACGGCTTGAAGGGCTACCACGACATATCGCGGCACCCGGAGGCGCGGCGCATACCGGGGTTGGTCCTCTTCCGCTGGGACGCGCCGCTGTTCTTCGCCAACGCCGATATCTTCTATGAGCACGCCCTGCGGGCGGTGGCCGAAGCGCCCACGCCCACGCGCTGGCTCGTGATCGCCGCCGAGCCGGTCACGGACATAGACATCACGGCGGCGGACGCGCTCTCGAAGCTCGACGACGACCTGCAAGGGGCCGGCATCGAGCTGGCGTTTGCCGAGCTGAAAGGGCCGGTCAAGGACCGCCTGAAGCAGTACGGCTTGTTCATGAAGCTGGGGGATGACCTATTCTTCCGCACCATCGGCCAGGCCGTTGACGGGTATCTGGCGGCGAATCCCGTCGAATGGCGCGACTGGGAGGACGAGCCGAGGCGGCCATCGCGCTGACGCCACACTCTCTGGCGGTCGGGTGACAACTCCACCGCGCCTGGGAGGCGCGGGAGATGGCTCTCCAGTGCCAGCGCGATAGGCTCTGCCACGCTGAACTACGGGGCTACCCCCGATGCTACACGGTCGCCAGGTAGCGCGCGCACATGAGGCGGAGGACGTCGTCGCCGGGGGTGTTCCAGAGGGCGTGGTTGAAGATCTCGACTTCGATGGGACCGCTGTAGCCCACGGCATCCACCGCCGCGCGGATGCGCCGCAGCTCGATGACGCCGTCGCCCATCATGCCGCGCCCCATGAGCAGATCGGGCGGCGGCACGAGCCAGTCGGAGACGTGGAAGGCGGCGATGCGCTGCCCGGCGCGATTGATTTGCGGGTATAGCTCCGGGTCCCACCAGATGTGGTAGGCGTCGGCGACAACGCCGACGTAGGGCGAGTCGAAGCGTTCGGCCAGGGTCGTGGCCTGGGCGAGCGTGACGATGACCGAGCGGTCGGCGGCGAACATCGGATGCAGCGGCTCGATACCCAGGCGAACGCCGCGCTCGGCGGCGTAGGGCAACAGGCGGGCGATGCCATCCTCGACCATCCCCCGCGCTGCGGCGATGTCGCGGTCGGGGGACGGGCCGCAGACGAGGACGAGGAGGTCGGCGCCTAGCTCGGCCGTCTCGTCCACGGCGCGGCGGTTGTCGTCAATCCGAGCGTCGCGCTCGGCGGCCGTGGCGGCCGGGAAGAACCCGCCCCGACACAGGCTGGACACGCGCAGCCCGGCGTCGCGCACCATGCGGGCGGCCGGGGTCGGGCCGACCTCGGCGACCTTGTCGCGCCACACCCCGATCCACCCAATGCCGGCGCGGGCGCACCCCTCGACGGCCTCGCGCAGGCTCCAGTGCTGCGTGGTGTACTGGTTGAGGCTGAGACGGCTCAGGTCGCGGAGAGGTTCCACGGCTTACTCCTGCTCGACGCCGGCCAGCGCCAGGACGTGGCGCATCCGCTGGCTCGCCAGATCCGGGTCGCGCCACAGGCCGGCGCAGTCGGCCAGGACGAATAGCTCGCTGAGATGCACGATGGAGCGGGCGCTCTCCATGCCGCCCACCATGCGGAAGTGCGACTGGTGGCCGTTGAGGTAGGCCATGAACACCACGCCGGTCTTGTAGTAGTAGGTGGGGCGCTGGAAGATGTGACGCGACAGTGGAACCGTTGGCGCCAGGATGGCGTCGTACTCGTCCAGCCGGTCGGCGTCGAGCGCCTGGAGGGCGGCCGACGCAGCCGGCGCGATGGCGTCGAAGATGCCGAGTAGGGCGTGGCTGTAGCCGTCGTCGTCGCCGCGAATCAGTTCCGGATAGTTGAAGTCGTCGCCGCTGTACATGCGAACGCCCGGTGGGAGCTGGCGGCGCAGCTCGATTTCGCGTTCCTTGTCGAGGAGCGAGATTTTGATGCCGTCAATTTGCGAGACGTTGTCGCGGATGATGCTCAGGCAGGTGTTCATGGCCGTGGTCACATCGCGCGATCCCCAGTAGCCGGTCAGGGCCGGGTCGAACATGTCGCCGAGCCAGTGCAGGATGACGGGCTGCGACACCTGGGACAGGATGCGGCCGTAGACGCGGGCGTAGTCGTCGGGGCCACTCGCGGTGGCGGCCAGGGCGCGGCTCGCCATGAGGATGATGCGCCCGCCGACGCCCTCCACGAAGGCGCACTGCTCGGCGTAGGCGGCCTCTACGTCGTCGAGGGTCACGCCGGGGTCGGCGGCGAGGTGATCCGTCCCCGCGCCGCAGGCGATGGGGCCACCGACGGCCTTCGCCTCCGCCACGGAGCGGCGAATCAGTTCCTGGGTGGTGACCCAGTCCAGCCCCATGCCCCGCTGCGCCGTGTCCATCGCCTCGGCGAGGCCGAAGCCGAGCGACCAGAGATAGCGCCGATAGGCCAGCGTCGCATCCCAGTCGAGACGCACCGCCAGCGTCGGCGAGATGTCCGCCAGCGGGTCGCACACCACGTGGGCCGCGGCGAACGCGACCCGGCGCTGGAACGGCCGGGCGGGCGGCGCGAAGGCCGAGGGCGGGCCGGGTGTGTAGGTGGCGATGGAGCCGTCGGGGCGCGGCAGGCGCAGGTCTCGGGGCATAGGGCGCTCCTAGTCGGCCATGGCCGGCGCGGGGGCGAGGGTCAGCGCCGGAACGGCCACCCAGCGGCGTTCGCGCCACGAGTCCAGCGCGCACTCGGCCAGCTGCACGCCGCGCGCGCCGGCGAGAAAGTCCCACGGGAACGGGTCATCCTGGGCGACGTGCCTGAGGAACATCTCCCACTCGACTTTGAACCCGTTGTCGAACTCGCCGTTGTCGGGCACCTCTTGCCAGTCGGCGTAGAAGTCGAACGGATTGGGAATGTCGGGGTTCCAGTTCGGGCGCGGCGTGATGGCGCGGTGCTGCGCCTTGCAACTGCGCAGGCCGGCGACGGCGCTGCCTTCCGTGCCGTCCACCTGGAAGCTCACCAACTCGTCGCGGTAGACGCGCACCGCCCACGAGGAGTTGATCTGGGCGACGATGCCCCCCTCCAGCTCGAACATGCCATAGGCGGCGTCGTCGGCCGTCGCCGCGTAGGGCCGGCCCGCCTCGTCCACCCGCTCTGGGATGTGGGTCGCGCCGAGGCAGCAGACCGACGTCACATTGCCGAAGAGGTTGTCCAGGACGTAGCGCCAGTGGGTGTACATGTCCACGATGATGCCGCCGCCGTCTTCGGCGCGGTAGTTCCACGATGGCCGCTGGCTCGGCTGCCAATCGCCTTCGAAGACCCAGTAGCCGAACTCACCGCGCACCGACAGGATGCGGCCGAAGAAGCCGCTGTCCACCAGGCGCTTGAGCTTGAGCAGGCCGGGCAGAAACAGCTTGTCCTGGACCACGCCGGTCTTGACACCGGCCTCGGCGGCGCGCCCCGCCAGGTCCATAGCGGTTGGCAGGTCGGGGGCCAGCGGCTTCTCGCAGTAGATGTGCTTGCCGGCGGCGATGGCCTGGCGCACGGCGTCGGGGCGCTGCGCCGTCGTCAGGGCGTCGAAGTAGACCGTATCGTCGGGGTTGGCGAGACACGCCGCGAGATTGGTGCTCCAGCGCTCGACGCCGTAGGCGTCGGCCAGGGCGCGCAGCTTGTTCTCGCTGCGACCGACGAGGATGGGGTCCGGCATCAGGGTCGTCCCATCCGCCAGAGGGACTCCCCCCTCGTCGCGGATTGCCAGGATCGAGCGGATGAGGTGCTGATTCGCGCCCATCCGGCCCGTCACCCCGTTCATGATTATGCCGATTCGTTGCGATGCCACGACAACCTCCTTCTTCTTGCGCCGTCTCTGCTCAGGGCAGCCAACCCGCGTAGTATGGATGATCGCTGCCCAGCGGCAGGGAGATAGCCTCGCCGGTGCGCGACGAGTAGTACATGGCGGTCAGAAGCTCGATGGACGCCCGCGAGTCGTCGAGGGTCACCGGCAGGGGCGCGCCGGTCGTTACCGTCTGATAGAAGCGGTAGAACTGGCCCGCGTAGTGCTCCGGCAGCGGCACGAACTCGGCGAGCGCCGCCGCGATCTCAGCGGTCGCCTGCGGCGTGTAGCCGGTAAACGTCCACGGATCGTGGGAATTCCTGTACGGCTCGGTGTTGCTCTCCGCCGTCAGGTTGCTGAAGCAGAAGCGGTGCCGCGTAATCTCGACCGCCGAGCCGAGGGTCACCGACATGGCGGCCAGCGAGCCGTCGGCCATCTGGAGCGACACCGACGCGCAGTCCTCCACCTCGATGAGGTTGACGCGGGTGGCCGTGCGCGCGAAGACATTGGCGATGGGGCCGAGGATATACGTGACCATGTCGTGGGCGTGGATGGCGTGGGTCATCAGCGCCCCGCCCAGCTCGGTCTGCCACTTGCCCCGCCAGGGGATTGCGTAGTAGTCCGCGCCGCGCCGCCAGGCCGTGTCAACCGTCGTCGTGTAGGCCGTCCCGGCCAGCCCACGCTCCACCAGGAACTTGAGCTTTTGCAGGCCGTGGCCGAAGCGGTACTGGAAGATGGGCATGATATAGTGGGCCGATTGCGCCTGGATGGCCTTCAACTCGTCCACCTCGGCCAGGGAGCTGACCAGCGGCTTCTCGCAGATAGCGTGCTTGCCAGCGGCGAGGACCTCTTCGATCTGCCTTCGATGCAGGTAGGGCGGCGTGCAGATGTCAATCACGTCCACGTCGTCGCGGGCGCATAACGCGTCGAGGGACGCCACGTAGTCTATCTTCAGCCCGTCGGCCACCTGCTGCCCTTTGGCCGCGTCAATGTCGCACACGGCGACGAGGTCGTACTGGTCGGGGACGGTAAGGAACGCGCTCACGTGGGACATGCCGATGCCGAGGCCGACGACGGCCGCGCGAAGTTTGTCAGTGCTCATGACAGGTTCCCCAATCGTGTCGCGCCGGCCTCGGCTTTGAGCGCCAGCTCCGACGCCAGGAAGACGTGGGCCTGGGGCATCGCCGTTTCGGTGCGGTTCAGGACGTCGGCGACAAGCTGGCGGCCATAGGGCAGGTCTACGTTGTTGCAGTCAATGTAATGCGTTCCCTTTTGATCCACCAGGAACAGGTGGTTGCCGCCGGGGCGGCCCGCGACGTCCACGTACTTGCGCAGCTCGATGTAGCCCTCCGTGCCGAGGATCGTCAGGCGGCCATCGCCCCACGTGGGCAGGCCGTCCGGCGTGTACCAATCCACGCGAACGTAGCCTGTGCCGCCATTGCCGCGCATGACCGCGTCGCCAAAGTCCTCCAGCTCAGGGTACTGGGGATGCTTGTAGTTGGCGACCTGGGAGCAGACGACCTCGGCCTCGGTCGAGCCGGTGAAGAACAGGAACTGCTCCATCTGGTGCGACGCGATGTCGGTCAGGATGCCACCGTAGCGCGCTCGCTGGAAGTACCATGCCGGGCGCGTCGGCAGGTTGGTGCGATGCGGCCCGAGGCCGACAGTCTGCACGACGCGGCCAATCGCGCCCGCCTGAACAAGCTCGCCGGCTTTGACCGCCGCCGGCACTTCGAGGTGTTCGCTGAAGCAGATGGAGTAGATGCGCCCGGTCTCCGCCTGGACGCGCCGCGCCTCGGCGAGTTGCTCCAGAGTCGTGAAGCCGGGCTTGTCGGACATGTAGTCCTTGCCGTGCTGCATGACGGCGACGCCGAGCGGCGCGCGGTCGCTGTTGACGGCGGCGCTGACGACCATGTGCAGGCTCTCGTCGTCGAGAATCTCCTGGGCGCTGCGGGCCAGTCGCGCCTGCGGGTAGAGAGCGCCGAAGGGCGCGGTTAGCTCTGGCTCCGGCGCGTAGAAGGCGACGAACTCGGCGCCGGCGCGCAGCAGGAGGTTGACCTGGCCGAAGATGTGGTTGTGGTTCAGGCCGATCACGGCGAAGCGGATCGTAGGTTGTGTAGTCATGCCAAGATTTTCCCGCCAGTTAGCCCTTCAGGCCGGTGGTGCTGATGCCCTGGACCAGGTAGCGCTGGAACAGGACGAAGATCACGAACACGGGCACCAGGGACAAGGCCGACATGGCGAATATCGCGCCCCAGTCCGTCTGCCCCGACGGGTCGGCGAACGACCGCAGCGCAAGGGACACGGTATACAGCTTGGGGGCGTTGAGGTAGACGAGGGGGGTGAGAAAGTCCTCCCAGGTCCAGTAGAATGAGAAGATGGCGGACGTAATGAGCGCCGGCACGATCAGCGGCAGGATGATGCGGAAGAAGATGCCGCCATGCCCGCAACCGTCAATGCGCGCCGCCTCGTCCAGCTCCTTCGGGATGCCGCGAATGAACTGCATCATCAGGAAGATGAAGAATGCCTGGCCGAACATGCGCGGCAGGAGCAGGGGGACGAATGTGTTGAGCAGCCCTATCTTGCTCCAGATGATGTACTGCGGAATGATGGTGATTTGGACGGGCAGCATCAACGTCATGAGCATGCAGGCGAACAGGATCCCGCGCCCAAAGAAGCGAATGCGGGCGAAGCCGTAGGCCACGACGGCCGACGAGAGGACGACGGTGATCGTGCCGAGGATCGCGTAGATGAACGAATTCTGGAAGAACACCGCGAACGAGACGCCGCCGAAGCCGGCCCACCCGTTGCTATAGTTGCTCAGGGTGAACTCGCGCGGGATAAGCGATGTAATGTGCGTCCAGATGTCGGACGGCCCTTTGAATGAGCTGGCGAACAGCCACAGCAGCGGATAGATCATCACCACGCCAATCAGGATGACGGCCGCCTGGTAGATGAGCGTCCGGGCGTGCTTGCTGCGCGTCGCCGATCGGTGAGACTGTGGGGTGACGGTGGATGTCGTCATGTCTAGCGCCCCTCCTCAGATTCGTAGAAGACCCAGCGGGACGACGACCTGAAGATGATCGCCGTGAACAGCGCGATGACCAGCAGCAGGACCCACGACATCGCCGATGCGTAGCCCATCTGGAATGTCTCGAACGCGCGGCGATAGACGTACAGGGCGTAGAAGAGTGTCGTGTCCAGCGGCGCCCCGCCCGTGACAATGAACGCCTGGGTGAACACCATGAAGCCGGTGATAATCTGCATCACCAGGTTGAACAGGATGACCGGCGTCAGCAGCGGCAGGGTGACCCTAAAGAAGTTCTGCCACGGGTTCGCGCCGTCTATGGCCGCTGCTTCGTACAGCTCGGCCGGTATCTGCTTAAGCCCGGCCAGGAAGATGAGCATCGGCGAGCCGAACTGCCAGATCGCCAGGATAATGAGGGTCCAGATGGCGGTGCGCGGGTCACCGAGCCAGTTCACCGCTGGGATGCCGAAGAATGACGTGAACCCGTTGATGACACCCTCGGAGCCGAAAATCTGCCGCCACATCACCGCGACGGCCACGCTACCGCCAACGACCGACGGCGCGTAGTACATGGCGCGGTAGACGCCCACCCCGCGGCGCGGCGTGTTGAGAAGCATCGCCACGGCCAGGGCGAACATCAGGCGCAGCGGCACGGCGACGAACACGTAGTAGAGCGTCGCCTGCACCGACTTCCAGTAGCGCGGGTCCTCGAAGAACATCCGCTGGAAGTTCGCCAGACCGACCCACTTGGGTGGACTCAGCAGGCTGTAGTCTGTGAAGGCGAAGTAGAGTGAGGCGAGCATGGGGATCAGGGTGAAAGCCAGGAAGCCAATGAGCCAGGGCGAGATGAACAGGTAGCCTGCCAGATTCTCGCTGCGGTTTTTGCGGCGCACGGCTGCGCCGCGTTTACTCTCTGTCGTCGTTCCCAGCGCGGCGCTCGTGCTGACCGCCGGGTCAGTGACACTCGCCATCTACGTCTCTCCTTTGCCTGAGCCACCTGGAGATGGGGTCCGGCGGGGCCGCGCCCCATCTCCAGCTCGATCTCACCTGACGCTTTGCGCGCCCAGATTACTTCTTGTTCGCCTCGAGAATCTTGGTGGCTTCGGTTCGCATGAGCGCCGCGCCTTGCTCCGGCGTGATCTGCCCGTACAGCACCGGATCGGACACCTGCGGAACCCAGACGTTCTTGACGATGTCAGGGTGGCCCTTGGGGTCGGGCGGCTTGATGGGCTGAACGTCCTTGCTCACCCGCGACAGGAAGTCGAACGTCTCGGCCTGCGCCTTGCTCAGCTTGGGCTTGAGCGCTTCCTGCACCTTGGTCGAGACCGGCACGCCGCGCTCGGCGCCCAGGACCTCATTCGCGGCGAGGTCATTGGTGTAGAAGTCGAGCCAGAGCGCGGCTTCCTTGGGGTGCTTCGACTGCGAGGTGATGCTCCAGAACATCGAAGGCTTGATGTAGTTGGAGGACTTGCCACCCTCTGCGCGGGGCAGCGGCAGCAGCTTGAAGTTGCGGTTCTCGCCGGCCGCCTTCCAGTAGGCGACGAGCTGGTTGCTGTTGAAGTAGTCCATGGCGGCCTTGTTGGCTACGCCCGCCTTGGCCTCGACGCTCTTGCCGCGATACTGGGCGACCTCTTCCTGGCGCGAGGGCATAATGTTGTTCTTCTGCAGCCGCTGGACCAGCGCCAGGTGATCGGCGAGGGGCTTGTCGTCGGTGTAGCCGAGCTTCGTCCCGTCATCGCTGTAGGCCCACTGGCCGCGCGTGAAGTAGACGTTCTTCCACATCTGGTCGTTGGCGAGGTCGTCGCCCATGCCCCACATGCCGAGTTTATCGTGCAAAGCGGTCGCCGTCTTCTCGAAGTCGGCCCACGTCCAGTTGTCCTTCGGGATATCAATACCGGCCTTCTTGAAGGCGTCCACGTCAATGGCGATGTTCTGCGTGTTGGAGCCGGCGTTGAGGGCGACGAGCTTGTCCTTGATCTTCCCGCCGGCGAGATATGCCTCTGGGACGTCGGCAAGGTTGATGTTACCAGCCTTTACCTGCTCGTCCAGGGCCGTGATCAGGCCACGGGAGTACCACTCGTCAATGTAGGCGTAGTCTTGCTGCATCACGTCGGGCAGGCTGTTGCCGGCCGCCTGCGTCGTCATCTTAGTCCAGTAGTCGTCCCAACCGGCGAACTCGTAGGTCACCTTGATGTTGGGGTACTTCTTCTGGAAAGCCTCGATCGTTTTGATCGTGCGATCATGCCGGTCCTGCGATCCCCACCAGGCGATGCGCAGCTCCACCTGGTCCTGGCCGGCGGTGTTCGCCGCGCCCTGGGATGCCGGCGCCGCGGGCGCCGCAGGCTGTGACGCGCCCGATTGAGCCGGCGCAGGGGCGGCCGCGGGCGCGGCCGCACTGCCACAAGCGGACACGGCCAGCGCCAGGGCAAGCAGCAGGCCAAAAGCCAGAAGCAACGTCCTCGTTCTCATGACACCTCCATCGTGCAGTAGTTTTCTGAATGTCGGGAGAAAAGAAACACGCCCCTCTAGCGAGGCGCGTGTTCGGGCAACCGTAGTGAACGATTGGGCTGCAGGGCCGAGCCATAGCGAGCCATCGCTTTCCGATTGTGCTCGCGCGTCAGCGACTCGAGGCAATCGAAGTCTCGCGCCGCCATCGCGTCCACAATGGCTTCGTGCTCGGCCTGGGTCTCGCGAATATAGCCCAGCGGGGCATTGGGGATGAATGCGTGACGCACACGCTGCCAGCGGTCGAGGACCTTGGCGGTGAACTCGGTCAGGAGAGCCATGTCGGCGATGCGGCAGACCTCCAGATGAAACTCGCGGTTGAGATCCGTCCAGAGAGAGCTATCGCCGTCCGACAGGGCAGTATTCATCTCGGCCAGTATCGCGCGCAAACGCTGGAGGTCATCGGGTGTCAGCCGCTCGGCGGCAACGCGCGAGCCGATGACTTCTAGACTCTCCAGCAGGGCGAAGATCTCGCGTACCTCGTCCGGTGAGACCGAGGTCACAACCGCGCCGACGTGGGGAATCAGGCTGACCAGCCCCTCCGCGTGCAGCTGCTGGATCGCCTCGCGCACGGGGCTGGGGCTGACGTTAAGCTGCTCAGCCAGATCATTGATGATCAACCGCGTGCCAGCGCCTAGCTCGCCCTTGAGGATCGCCTCGCGCAGGCGGTCGTACACCATGGCCTGCTTCGTTCGGTATTGGGCCTGCGGCGCTAGAATAGCCATATCGCTGCTTTCGTCGGTAGATAGGAAGAACTTCAGGTGTGATATATGGTAGATTATATATAATATATCGCGCTTTGTCAAGGGGTTTGGGCAGGAAATCGCGGACACGAATGACATTCGAGCTGACCGCCATGGCTCTGGACGAGTTTCCGCCCCTCATTATACTTTCCTGCATGAACTCTGCGGCCCAGGCTGCGCTGGCAATGGGCAGGAGGACGCCATCATGGGCGGTGACGACAGTCTAGTCGGGCGGACAGCCGAGCGGGCCGCGTTGAGCGACGCGCTTGGCGCAACGGGGCGCGGTGGGAGCGGGGTCGTGCTGTTGGCCGGCGAAGCGGGTGTCGGCAAGACGCGCCTGCTGGATGCCTGCCTGGAGCGCGCGGGCTTGCTCGCGCTGCGCGGCTACACGAGTGAGAGCGCGACCCCGCCCTACGGCCCCATTGCCGCCGCCCTGCGCGCTTACCGCCGTGTCCAGGCCGGCGGCCTGGCCGATTGTGGTTCTTTAGCGCCGTACCTGGCCTTGCTGCTGCCGGAATTGGGGCCGCCGCCAGAGCCGGCCGACCCCTCCATATTGAATGAAGCGATCTGCCAGGCATTCACCGCGATGGCGCGGCTGGCGCCGACGGCGCTAGTCCTGGACGATCTACAGTGGGCAGACAACGCCACCCTCGCGCTGCTGCCGGTTCTGGCGAACGCGCTGGCCGATGAACGGCTGGTGATCGTGGGGACGTATCGCAGTGACGAGGTCGGACGCGGCCATCCGCTGCGGCGGGTGCGCCATGAGCTGCGCCGCGCGCGCTTGCTGCGCGAATTCGTCATCAACCCATTCGATCTGGCTGAGACCACTGGATTAGCCGAGCGCATCTTGGGCCAGACCCTCGACCCGGCTCTCGCCGGCCTGCTCTACGAGCGAACCGATGGCATCCCGCTGTTCGTTACCGAACTCGCCAGCGCCCTTGCCCTCCAGGGGCGTCTGCGGCGCGGGCCATCCGGGATCGAGCTGGCGCCCGGCGCTGACCTGCCCATTCCCGAAAGCCTGCGCGATGCTGTGCTGCTCGGCCTGGATCGGCTGCCCGAACGGGCGCTGGGGCTGCTCCATCTCGCGGCCGTGGCCGGCCGGGAGTTCGATCTGGCCCTGGTGGCTGACCTGGTGGGCAACGCCGACGGGTTCGAGCCGCTCTTCGACGCCGGGCTACTGGTCGAGGCCGCGCCGGGACAGGGCGCGTTTCGTCACCCGCTCATTCGCGACGCGATCTACAGCGATATCGCCTGGGGTCGCCGCCGCGCCCTGCACCGGCAGATGGCCGAGCGCCTTCAGGCGGACGACGCGGCGTCCCTCGCCATCGCCCGCCATTGGCTCGCCGCGCAGGAGCCGGACCGGGCGCGCGCGGCGTATCTTGCCGCCAGCGAGCAGGCGTGCGCCATTCACGCCTATCGGGATGCGGCCGAAGCGGCGCGGCAAGCGCTGGACCTCTGGCCGAATGGCGTCAACGACGCGCTCCGTCTGGATGTGCTCGACCAGTTCGGCCGTTGCGCCCAGCTGAGCGGCATGTTGAGCGAAGCCGCCCGCGCCTGGCGGGAGGTCGCCGAGGGCCGTCGGCAGCGCGGCGATGGCCGCGAGGCGGCTCACGCGGAGCGCAACCTGGCGAACGTGGCCGAGCTGCAAGGGCATTGGGGGGCGGCGCTGGCGGCGCATGAGGCCGCGGCGCGGTGCTTTGCCGAGGGTGACTTACCCGCCGAGTCGGCCGCCGAGCGCCTTTCGGCGGCGGCGCACCTGCGGTCGGCGGGGCGATACCGCGCTGCATTGGATCTTCTGGCGACAGCAATGGAGGGGGCGCTCCAGGCGGGGCGGCCCGACTTGCAGGCGCGCATCTTGGGCCTGTCGGGCAATGTCCAGGCGCGGATGGGCCAGACGGCAGAGGGTCTGGCATTGGTGCAACGGGGGCTGGCATTGGCGCTGGAGCATAACCTGGCCAGCGCGGCGGCGGAAGTCTACCAGCGGTTGGCGGACTCGCTGGAGCACGCGGGCGACTATAGGGGCGCCAGGGAAACCTATCTGATCGGGTTCGACTTCTGCCAGGCCAACGCCGTGCCGGCCACGGCGCAGCTGTGCGTCGCCTGCCTGACGGTGGTGTTGCGCCACACCGGAGAGTGGGAACGGGCGATGACCCTCAGCCGCGAGGTTCTCAGTTCCGCCGATAGCAGCCTGCACGCGCGGGCGGTTGCGAGCGGCATGCTCGGCTCGCTGTACGCTCTGCGCGGTCAGGCGCGCCTGGCGCGGCCGCTCCTGCTCGAATCGGCGGCCCTTGCGCGGCAGATCGAGCTGGCCGCCATGGAGCTTCTGTCGGCCTGGGGTCTGGCTCTGTTAGACGAGCTGAACGGAGCATACGACCAGGCTGCCGAGCGGAGCCACATTGTCCTCGACCGCTGGCAGAGCATGGAAGACGTCCACTATGCCGTACCCGCGCTCCGCTGGGTGGTTACCTTCTTCGCCATGACTGGCGACGACGTTGGAGCGCGCGCCTGCGCTAATGCCCTGGCTCAGATCGCCTGTGCGACCGGCCAGCCAGAAGCGCTGTCGGCGCTGGCCCACGCCCTGGGCGAGATCGCCCTGCTCGACGGTGACCCCCCGCAGGCCGTTCGGCAGTTCAGCCAGGCCCTGGACCTATTGCGCGATCTCCCCGTGCCGTACTGTCAGGCCGGTACCGCCTTTCGGGCCGGTCTCGCTTGCGCGGCGGCCGGCCAGCGGGAGATGGGCGTGCAGCGCCTGGCGGATGCTTATCGTATTGCTCGCCAGCTCGGCGCGCGCCCCCTGGCGACTCGCATCGCCCAGGCTCTCGAATCGCTCGGCGAACCTATCGTCGAGCGCCTGGGAGCAGGCGCGGAGGGACGGTTCCGCTCCGGCGACCTGACTCGCCGCCAGCGCGAGATTCTCCAGCTTGTCGCGCAGGGGCAGACGAACGCCGAAATCGCGCGGGCGCTGGTGCTTAGCCCGCGCACTGTGGAAATGCACGTCGGCAACATCCTCGCCATTCTCGACAGCCGCTCGCGCGCTGAGGCCGTCCGCCGCGCCGCCGGGCTGGGGCTGCTCGAAAACTACCGTACCACCCCCTAAAAAATACAGTACATCTCCGCAGGCATCCCTCGCGCTCGCGTCGTATACTCCTGTTCATTGGTGACGAATGAGAGTTAATCCGTGAGCCAGGAGGCAAGACGCATGGCGACCATAGCCGTTGGGCCGACGGTGAGCGCGTTGTTTCTGGACGCCCTCGGCCGGCGAGATTTCGATCAACTGGGCGTTCAGTTCGATCCGTTTCCGCGCGCCCGCCTGTTAACGCCGTCGGCGCTGGCGATGCCGGCGGAGGCGTCCGGCGTGGCGGACAGATTCCGCCAGTGGTTCGGCGGGGCGGATGTGTTCGAGGTAGCGCAGTCCGAGGTTAGCGAAGTGGGCCGCTGTGTCAGCATCCGCTATCGCCTCCACCTGCGCGAGCACGGCCAGTGGTATGTCTGCGAGCAACAGGCCTACTGTCGCCTGAAGGACGGCCTGATCGAGCGCATAGACCTGTTGTGCAGCGGCTTTCAGCCGAGCGGGGCGTTGGCAGAGGAGCGACGACGATGAGCGAGACGCAGGGGGCCTTCGATGAGGTTCCGGCCGCCGACGGCGTCCTCGAGATGCTAGGGCTGGCGCAGGGGGACGGTAGCGCGTGCGCCCTGCTCACGCCGGCGATTCGGGCCAGACTGCGTGAGATGGCGCCGGGGCAGGTGTTGGAGGTGCGCGTTGATGACCCGATGGCGCGCGACGATATGGCCTCGTGGACGCGGCTGGCCGGCCACGAGCTGCTCCAGACGATCGAGCAGGGCGGGACGATTCGTTTCTTTGTGCGGAAACGCAAGGCTTGATGCAGAAAGGGGATAGCGAGATGACCAGTCTAACCGTACACTGCACGCATGGGAGTGAGGATGCGGAGCGGGCGACCCTGGCGTTTGTCGTTGGCAACGTGGCCGCCTCCGCCGAGCAGGACGTCGTCGTGCTGCTGACGATTGACGGCGTGTGGCTGGCGACAAAGGGCTGCGCCGACAGCGTTCACAAGGAGGGTTTCCAGCCGCTCAAGGATGTGATGGAGTCGTTCAGCGCCAACGGCGGCCAGATCTGGGCGTGTGGGGCCTGCGCCAAGCCGCGCGGGATTGCCGAGGCGGACCTGATTCCAGGGGCGCGCATCGTGACGGCGGCGATGGCCGTCGAGCGCCTGGCCAACGGGAGCGCTTCGCTCAGTTTCTAGTGCGCGGTGCAGTCTGCCCGTTTCAGGGGCCGGCGGGGCGTTGGACAAAAGAAGACGGCCCACGCCTGTGGCGACGAACCAGCCGGCCGGTCAGAGTGTTCGCCCTGACCGGCCGGCCCGAAGTCTAAGGTAATCAGCGGGGTGATGACTTACCTCACGGGTAGCTCACCACCGGGACCGGGACGTCCGGGTTGGCGGCGGTTGACGACCCGCCTGTGTTGTTGACCACGTTCAGGATGCCACCCTTCCCAACACTCGGATCCAGGAAGAGCGTGAGCAGATCGTGGAGACTTGACGCCGGCAAGGTCACCGGGACCTCAAAAGCATTCGCGGCAAAGATGTCCACACCCTGGTTGAAGAAGCTGTAGCTGCCCATACCGTATCCGCTGAAGCTGGTCACTGTGTTGGCAACCTTCAGAGCGGGGTAGCCCAGGGCGCCGGAAGGCTGGTTCCACGCGGCCTGGCTCGGTGGGTCGTAGGGCATCTCGTTCTGGAAGAAGATCACCCTTCCGCCATTCCCGTTCCAGATCACCTCAAACTTCTGGTAGTGCTCGACGAACAGGCCGTATGCCGTGACGTTGTCGCCGTTCACGATCACGCCGCTGTCGGCCGTGTTGGCGGTCCAGCCGACGCCGGCGCCATGGTCGGCTCGCCAGGCCCAGATGTCGTCCAGAATGACGTTGTCACTGTTTATGACCAGGCTGGTTGTGGCCTTGCCCAATGTCGCCCCGCCAATGCGGAAGAATACGTCGCTGAGCGTCGTCGGGTTAGCCGGGTCACTCTTGTGGGCGTGCGGAGTACCCAGCTGCAGAAGCACCGGCGAGTTCACCGCGCCGGCGTCGAATAGAAGGCCGGCAAGCTTCACGCCCGTTACGTCGGCGACTGTCATCGGTATCACACCTGCGCTCGGCACGAGCGTCGGGAAGCCGAGGCCGAGTACAACAGTGTCGGGGCGTTTGACCTTGATCGTGCTGTCCACCTGGTAGATACCTGGCGTTAGAATCAGGTTCAAGCCACGGGCCAGCGCGTTGTTAATCGTCTGTACGCTGTCCGTCGGCCTGGCGATAAAGAACTGGTTGATCGGGATGGACGAGCCGGCCGTCGGCCCACCGCTCCACGACGTACCCGACGAGTTGGTCCGCACCGAGGGTACGAAGACGTTGTACGAGCTGCGCGAGTCCACGTACAGATAGGGCGCCTCACGTGTCACCGGGCTTGTAGCCAAGGTGGTATACGGGCCACAGGATACCTGACCCGGGAAACACTGGGCGGGCGCACCGACGACGCCGGCGAACACCTGGTTCCAGACACCGTTCGTCCAGGTTCCGATGCTGCTGTTCCTGGTGAACCACTGCTGCTGCGAGCCGTTGATGACCAAGCCCATCTGCGAGTCGGCGATGAAGCCGCCACTGGCGAACGACGGTCCAGTGCAATAGTCCATCAGCGTCAAGTTGCCGCCGGTGATGTTGACCCGCCGCATCGGAGCGGCCTGCGACACCGCCCAGAATTCACCGCTGTAGCAGCCGAAGTTCGGGGTGGTCACGTTGATTGTCAGGTTCGACAACGACCGCCAGAAGTTGTTGAGCGCGATGCAATTGCTGCCGACGCATTGGTTATGGACGTAGATGGACCCGTTGATGACGACGTCGTTCGGGGAGAGGCCGAGGCCCGCGACGGCGGTGTAGTAGCCGACCTGAAAGTTGAGAGGCTCAGTGGCCGAGCCGTAGGCGCCGGGCTTGAACAGCAGGGCGTAGCGCTGCGGCCCGAACTCATTGGACACCTGCTGGTTGGCAATGCCGTCTACAACTGCCTGGATTTGGGCCGTTGACATACTCGGGTCAAAGATCTTCACGTTCGGGCCGAAGTCCGGCTGGTTTGACGTACCGACCGGATATGCTGGCGCTACGGCATTCGGCGCTTCGGGGGGGGCGGTCATGGCGGCGGCCGAGCTGGCGCTGCTAAACGCCAGAACAAGAAGTACTGCCGCTAAGAGGCGCACGAAGCCTGACTTGAGCTGCAACATCACCACTCTCCTTCTGACTCGCGCTATAGAATGACTGGTTTTCGAGGGAACAACTACTCGCCGGCTGAGGCTCGCAGATTGCTGGCGCTGGAGACTGGATGCTTAGGCGTCAAGGGACATGTTCGGCATCGTGTGCCCGCGCGACGCTCGAAGCGTCGCGCTACGGGATGGAAGCCCGAGGGGCTGAGAGCCAGCCTCTCAGGCTTGCACATCGTAGCCTGCCCGTTCGACGGGCAGGCGGGTCTGGGTCTCTTACACGATCCGTTGCCGTTGTCCTTGCGCTAGCAACGTCACCCAATGGTCACATGGATCGCTCGGAGACCCGCGTGGCTGCCGCCAGCATCATTCGAATGTCGTCGTAGGTCGCGTCGGTCACGGGGGCGAAGCGCTCGACAAACCCATGGGCCAGGCTGGTTTGGGCCACGGGATCGTCGCCCATCGCCAACAAGATGGTCCGCACCGCCGCCTTGATCTCCTCTGGCAGCTGCCGCGCGGCCACGACTGGCTGGATGCTGGATGGGCCGAGGCTCTCGATCACCCGCAGCTGCGCCGCCAGCGTCGGATCGTCGCGCAGTTCGATCGCCAGCACCTGCGAGTCGATAGCCGCCCCATCTACGGTGTGGTCGGCGACCAGACGGATGGCCTGTTGATGCCAGCCGGCTTCGACCACCTGACCGAAGAAGTCGAGCGTTTCGCCCATTTGGGCCAGGCGGTAGCGGACCACATTGTAGCCAGAGTGCGAATCGGGGTCGTTATACGCCCAGACACACCCGCGCAACTCGGCGAAGGTGTGGAACGGGCTGTCTCGATGGACGATGACATCCGAGAAGTACACCGGCTGCCCGTGGTAGCGCGCGCCTTGCAGCACGGGTGCGGCAAGCAGTTGGACGGGGGCAGGGTGTTGGCCGGAAAGCTGAACATAGGGGAGACCGCAGAGAAAGCCAACGTCAGCCTGGCCAGTCTCAAACTGATCAAAGGACGCGCCGACTTGCAGCGTAGTCGGATACCTCAGGTGTTGCCCGATATACTCTGTAATGAACTCGTAGACCGGGAACATGTTGGGGGCCAGAAAGGTCAGAAAGCGCAGGCAGCCGCTCCTCATGACGCCCTCCCAAGGAGCCATTCTTGCTTCCCGCATCAAGGACAACCGACGACGAACGCCAAGCACTGACTAACACACAGTATACTACATCTGCCGTGTGAATTGGTAGATGTGGCTGTCAATGCGGTCGAGGGGGGGGGCCGGAGATGCGCTTCTGGTAGCGAGCGATGGCCCTTGCACTAATGACCGGACGGCCATGCCGACGGTGCGCGTGGCGGCGCAGGGGGCGTGCTGCAGCCACGCGGTCGCAACGTCTACAACAAGGCATTGAACTGTAAGGGTTCTCGGCGTAACCGTTCGCCCTGCAATTGCGTTTACAATAGTGCAAGTGGGACAATATGGCGTAAACCTTAAATCACTCTGACCCCTGGTGCTGGCCCACGGCATTTGGGGTAATACCGATTTGGGAGCGAGACATCATGAACCATGTCTCAGGGCGTCAGCGTCGCCCGTACCTGGGACTCGTCGTAGCCCTTGTTCTGTCGCTTCTTCTTGCAACGACTGCTCACATCGCTTTCGCTGCCGCTGTCCCCACAGCGATTCTCAACGTCCCCGCCTCCGGCTTCATCGGCGCGCCGCTGAATTTCACCGTCGCCTTCGACAATACCAGCGCCACTGATACTGGCTACGGGCCATATATCAACCTCTACCTGCCGTCAGGCGGCGCCGACGGTGACGACGGCATCACGTTCAACAGCGCTACCTACCTGGGCCAGCCGGTCGCCAGCTTCGTCTTCAACTGCACCGGCGCGACGGTGATCCACCCATTCACCTTGCAACCCGTCGCCTGCCCCGTCGGGCAGCAGCTCGTCGTGCTCCAGCCGCCCTTCGGCAGCTTCACGCCCGACCAGCCGCCGGCGGTCATCGCCGTCAGCGCCAACGTCAGCAACCTGGCCGATGCCAACGTGCCGCTGACCATCAGCGCGACGCCGGGCTTCTTCCTCGGCAACGACCCGCTGGATAATCCGGTGGCGGACCCGCCCATCGTCGGCGCGACCACCACCGCCAACTTCACGCCGACAGTGATGAAGCTCACCAAGACGTACATCGGGCCGGAGGACGAGACGGCGACCGGGCCGAACTACCCACGCCGCTACGTCCTCACCGTGGACATTGCGCCCGGCCAACCCATCACCAACCTTGACGTCAGCGACCTGCTGCCAAACAACATGGCGTTCCTGCAAGTCGTCTCGACCTCGCCCGCCGCGACGGTTCAGACGACGCCGACGGTCGGGACTGCCGCCAACCCGCCTAACAACAAGCTGCTGGTGCGCTTCCCATCCGTGACCGGCCCCGGCCCGGCGGTCGTCACCTTCGAGTACTTCATCCCGCAGTTCGATGCCAATGGGAACCCGGTGATCTCGCCGACGACCGGCGCAGCCGTTACCTCGTTCGACCAGGCGGACGCCCAGGGCACGTGGAAGCCCCTCGACCCGCGCGACCCGCAAACCCTGGTCACCACCAACACCGCCACGCACACGCTGACGGACCGCTCCCTCGCCATTCAGAAGTCGGTCGCCAACATCAACGACCCCGACAACAACGGCCCCAGCCCGGGCGACACCCTCGAATACACCCTGAACATTCAGGTATCAGACTTCTTTGCCTTCCAGAACGTCAGAATTGATGACGTCATCTCGGACGGCCAGCGGTTCGACCCGAACTTTCCGCCAACCCTCAGCGTTCAGGCGAACCCGTCAGGCCAGAACCTGGCGACGACCCCCTTTGCCGCCGGCAACTACACCGTCACGCCGAATTATACCCCAGCCTCGCCGCCACCGAACGACGGGACGACGGCGATTCACTTCGACGTGTCCGGGCAGTTTCTCGCGTCGGTGCCAGCGGGCCTCGGCAAGCTCATCGGCGGCTGCGTCCCGCCCACCGGCGCCGGCGCGTCGCCCATCAGCTGCGCCACGTACAACGACGGCCCGACGACGTTCCAGATTAAGTTCCACACAATCATTCAGGATAAGTTCAGCGACGCCTTCCCGCCCCAGGACCCGTGGGTAGACCAGGGCGACATTCTCCGGAACGGGGTGACCGCCGCCGGCGACGTGCTCAAGAACGCCGACCTGACGCCGACCGGCTCGACCGTCACCGACACCAGCGCCGCCTCGATCCAGGTGCGGCGCGGGGCGTTGAGCAAGTCTATCTATGCCATCAACGGCGACACGAACATCTCCGGTTCGCCGGTCGTCGTTCAGCCGGGCGACACTATCACCTTCCGTCTCACCTACGACCTGGCCCTGAGCGACATCGAGAATTTCAAGCTCCAGGACTTCCTCCCGCTGCCCGTGCTGCACGCGACGGAAGTCACGACGTTCGATAACGTCGTTAGCGCGACGGCCCCGCCGGCCGGCCACGCGCAGTACGGCCCGGCCGACACCCTGAGCGGCGTCGTCTCGATCAACCCGCCGAACGGCGTGCCGGCCCTGTCCACGAACGCGACCGCCAACAGCGTCACTTTCGACTACGGCTCGTTCCACGACCCGAACAACCGCCCCTCGACGACGGACGTGCTGTTCACGGTGACGGTGAGCAACGATCCCTTCGCTGACAGGCTCTTGCTGACCAACCAGGCGCGGGCAAGCGAGGACTCGACCAATGGCGGCTCGGCGGTCAACGACGCCATCGTCCAGTTCCTGGTGACCGAGCCGTCCATCGTGAGAATTCGCAAGGGTGTGGTCACCACCGACAACCCCGCCGGCGTCTTCGCCCCGACCCCCATCGCACCGCCGGGCGTCACGTTCAACACGCCGCCCTCCGCCGCGTGTCCCACCTTTAGCGGCACGATCACCACGGCCAACGTGGATGGCGCCCTCGACAGCAACCTCAGCAACGTGGACGCCCATGACCTGGTCACCTTCGTCGTGGCGGTCGAAAACGTCGGGTCGGCGGCCAGGGGCGTGTTCGACGTCAAGGTCAGGGATACCATCCCCACCGGCTTCTCGATTCCGCCGAGCGGCCTCAATCTGTGCGTCACCAACGGCGCGGGTACGGCGCTGCCGTACACGAATGTCGGCGGCGGGACGGGCTTCTTCGACCAGGGCATCGAGCTGACGGACCCCAGTAATTTGCAGGGGGCGCTCGGGCCGGGCACGACGCCCGCCGGTCAGCCGATCAACAACGGGCGGAACTTCGCCATCATCACCTACACCCTCCAGGTGGACGGCAATATCCAGCCCAACACGGCGCTGACCAACACGGCGACCCTGTTCAACTTCGCCAGCACGAACGGCGGCCCCAACTTCATCCCCGGCGGCCTGACGGATACGGCCACCGTGACCACCGCGCCGCCCTCGGCCATGAAAGAGCTTGTCAGCACCGAGATCGAGAATAGCGCCAACTCGCGCACCCAGGCCGTCATCGGCGAGCTTGTCAACTATCGGCTGACGGTGACCGTGCCAGAGGGCGACACGCCTGGCGCGCAGATTGTGGACACGCTGCCGGCCGGCCTGGCCTACGTCGGCCCGGCAACGGTGACATCCTCCGCCAGTGTCAGCATCGGCGGCGCGACGACGCCGATGGTCACTAACAACGGGCAGAAACTTACCTTCAGCCTCGGCGACGTCACCAACAGCGACACGAACAACGCCGTCGCCGAGACGATCACCATCGCGTACCCCGTGGTCGTGCTCAACGTCGCCGGCAACCAGGCCGGGACGACGCTGACGAACTCGGCGGTCGTCTCGTGGACCGGCGGTTCCATCCCCGCCATGTCCGCGCCCCCGGTGACGGTCATCGAGCCGACACTGACGGTCAGCAAGACAGCTAGCCCGACCAGCGGCGACGCCGGCGACACGATCACCTTCAGCATCGTCGTCTCGAACCCTGGCCCCAACTCGACGGACGCTTACGACGTCGCCGTGAGCGACCTCATCCCGACTGGCCTGACCTACGTCGCCGGCTCGCTCCAGAACACCGCCGGCGCGCCGCCGACGAGCCTGAGCGACGCGGGCGCGCCGACGCTCACCGCCACCTACGCCAAGCTCGCGCTGGGCGGGACAAGCACCCTCCAGTTCAGGGCTACCCTGGACGCGGCCGTCGCGCCGGGCCAGCAGATAACCAACACCGCCAAGACGACCTGGACCAGCCTGCCCGGCGACCCCGGCCAGCGCTCGACCTACAACACGAACTCGACCGAGCGCAGCGGCGCCGACGGCCCGGGCGGCGCGCTCAATGACTACGCCGCCAACAGCGACGCGACAGTCGGCGTGCCGAAGCCCGGCATCACCAAGGTCATTGACAGCACCAACCAGTCCTCCACCACCGGCAACAACGTCGCCATCGGCGAGATCGTCACCTACAAGGTCACGGTCACCGTGCCAGAAGGGGCCAGCCAGAGCGTCAGCCTCGTGGACACGCTCGACGCGGGCCTGGCGTTCGTGGCCTGCACAAGCATCACACCCTCATCGCCCGACCTGACCAGCAGCGCCGGCTTCGCCTACGCGTGCAGCAACCCATCGGTGACGAACTCCGGCGCGAACGTCACCTTCAGCCTGGGAACGGTCACCAACGCCAACCGCGACAACAACGTTGCCGAGACCATCACCTTCCTCTACCAGGCCGTCGTCCTCAACACCGCCGCCAACGTCAAGGGGCAGCAGCGCAACAACAGCGCCGCTTACGAGTGGACGCTCAACAACACATCGCAGTCGGTGTCAGCGTCCGCCCCGAACGTCACCATTGTCGAGCCGAAGCTCAAGGTGACTAAGACGGCCAACCCGACGACCGGCGACGCGGGCGACACGATCACCTTCACCATCGTCATCCAGCACGACGCGGCCAGCAACGCCGACGCCTTCAACGTCGCCCTCAAGGACGTCATCCCGGCCGGCCTGACCTATGTCAGCGGCTCGCTGGCGAACCCTGCCGGCGTCGCGCCGACGACGAGCGGCGTATCGGGCAGCACGCTCACGGCGACCTACGATACGTTCCCGCTGGGCAGCACGAGCACGCTGACCTTCCAGGCCACGCTCGATAGCACGGTGCTGCCCAACCAGACCATCACCAACAAGGCCGACATCACCTGGACGAGCCTGCCCGGCGACGTGACCACGCCCCAGTCGCCCTACAACGCCGTCTCCACCGAGCGCACCGGCGACCCGGCCAACCCCGGCGGCGCGGCCAACAACTACGCCGCCAGCAGCCAGGCCACGGTCACCGTGGCGAATATCGGCTTGAGCAAGTCCATCGCGGCGACCTCCGAGGCCTCGACGACCGGCAACAACGTCGCCATCGGCGAGATCGTGCGCTACCGCCTCGTCACGACGATCCCCGAAGGCACAGCGCCCGGCTTCAAGATCATAGACACGCTGCCGAGCGGCCTCAGCTACCTCAGCGGTACGGCCAGGATCGCCTTCGTCGCCAACGGCGGCGGCATCAGCTCGACCACCGTCAACGCCGGTCAGACCGACTGCGGTAGCCTCAACCAGACGGGCAACGAAACCAATGTCGGTACCATCACGCCGTCTTGCCCCCTCGCGCCCAGCGCCACATCGCCGCTAACCTTCGACCTGGGGACTGTGACCAACAGCGACAGCGACACCGACAAGGAGTACATTGTCCTGGAGTTCAATGCCGTCGTACAGAACATCAGCGGCAACACCGCCGGCACGACCCGCAACAACACCTACAAGGTCCAGGTGAACGGTGTCAACAGCAGCAACTCGAACGGCGTCAGCGTCACCGTCGTCGAGCCGAGCGTGACGCTGGCCAAGACCATCGCCACGACGCCGACCGACGCCGGCGACACGGTCGTCTACAACCTGACGTTCACCAACGCCACGGGCGCGAACCGCACCACGGCGTTCGACCTCAACGTGACCGATACCCTGGACAGCAACCTGAGCCTTGCCAGCGTCCAGGTGACCGCGCCGGGCTATGCCACGGCCACCGACAACAGCAACATCCCCGGCAACGCCGTCAACGTTGTCATTGACCAGCTCAAGCCGGGCGACTCGGTGACGGTGCAGGTGACGGCTACGGTCAGGGCGACGGCGCCGGCGGGCCAGATTATCCCCAACACCGGCAATCTGACCTACACGAGCCTGCCGGGGACGAACGGCACGACGTCCAACCCCACCGGCTCGACGACGCCAGGCGCGCCGGGAACCAGCACCGGCGAGCGGACGGGGACAGGCGGCAGCCCGAATACCTACAACAGCACCGACAGCAAGTCTACGACCCTGGCGACGCCCACCATCGTCAAGCAGTCGCCGAACCCGACGAGCTACGCCATCGGCAGCCTGGTCACCTACAACCTGCTCGTCACGCTGCCCGAAGGCGTCACCAAGGGCCTCGTCGTCAAGGACATCCTGCCGGCCGGCCTGACGTACCAGAGCGCCACGATCATCACCACGACGGGCGCGGGCAGCCCGCTGACGTCCAACTTCAACGGGATGCTCTCGTCGCCCCCGCCGTCGCTGTCGGGCAATACCGTCACCCTGACCTTCAACGATACGACGACCACCGCCGACAACGTCCCGACGAACAACACCTTCGCCGTCCAGGTGACGGCCATCGTTGCCAACGTCGTCGGCAACCAGAACGGCACGACCCTGAACAACCAGGGCGTGTTGACGTACACGGATCCCAACACCAACCAGACCGTCACCCTGACCACGCCCAACGTGCCGATCACGGTCATCGAGCCGGAGCTGCAAGTGGTCAAGACGGCCAACCCACCGACGCCCGGCCTGGGGCAGACCGTCACCTACAGCATCGTCGTCAGCCACAAGTCCAGCAGTACCGCGACGGCCTACGACATCGCCCTGACCGACGTCATCCCGGCCGGCCTGACCTACGTGGCGAACTCGGCGACGACGACGAGCGGAACCGTCGGCGTCACCGGCCAGAACCTGACCGCGACGATCCCCAGTCTCCCCGTCGGCCAGTCGGTGACGATTAGCTACCAGGCGACGGTGGGCCTGCCGCCGACGGTGAACCTGGGCGATGGGGAGATTAACAACGTCCAGATGACGTGGACGTCGCAGCCGGGCGCTAACCCCAACGAGCGCACCGGCGCCGACGGGCCGGGTGGCGCGCTGAACGACTACGCTGCCAACACCAACGCGCCCATCACCGTCACTGGTCCCGACCTGCGCATCAACAAGACGGATGGCGGCGTCACGGCCAGGCCCGGCGATGTCGTCCTCTATACTCTGACGTACCAGAACACCGGCAACGGCCCGGCGACCAACGTCGTCATCACCGACGTTGTCCCGCAGAACAGCACGTTCAACGCCGGCGCGAGCACGAACGGCTGGAGCTGCCCCAACGGCAGCCCGGCCGGAACGAGCTGCGCGTTTACCCTGGCCTCCGTGCCGGCCGATGGCCCTAGCAGCATGACGTTCGCCGTCAACGTCGTCAAGCCGCTGCCGGCCGGCGTGACACAGCTCGCCAACACAGCCACCATCGCCGACGACGGGACGCACGGCCCCGACCCGACGCCGGGCAACAACACCAGCAGCGACACAACGCCCATCACCGCCTCGCCGAAGCTCACCCTGAGCAAGACCGACAACAACGTGTCCGCGAAGCCGGGTGACGTGATCACGTACATCCTGAGCTACGCCAACATCGGCGACCAGGACGCGACTGGCGTCGTCATCACTGAGACCGTGCCGCAGAACACCACGTTCGACGCGAATGGCAGTTTGCCGACGGTGTGGAGCTGCGCGAACGGTAGCGCAGCGGGGACGACCTGCACCTATACCGTGGGCGCCCTGGCGGGCAGCGGTGGCAGCGGCAGCGTCCGCTTCGCGGTCAAGGTCGTCAAGCCCCTGCCGGATGGCGTCACCAAGATCACCAACGTGGCGACCATTCAGGACGACAAGGGCAACTCGGCCCAGGGAACAGACAACACGCCGACGGTGGCGGCCGTTGACCTGCAAATCGTCAAGAAAGGCCCGGCCAGCACGACGCCCGGCGGCACAATCGTCTACGCCCTGACGTACAGGAACCTGGGCGACTTGAACGCGGTCGGCGTCACCATCACCGACACCGTGCCACTGAACACGACGTTCAACCCGACGGCGAGCCTGCCGACCGTGTGGACGTGCGCGCCCAACAACAGCGCCGGCTCCGTTTGCACGACCCCCGTCGGGGGGGTCAACGGCGGCAGCGATCCCGCCGTCGTCCAGTTCGCCGTGGACGTGGTCAACCCTGCGCCGGCCGGCCTTGACTTTATTGACAACACGGCGCACATCGCCAGTACCAACGGCCCCGACGCGACGCCGTCGGACAACACGTCCAGCGACCGGACGCCGGTCATCGCCGCGCCCGACCTGAAGGTCACCAAGGACGACGGCGGCGCGCAGCCCGCGCCCGGCGGCGGCATTGTCTACACCATCACCTATGCCAACGTCGGCAACCAGGGCGCGACCAACGTCACGCTGACCGAGGTCGTCGTCCCGGACAACACAACCTTCGACGCCGGCAATAGCACGCCCACCTGGAGCTGCGCCGACGGCAGCCCGGCCGGCACGGTCTGCACGTACACCATCGGCTCGCTGCCCGCCGGCACGAGCGGCTCGGTGAAGTTCGCCGTCAAGGTGAATACCACGATCCCGGCCGGCGTCAAGACGATCAGCAACACGGTGACGATTGCCGACGATGGACGAAACGGGCCGGATCCGAATCCAAACGACAACACCGCGACCGTGACGACGCCGCTGACCGTGACGCCCGACCTCGAAATTGTCAAGAGCGACGGCGGCGTCACGACCGTCCCCGGCGGCGTCGTGCGGTACACCCTGGCCTACACCAACGTCGGCAACATCGGGTTGACCGGCCTCCAGCTTACCGACACGGTTCCCGCCAACAGCGTCTTCAACCCAGGCGCCAGCACCGCCGGCTGGGCCTGCGCGCCGAACAACAACGCGGGCGCGACCTGCACCCTGAACGTGGCGGGCGCGTTGCAGGCCGGCCAGAGCGGCAGCGTCATCTTCGCCGTCACCGTCAAGAACCCGCTGCCGGCCGGTGTGACGCAGCTGACCAACACGGCAAGCATCAAGGACGACGGGAGCTACGGCCCCGACGCCACGCCGAATAACAACACGAGCACCGACACGACACCCATCACGGCCTCACCCCAGTTCACCCTAACGAAGGCCGACGATGTGGCGCAGGCGCAGCCGGGCGACGTGGTTCACTACACCATCACGTACACCAACATCGGCAACCAGGACGCGACCGGCGTCAAGATCACGGACGTTGTGCCGACCAACACAACCTTCTACGCGAGCGGCAGCACGAACGGCTGGAGTTGCGCTGACGGCAGTCCGGCCGGCACGACCTGCGTCATCACCATCGGCGCCGTCGCGGGCGGCGGTGGCGCTGGTTCCGTCATCTTCGCCGTCAAGCTGGACAAGCCCTACCCGGCGGACAAGCCGCCGGTGCAGAACACGGCGACGATCACCGATGACCGGGGCAACACCGCCGAAGGCAGCGACAACACGCCGACCCAGGCGTCGGTGGACCTGGTCCTCACCAAGAGCGATGGCGGCATCACCGCTCAGCCGGGCGATGTCGTCCAGTACACCCTGAGCTATCGGAACGTGGGCGACCGCGACGCCGTGGGCGTTAAGATCACCGAGACGGTTCCCGCCCATAGCACGTTCGACGCCGCCAACAGCGACCCCGGCTGGACGTGCGCGCCGAACAACAATGCCGGCGCGACGTGCGTCATCAGCATCGGCAATGTGAGCGGCGCGGCCCGTAGCGGCAACAGCGGCAGCGTTGTCTTCGCCGTCAGGGTGGACAACCCGCTGCCGGCCGGCGTCGAGAAGCTCGACAACGTCGCCGTCATCAGCAGCAACGAGACGATCAACGGGCCGGACGGCACGCCGAGCAACAACACGGCGCGCGACGACACGCCGATCAACGCCGCGCCCGATCTCAAGATCGTCAAGAGCGACGGCGGCATCACCGCGACGCCGGGCCAGGTCGTCGTCTACACCCTGACCTACTCGAACATCGGTAACCAGGCGGCGACGAACGTCGTCATCAACGACGTTGTGCCGCCGAACACGACCTTCGTCGCGGGCAGTAGCACGACCGGCTGGACGTGCAGCGGCACGGCGGCCGGCTCGAACTGCTCGTTCAGCATCGCCAGCCTCCCCGCCGGTCAGTCCGCCTCGGTCAGCTTCGCGGTGCGCATCGTGAACCCGCTCCCGGCCGGCGTCACCCAGGTCAGCAACACGGCGACCATCGCCGACGACGGCACGAACGGCCCCGACAAGGACCCGTCCAACAACTCCAGCACGGACACGACGCCGGTGGACGCCGCGCCGGACCTGAGCATCACCAAGACGGACAACGGTATCAGCGTCTTCCCAGACGACATCATCGTCTACGACCTGACGTACACGAACATCGGCAACCAGAACGCCACCGGCGTCAAGATCACCGAAACCGTACCGGCGAACACGACCTTCGTGCCATCGAGTAGCACGGCCGGCTGGACGTGTACGCCCAACAACAACGCCGGCGCCACCTGCGCCTTTAGCGTGCCGGGAATGGTCGCCGGTGGCGGCGGCACGGGAACGGTGCAGTTCGCCGTCCGCGTCGTGACGCCCTGGCCGACGGGCCTGCCACGACTGGTCACCAACACCGCGACCGTGGCCGACGACGGGAGCAACGGCGCTGACCCGACACCGGATGACAACACCGCCACTGACACGACGCCGGTCAAGGCCGTACCCGATCTCGTCATTACCAAGACGGACAACGGCATCAGCACCGCGCCGGGCGGCCTCATCATCTACACCCTGGACTACAAGAACGTGGGCAGCACGGGGGCAACCGGCGTCAGGATTATCGAGATTGTGCCGCCGCACACCACCTTCGACGCGGCCAACAGCGCACCCGGCTGGACGTGCGCCGACGCCGGCCGCGCCGGCTCCGTCTGCGTCTACTCCCTCGGCGCTCTGCCTGTCGGGGCGAGCGGCTCGGTGAAGTTCGCCGTCAGGGTGGACGCCATCGTACCGCCCGGCGTCAGGGAAATCGTCAACACGGTCAGCATCTCGGACGACCGCCAGAACGGACCTGACCCGACGCCCGGCAACAACACCGCGACGGAGACGACGCCGCTCCAGCCAGGGCCGGTCGCCTGCACACCGACGCCGACCTACGGCGCGAACTACTACCAGATTCCGGTCCTCGGCAGCATCGGCGGCTCGTCGAAGTCCACCGATTGGGTCATCGAGGCGCAGAACGTGGGCGCGACGTGGACGAAGGTCGCCCTGCTTCTGTTTGCCGACAACCCTGGCTTCTGCCAACCGCAGGCCCAGGCGCCGTTCAAGCTGGAGTGCAGCGGCCTGCTCAAGCCCGGTACGTCCTGGACATGGACGGCGGCGCAGCTGCCTTCGACGGCGCGCAGCGCCATCGCCTTTAGCTACAGCGGGTCGCCGTCGGAGAACCCGGACTACTGGCGCTGCGATCAGCTCGACGCCCTCCGCCAGAGCAAGACCTGGCCGGAGGGCTGGCCGAGCGTATCCTCGACGCCGGGCCAGTTCCCGTTCAACTGGAACGCGTTCAAGGGCCAGCCCATCGCCGTAGACGTTGTCCGCCGCTCGCCGGGCAACACCAACCCCAGCGCGGTCATGGCCGGCGCCTATGACGCCATCAGCGCCCAGGCCGACGGGCGCTATGACCCGGTCTTCGGCGGCTTCGCCTACTACGCGCCGGTGGTCTACAACGCCTTCAACGGCTTGAACTCGTGGCTGTATCTCCAGAACAGCGGCAGCGAATGCACGAGCGTGGAGATCTGGTTCAAGGCGCAGGACGAGTGTCTGCGCTCCCAAATTTGCTCGGTGACGCAGCTCTCGCCCGGCTACACGAGCGCCTTCAGCGTCGCCGGCTGCGTCACCCCCGGCTTTGTCGGCTCGGCCTGGATCCGCGCCTCGCAGCCGCTGGGCATTGTCGTGGACGGGGTGGGCGCCGACGTCCTGATGACCTACTCCGCTGTCCCGTCCGAGTTGTGCTTCGTCTTCAACGGCCAGTGCCTCGATCAAGGCGCGGGGTCCACGGTGGCGTATGGTCCGCTCATCTACCGCGAGACGGGGGGCTGGAGCACGCGGATTCAAGTCCAGAACATGAACAGCATCAACGCGGCCAAGGTGAAGGTCTACTTCCTGGACAGCGCTGGGGGCATCATCACCACCCTGGTGGATTGGGTCTGTCCACGGGGCAGCGCCACGTTCTCGCTGCCCGTGGTGAACAACCTGCCGGGGAACTACATCGGCGCGGTGCGCGTGGAGAGCCTGGCCTGGCAGTCGCCCGGCGACCCATCCGTGGGCGCGGCGCCGATCGCGGCCGTCGCCGAGCTGGTGCAGTACGCCGCCGGCTCGCACACGAAGATGACTCAGGCAGCGGCCTACACCCTGTTCCCGCAGGAGAATGGCTACGTCTGGCAGACGGGCGCCAACAGCGTTCGCAGTGGCGTCGGCCTGATCGCCGTTCCGTCGCTGGCCCAGAAGGGCAACTCGTTTGGCGTGGTCACCGACCTGGCCATTCAGAACCTGGCTCCCGTGCTGGGCTTCACCGACTTCGTGATCTACGTCTATGACCAGAACGGTCTGCTGGATTACGTGTGTGAGAAGCTGAACGAGAAGCAGGTCGAGTACATTGACCTGTCGAAGTGGGGGTGGATACAACCCGGCTTCGTGGGCAGCGCCGTCATCTCCGCCGTGTATTGGGAGCACAACGTGTTTGATGCCCAGGCCGGCGCGCTGCGCAACGTTGTCGGTCTGGCCGCCGTCAAGGTCGAGCGCGTCGTCCCGGCAGGCAACCTGCCTAGCCCGGGCGACCTGACGACCGCCAGCGAAGGGTTCCCCATCCCATCTGTCGCCGGCGGATGTCCGCCGATTGACCTGGAAGGCTTCCCCGTCGTTTGCCCCGGCGTACCGGCGAGTTGTCCGCCGGAGGATGTCGTGCTGACCTTCTGCCCACCCGGCCAGGGCCTCGCAACGAGTACCTACAGCGGCGCACCGCTCACCGTCAAGGATGCCAACGGCCAGACGATCTTCAGCGGCACGGTGGACGCCAATGGCCGAGCCTACATCGGCGCCGTGCGCGGCAACCAGGTGATTCAAGTGAACGTGGGTGGCGTGTTGCAGCCCATCCCGTTCCCGGCCGGCAGTCTCGACCACATCCAAATGGCTGCGTTCTCCCAGGTCATCGCCGTGCCATGCACGGCGGACACCGCGCCCGGCATGTCGCGCACCCTCACGCTGGCCGTGACGCCGCCGCCGGGCGTCGTCCAGGGCATCTTGAGCGTAGGCTGTGACCCGGCAACTGTCCTGGGTGGCCGCGAGGTGCAGTTGTGGCTGGCCCCCAGCGCCGCTAACCAGGCCGGCGTGTATCTCGCCAGCGCGACGACCAACGGCGACGGCTACTTCCGCTTCACATCGGTCAGCCCGTGCCTGGTCTACGAGCTGAAGACGCCGGGCGCTAACGGCACGATTGTCATTGGGGGGGTTCTCGCGGGAGGTGATAAGCTGACAGCGGGGGCCGGTGTGCCGAACGCCGCCGTTGGGCAGCTCCAGCGGTACCTGATCAATGCGGCCAGTGGAGCCGTCTGTAGCGTACTGCCAACGCCGCCGAACTAGACTCGTCCCCAGGTGAAGCCCTCAGACCATGCTGACCACAACATGGGGGTTTCACCTGGGGAGCCGCACGAATGACGCTGCGCGCCTCGCCGACCGCCTCGGCGAGGCGCTTGGTGTAGTCTGCTCCTGTCAGCGTTTTCGCGCCAGGCGGACAAGCCACGGTAAGACGAGGAGTAGGTACAAGGGCAAGTACTCGGCCGCGACGAAGGGAATGCTATACCGCTCGCCGATGTAGTAGTGGTACGACAGGAAGACGGTTCCGCTGAAGAGGAACCACGCCAGCCACACATTCACCGATAGCACGCGATACGCCACCGAGTGGGCGCTCCAGGGCCAGAGCGTCGTCAGCAACGGCAAGAGCCACAGGACGTACCACGGCTGTAGGAACTGCGAGCCGAGTGTGAGCACAGCGATGATTGTAAAACACCGCACGAGATACGCCTGCTCACCTTTCGCCGGTCGAAGCAAGTGCCACATCGCCAGCCCCCCGACCAGCGCCAGCAGCCCGAGCTGGACGACGCGGTAGGGGTCGAAGACGCCGAGCAAGCGCAGGCTTTCGCCGAACACGGCCGCCGCGCTCATGTTGAACACCTCCCGCAGGTAGACCGGGTAGTAGGTGATAATGCCCAGCCCCGACGCGCGGTAGGGGTACACGGCGACGGCGACCGTGACGGCGAACGCAGCCGGCAGCCGCCAGCTGCGCCGCCACCACAGCGCGGGCAGCAGAAGCACGGGGAACAGCTTGATGAGCGTTGCCGCCGCCAAAGCGACACCCACCACGGTCTCCCATCGCCGCCGGGCCGCCAAGAAGGCGAGCGCCAGGCACACGAGCATCAGCCCCTCGACGTGGGCGCTGCCGGCGATCTCATAGACAGCGAGGGGATGCCAGGCGTAGATGATGATGAGGCTGAGGGGCTGGCCGAGGGATTGCAGCAGCGCCAGCAGCAGCAGCAAGGTTCCGAGATCGGCCACCACCATAACCGCCTTGACGCGCCAGATACTATCGCCCAGCCACTGGTGGATGGCGCGAAAGGCAAGCTCGGCGCCGGGCGGGTAGATGGTGACGGAGTCCTTGCGGTTGATAAGCGGCCAGACGGTGGCATCGCGCAGGGATGTCAACTCGGGCGCACCGGGCGGGTAGGCGTAGGGGCTGATGCCCGCGGCCTGGACGCGCCCGTCCCAGACATACCGAAACATATCCGACGACAGGCTAGGAAAGGCAGTCCCCATGACGACGCGGAAGGCGACGGCCGCCCCGATGATGACGAGCAGCGCCAGTCTGGAGGAAGGAAACGCGGACGGTGGTGTCTCAGCGGGGCTGCCCTCCACCACGCGCACCTGGCTCACCGCGATTGCCAAAGCATAGAGAACAAACTGGACGCTGAACACCGCCATCATCGCGTCGAGGCGCGGCGTAGCGCCCCAGGCGCGAACCAGCATATACAGGGCCAGCTCGCCGAGCGCGAGCGCGACGAGCCAGACGAGGGACCAGCGACACAGAGCTTGCCAGACCCGACGCCTCACCATACGACAAGGCAGGTCTCAGTGCGACGGACGCCCACGGCGCCCGCAATGCCCGTCGTCACTCAGTTGCCGAGGGATTGGAGATCGGGGCTTTCCACAAAGGCGATGAGGTCGTAGCGCCCCGTGACGCCATGGACGTGCTTGATGACCGAGCCTTCTAGCTCCATGTCAGGTAACTCCTGCATGAGGTCTTGCACCCGCGTCGGCTCGGCTTCGATGAGAACATACGCCTGGATCATGGTTGGTCTCCCTAGCAGCAGGTCTGTTGATGGGTCAGTCATTGGGGTGCTCTACACGAGAGCGAGGGTCTCAGCCTCAGGTGAACGTCATCAGCGGTACACTGCCGCTGCGCGCCATGATGTCTAGCTGACGTCGGACGCGCTCGACGGCGGCCGCCAGAGGAAAGATGCGTCGGCTCACCTGCATGTCAGCCTCAGTCGAAAGTGGATGCCAGAACACACCGTCCAGGTTGACCGTCAGCTCCGGCACGAGATTGTCCATGCCCAGCTCGAGGCCCTCCTTCGAGTAGCCGCGTTTCGCCAGCGGCCGCACGAAGTGATCCTCGTCGGGGATACCCAGGCTACGGTGGAACTCGCACAGCGCATCGAGATGCGCCGAGTTCGCCGGTGTCTCGGTGGTGGACAACCGTACCCGAAACCCGCGCTCCTGGAGCAGCCGAATGCCCTCCACCGTCTTGGCCCAGCTGCCCGGCCCGCGATAGGCATCATGCTCCTCCGGCCGCCCGCCGTCGAGGCTCACCTGCACGACCAGGTTGTCGTTGGCGACCGCCGCCAGCTTGTCCAGGCGGGGGCCGCGCAGGATCATGGCGTTGGTCAGCACGGTCGTCTTTACCTTCGCCGACGAGTAGGTCAGCATGGCGTAGATGTCGTTCAGGATGAACGGCTCGCCGCCCGTAAAGAAGACCTCGCTGAAGCCAAGCTCGACCGCTTCATCCACGAGACGCTGCACGTTCGCCAGGCCCAGGGCACGACGCGGGGCGTTCGGACTCGACTTGGCGACGCAGTACGAGCAGCGCAGGTTGCAGTCGTAGTTGGTGTACAGCCACAGCTTCCACAGGGCCGCCGGTGCGGCTACTGGTTGCGTATCGGGGACAGGGCAAAGGTCGGCCATGTGATACCATCTTCCCTTCGGGACTCCAGCGCGTGACGGGCCGTATGCTTGCGAATCACCCTTCGGGCACGGGGTGCGGGGACCAGGCCAGGCGCGGCAGCATGGCGCGCGTCCGTGGCGCGAAGGCCGCCGGATGGGCCGCCAACTCGGCCCGCAGGCGCTCGACCTCCTGCACCGTGTCTACGTCGTACCACGTCGGGAGCAAAGCGACGCGCCGCCCGGCGGCTTCCGCTGCCGCGATTGTCTGGCGCAAGACGGTGGGTGTGCTCATCGCGACATCGAATAAGCTCGCGCACGGCTCCTTCACGCCAATGAGATAGTAGCCGCCGTCGTCGCACGGGCCGAGGACGACATCGGTCGCCGAATGGTCCAACTCGGCAAAAGCCTGGCGCAGATACGCCGGCGGCAGCGTCGGGCTGTCGCTGTCCATGACCACCGCTTGCCGATAGCCCTCGGCCAGCGCCCGCGCGAGCGCGCTGTGCAGCCGCGAGCCTAAGTCTGAGCCGACTTGCGGTTGCAGCGCGAAGGCCGGCGGGCAGACAGAGCGGAAGTACGGCGCGGCATCGGCCGGGGCATAGGCCAGAATGGGCTGCACGCCAGCGACCTGCGTCATCACATCCAGCGTATCAAGCAGGAGGCACTCATACAGTTCGGTCGCCTGTTGCGGCGTGAACGGCGGCGTCAGTCGCGTCTTGGTTTGACCCATGACTGGACGCTTGGCGACGACGATGAGAGCGCGGCGCATGGTCTCTCCCTCAGGCTAGAGCGTAACGCAACGTGGTGCGGAGAATCTGGTAGCCGGCGCGAACCGAGCCGTTCAGCGTCCCGCTAACCTTCGACTGTCCGGCCACCCGCGGCCGGTAACTGACCTGGACTTCCACGATACGCGCCTGCGAGCGCGCGGCCTTGACGATCATCTCGGTGGGCCAGCCGTAAATCATCTCTTGCATGTCCAGGGCGATGAGAAGGTCGCGGCGAATGGCCCGCATCGGGCCAAGGTCCGTGACTCGCACGCCGTACAGCCGATAGAGCAGAGCCGCCGCCAGCGAGTTGCCGAAACGCGCATGCGGGAGAATGGCCCCGGCCTGTCGGGCCAGCGTGCGCGAGCCGAGCACGAAGTCGGCTTCGTCGGCGCGGAGCGGCGCGAGAAGCCGCGGCAACTCGGCCGGGTCGAAGCTCCCGTCACCGTCGAGAAAGGCGACGATGTCTGCATCCGAGGCGGCGGCGACCCCGGCGCGGCAGGCATACCCATAGCCCCGGCGAGGCTCGACGACAACCTCGGCGCGCGCGGCGCGCGCGGCGTCCGCTGTGCCGTCGGTTGAGCCGTTGTCTACGACGACGATCCGATCCACGACACCCGGCGGGATCGCGCCGACAACGCCGCCAATCGCGCCCGCTTCATTCAAAGCGGGGATCACAAGCGCCGTGTTCACGGTGTCTCTCCCGATGACTCGCGTGGGTCATGCAATCGTCCCCCGAGACGAGCGCCATGATAAAGCAGAGTGCGCGCCGTGTCAACTGTAGTAACGCGTGCGAAAGTGCCGCTTGCCCCCAGAGTAGCCGCAATATCTTAAGACTATCTTGCGAGAGGGTTACATTCTGGATTGCGGCCGGCGCGCAGGTAGCTCCGCAGTTTGCCGTGGGAGAGCCTATCGTGCTGGCGCTGGAGAGCCATCTCCAGCGCCTTCCAGAGGCGGCGGAGTTGTCACTCCACCGCCAGCAAGGGGTCTCCACGCTATTGTGCAGAGCTACGCCTCGGACATGAGTCCCCATTTCGCAACGTTCTGGTATAATATACACACATCCAGTCGGAGGTGCGTCTTTTCATGCCCCGCCCCCCTCAGAAGCCTGAGGACTCATCTGACCAAACCAGCGTCTCGTCCGAGGATCTAGCGCTGGTGATGGCGCTGCGCCGCGGCGATGAGGCTGCCTTCGTGACACTGGTGAACCACTATCATGCCTCGCTGGTGCGTGTCGCCCTCACCTACGTCCCAGATCGGACGACGGCCGAAGAAGTGGCGCAGGAAACCTGGCTTGGTGTGATCCAGGGTGTCGGCCGGTTTGAGGGACGCTCCTCGCTCAAGACCTGGATCTTCCGCATCCTCGTGAACTCCGCCAAGACGCGCGGAGTGCGCGAGAGCCGCACTATTCCCTTCTCCACTCTAGAAGACTCTGACAGCGTAGACGAGCCGTCCGTGGACCCGAGCCGCTTCCACCCCGCCGATCATGCCAGGGGGCCGAACCATTGGGCCATCGCGCCCGATAGCTGGGCGGACCTCGACGATGTGCTGGCGTCCCGCATCACACGGGAGTATGTGGAGCGCGCCATCGCGGCGCTCCCCCCCGCGCAGCGCGAGGTCATCACCCTGCGCGACATCGAGGGGTGGACGGCTGAAGAGGTCTGCGAGGCGCTCGTCATCAGCGAGAGCAACCAGCGGGTGCTTCTACACCGCGCTCGCTCGAAGGTGAGACAGGCGCTGGCGGACTACCTGCGCACGAATTAGTCAGCCGCGATACAGATATACGGGGCAGCTCTTTTCCCAGGGCTGCCCCGAAGTTTATTGAGCGCCAGTCGCCGTCGGGTGTAACGAGTTGCCGACACTGCCAGACCATACCATCGTCACCTTGATGCGTCAGCGGAGGAAGGAGGACGGAAAGTGAACCGATTCGTGCGCCGCGGTGTGATCGGGCTGGTCGCGGGACTCGTGAGCAGCCTAGTCGTGCTGGCGGCCTTCCATGACGCGCCGCATGTGGCGCTCGCGCTTCTCGTTGGTGTCGGGTATGCCCTGGCGTTTCGACCGTCGCGTGGCGGCTACGCCGATAGCCTCATGAGCGCGGCGGCGATGGGCGTCCCACTCTGGGCGCTGTTTGACATCATTGTTTTCCCGGTCGCTAACGGCCAACCACCCCAATGGACGGGAGCCGGCATGCGCGCCCAGTTCCCGTACCTCGTCGGCTGGGTGGTCTTCGGCGCCGTCCTCGGTCTGATGGTGCAGGCGCTGACTGACCTGGCGTTGCGTCGCCTCGGGCCGGAGCCTGAGCCGAAGATCGAACCCGTGACGCCGACCCGGGTTGTCGTGGTCGGCGGCGGCTTTGCGGGTGTTACCACGGCCCAGCGCCTCGAGAAGCTCTTCGGCCCCGACCCCTCTATCGCCATCCAGCTCGTCAGCGAGACAAATGCCCTCCTGTTCACCCCGATGCTGGCCGAGGTCGCGGCGAGTAGCCTGGAACCGACCCACATCAGCACGCCGCTGCGGACGTCACTCCACAGGACCGAGGTGATTCGGGGGCGTGTGGCAAGCATTGATCTGAACGCGAAGCAAGTGCTTCTCGCGTCCGACCACGACGCTCCAGAGATGGTGACCCACGAGGCGCTCCGCTACGACCACCTGGTGCTGAGTCTGGGTGCGGTGTCCAACTACTTTGGCAACAAGGGCATTGAGGAGAACTCCTTCGATTTCAAGTCCCTGGCCGATGCCATTGGCATCCGCAACCACGTCATAGACATGTTCGACCGCGCCAGCCGCGAGCCTGACCGGGTGCGGCGGCAGGCGATGGTAACGTTCGTCATCGCGGGGGCGGGCTTCTCAGGCGCGGAACTGGCCGGTGGGCTGAACGACTTCGCCCGCGGGATGCTAGCCTACTACCCGAATATCCCACCGGAGGATGTGCGCATTATCGTGGCGCATCCCGCCGACCGCATCCTCCCGGAGCTGACCGAGAGCCTGGCGCGATATGCGCTTCAGCGCATGGCCGCGCGCGGCGTCACATTTAAGCTCCACACCCGCGTCGCGGATGCGCGCCCGGGCGTGGTCGTCCTTAACCCGGCCGAGGAGATTCGAACCGAAACCCTGGTGTGGACCGCCGGCACGCGCCCCAATCCGGTGGTGCAGGCGCTGCCAGTCGAGTTGAGCAAGCGCGGCGCGGTGGTGGTAGATACCACGTTGGCTGTACCCGGCCAGCCCGGGGTATGGGCGCTCGGCGACTGCGCCGCCGTGACGGACGCCAAAACCGGCCAGCCGTGTCCACCCACAGCCCAGTTTGCCTTGCGTGAGGCGTACACCGTGGCGCACAACATCCACGCCACGCTGCGCGGCCAGCCTCTCAAGCCGTTCCATTTCGACGCGCTGGGAATCCTGGCCGTCGTCGGCCACCACACAGCCTGTGCCGAGATTAGGGGCTTGCGCTTCTCAGGGCTGTTCGCGTGGCTGATGTGGCGCGGCATCTATCTGAGCAAACTGCCGGGGTTGGAGCGCCAGGTCCGTGTGTTGTCTGACTGGATTATCGAACTGTTCTTCCCCCGCGACATCGTGCAGACGATTGATGTCAGTGACCGGGCATCCAGGCAGCAGGCGCGCGCCACAGCTGTGCCGTCGGCCCCAGCAGAGGGCGCCATAGGCAAGACCCTGGTCGGCGAGCCAGGCCACAGCGCCTAGAAGGAGTCATGATGTTTACAGGTAGTAGAAGCGGCATCGTCGTAAGTGTGATCGTAGGAATGCTGGGTGGGGCCGTCATCATGGGTCTTGGCCTGGCGTCGTTTTTGACGGGCATCGTGCTGGGCGCGGTGTATGGGCTGCTGTTTGCCCTGGTGGCCCGGCCGCGCGCCAGCACTCCAGGCGCCGGCCTGCTGTGGGGGCTAGGCTTCGCGCTCTTGATGTGGCTTATCGGGCCGGCCGGCTTATTCCCGCTGCTGAACGGCATGCCCCAGATGGGGATGCTCGACACGGCTCGCGCTCACTTCCCAGAACTGGTCGCTTACTTGCTGTGCCTTGGCCTGCCGCTGGGGATCACCCTCGGAACATGGGGCGCTTTGCGGCCGGTCGCCGACCGCGTCGCCTTTAGCTGGCCGCGCGCCATTGTTGTCGGCGGCGTGGCGGGGATCATCGGCGGCTGGGCATTCGGCAGGTGGATGGAGCAGGTTGACTTCTACCCCCTCATCGCCGGCATCCTTAGCTCGAACGACCGGTCGCTGGGCGTCGGCCTGCACTTCGCCATTGCCATCGTCATTGGCGCGAGCTTCGGCATTCTCTTCCAGCGCGACGTGCGCCACGCCGGGTCGAGTCTCGGTTGGGGCATGGCCTACGGCATCTTCTGGTGGTTCCTCGGCCCGCTGACACTACTCCCGCTGTTGACGCGGCAGTGGCCGGATTGGTCGTTTGCCCACGCCAGTAATCTGTTCGGCTCGCTCGTCGGCCACATCATTTACGGCCTGCTCGTCGGCCTGATCTATGCCCTGCTTGATCGGCTCTGGGTCGCCTTCTTCCACGACACCGATCCCCTCAACCGCGAGGTCGAAGGGCCGGGGACACGCACGCTGCAAACCCTCGGCTGGGGCGCGCTCGCCGCGCTGACAGGCGGCCTCGTGTTCAGCCTGGTCATGGTGCAGATTGGCTTTCTCCCGCGCGTGGCAGCCCTGGCGCACGGTTCCTCCCCGGCGCTCGGCTTCGTCGTCCACCTCGCCATCAGCGCCCTGATTGGCGCGACCTTTGGCCTCCTATTTCACTATGAAGCGCCGACGGCGGGCGCCGGAATTGCCTGGGGCCTGGTGTATGGGCTGATGTGGTGGTTCATTGGGCCGCTGACGCTCATGCCCATCCTCCTCGGCGGCTCGTTTACCTGGACCGTGCAAGCGGCGGAGCTGCTCATGCCGTCGCTCATCGGGCATCTGCTCTACGGCGGCGTGACCGCAGCGGTGTTCATGTGGCTGCAGCTCCGCCACGAAGCGTGGCTGCGCCTGGACCCTCGCCTCGCGGCCCGCGAAGCCCGCCGCTTCACGCCCGCCGGCACACCGTCCCCGGCGGTGTGGCTGTTCATCCTCACCCTCGGCGTCCTCTTGCCGGTCATCCTGTAGGCCCTCTCCCATCTGTTTGATCAGCAGGACATAGCCGCATCCCCGACGCTTGGGATGCGGCTATTACCGACTGTGGATGGAAAGGCTGTCATTGCGAGCGGGAGCGAAGCAATCCCACGCCCTTGCATCAGGCGGTCTACCCGAGGAACAGCCGCGCTTCTGCCGACAGCGAGATTGCTTCGGTGGTGGGGAGCTTCGCCCCCCACACCTCCGCAGAAGGCTCGCCTGCTATGAAAGTTGGTCCGGGGCGTCGTCGTCGGGTAACGACGATGCCCCGCCTTGCGGAGAGCCGACTGGAAGTCGGCGCTACAGGAGACGCGAACGCAACTTTCGTCCGTGAGGATGCGCCGTAAGCGGCAGCATAGAGACGCGCCCTGGCGCGTCTCTACCACTTCACGCCCTGCCGTCATGCCGAGTGCAACGAGGCATCTGGGCCGCCGCAGTCCAGACCCCTCCTCCGTCGGGGTGACATTCGGAAGTTTCTTTTGTCGGCGCATGCCGTCACGGGCGTAGGGGTCTCGGAGTGACATGCGGAAGAGGCTTGTGGCATGGGAAAGCCCTGCGGAGCATCCTCAGCTCGCAGGGCTGTGATTGGGTCGCGGGCAGTGGGCGACTGGCACGGCCAGTCCACCGAATGTATCAGCCGCTCTGCATG
>JAXLWJ010000039.1:0-51704 GCA_046328535.1 Anaerolineae bacterium
TTGTCGAGGGTGAACTCGCCCTGGTTGTTCTGGAGGCTGCCAAAGATCAGATAGGTCGAGGGCAGCAGGAGAAATGCCGCCGAAAATGCAAAGAAGGGCACGAGGCCCAGCCAGTTCCACAGCGCTCTTCTGTCCGCCACGGCCCGCGGCCGGGCCGGTCGGGTTTGCACAAGGGCGTCGGTCGCCATGCTCTATCGCTTTCTAGGCGCGCTCCCCTGGCCCACCACGCGGTCGAGCCAGGGGAGGAACCGATTGTTTGTCTACCGACGCTATTTCGCTACCTTCACGCCGACGACCTTGTCCCAGTTGTCAGCAATGAGCTTGCGGGCGGCGGTGACCTGCGGACCGCTGGGGAACACGGCCTTGGCGTAGTACTCATCCGGCGGGAGCTGCTTCGCCAGCTCGGCCGGGATGAGGCCGCGCTTCTTGAGGTCATCGTAGCGGATGGGGCGCGCGAAGCCTTTGAGGTACTGGAGCTGCACGTCGTCGGACAGCAGGTACTCCTTCCACAGCTTGGCGGCGTTGGGGTGGGGGGCGTACTTGCTGATGGACTCGATGTACGCGCCGCCGAACACCGACGACTTCGGAATGACAACCTCGATGTTCGGGTTGCCCTTCAAGATGTTCTTGTAGCCGGACGCCAGGTAGTCCCAGGTGATGAGGATCGGCGTCTCACCCTTCGCCAGCGTCGCCTGCGTGCCGACGACCGGCACCAGGTTGCCCTGCTGCGCGAGCTTGGCGAAGAAGTCGAGGCCGGGCATGGCGTTGTCAGACGTGCCGCCGTTGGCGAGCGCCGCGGCGAAGATGGACTGCTGCGCCTGGTTCGAGGCGAGCGGGTCACCGGCGATGGCGACCATGTTCTTGTACTCAGGCTTCAGGAGGTCCGCCCAATCCCGCGGGACGTTCTTGACAACATCGGTGTTGACCGCGAACGAGAACACGCCGTAGTAGGCGGGCGTCCAGCAGCCGTCCTTGGACTTCACATCGGCGGGGATGGTGTCCCAGGTGGCGACCTTGTACGGCTCGCAAAGGCCGTCTTCCATCTGCGGCCCGAAAGCGTAGCCGACCTCGACCACGTCCGGCGCGCCTGGCCCCTTGCTATCCTTGTTCGCCTTGATCGCGTTGATCTCGTCCTGCGAGCCGGCCTGGGGGTCCAGATCGTTCAGCTTCAGGCCGTAGCGGTCGGCGAAATTCTTCTTGATCTGGCCGTAATTCAACCAGTCGTCGGGCAGGGCGATGGGCGACCAGGCGCCTTCAGCCTTCGCGGCGGCGACGAGGGCGTCCATGTTGGCCGGCATGGCAGCCTTCGCGGCGGTGGCGGCGGCCGTCGGCGCTGTCGTGGCGGCGGCCTTCGGCGCGGCGGTCGGCGCCATCGTCGGCGCGGTCGTGGGCTTGGGCGCTTCCGGCGCCTTGGTGGGCGCGGCCGTCGGCGGTTCGGCGGGCTTCTGGGCGGCAGGCGCGGCCGTCGGCGCAGCGGGGGCGGCGGCGGGCGCGGCCGGCGCCTGGGCGCACGCCGAGACGACGATCGCCAGCACGATCACGGACATTAGAGCGAAGAGACTGGGAAGCTTGAAACGCATGGAATTCTCCTCTTTAGGCGGAGTGGACTCGACGTTCCTCACCATATCACAGCAATGTTAAGCCGTGACTATCTCTTGTTTAAGTATTTTTCAACTTCGGTTAACATTCACGCCATCACGGGCGTTCGCCGCTCGCCAGGCGCCGCTCAATATCGTCGAGGATGGGGAGGAGGTCGGCGATGCTGTCAATGACGTAGTGCGCCCCGGCTGCCTCCAAGCGCCCGTAGATCGGCGCGAGGCGACGGCGCAGCTCGTCCGGCGCCAGGGTCTCGACCTCGGCGCGGCTCAGCCCCAACTCGTTGCCGGTCTTGGCGACGCCCACCGTCCACATGCCGGCGTTCAAGCCCTCGGCGATATCCGGGACAGTGTCGCCCACCTTGACCAGCGCCGCCATCGGGTAGACCTGCAACTGAATGGCATTGAGGTAGGCCATGAACGGCGCGGGCCGCCCCGCCGGCGCATCACTGGGGCAGACCCAGGCGTCCGGCGCATAGCCGCCGGCAGCGGCGGCCGGGACGAGCGCGGCCATCAACGGCCGGCTATAACCGGTGGTCGAGCCGAGCTTCAGACCGCGGGCGCGGCAGGCGGCCACCGTCTCGGCCACGCCGGGGATGACGTCGGCGTGATTCAGGAGAATAGACATTTGAAGCGGGACGGAATCCTCGAACATGCTGTCTATGTCGGCCTCGGAGGGGTCGCGGCCGTGGGCGGCGCGCCACGCTTCGGCCACCGCCGGCGCGGAGGCGATGGCGCGGATGTGGTCCCGCTTCGCCAGCCCCATCGGCGCCCGCGCCTGCCCGATGGTAATGGGGACGCCGCGCTGTCGAAAGACCTCCACAAAGACGGCGACCGGTGCAAAGCAGCCGTAGTCTACGGTCGTGCCAGCCCAGTCGAAGATGACGCCCCGTAGTGGGCCGGTGTAGGGAACAGTAGGCATAGGGTGTCCGTGTCAGCGCGTGTTTCTACAACACGCGCCAGGCGGTGTACAATAGGCGTAGGTCGTCCGACAACGAAAGGCCCCGATAGGGCGCGAAAGGCATGGTAGCGTATGACCACACAATGGTCATCACCCGTAGCGGAGTCTGAGCTAGCAAGCTCCGATGTCGTGCAAGGGATCGTCGAGGATCTTTATCGAGAGCTAGGCGGCGAGGTTCCACGGGCGGTGGTTGAGGAGGCAGTCTTCGCCGAGACCGCCGAGTTGAACGACGCCACGGTCACGCAGTACCTGGCGCTGTTCATCCGCCGCGGCGCAAAGGAGAGGCTTCGGGTCTCGGCTAACTAAACCAATTCCTGGCTAACAATTCCAAACTCGGACAAACGATCGGGGTAGATGCGTTATCTACCCCGTTTCGCTATTTCCGGGCCCGAAGCCCCGCGCCGATCCAACCCACACCAGTATGACGGCGTCGCGTTAAGCGTGCATATAACCGGCGTTAACGCCGCGCTAAACGACGGCTAAATTTCCTTAACACGCCCTTAACGGCTATTTCAAACTCAAAGCCCCTGCTGCTCTTTGCCTCACAGTGTAGCAGTTCCGAAATTGCGTCTCACCGATTTGACCGTGGTCGTTCCAACGCGCAATGAACGCGACAATATCCCCGGCTTCCTCTCCTCCCTGCCGCCGGAGGTCGAGTTGATCCTCGTTGACGCCAGCGACGACGAGACCCCCGATCTGGCCGCCGACCTGCGCCCCCACCACACGCGGGTCGTGCGCCGCCCGTTGCGAATGCCTGCCGCACGGCAGCTTGGCGGTGTGATCGCGCAGACCCCGCGGCCAGCGCCTTTCCCACGCTCTGGGCATTGTGGCGGCGTCCGGCTCCAGTCTCCTGCTGTCGCGTCGCGCTTTCCTATCTGTGGGAGGCTTTGATTGCCGGTTGGCCGTCAACGAGGACACCGAGATTGTCTGGCGCGTTCGGCGCGCCGGCTACCGTGTGGATTTCGCCTCGGACCTCGCGGTCTATGCCCGCGACCAGCGCCGCCTACGGCGCGGCGCGGCACGTAAGACCATGCACTCGATGGCACGCTGCGCCTTGCTCTACACAGGTCTGATGCCCGAGCGCTGGCGCGGCCACGATTGGGGCTACTGGACGTAGGCGGGATAGAGCGCCGCCCTCGTCTAGTCGCTCCACCATAGATTGAAAGGAGAGGCTCATGCGGGTCGCGCCGTTTTGTGAGGTGTTTATCCCCAAAGTTGATGGCGTCGTCACAACCCTGCGGTATTTCCTCGATCATCTAGCCCTGCGGGGCCATACGAGCGTGCTGTTCGCCCCGGAGGGCGGCCCGCGCCGCTACGCCCGCACCGTCGTCTGGGGATTGCAGGGCTTGCCCTGCCCCTTCTATCCGGAACTCAAGCTCGTGCCGCCGAGCGTTGATGTGCGGCAAGTTGTTCATCATCCAGCGGGCCAGGCACGGCATTATGATGGAGCGGGCGGTCGAGCTACGCGAGACCACCTTCCGGTCACGGCGCGTCCCCATCCAGTCGGTAGGCTTGTTTCGCCAGGCGATAGGCCATGTCCGCCGCCATCTCGTGCGCGTCGTCCATGTCAATGACGCCCTCGACGAATAGCCCGGCGATCCAGTTGCAAGCCACGCGCCGCCACAGATCGTGCCGCGCGGGAATAGACGCAAACGCCCGCGTGTCGTCGTTGAAGCCCACCGTGTTGTAGAGGCCGGCCGTCTCGACAACGTTGTCGAAGTAGCGCCGCATCCCATTGATGCTGTCGAAGAACCACCAGGGCGGGCCGAGACGCATGGCCGGATAATGGCCAGCCAGCGGCGCCAGCTCGCGCGACTCCGTCGTCTCGTCCAGCATGAAGACGATCAAGCGCAGCCGCGAGTCGTTGCCGTACTTGTTCAGGAGCGGCCTCAGATTGTGGGTGAACTCGGTCGCCTGCGGGATGTCGGCGCCCATGTCACGGCCAAAACGCTGGTAGATGACCTCGTTGTGGTCGCGGACAGAGCCGGCGTGAAGCTGCATCACCAGCCCGTCCTCGATGCTCATCCGCGCATTCTCCATCAGCATATGCGCCGTGAAACGCCGCGCGTCCTCCGCGCTGGCCCCCCCCCGCAGCGCGCGTTGGAAAATGGCGTCCGCCTCGCCTGGACTCAGTTCGGCGGTGTAGGGCGTGACGGCCGCGTGGTCCGTCGCCGTCGCGCCCATCCCCTTGAAGAAGGCTCGCCGCTGTTCAAGCGCCTGGATGAAGTGGGCGTAAGAGGTGACCGTCACGCCGCTGGTCTCGCTGAGCGCGTCAATGTTTTGCCGCCAGCGCGCCGCATCCAGGTTGACAACCGCGTCGGGCCGGAACGTGGGCCGCACGACTCCCGGCCAGCCGGAGTCCCGAATCGCCTTGTGCGGGGCCAGGGTATCCGTCGCGGCATCAGTCGTGCAGAGGACTTCGATGTTGAAACGTTCGAAGAGCGCGCGCGGGCGGAACGCCGCCGTCGCCAGCTTCGCCGCAAGCTCGTCGTAGATAGCTTGAGCCGTCTCGCTCGTGAGCTTCGCCTCGATGCCGAAGACGTTGACCAGCTCATCGGTCAGCCAGGCGCCAGTGGGCGTCCCCCGGAACAGGTAGAAGTGATCCGCGAATATCTGCCAGATTTTGCGATGGTCTTGCTCGGTCGGCCCGCCGTCTGCGCGCGGGATACCCAGGCTCTCGAGGGGAATGCCCTGGGAGTAGAGCATGCGAAAGACGTAATGGTCGGGAATCAGGAACAGCGCCGTGGGCGTGCCGAACGTGGCGTTCTCGTCGGCGAGCAGGCGGGGGTCCACGTGGCCGTGCGGACTAATCAGCGGCAGCGCGGCCACGGCTTGATACAGCTCCCTGGCAACCCCACGCTGCGCCGGGGCCGGGTCGAAGTAGCGATCCTCAGATAGCCGCCACTTGAGGGATCGCGGTGTGTCCCCATCCGCAGGGTGCGTCATCAATGTGTCTCCTTCTCGCATATGGGTGATCAGCCCAATTGTACCAGATATGCCGCATACGATATCATTATCTCTATGTTTGCAGTTTGTGTCTGGTGGGGAGGCTTGGAGGGCGCAGCCCTCCAAACCACCCCTTTCCCCTTCTTCAGTGGGGACTCCGCCCCTGAACGACGCGAAGGAGAGAGGGTTCCTGCGGGCCTGCGGCCCCCCACACCCCCGCTGCACAGCAAAGTGCAAAGATAGAGATCATGATAGGTCGGGCTGGATACCAGATGGAGGGTCAATCATGTCACGGACACGTTACGCGCAGGTCGGGCTTGGCGATCGCTCGCGCCTGTATACCGAGGCTATCCTGGAGCGGTTCCAGGATCACGCCGAGCTCGTCGCGCTGTGCGACAGCAACGCCGGCCGCCTCGCGCTGCGGGCCGCGCTGGTCCGCGACCACGGCGTTGACGTCCCCACCTACGCGCCCGCGCAGTTCGATGGGATGATCGCCACCACCAAGCCGGACGTCGTCATCGTCACGACGGTGGACGCCACCCACGATGACTACATCTGCCGCGCGATGGAACTGGGCTGCGACGTCATGACCGAGAAGCCGATGACGACGGATGAGCAGAAGTGTCAGCGCATCCTCGACACGCAAAAGCGCACCGGCCGCAAGGTCACCGTCACGTTCAACTACCGCTACGCCATGCCGCGCACGCAGGTCAAGCGCCTCCTGGCCTCCGGCGTCATCGGCAATGTCGTCTCGGTTGACTTTCACTGGCTGCTGGACACAACCCACGGCGCCGACTACTTCCGACGCTGGCACCGCTACAAGACCAACTCCGGCGGACTGATGGTCCACAAGGCGACGCATCACTTCGATCTGGTGAACTGGTGGCTGTCCACGACACCGGCGAGGGTGTATGCGAGCGGAACCCGCAACTTCTATACCCCCGAGACGGCCGACCGCTACGGCCTGCAGGACCGCTCTACCCGCTGCCTCGATTGCCCGGCGTCTGACCGCTGCCCGTTCTATCTGGACTTGCGCGCGTACAGCCGGCTCGAGGAAATGTATCTCGACCAAGAACAGTACGACGGCTATCACCGCGACGGGTGCGTCTGGAGCGCGGACATCGCCATCGAGGACACGATGCAGGTCGTCGTGGACTACCGCAGCGGCGCGCGGCTGAGCTACTCCCTGCACGCGTTCATGCCGTGGGAAGGCTATATCATCGCCTTCAACGGGACGAAGGGGCGGCTGGAACACGTCATGCAGGAGCGGGTGTACATCAGCGGCGACGGGTCGGTGCCTGGCGAGATCGTGCCAGATGGGACGACCATCCACGTCTTTCCGCACTTCCAGCCCGGCTACAAGGTGGACGTCTGGCAGAGCGAGGGCGGCCACGGCGGCGGCGATCCACTCATGCTCGAGGCGCTCTTCACGCCGGGCGGAGTGTCGGATCCCTACAAGCGCGCCGCCGATCAACGCGCCGGCGCGTGGTCTATCTTGACGGGCGTCGCTGCCAACCGCTCCATGGCGACCGGCGCGGCGGTGGGCGTGGACGAGCTAATCAGCGGACTGGAGATGCCAGACTACATGCCAATGCCCAGCGCGACGGAGGCGATTGACGCGCTGGCCCTGAAGCAGCGGCAATCATCCTTTCGGGTGATGACTGAGTAAGCGACTTGTGATAGACTGACTGCCACTTGTTGCTCGTGAAAGCTCCCTGTCGTGAGCGGTTGCGCGTGATTGTGCTAACCGCTGGCCGAAGCGATGATCTAGCGGAAGTTATATCTGAGCGCACCCCAATAGCGATAGTCGTGTCGCGTGACGCTGATGGGAGAGCCGATGTCGAGACGTCCTGGCAAGTCCGGTGATTTCAGCCGTCAGGATACGCAGGGGGCAAGCCCGGCCAGAGATACTTTCTCCCGCAGCAGCGCCAATACGACCGAGGCCAGCGGAACGCCTCCGTCTCCGCTTCCCATCCCAAACCTCAGCTTGCCAAAAGGTGGCGGGGCAATTCGCGGCATGGGCGAAAAGTTCGCCGCGAACCCCGCCACCGGCACAGCCTCGCTGACAATCCCCATCTTTACCTCTCCAGGGCGCGCGGGGAATGCTCCCCAACTCGCCTTGACGTATGACTCCGGCGCCGGTAATGGCCCCTTTGGGCTGGGCTGGAGCCTCGGTTTGCCCACGATTACGCGCAAAACCGACAAGGGCCTCCCGCGCTACGATGACGCGGACGAGTCTGACGTCTACATCCTCGCCGGCGTCGAAGACCTCGTGCCAGTGCTGCGGCCCGATGGGACGCGCTACAGCGACGCCACAACCGCCCCCGGCTACGTGATCCACCGCTACCGTCCGCGCATCGAGGGGCTATTTGCGCGCATCGAACGCTGGACGCACATGGCCAGCGGCGAGATTCACTGGCGCTCGATCACCAAAGACAACGTTACAACCCTGTACGGCCAGGACAATCACTCTCGCATCTTCGACCCGGCCGAGCTTGACCCGCGTAGCCCAACCGATCTAGACAAGGCGCATCCCACCCGTATCTTCGCCTGGCTCGTCTGCCAGAGTTACGACGACAAGGGCAACGCTGTCGTCTACCAGTACGTCGCCGAGAACTCCGATGGCGTCGAAGTCACGGCGGCGCACGAGCAGAACCGCTCGCCCGCCGCCCGCACCGCCAACCGCTACCTGAAGCGCGTCCTGTACGGCAACCGCGCGCCCAACCGCGACGCGGCCTGGCACGCGACCGACGCCTCTCAGTTGACCGATTGGATGTTCGAGGTCGTGCTGGATTACGGCGAGGCGCACGTGCAGGCGCAAGCTCCCGCGCCCGACGGACAGGAGTTCGTGACCGCGTCAGCAACAGCGCCGCCTGGCGCCCGCTGGCCCGCGCGGCCAGACCCCTTCTCGACCTACCGCGCCGCTTTCGAGGTGCGCGCCTACCGCCTCTGCCGTCGCGCGCTCATGTTCCACCACTTCCCCAGGGAGCTGGGCATCGCCGATTGCCTCGTGCGCTCGACGGAGTTCACCTACGCCGAGGGGCCGGTCGCCTCGTTTATCACCGCTGTGACGCATTCGGGCCATGTCCGCCGGCCGCTGCCCGACCAACCCAACCGCTACCTCAAGAAGTCGCTACCGGCGATGGAATTCGAGTACAGCCAGGTTCCGACCCCGGCCGAGTTGGCGCAACAGCCCGTGCGGGAGGTCACTCCCGAAAGCCTGGAAAACCTGCCCGTGGGCCTGGACGGCGCGCGCTATCAGTGGCTCGACCTGGACGGCGAGGGCGCGTCGGGCATCCTCAGCGAGGAGGCCGACGGCTGGTATTACAAGCGCAACGTGAGCGCGAACAACGGAATCACCGAGGACGGGCGCGCGCACACTGTCGCCCGCTTCGGCCCCGCCGAGCTTGTCGCCAGCAAGCCGTCGGTCGGCCTGGCCGACGGCGCGCAATTCCTGGACCTGGCCGGCGACGGTCAGGTGGACCTGGCGCTGATGGATGGGACGGCGCGCGGCTTTTTCGAGCGCACTGACGACGCCGGGTGGGCGCCGTTTCGACCGTTCGTCGCCTGGCCGAACGTCAGCACCCACACCCCCAATCTCCGCTTCGTGGACCTGACCGGCGACGGCCACGCCGACATCCTGATCACCGAAGGCGACGCCCTGACCTGGCACCCGTCCCTGGGTGAGGACGGCTTTGGGCCTGGCGCGCGCCTGAGCGTGCCATCCGATGAGCAGCAAGGTCCGCGCCTTGTCTTCGCCGACGGCGAGCAGGCGGTTTACCTGGCCGACCTGTCCGGCGACGGCCTGAGCGATCTCGTTCGCATCCGCAACGGGGAAGTCTGCTACTGGCCCAATCTCGGCTACGGCCGGTTTGGCGCGCGCGTGACGATGGACGACGCGCCCTGGTTCGACACGCCGGACCAGTTCGACCAGCGGCGCATCCGCCTGACCGATACTGACGGGTCAGGCACGACCGACATCCTCTACCTGCGCACCGACGGCGCGCAGGTCTACTTCAACGGCAGCGGGAACCGCTGGAGCGCGGCCGTCCCGCTGCCGCAGTTCCCGCCCGTGGACGGGGTTTCGTCGGTCCAGGCGCTCGACCTCCTGGGCAACGGAACCGCTTGCCTGGTCTGGTCGTCGCCGCTGCCCGGCGCAGCGCGGCAGGCGATGCGCTATCTCGCGCTCATGGAGGACAAGCCGCACCTGCTGACGGGCGCTAGGAACAACCTCGGCGCGGAGACGCGCATCCACTACGCCCCCTCCACCCGCTTCTACCTCGACGACAAGGCGCGCGGCGCGCCCTGGATCACCCGCCTGCCTTTCCCGGTGCATGTCGTCGAGCGCGTCGAGACCTACGACCGCGTCAGCCGCAACCGCTTCGTCACCCGCTACACCTACCACCACGGCTACTTTGATGGGGCCGAGCGCGAGTTTCGCGGCTTCGGGATGGTCGAGCAGCGCGATACCGAGGAAATCGGGACTGTCCCGCCGGGGGCCATCGCGGCGGACGACTCCAACTGGGACGCCATGTCGTTCGTTCCGCCGGTGCTGACCCGCACCTGGTTCCACACCGGCGCTTTCGCCGAGGGTGTCCAGGTCGCGAAGGGGTTCGCCCACGAATACTACGCCGAGCCGGGCCTCTCTGCCGAGCAAGGGGCGGCGATGCTCCTGGACGACACGCTCCTGCCCACCACCCTGCGCCAAGCGGACGGCGCGCGGCTCGCCTACTCCCTGACCGCCGAGGAGGCGCGCGAGGCGTGCCGGGCGCTCAAGGGCGCGATTCTGCGGCAGGAAATCTACGCCCTCGACACAGAGCCAAATAGGACGCCGACCGAGGCGTCCGGCCGGCCGTACAACGTGTCTGAGCGCGCCTATACCATCGAGCTTCTCCAGCCGCAGGGACCCAATGCCCACGCCGTCTTCTTCACCCACGCGCGAGAGACGGTGGACTTTCACTATGAGCGCCAGATGTACAAAGTCGTGGGCGGCAGGATCGTCGCGCCCCAGGCGGCGCCGCCCGACGCCCGCGACGCCGCCGACCCGCGCGTCACCCACGATCTGACCCTCGACGTGGATGCCTACGGCAACGTCCTCCTCTCCGCCGCCATCGCCTACGGCCGCCGCTTCGACGATGGCGATCCCGCCCTTCTCCCGCAGGACCGCGACGCCCAGCGCCCCATCCACATCACCTACACCGACAACCGCGTCACCAACGCCGTGGACGACGCGGCTCACCCGCACGACTATCGCGCGCCATCGCCGGCTGAGACACGCGCCTACGAGCTGCGCAAAGGGGCGCCGGAGCGGAGCAGCGGCGAGCAAACCCATCTCTATCGCCTCGACGACCTGGCAGCGGCCATCGCTGGGGCAGCGGATGGGGCGCACGATGTGCCGTATGAGGACGGCCAGTTCAGCCAGGCCCAGGGGGCGGTCATCGCCGACGCGGGCGAAGCGGCCAAATACTTTCGCCGCCTGATCGAGCACACCCGCACGCTCTACCGCCGGGACAACCTGACCGCGCTCCTCCCCCTCGGCCGCCTGGAGCCTCTGGCTCTGGCCGGCGAGAGCTACCGGCTGGCGTTCACGCCGGGCCTGCTGGCCGGGGTGTTTCGGCGCAACGCCTCGGCGCTTCTGCCCAATCCGGCTCTCGTGCTAGGCGACCCGGGCGCAGATGGGGGCGGTTATGTCACCCTCGATGGCGACGGGCGGTGGTGGATTCCCTCTGGCCGCGTGTTCTTTGCGACCGCCGCAGATCCCGCCGCCGAGCTTGCCTTCGCGCAGGCCCACTTCTTCCTGCCGCACCGCTTCCGCGACCCGTTTGGCGCAGCGACAGATGTGGCCTACGACAGCGACGCCGCCGATCCGCAGCGAAATCACAACCTCCTGGCAGTCCGAACCGAGGATGCGATTGGCAACCGCGTGACCGCCGCCCACGACTACCGCGTCCTCCAGCCCACCCTCATCACAGACCCCAACGGGAATCGGTCGGGGGCCGCGTTCGACGCCCTGGGCATGCCCGTTGGGACGGCGGTGATGGGCAAGGCGGACGGAGCGCCGCAGGGCGACACCCTGGCCGCCTTCGCGCCCGATCTCACGCCGCAGCAGATCACGGCCATTTTCGACGCGGCGGATCCGCGGCCGCTGGCGGTCACCCACCTGGGGTCTGCCACGACGCGCTTCATCTATGATCTGGCGCGCCGGCCGGTCTGCGCCCTGTCCATCGTCCGCGAAACTCATGTAGCCGACCTCCAGGGCCAGGCGCAGAGCAAAGTCCAACTGAGCTTTGGTTACTCCGACGGTTTCGGGCGCGAGGTGCAGAAGAAGCTCCAGGCCGAGGCCGGTCCTGTACCGCTGCGCGGGCCGGACGGCGCGATCGTCGTCGGCGCCGACGGTCAGCCCCAGATGACGGCCGAGGCTGTCAGCCCGCGCTGGGTTGGCAGCGGCTGGACGGTGTTCAACAACAAGGGCAAGCCCGGTTCGCCAGTACGAGCCGTTCTTCACCGACACCCACGCCTTCGAGCTGGTCGCGCGCATCGGCGTCAGCCCGACCCTGTTCTACGACCCCGTCGAGCGCGTCGTCGCCACGCTCCACCCCAATCACACGTGGCAGAAGACCGTCTTCGACCCGTGGCGCCAGGAGACCTGGGACAGCGGCGACACCGTCCTTGTGGCCGACCCGGCCCGTGACCCGGACGCGGGTGGGTTCTTCGACCGTCTGCCCGACGCCGAGTATCTTCCCACGTGGCGCGCCCTACGCACCGATCCGACCCATGCCGCCGCGTTCGCCGCCCGCTATCCGACGCCGGCCACGCGCGTGCAGGAAACGGCGGCCGCGCGGAAGGCCGAAGCCTACGCCGAGACGCCGGCGGTCGCCCACTTCGACAGCCTCGGCCGCACGTTCGTCACCTTCGCCGACAACGGCCCCGATCCGGCCCAGCCCGACCGTCGCCGCCTGTTCGCCACGCGGGTCGAGCTGGACATCGAGGGCAACGAGCGCGCCGTGCGCGACGCCAGCGTCCAGAACGGTGACTCGGCGGGCCGCGTCGTCATGCGCTACGACTACGACATGCTCGGCAACCGCATTCATCAGAGCAGCATGGAGGCGGGCGAGCGGTGGACGCTCAACGACGCGATGGGCCGGCCGATCCGCTCGTGGGACAGCCGTGGCTACAACCGCCGCCTGACCTACGACGCGCTGCGCCGCCCGCTGGCCCTCTTCGTAAGCGACAACGGCGCGGCCGAGTTCCAGGCCGAGAAGACGGAGTACGGGGAGAGCAAGCCCGCCCCGGACGCGACCAACCATCGCGGCCGGGTCTGGAAAGCGTATGACGGCGCGGGGATCGTGACGAGCGAGGGCTACGACTTCAAAGGCAACGTGCTGGGCACCACGCGCCAGTTCCTGGCAGACTACAAGACGCCGGCCGACTGGCTCGGGGCGCCCATTTTGGCCGCCGAGGGCTTCACGGGCGAGACCGCCTACGACGCGCTGAACCGCCCGCTGCGGGTGACGTCGCCCGAAGGCAGCGTCTATCGCCCGACCTTCAACGAAGCGAACCTGCTAGACCGCGTTGAGGTGAACCTGCGTGGCGCGGCGAACGGAGCGGGCGAGCCGATCTGGACGCCGTTCGTCACCAACATCGCCTACAACGCCAAGGCGCAGCGTCTCCTGATCGCGTATGGCAGCGGGGCGGGGCCGGACGGCCAGGGCGTCACGACGACCTATGCGTATGATCCGCTCACGTTCCACCTGATTCACCTGAAGACGACTCGGCCCGCCGCGCCGGATGGGCTGGCGTCGCAGCTCTTCACTGCCCCCGCCGTCGTCCAGGACCTGCGCTACACCTACGATCCTGTCGGCAACATCACGCGCATCGAGGACGGAGCGCTGAAGAGCGTGACCCACAACAACCAGCAGATCGAGCCGGTGTGCAGCTACACCTACGATGCCCTGTACCGGCTGATTGAAGCGCAGGGCCGCGAGCATATCGGCCAGACCGCCCACGACTTTGCGCCGCCGAACCGCCGCGACTTCGACTTCGCCGGCCTGGCCGACTTCATCGCCCACCCCAACGACACGCAGGCGATGCGCGTCTACAGCGAGAGCTACGAGTACGATCCCGTCGGCAACCTGCAAACGCTGCGCCACGCAGCGACCGGCGGGAGTTGGACGCGCGCCTACGAGTACAACGCGCCGAGCCGCCTCGAACCGGGCAAGCGGAGCAACCGCCTGACGCACACGACCGTCGGCAACGGGGCCAACAGCGCGGAGAGCTACAGCTACACCGACGTCCAGGGCCGCGACGTGGACGGCCCCATCACGGCGATCAATGGGCTGGCGATGACGTGGGATTTCAAGGGCCAGCTGGCTCGGGTGAACCTGGGTGGCGGCGGCACGGCCTACTACGTCTACGATGCCCTCGGCCAGCGGGTGCGAAAGGTAATCGAGCGCCAGAACGGGACGCCAACCGAGGAGCGGCTGTACCTGGGCGGCGTGGAGGTCTACCGCAAGCTCGCCGGCGCGAACGCCGGGTTGGCGCGCGAGACCCTGCACGTCATGGACGACAAAGCGCGCATCGCCCTGGTCGAAACACGCAACGATGTGGCCGACGGCACGCCGAAGCAGATCATTCGCTACCAGTTGAGCAACCATCTCGGCTCGGCCGCCGTCGAATTGGATGACCAGGGCGCGTTGATCGGCTACGAAGAGTACCATCCCTATGGCACGACGGCGTTCCAGGCTGGCCGCAGCGCGGCCGAGGTGTCCCTGAAGCGCTACCGCTACACCGGCAAGGAGCGCGACGAGGAGACCGGCTTCAGCTACCACGGCGCGCGGTACTACGCCCCGTGGCTGGGGCGCTGGACAAGCGCCGATCCAATCGGGGTAATGGACGGCGTCAATCTGTACGCATACGTGTCGAGTAATCCGATCTACTTCACCGACCCCACCGGCCACACAGGCGCCCCGAAGCCGGCGGCCGGCGCCGAGCCTCCGCCGCCGCCACCACCGCCGCCACCTCCCCAGCCGCAGGTTACGATTAACCGGCAAAAGGGGTTGGGGGCGGCGGAGGCCCTGAAACAGCAGGTCGAATCGAAGGGACACGGCCTCCAGTCTGAGGTCACAGCCAAGGGCGGCAAGGGAGGATCGCGCATTGACATTGCGCCCGACCCGGCCGCACCGCAGACGATACCCAGGACCCTTGAGAGCAAGCATGTGGACCTGAACAGCTATCGCGATCAGGCCGGCAATCTCGATGTGGCAAAGGTGCGCTCGGCAGTCCAGGAAGATATTGCCCAGGTGCTGAAGCATCAGAAAGCCCTCGAGAGAGGCGTAAAGCCAGATCTGCCGACCCGCGAGAGCCTGGTATACACTCTTGAGAACGCGAAGCCGGGTGAGGCCGGACAATTTCAGACGATCGTGAGAGCGGAAGCCGCGCCTCACAACGTGAAAGCGGGAGTCCTTCAAGAAGGCGGGGGCGGACTGAGTACCGCCAGCGGCCGACCTCTCTCCGGCGCGGCTCCTAAGGCTCCCGCCGCCGAGCCGGTGGCTGAGCCGACGGTGACCGAACCGGTCGAACCGCTCGCTGAAGGCGGCGTCGGAGTGAAGGGAGGGGCCGTGGCGCTGGCCCCCGCGATCATGACCGAGGTTGGGCGGCACTATTTCCAGAAGCGCTACGATGAAGCCGCCAGGGCGCGCGATCAGTACCACGGCGCACCAACACCGGCCCAGATCGAGGAGCAGCGTGACGTCGGTTGGGAGTACACCGGGCAGCTCGATAAGACCGGGCAGCCAATCTGGGAGTACAAGCCCAGCCTGAAGTTGCGGCTCCAGAACGCGTACCATTTCTTGTTCAACCCTTTCAACCCACCGCAGGCAGACGGCAGCTATCGTTGGAACGGCGCCTAAGAAGACCTTGTGATGTAGCCTATGGAGAACCCTGTATGAAACCGATTACACCACCCCTTCGCCTCAACGATCAGGGCGCGGCCGTCGCCAATCTGCAAGCAGCGCTTGTCCTCCTGCTCAACCAGGGCGTCATCCAGACCAGCCCTGGCACGCGCCAGGAGCTGCTGAACATGCTGGCGAATGAGGCGCGGGATGCGGTCTACAAGGATGCGACGGCCAAATCCGTCGCCATCTTCCAGCAGGGCCGCCACCTGCACCCGACCGGCGAGGTAGACCAGCCGACCGCCGACGCGCTGAACCAGGCCCTCAAGGACCTCGGCGCGTTCGATGCGCCACCGCAAGATATTCAGAAGCGGGTGGTGGCCGGGCAGGTGACGCAGGACAACGGGGCGCCGTTCCGCGGCACGGTGGTTCTCTTCCACGAGGGCGAGGAGAGCAGCATCGGCCTGGGCGAGGCGGTCACGAGCGCCGACGGCCACTACACCATCCGTTACGACCCGCTCCCCGGCGTGGAGGGCGTCAACGCGCGCGTGGCCGCCCTGGACGAGACCGGCCGAACAGCCGCCACCTCGGACGTCGTGCGCGATGCCGCCCCGATCCAGGTCATCAATCTCGTCGTGGCGGTCGTGCAGCCAGAGGCGGCGGCGCGGCGCGTCGAAGGCCGCATCGCCTTCGATCACGGCGCGCCCGCCGAGGGCGTCACCCTGCGCCTGTATCGCCTGGGCTTTGGCGGGGCCGAGGCGGCGACGCCGCTCGCCGAGACGGCGACCCTCGAACACGGTGTCTACAGCCTCCCCTACAGCAACGACGGCCAGCCGGCCACGCTCGAAGTCCGCGCCGTGGACGTGGCGGGCAACGAGGTTCCCTTGTCGAAGCTCGTCCGCAACGCCGACGAACGCGAAGTCATGAATCTCGTCGCGCCCGCGATGGTCAGGCCGCTGGACGCCGAGTTTGCGCGGCTGAGCGCCGACCTGCAACCGCACGTTGGCGACTTCGGCCGGCTGGGGAGCGCGCGCGAGACGGCGGAGCAGCCTGACCTGACACTCCTCCACGAGGCGACGGGGTGGGATGCGCGGCTCATTGCGACGGCAGCGATGGCGACCCGATTGAGCGGCGCAGACCAGACGGGACTGCGGCCAGACGCCCTCTACGGTCTCTTGCGCGTCGGGCTGCCGAGCGACAAGGTGCAGCTCGCCCAGGTCAGTCCGGAGGCGTTCGACCAGGCGTTGAGCAAAGCCCGCGCGGCCGGCATCGTCCAGATCGCCGAGGCGGACGTGCCGCAGCTCAAGAAGGACTTCGAGACGTTCAGCGTCAACACGCGGCTGGCCTTGCCGGCGCCCGGCTCCCAGGCGACGTATGGGGAGATGCTCGGCCAGCTCGACCTGAGCGACGACGACCAGAAGACGTTCGCCAGGCTCTACCTGAACCATGAGGGCAGCGCACAGTCGTTGTGGGACAACGCCACGAACGCCGGACTCGGCGCCGCCGTTCCCAGGCTCCAGCTTCAAGGCAAGCTCGCCTTTCTCACCACCAACAACCCGACGCTGACGGCCAGCCTGCAAGCCGACCTCGGCGCCGCCCCACCCCAACAGCTTGTCACGATGGGCCTTCACAAGAAGGAGGCCTGGCTCGCCAAGATTGACAAAGTCCCGGCCGCCTACGCCGGGGCCGCCAACCCGAAGGACGCCTACGCCGAGGACATGGCGCGCAAGGTGCGCATCAGTTACTCGACCGAGGTTGCCTGGAACATGATCGATTCGGGCGAGATGGTCATCGAAGGCGGCAACGCCAATCTCAGCGCGCTGTTGCGGAAGGCCATTGACAAGGGCTTCAAGTTGGGCCAAACGGCGATTGATCCGTTCCTCAAAGCCAACGGCGACGTGTTCGAGGGTATCGCCGACGCGGACCGGCGCACGACGACGGAGATGCTCAAGACCCTTCAGCGCGTCTACCAGATCACGCCGGGCAACGATGCGATGAAGGCGCTCCTCAACGCCGGGCTGCTCTCGGCGCAAGACGTGCTGGCCTACCCCCTTGACGTGTTCCTGGAGCGCTTCGGGTCGCTGTTCCCGTCCGAGGAGCAGGCGCGGCTGGTGTATCGCAAGGCGGAGCAAGTGAGCAACATCACCTATAGCCTGTTCAGTCTCGCCAAGGAGTTGGACAACGCCCCGCCGGTCTTCGCCATGTCGGGGTCGTCGGAGGTGCGGCAGGCCGCGAAAGATGAGCTGATCAGGCACTTCCCGACGATGGAGAGCCTGTTCGGTTCGCTCGACTACTGCGACTGCGAGGAGTGCCGTTCGGTGCTCAGCCCGGCGGCCTACCTGGTGGACCTGCTCCAGTTCCTCGACCGCGATCCGGGGCTGTGGCAGAACACCCTGACGGACTGGAAAGCGAAGCATGGCGGCGCGCCCTACCCGTTCCGAGGTATGGACGCGTTCAACACGTTCCTGGCCCGCTGGCGCGCGCAGCACCCCGGCGCGCCCGATCCGAACACCGAGCGGACGCCCTACGACATCCTGACCGAGCGCCGGCCCGACCTGCCGCACATCCCGCTGACGTGCGAGAACACGAACACCGCGCTGCCCCAGATTGACCTGGTCAATGAAATCCTCGAATACTACGTCGCCAACAACGCTCTGCGCGAGGACGCGGCGCGCGACACGGGTGACGCGACGACGGCCGAGTTGTTGGCCGAACCGCAGTATGTGATCACCGAAGCCTACGCCGCGCTGAAAGAGGCGCTCTATCCGCTCGCCCTGCCGTTCGACCTGTGGCTCGAGACGGCGCGGGCCTTCAGCGCCTACTTCGATGTCCCCCTCGCGCAACTGCTGGAGACGTTCCGCGTCCGCGACGATCTGTTCGCGCCCACCGAAGCCTACGACCGCGCCGCCATCTTCTTCGAGTCGCTGGGCCTGTCGCCGGCCGAGATCGCGCTCTTCACCGACCCCAACCCACTGGCGGCGTGGTTCAAGCTCTACGGCTTCGACAGGGCCGAGGACGCGCTTACCGAGGCGGTTGACGCCGACAGCGGCCAGCGCATTGACTTGAATTCCGCCAAGGCCCTCGCGCGCCGCCTCGGCGTCAGCTACGTAGAGATCGCCGACATTGTCAGGACGGCGTTCGTCAACCCCGCCCTCCCGCAACTCGCACTCCTGGTCAAGCTGGGCGTGACAATCGAAGACGCCCGCTTCTACACCGTTCACAAGCCCTTCTACGATGGGAACAAGGACCTTATTGGCAAGGCAAGGGCCGACCTGGCGCCAGCCGATCAACAGCGCTTCGACGACCTCTACAAGCCCGTCGCGCCGGGCCAACCCATCGGCTGGGACGTTGTGGCCGAGGTGGGCGCCTTCGAGCGGCGGCTGGCCGACCTGGCCGCGACGTTCAACACACCCGCGAACGACCTGCAAGCCGCCATCGAGACCCTGCCCTTCGACACGGCGCTCGTGCTGGCCGATCCCGATGCCGGCTGCGACTTCGACGCGACGACGCTACAGCGCGCCGACGGCGGGCCGGCCACGCCGATTGACTTCCTGCGCATCAACCTGTTCACCCGCCTGTGGCGAAAGCTGGGCTGGAGCATCGAGGAGACGGATCGGGCGTTGACAACCTTCATCCCCCAGTCTGCGCCGTTCGACGCCACACCGGCCAACCTCGCCAGGCAGCCGCTCAAGACGGCGCTGATCTACCTGGCCCACCTCAAGGCGCTGGACGAGACCGTACACGTTGGCGCTCAGAGCCGTCTGAAGCTCCTGGCGCTGTGGTCCGACATCGCCACCACAGGCGCCAGGTCGCTCTACGCGGGGTTGTTCCTGACGCGGAGTGTCCGCAAGGGCGCCGAAGTTGAGGTGGTGGTCGGCGGTGAGACGCGCCGCCTCTCCGTGTTCGATGACCCGCTAGGCCGCTACCTCGTCCCCACCCAACTGGCCCACATCGCCGACGGGGTGCGCTACGAGGGCCGCCTGCCGGGGGTCAAGGCGGCCGATCAGATCAACGCTGCCGCGTTTGCCGGCGAGGCGCGGGTGAGCGTTCGCTACGACGACCTGGCCGAGGCGCAGTCCCTCGACTACATCGGCATACTCACCGACGCCGAAAAAGCGCGTCTCGCGGCGCTCGCCCCGTCCGACACCCTGTCGCAACTGCTCGACGCCGTCCAGGCGCAGGCCGCCGAGTTCACGCTGATCAAGGGGCATCTGCTGGGCCTGCAAGGCGCACTGGGCCTGACGGCCGACGAGATCAGCCGCATCCTCGACGCCGCCGGAACCCCGCTCGACACGGCCGCGCTGTCGCTGGCGGCTGTGTCAACGCTCTATCGCTACCGGCTCCTGAGCAAGGCCCTCGGCCTGTCGGTGGCCGAGCTGATCGCCCTCAAGCAGCTCTCAGGGCTGGATCCGTTCGAGCCACTCGCGCCCGACCCTCTCTCGACCATCGAGGAAGACCATCCTTTCTCCGCCACCCTGCGCTTCGTCCAGATTGCCCAGGCGGTCCGGGACAGCGGCCTGAAGGTCGAAGACCTCGACTATCTCCTGCGCCACCGCTTCGACGAGAGTGGCAAATACCGCTCCAACGGGGCCGCGACGTTGGCCTGGCTGAAGACCCTGGCCGACGGCGCGCGCGCCATCCAGGTCGAGCAGGCGACACCGGCCGACCCGGGCGCGCTGAGCGACGATGTCCTGCGCCAGAAACTCAGTCTGGCGCTGCCGGCGGATGTGGTCGAGCGTTTCGTCAGTCTCATGAACGGCGCGGCTGAGGCGACCGCCGTCGAGGTCGTGGCCCTCGCCGACAGGCTGAACCCCGCCGACTTCAGCGGCGAAAGCAACCTTCGCGTCCTGGCCTACAACGGGGCGAGAGGCAGCCAGAGCCTTGTCGTGCGCGGCCCCCTGTCCGATGCCCAGAAGAGCGACATCGAGGCCAGGTACGGCGGCCGGCTCACCGCCGGTCAGCGCGTTACTCTCGCGGCTCTGCTCGACGCCGCCCAGGTTGCGGCCAGGCAGCAGGCCGACGGGTTCTTCAGCAAGTACTTGAAGAAGGAGCCGCTAAACGCCTCGGTCACCACCGGCTTCCTCGACGCGGCCGAGTTCGAGGGGTTGCTGACGCCGCTGCCGCCGATTGACGACAGCCTCACGCCTGACCAACAGACGGCCGCGCGGCAGGCAAACGAAAGCGTGCGACAGAAAAAGCTCGCCACCCTCGCCAATGCGTTCTTCCCGTTCCTCCAGCGGCGGCTGATCCGCCAGTTCCTCATTCAGGCCGTCGTGGCCTACACCGCCGCCGACCCTGTCCTCGTCGAGAGCCTGGTCGCCGACACGCGGCTGCTGGAGGGGGCCGACGGCGCGTCGGCCTTGGCCTCGCTTGAGGCGTTGAGCCAGCGAGGTGTTAGCGCCGCCTTCTTCGACTCGGCGGACCTGACGGGACAGCCGCAGAAACTGGCCTCTATCGTCGGCGGCGCGGACACGGCTCTGAAAGCCGCCCGCGACCCCGACGGCGGCCCGCTGAACCCCGCCAACAGCGCCCGCTTCGAGGGCTACCTGGCTGTGCCGACGGCGGGCGCCTACCGCTTCACAATCGAGCTAGAGAAGACGGGCGCCGAGGCGACGTTGACGTTCGACCACCTACCGGCGCAGGTCTTCCTGCATGGCATCGCCGCCGCGGATCAGACAACCCTCGGCGTAGGCTCTGATGAGTACCTGGAACTCAAGCCCGGCGTCCTCTACCGCTTTGCGCTGGAGCTAAAGACACTGGGCGGCGGCCGGGCGCGCACGCTCGTGCAGGGCGAAAGCCTGGCGAAGGACGACCTGTCGCAGCTCGCGCTCTACCCGGCGTCGGCTGTGGACGGCGCGGAGAACGCGCTGCTGTCCCTGAGCAAGGCGCTCCTGCTCGCCCAGGGCCTCTCGTTGAACGAGCGCGAAATCCGCTATGTGTTGACCCACGCCGACGATTTCGGCGGGGTCAGCTTGAGCGAACTGCCGACGACGCGGATTGGCGATACGCCGGCCGAACAGATGGCGACGCGAGGTCGTTTCAGCCGCTTCCTGCGCCTCGCCGCCTACGCGCGCTTGAGACGCGACCTCGCCGCCGGCGGCGATGACCTGATCGGTGTTTTCGAGGCCAACGCCACTGGCGACCTCGATCAACAGGTCTACCCGCTGATTGCGCGGCTGACACGACGCAACATGGACACGGTCAAGACGACGGCGCGGGCGCTGGCCCCGTCGCCCGACTTCCGCAGCGAGGCGCCGCTGGACCGGCTGTGGGAGGGCCTGCAAGTCGTCGAGCGGTTCGGCGTCCCCGTCGCCGCCCTGGTCGAGTGGACACGCATCGTCAACCCGACGGCCAGCCCGGCGGGGCGGGCTGTGATCGCCCGCGACATCAAGGAGGCGATCAAGGCGCGCTTCGAGCCAGACGCCTGGCTGCGCGTGGCGCAACCTATCTTCGACAGGCTGCGCCAACGCCAGCGCGACGCCCTCGTCGCCCACGTCATGCGCCAGCACGGCTTCGAGCGCATCGAGCAGCTCTTCGAGTTCTTCCTGATAGACCCGGGCGTCGAGCCGGTCGTGCAAACGTCGCGCATCCGGTCGGCGATTGGCGCGGTGCAGATATTCATCCACCGCTGCCTGCTCAACCTGGAGCCCCAGGTCGCGCCGGCCGCCATCAACTCGAAGCAGTGGCAGTGGATGAAACGCTACCCGGTGTGGGCGGGCAACCGCAAGCTGTGGCTCTTCCCGGAGAATGTGCTGGAGCCTGAGTTCCGCGACGACAAGACGCACCTGTTCACGGAGTTGGAGGGGCGCCTCCTGCAAAGCGACGTCAGTAACGACGTGGCCGAGGACGCCTTTTTCAACTATCTCAAGAAACTGGAGGAACTGGCCCGACTCGACATCGTGGCGATGTACTGTGAGGAGGGGCCGCTCGACCCGGCCTCGAACCAGTTGCACGTCATCGGGCGCACCCATCTTGAGCCGTTCCGCTACTTCTACCGCCGCTACGCCCACGAGATGTGGACCCCGTGGGAGCCGATGCCCGTCGAGATCGAGGGCAATCACATCGTGCCTGTCGTCTGGCGTGACCGGCTCAACATCTTCTGGGTCACCTTCATTGACAACCCCGACCCCAGCGCGGGCGCATCGGATGAGACAGGCTTGATCGTCCGCAAAGACGCCTATGGGGCAGCGATGAACGTTCTCAACGGGAAAACGCTCCCGCCGCTGCACCCCAGCGCCAAGGACCCCACCACCCAGAAACTTACCGAGGTGTCCGTGGGCCAGATCGCTAGCGGCGTGCGCTCGGCGATGAACCGCAAGCTAGTGAAGGTGCAGCTTCACTGGAGCGAGTACTTCCAGGGCGAGTGGAGCGCGCGCGAGTCCGGCGGCTATAGCGCCTCGCTGGTCCGATCGGTGCCGTTGGACTTCGACAACATGAGCGTCTTCATCCACGCGACAAAGGAGTTCGAGAACGACGGGACGGAACGCGCGGTGCGGGTAAATCTCGGCGGCGCCATCAACCAGGCGTTCCGCGTCGTCAGCCGCCACGCCCGACCGACGCGCGTGTCCGCCGCGCCGGCGCCATCGCAACCCTACAGCGCCTCGCAGGTGCAGGCAAACCGCTACGGCGGCAGCGGGCCTTTCACGGTCACCTTCACCCAGAAGATCGAGACGGAGGTGGGCAAGGGCGTCAAGACGACATCGGCGACGACGAGCATTCTCCAGGAAGGCGAAGGCTTCACGCTGCTGCCCTCCGCCAATACCATCTCCCTCGCCACGCCGGAAATCGCCGCGCTCGTCACGCCGGTCTTCTACCAGGACGACCGCTCCAACACCTTCTTCGTCGAGCCGAGCTTCAAGGAGAAGACCATCGAGGAGTGGCAGGAGTGGGTGACGCGCACACCCCGCCCCGAAGTCGAGTGGGACCATCCTGACTGGTGGGACAAGCTAGACCTCAAGCCGATTGTGCCGCGACCGAAACTGCCCATCCCGGTCCGCCCCGACGACCCGCTGTGGCGGAATGAGATAGACCCCCGCGCCCGGTTCGGCCTCACCGAGCGACAGGATTGGCTCGCCAACCCGGCGACGGTTGTGCAGTTCGACGGCGAGCTGGTGGGACCGACCGGCCGCGCCGGGTTGGCGCTCCAACCCGCGCTCGCCGGGGATGCGCTGGACGGCGCAGCGCCCAGTGTCCGGGTGAACGCAGGCAGCGCCATTGCCGCCGGCCAGGCCGTCGTCGCGGTGGACAGCGCCGCGCTGGCCGCTACAGGATTGGCGCAAGGCACGGCCGGCTTGAACATCATCGGGAGCAGCGGGCTGAACTCGGCGCTGCTCAAGAACGTCACCGCGCTCAAGGGCCGCTAATACGAGGAGACGCCACCGTGAATGAGATCGTCAGGAAGAGCTTCCACAATTACGTTGATGCGGAGGCCGTCCACTTTCGTCCCCGGCCCGCCGGCGACATCGTCACCACGGAGACGAAGCACATCATCATCCAGGAGCGCGAGTTGAGCTACCGCTTCGACCCGCACGCGCACCTCTTCGTCACCGACCTGATTCGGCGGCTGATCGCAAAGGGCGTACCCGGCCTGGAGGCGGCCGACACCGACTACCAAAAGGCGCCCGACGGCTCCATCGTCCGCCTGCCCGACGGCAAGTTCAAGCCCGTGCTGTATGCCGACTACTTCTCCCCCACGCGCTACGCGCCGTCGTCGCTCGTGCAGGCCCCGTACCCCGTCAAGGACCTGGACTTCACGTCCGGCGGCGCGTACGCGGTCTACAACTGGGAATTGTTCTTCCACGCGCCGCTATTGATTGCGATGCACCTGAGCAAGAACCAGCGTTTCGCTGAGGCGCAGCAGTGGTTCCACTACATCTTCGACCCGACCGACGACAGCGACGGCCCAACGCCGGAGCGCTTCTGGAAGGTGCGGCCGTTCCAGTACACCCACGTCCAGAAGATCGAAGAAATCCTGGTCAACCTGGCGACCAACGCCGACCCGAAGTTGCGCGATGAAACCATCCGCAGCATCGAGGCGTGGAAGGACGCGCCGTTCCGCCCCCATGTCGTCGCGCGCTACCGCCAGCAGGCCTACATGGTCAAGACAGTCATGGCCTACCTGGACAATCTCATCGCGTGGGGTGATTCGCTGTTCCGCCAAGACACGCGCGAGGCCATTGACGAAGCCATGATCGTCTACGTGCTGGCCGCCAACATCCTCGGCCCGCGGCCCCAGGTGGTGCCGAGGAAAGGCACGCTCCGTCCCCAGACCTACGCCAATCTCCGCGAGGACCTGGACAAGTTCGGGAATACGCTGCGCCACCTGGAGGCCGACGCCGCCTTTGACCTGACCCCGCATCCGGCGGTGGCCGCCGACAACGAGCGCATGGCGGTGTTGAACGGCCTGGGCAAATCGCTGTATTTCTGCGTACCGCGCAATGACAAGCTGCTCGGCTACTGGGACACGGTGGCCGACCGGCTGTTCAAGATTCGCAACAGCCTGAACATCCAGGGTATCTTTCGCCAGCTACCCCTGTTCGAGCCGCCGATTGACCCGGCGCTCCTGGCGCGCGCCGCGGCGGCGGGCCTCGATGTGGGCGCGATCGTCAGCGGTCTCAACCAACCCTTGCCGCTGGTGCGCTTCCAGCTGCTCGTCCAGAAGGCGGCCGAGATCGCCCAGGAGGTCAAATCCCTGGGCAGCGCGCTGCTCACCGCGATGGAGAAGGAGGACGGCGAGGCGATGGCCCTGCTGCGGGCCAGGCAGGAACTCAAGGTACTGGAGATGGCGGAACACGTGAAGTATGCCCAGTGGCAGGAGGCGATCAAAGCGCGCGAGGGCCTGGTGCAGACTCTGGCAAACGCCGTCCAACGCTACACGTACTTCGAGCGGCAGCTTGGCAAAAAGCCCGACGAGATTGCCAAGACCATCCCCGATCTGACCGACCTGGACAAGGACAGCCTCGACAAGATGAAGTTCGCCATGACCGAGCCGCAGGTTCTCGCGCGCGACATTCCCATTGACATCGCCGACGGCGGGGCCGGCACGGTGGGGAGCGCCAGCCTGGGGCTGCTGGGCGCGGGCGACATCGTGGGCGGCAAGAAACTCAACAGCCACGAAGCCGAGGAGCTGAACAAGCTCGAGCTGGCCCACGCCCTGCCCGGCGCCGCGAAGGCGCTCCATGCCATGGCAGAAGCCCTGAGCCATATCCCGCAGTTCCCCATTGACCTGCATTTCTGGGGTCTGGGCGGGACGATTGAGCTTGGCGGCCGCCAGTTCGCCGCCGCCGCAGACTTCGCGGCGAACATGACGCTGTCGGAAGCGAGCACGATGACCTACGAGGCCAACCGCGCGTTCAAGCTAGGCGGGTACACCCAGCGCGAGCGCGATTGGGCCTACCAGAGCGAGGCGGCGGCGGGCGAGATCAACCAGGTCTTCAAGCAGTTGCGCGCCGCTCAGATCCGCGAGGCGATGGCGGAGCGCGAGTTGGCGAACCATCGCGAGCAAATCAAGCACGCCGAGGCTATCGAGTTCTTCCTGACCGGCGAAAAGAACGCCGACTGGACGCAGAAGAGCGATGCGAAGGCGAAGAAGACGACGAACCAGGCCCTCTACACGTGGATGAAACGCGAGGTCAAGGGGGTCTACGCCCAGTCGTTCCAGATGGCGTTCGACACGGCGAAGAAGGCCGAGCGCGCCCTGCAATACGAGTTGGGCAACTCGGAACTCAGCTTCCTCGATTTTGGTTATCTGTCCGGCAAAGAAGGCTTGCTGGCTGGAGAGAAGCTGTACCTGGACATTAAGCGCATGGAGCTGGCGTATCACGAGCTGAACCAGCGCCAGTATGAGCTGACCAAGCACGTCAGCCTGCAACAGATTGACCCGCTCGCGATCATGCGGCTCCGCGCGACCGGCCGCTGCACCGTCCGGCTGCCGGAATCCCTGTTCGACATGGACGGCCCCGGCCACTACTTCAGGCGCATCAAATCGGTCGCGGTGAGCATTCCGTGTGTCGCCGGCCCGTACGCCAGCGTCAACTGCACCCTCACCCTGCTGCGGAGCAGCACGCGCATCACGCCGAGCCTGCGCGACGGCGCCTACGCCCGCGTGGACGGTGAGGACAACCGTTTCCAGGACTACTTCGGCAGCCTCCAGTCCATCGTGACCAGCTCGGCCCAGGGCGACAGTGGCCTCTTCGAGACCGACTTGCGTGACGAGCGGTTCTTGCCCTTCGAGAACTCCGGCGTCATCAGCGAGTGGAGTTTGCAGCTGCCGGCGGACCCCAGCAAGGGTGAGCCATGCCAGTTCGACTATGACAGCATCCGCGATGTCATCCTCGACGTCCGCTACACGGCGCGGCCGGGTGGCGACCTGCTGCGCAACGCGGCCCTGGCGAACCTCAAGGCGCTGATGGGCGACGCGCAGGCGGTCGGCTCAGTGCGCCTCTTCTCGGTGCGTCACGAGTTCCCAACGGAGTGGACCAGATTCCAGGGCCAGACGCCGGGGGCGAACCAGCGCTTCGAGCTGCGGTTCAATTTGCGGGACGAGCACTACCCATTCTGGAGCAAAGGCCGACTGAACACCGTGCAGCGGGTCGCCCTTCTCGCTCGTAGCGCCCAGACGCCGACGCCGGCCGCCCTGGATGTCTTCGCCGACGTGAACGCGGCGAACAACACGAAGAAGGGGACGCTTGCCAAAGACGCGAGCCTGGGCAATCTCCTGATCGGCCCGCTGACGGCTGATCTCCCCGTCACAGCGGCGGGCGACGTTAAACCGACAGGGGAGGTGAAGCTGTATCTGGACACGCGAGCCGTGTCCGACGTGTGGCTGGCGGTGACGTGGAGCAGTTGAGCGCAGCCCCGACGCGGCTCATTCTGCGCCTGTCGAGACAGCGTCCAGCTCCACATTGATGGTGTACCCGATGCCCGGCAGGGTCTCGATGTAGCGCGGGTTGGCCGGGTCAGGCTCGATCTTCACCCGCAGCCGGCGGACGAGTTGCTTGAGCGCGGCGCGGTCCTCGTGCGTGTCGTAGCCCCACACGTGCTCGATGATAGCGTCCGTCGGCAAGACCTGGCCCTGATTGACGAGCAGGTAGCGCAGCAGGCGAAACTCCAGCGGCGTGAGATGAACGAGTCGGCCGTCGGCGTAGCGAACGGCCTGGCGGTCCATGTCCAGCGTCATGTCCGCGAGCGTCAGGTCGGCCGGCGGCTGCTGCCCGCTCCGCCGCAGCACGGCGCGCACGCGGGCGACCAGGTTGCGGGGGCTGAACGGCTTGGCGATATAGTCGTCGGCGCCAAGACTTAACCCATGCACGACGGCGTCCTCGTCGCCGCGCACCGTCAGCATGATCACCGGCGTCGCGCTGGCCGCCCGAATGCGCTGGAGTACCTGGTCCCCGCTCAGGCCGGGCAGGTTGATATCGAGGATGATGATGTCAGGCCCCTCGCTGGCCCAGGCATCGAGCGCGGTCAAGCCGTCATGCGCCTGGAAGACCTGGAAGCCTTCGCGCCGCAAGGTGAACGCAATAAGCGACGCGAGCTGAATGTCATCGTCAACGACAAGGACTCGCATGTCCGATGCCTCCGATCAAACTGGAGCCTGGCCGTCCTCGGCCAGCGGCAAGGTGAACCAAAAGACCGTCGCGCCAGGCCGACTTTCGACGCCCACTTCACCACCATGCCGTTCGATGATGGTCTTGACGATGGACAGACCTAGCCCGACCCCGCCGGTCCTGTCCTCTTCCACCGGCCGCGTAAAGGGCCGGAACAGGAGGGCGAGCTGCTCTTCCGAGATTCCTGGCCCCTCATCGGCAACGCGCGTGAACGCCACCCCGCCGCGCGTTGTCACAGATAGCCGAATGGGCCGCTCGCGCGGGCCGTACTTGCTGGCATTGGAGATCAGATTCACGAGTACCTGCATCAGGCGTCTTGGGTCAGCCAGAACGAGCGGCAAATCGGGCGGCATATCGAGATCTAGGGTCTGACCACGCAGCGACAACAGAGGGCGGGTGGTCAGAAGGGCCTCCTCCGCGAGCGCGTGCAAATCCGCCGGGCGCGGCCGGACCTCGAAATGGCCGGCCTGGATCAGCGCGCTGCTGAGCAGGTTGTCCACCAGCTCCTCCAGCCGCGCCGCGCCGAGGTTGATCGAGTCGAGCAACTCGCGCGCCTCCGCCTCCGAGAGCTGCTCCCCATCCAGCGTCAGCAGCTCCGTCGCCGCGCGCAGGGCCGCGAGGGGGGTCTTGAACTCGTGCGACACATTCGCCAGGAAAAACTCCCGCAACCGCTGCGCCTGCTCCTCCTCCGTCACGTCCCTGAACACGAATGCCTGCTCCTGCGCCTCGCCCCCCCGCGCGACAAGCGCACCGCCGGTGAGCGCGATGACAATCAGACGCCCCTCGCGGGTCAGGACGCGCAGCCGCTCGACAGCGCCTGGGCCAGGGCGCGGCACAGCCATGCCCGCGCCGGCCGGGCGCAGCACCGTGCCATAGCGGCGGCCGATCACTTCGTGACGACGCCAGCCCAACAGGCGCTCGGCGCCAGAGCTGAACGACGTGATGCGGCCGGCAGCGTCAATGGTGACCACGCCCTCCGCCAGAGCGGCGACAAGGTCCTCCGCCCACGCCTTGGACTGGCTCAGCTCGTCGTGCGCCCCCTTGAGGCGGCGGCGCATCTGTTCCAGGGTCTGCCGGAGGCCGGCAATCTCGGTGACACCGTCGGCGGGCGGTAGCGGCGTGCTAAGGTCGCCACGTCCCAGCGCCTCACCGCCCTGTGACAGGCGCAGCAGCGGTTGCGCGATACGATGGGCCAGGGCATACCCTAGCAGCCCCACCAGCGCCGCGAAGACCACGCCGCTGCCCAGGAGAATGGTGTTGATGCGAGCCATCGTCGCGCTCAGTTCCGCGCCCGACAGCGCCACCTCGTCCCCGACGGCCACCCCCTCCACGACGCCGAGCGGCAGCCAGGCCGCGTAGTAGACGGAATTTCCGTAGGTGATGCTTTGCGGGCGGTCGCGCTCTTCCCCCGGCGGCGCGCCGGCGCCAGCCTCGCCGAGGGACGTCGCTAACCGCCGGCCGCCCAGGATGACACTGTGGTCAAGCCCCGTTTCCTGCTTCAGGCGTTCCGCCACCCCCTGGTCTAGCGCAACGCCGGCCCGCACAAGCCCCAGCGCCTCACCCGTGTCCTCCGATAGGATCGGCGCCTCGGCCGTGAGGATCACACCCGCCGCCGTAGCTCGCAGGGGAAACGCGCCCGACGCGCCGCCGCCGCTCTGGCGCAAAGCCGATGCCGCTCCTGCGCCGACGGCCTCTCCCGTTGACGACTGCCCGAGGAGATGGCCGCGCCGGTCAAGGACAACCAGAGCCGTGATGCCCGACGCCGCCCGCAGGTCGTCCAGGTAGGCTTGCGGCGGGACAGTCCCCTGCTGGATGAGGTTACGAAGGGTCGGGCGCTGGGCAGTCAGCAAGGCGAAGGAGCTTGCTTCACGGGAACGCGCTTCGTATAGGGCGCGCGAGACGCGAAGTCCCTCATCCACGCGCGCCCAGGCCTCCCGTTCTAGCTCACGATGCACGAGAGCCGCCGTGGGGAGTCCGATGAGAGCCACAGTGGCGCAGGCAAGCGCCAGGAGGGCCAGGACAAGCCGCAGCCGCAGACTGCGCAAGTCAGGCCGCGATACAGTCAGGCGTGTCCGAAGCGGAATACTGCCGCGCCTCCCCATAGGTTCAAGCCCCAATCAAACACTCCCCACTACGCAATGTGGCCGCGCACGACAAGGACCGGACGCGCGGCGCGCGCCACGATCTCGGCGGCGATATCCTGGCCGGCGGCAGCGCCGCGACGAGACGCGACGTGGCCGCCGACCACAATCAAATCGTAGTCCCCCTCGGCCGCTTCGGCCAGTATCTCGTCAACCACCCCGCCCTGGCGTATCTTCGTGTCCACCTCGACCCCCTGCCCCAGCAGCGTGAGCCGCCCCTCCTCCAGGTGGCGCATCAACCAGGGCCTCTGCGCTCCGTCACCGAGTCCCACCGCCTGCGCCTCGGGCGCTCCAACCGGGCGGGTCACATACAGCAGGCGCGTCGCCGCGCCAATCCGGCGGGCCAGTCGCGCCCCGAACAGAACGTCTATCTTGCCAGGCTCGCCGCCCGCAGAGCAGAGCAGAACGCGCTTGATGGCGGGCCGCGCGCCCTTGACGACCAGCACCGGCGCGGTCGTCTCACGCGCCAATCGCTCGACGAACGTCCCGCCACGGTCGCCGCCGACAACCACCAGGTCGTATTCCTGGCTGCGAATGTCGCGCACGAGGGTCTCCCCCGCTGCGCCCGCCGCAATCGTCATCCGGGTCATCTCAGCGCCCATCGCCGTGCCAAGCCACGCCGCGAGACTGGCTGTGGCGTCGCTGTCGTCGCCATCGCTCGCGCATAACAGTAGCCGGAATCCGGGACGGGGCAAAATGTGATAGTGCTTGATGCCGACCCAGACCACCTGCCCGCGCTCGACATACGCCGCGCCGCCTGGCCGCGAGAACAAAGCCACGTCGAGCAGCACGCCCTCCTGACCGTAGCGCACCGGCAGCGGCCACGTCCCAGGCAGCGGGTCCAGTCGAACGCGCACGCGCTGGAGTGTTCCCAGAAAGAGAACGTCCTCGACCACACCGACACCCAGCGCCTCGCCGTCAAGCTGGTTCCGCTCAACCGCCAGGACCAGGTCCTCCGGCCGGAACAGCACTTCAGCCCGCCCTTCCGCATCGAAGCGCGTGGCAGGCTCGGTCGAGGGAAGCCGCAACGCGCCGACGCGAACGTCTTCGCCCTGCTGCGTGCCGGCCAACAGGTTGGCGCTGCCCAGAAATGTCGCCACGAACTGATGGTTGGGACGGTGGTAAAGCTGTGTCGGCGTCCCCACCTCCAGGAGCCGCCCGCGGTCAATGATGCCAATACGGTCGGCCAGCTCGAACGCCTCTTCCTGGTCGTGGGTGACGAGGATGGTCGTGATACCGAGGCGGCGCTGAACCTCCTTGAGGCTCTGGCGCAGCTGCACCCGGATCTGAACGTCCAGCGCCCCGAACGGCTCGTCCAGCAACAGCACCGATGGCTGGCTCGCCAGGGCGCGCGCCACGGCGACACGCTGCTGTTGCCCGCCGGAGAGTTGCGAGGGATAGCGTTGGCCTAGCCCGCCCAACCCCACCAGGTCGAGCAATTCGTCGCGCCGCCGCGCCCGCTCAGCTTTGGGCGCTTTGCGCACGGCCAGCCCAAACTCGATGTTGTCGGCGACACTCATGTGGCGGAACAGCGAGTAGTTCTGGAAGACGAAGCCGATGTCGCGCTGTTGGGGCGACAGGTCGGTGACATCTCGTCCGTGCAAGATGATGTGCCCCGCCGTCACCGACGTGAGGCCGGCGATCATCCGCAGAACCGTACTCTTGCCGCTGCCGCTCGGGCCAAGGAGAACAAAAAGCTCGCCGTCGGCGATTTCGAGGTCAACATGGTCTACAACCGCCTGGTCGCGGTAGCGCTTCACCAGATCGCGCAGCAAAATGCTCATCGGTCCCGCTCCGTCCGCGCTCTGAACCACTCCATGGCCAGGAGCATCATGAAGGACACACCGGCTAGAACAAGCGACACCGTGTAGGCGGAGATGTATTGCCGCTCGTCCAGGGCGCGGAAGATGTAGATTGTGGCCGTCTCGGTCAGGCCGGACACGGCGCCGCTCACAACAACGACCGCCCCGAACTCGCCCAGGGTGCGCGCCAGCGACAGCGTCACGCCGTACAGCACACCCCAGCGGATGCTCGGCAGGGTGACGCGCCAGAAGGTCTGCCAGCCGCTCGCGCCCAGCGTGTGGGCCGCCGACTCCTGCTCCGTACCGACGGCCTCCAACACGGGCATGACCTCGCGGATGACGAACGGCAGCGAGACGAAGATCGTCGCCATCAGCATGCCCGGCAGGGAGAACACAACCTTGAAATTGAGCATGTCGAGCAGCGGCGCGAACCAGCCCCGCCGCCCGAAGAGGAGGATGATCATGTAGCCAGCGATGACCGGCGAGACGACGAGTGGCAGGTCAACCAGGCCATTGACGAAGCGCCGCCCCGGGAAGCGGTCTCGGACCAGCACCCAGGCCGTGATGATGCCGAACACCGTGTTCACCAGCAGCGCGGCCGCGCACAGTTGAAGCGTCACCCAGAAGGCATGGATGACGTCCGGGTCGCGCAGTGTCGCCAGGACCGGCGCGAGGCCCCGACTGAGCGCGCCCTGAAGGATCGCCGCCAGCGGCGCCAGGATCAGGATGCCCATGTAGATGAGTACGATGGCGATGAGCAACCGCCTAACCATAGACCACCTCCCGCCGTCGTTGCAGCCAATCCACAACGAGGATCAGCAGGAAAGCGATGGCAAGCAGGAAGGCCGACATGGCGCTGGCCCCAATCTGGTTGGACGACTCGATTTCGCCATACACGTAGACGGCGGCCGTCTGGGAGCGCATGGGGAAGTTGCCCGCGACGATGATGATCGAGCCGAACTCACCCAGAGCGCGGGCGAAACTGAGCAGGGTTCCCATCGTGATGGCGGGCGCGATGGCGGGCAGGAGCACGCGGCGGAACGTCACCCACGACGACGCGCCGAGCGTGTGCGCCGCCTCTTCCTGGTGCAGGTCAACCTGCATGAGCACCGGCTGGAGCGCCCGCACCACGAACGGGAAGCTGACGAAGAGCAGCGCCACGATGATACCGGGCGGGGCGAAGATGATGTCGAGACCCAGGTTGCCCTTCAGCCAGCCTCCGATGGCCGCCTGGGGGCCGTACAGGATGACGAGCATGACGCCCGTCACAAGCGACGGGATGGCGAACGGTAAGTCAACCAGACCGTTGACGATGGAGCGGCCTGGGAACTCGTAGCGCACCAGGACGTAGGCGGTGAGCGTTCCCATCACGGCGTTGACGAGCGCCATGATCGCCGCGGTCCAAAGTGTGAGCTGGATGGCGTGCCAGGCGGCGGGCCGCGTGATGCTGCTGACGAAAGCGTCCAGGCCGCCACGCAGCCCGTCGCCAATCACGGCCGTCAGCGGCAGCACGATGACCAGGCCGAGATAGGTTAGGGCCGTAAGGCGGAGGCTCCATCGCCCCCAATACCGGCGTCGCGTCGGACACGCGCGCCGGCTGTCGAGGGCTGCGGGGGACAGCGCGCTCACTTCTGCGCCTGCACTTCCTCGATCGCTTTGGTGTACAGGCCGTTATCGCCGAAGAGCTTGGGCGTCACCGTCTTCCAGCCGCCCAGATCCTCAATTGTAAACAGGTCCTGCACGGGCGGGTACTTCGCGGCTGTCGCCTTCGCCACAGCGGGGTCCACCACGCGCAGGCCGTACCTGGCGAAGACCTCCTGCGCTTCCTTCGTATACAGGAAGTCCGCGAAGGCTTCCGCCACCTGGCGCGTCCCATGCTTGTCAACGTACTTGTCTACGACCGCCACCGGGTTCTCGATCTTGATGGTCGAGCGCGGAATGACGTACTCGTAATCCTGGCCGTTCATGCGGCCCACCTGGGCCTCATTCTCATAGCTGATGGCGACATCGCCGACGCCCTTCTCGTAGGTGACTACGCTCTCGCGGCCGCTCTTGTCCATGACCGAGACGTTCTTGAGCACTGCCTTGAGGAGGTTGCTGGCCGCGGCCTCGTCGCCCTTCGCCACGCCGTCCACAGCGCCGCGCGTGGCCGCGCCGTACAGGCCCAGGATGTTCCACATCGCGCCGCCGCTCGTCTTCGGGTTCGGCGTCAACACGTTGAGGCCGGGGGCCGTAAGGTCTTGCCAGTCCTTGATGCCCTTGGGGTTGCCCTTGCGCACCATGATGACCGCAATCGAGGTCGTCGGGATGCCCTTGTACTTGTTGTTCTTCCAGTCGTGGATAATCAGGCCGGCCGTTTGCAGGCGGGTAATGTCGTCTTCGAGGGACAGCGCCGCGATGTCGGCCTCAAAGCCCTCGGCAATCGCGCGCGACTGCGCCCCCGAGGCCTGGTACGACTCCTGAAATTCTACATCCTGGCCGGTTTTGGCTTTCCAATACGTCTTGAACAGCGGGATGATCTCGCCGTATGCCTCGCGGGGCGTGGTGTACGCGCCCAGGATCAGCTTGACCGGCCCCCCGCTTGCCCCCGCCGGCGCTGTCACCCCGCTCCCACCCGACGCGGCGGCCGGCGCTGTGGCGGCGCTGCCTACGGCTGCGCCAGGAGCCGCGCTACTGCCTCCGCTCGCCGCGCAGCCGGCCAGCGCCCCCGCCAGGATGCCCACCACCATCACCCCCATCAGCCATCGAAACATCGCCACCTCCACAGAACTCGCGCTATGCAGAACGGTCGTTGTCGTTTGAGGCAGTCTATCAAGCGGCGGTGATATTGGGGGAAGAGCGGGGTGACAAAGCGGTGACATTTCGCGCGTCCACGCTGATTGCCGCCCCGGTACATTTCCAGTACATTTGGCGGCGGATGGTCCTTGTTCCAGGGTAGGAAATGCCGTACGATGGCGGTGCTGGCATCCACCCACAAGGAGGCTTTCATATGAAACGTCGTTACGGCATCGCTGCCCTACTGTCCGTTGTCGCTGTTCTCGCTTTGATGGCGCTGGCCCTGCCCACTCAGGCACAGGGCTGCCAGTTCGTACTCGGCTTCGCCACCATTCAGCAGCAGATTCCCCAGATCGTCGGCCAATGCGTGACCAACGAGACTCACGACGGCGCTGGCAACGCCAACCAGCTGACGACCAACGGCATGATGCAGTGGCGCTCATCTGACAACTTCACCGCCTTCACCGATGGCTACCGCTCCTGGGTCAATGGGCCGTGCGGCCTTGAAGTTCGCCTGAACACCCAGCGCTTCCCCTGGGAGGCAAACCCCACCGGGCTACAGGTCGTGCCGAGCGCCTGCCAGGGCAACGTCGCTATCGCGCCGCCCATCGAGGTCATGCCCGCGCCCGTCATCGAGTTCACCGTGGATGCGAACCCGATCCGCCAGGGCGAATGCACGCGCATCCGCTGGTACGTGCGGTACATTGACCAGGTGTTCTTCGAGGGCGAAGGCGTCCCCGGCGAGGGCAACCGCCGCGTCTGCCCGACGCAGAACACAACCTACACCCTCGACGTGACGCTCGTGGACGGCAGCACCGTGACCCGCCGCATCAACCTGCGCGTCAACCCACCGGCCGAGCCGCGCATCGAGTTCTGGGCCAATGACCTCGTCATCTTCGCCGGCAACTGCACCACGCTGAACTGGTCTACCGCCAATATCGACTCCGTTTTCCTGAATGGGGAAGGGGTGGTCGGAAACGGCTCGCGCCGCGTCTGCCCGACGGAGACGACGACGTATGAGCTGGAGGTGCGGCTGCGGAACAACGCCGGCGTCGAGCGTCGCCAGGTGGATGTGGTGGTTGTGCAAGCGCCGTAGGGAGCGATTCCACATCTGCGAGGTGTTCCGTCGTGACGCCTAACTGATTGCAGGGTGGTGTCGCCAAACAAGGCTGGCGGTGGAGATGGATTTCCACCGCCAGCGGGATACCGGTCGGGTGACGCCGATTCGTCGGTCGCGCGCGGCGCAACGTCCGTCAGACAAACCGAGGCACAATGACCACTCAGCCGCTCGGCGTCAAGTCCGTCGGGGCTGCCGGCCGCATATCCTGGCTGGCGATGATCATCATCATGCTGGCGCAGTTCCAAATGGCGTTCAACGTGAACGCCCTCCCCGTGTCCGTTGGCGCTATCTCCGAGCAGTTCAACGCGCCCGCGACATCCGTCGGAACTGCGCTCGTCGTATATTCCCTCTTTGTCGCGGCGTTTGTTCTGCTCGGCTCGAAGCTCGGCAAGCTCATCGGCGCCAGGCTGGTCTTCCAGGTCACGGTCCTCGCCCACGGCCTGGCGATGGGCTTGATGGCGATCAGCAGCGACGTGAGTACCATGAACAACGCCCAGGCGATTGCGGGGCTGGCAGCGGCGGCGCTGGTGCCGACGCTTGTCGTACTCATCGCCGGCAACTACCAGGGCAAGCAGCAGGAGCAGGCGCTAGGCTTGCTGGCCGGCACACCGGCCATCTCCGGCGCGCTCGCTTTCTTCGTCGCTGGCTTCCTCACCACGACCGTGAGCTGGCGTGTCTCGTTCGGGCTACTGGCCGTCCTCTCAGTGATCATCTTCCTGCTCAGCTTTCGCCTGGCGCGCATTCCACGGGACGCCGAAGTCAAAATTGATCTGGTCGGCGCCGTGTTGGCCGCAGTCGCCATTATCCTGATCAGCGTCGGCTTCAACAACCTGAACAACTGGGGAGTGGTACTCGCCAACTCGAACGCGCCGTTCAGCCTGTTTGGTTTGTCGCCCGCGCCGTTCATGGTTCTGGCCGGCCTGGTCGTCGGTCAGGGCTTCCTGGCCTGGTCTCATTACCGTCATGACAAAGGCAAGTCGCCGCTCCTCTCGCTGGAGGTGTTCGACTCGCAATACGAGCGGGCCGCGCTCTATGTCCTGCTGGTCATCAGCGGTCTTGGTCCGGCCGTCAACTTCCTCATCCCGCTCTACATTCAGATCGTTCAGGGGCGCACGAGCCTGTTCACAGCGGTCGCCGTCGTCCCCTACACCCTCGCCATCGCCACCGCGGCCATCTTCATCGTTCGCCTGTACGACCGGCTGAGTCCGCGCGTGATCGGCGCCGGCGGCCTGATCACGGTGTCGGTCGGTCTCACCATGCTGGCTTTCACCATCCGCAACGAGTGGGGTACGCCAGTCGTCATCCTTAGCCTCATCATCGTCGGCCTGGGCGAAGGGTCGCTGCTCACCCTGGTCTTCAACGTCCTGGTCGCCGCATCGCCCCCAAGCCTGGCGGGCGATGTCGGCGCCATACGGGGTGTCGCCAACAACCTCTCCACAGCCCTCGGCACCGCTTTTGCCAGCCTCGCTGCGGTCACCCTGCTGACCCTGTTCGTGGGCGGCAGCCTGGCGGGAAACACCGTCATCCCGCCATCGCTGCAACAGCAAGTCAACCTCGACAACATCAACTTCGTGAGCAATGAGCAGCTAAAAGCAATCTTGTCCACCACCTCGGCGACGCCAGAGCAGGTGGACGCGGCGGTGCTCATCAACACGCTCGCCCGCCTGCGCGCCCTGAAGGCCGCCTTCCTGATCCTCGCCGCGATCGCGCTGTTGGGGGTCTTCCCGGCTCTGCGGCTGCCTCGCACGACCGCAAGCCGGGGCGAACAGAGAGCACCCGACGTGGATCAGGATGTCGGGACACCGCTACCCTCATCACCGGCCATCACTTCCTGATGAAAGGAGCCATCTGACCATGACGCCATCGAGCGAAGCCGCGCGGCAGTACGCCCGCACCCATGGCGACAAGTTCCAGGCCGAATTGTTCGAGATGCTGCGCATCCCCAGCCTGAGTGGTGACCCGGCGCACGCCGACGATGTGCAGCGCATGGCCGCGTGGCTCGCGGCTCATCTGCGCAGCCTGGGCGTCGAGAATGCCACGGTCATGCCCACGGCGGGCTACCCCGTCGTCTACGGCGAGTACCTGGGCGCCGGCCCAGACAAGCCGACCGTACTCGTCTACGGCCACTACGACGTCGTCCCGGCGCTGATGGAAGACGGGTGGAATACGCCGCCGTTCGAGCCAGTTGTCAAGGATGGAAAAATCTACGCGCGCGGCGCCACGGACAACAAGGGCCAGTTGTTCATCCACGTCAAAGCCCTAGAGTCGTACCTGCAAACGGGAGGCGCGCCGGTCAACATGAAGTTCCTGATCGAAGGCGAAGAGGAGGTGTCCTCGCCCAACCTGACGCCCTTCATCAAGGCGCACCTGGACCTGCTCAAAGCTGACGTGTGCGTGATTAGTGACACGTCCATGGGCCGTATCGAGGAGCCGTCTATCACCCACAGCCTGCGCGGCATGACCTACATCCAGGTCGAGCTAGAGGGACCGACAGAGGACCTGCACAGCGGCCTGTGGGGCGGCGCGACCCACAACCCGGCCCTCGCGCTTGTCGAAATCCTGGGCAAGCTCTACAACCCCGACGGGACTATCGCAGTGCCAGGCTTCTACGACGACGTCGCGCCGCTCACCGACGACGAGCGCGCCATGATCGCCAAGACGGACCTGAGCGAGGCACAGTATAAAGAGGCAACCGGCGTACCGGCCCTGTGGGGTGACACGCGCTACACCATCCGCGAACGCATCTCCGCCCGCCCAACGCTGGACATCAACGGTCTGTGGAGCGGCTGGAGCGGCCCCGGCCCCAAGACGATCATACCGGCCAGGGCCGGCGCGAAGCTCAGCTCACGCCTGGTAGGCAATCAAGACCCCGACAGAATCTACGCGCTGTTGAAAGGGTACATCGAGGCCGTTGCGCCGCCCACTGTGAAGGTTACGGTCAGTCTGCTGACCACCGGCAAGCCGGCCCTCATCCCCTTCGACCTGCCAGAGATGCAGGCGGCGGCGCGCGCCTATGAGAAGGGCTGGGGCTACCCGCCGGTGTTCACGCGGGGTGGCGGCAGCATCCCTGTCGTGGCTGACATCTACGACCTGATGAAGATTCCCGTGGTCATGATGGGCTACGGGCTGGACACCGATGGCCTGCACTCGCCCAACGAACACTATAGCATCGAGATGTTCCGCCGCGGCATCGAAACCGCGATTGTCTACATGGATGAGTTGGCTCGATTATAGGGGTCTTGATCCCACAACGGGGGGCGGTATGGACATCACAGTCAAGTCCGGCGACGTATTACAGCAGGCCTCGGACCTGGCCATGCTCGCGGCCTTTGAGGGCATGGCCCTCCCTGACGAGGTCGCCAGCTTGATGGAGCCAGGCGATTTTCGCGGCCGCAGCGGGCAAACCCTGCTCGTGTATCCGCGCGGCGCAGCCGCCCCGCGTCGGCTACTCCTGGTGGGCCTGGGCCAACGCGACAGGGTCACCACGGACACGATTCGCCTCGCGGCCGCTCTGGCCGTCCGCCAGGCGAGCGCCCTCCTCGTGCCGGGGGTGACTATGGGCGTTCACGGTGATGTGCGCATCGAGCCGGACGTTCTCGGCCAGGCCCTGGCTGAAGGGCTTGAACTGGGCGCATACCGCTACTGGCCGTATCGCACGACCGTCACCGGCGAGGAGGCTTTCGAGGTTGAACACGCGGCGGTGTTTACGCCCGGCCCCACGGAGGCTTTGAGCGCCGGCATTGCCGTCGGACAGGTGATCGCTCGCGGCGTCGCCTTTGCCCGCGACCTTGTCAACAGCCCAGGCTACGCCCTCACGCCGGCGGCGCTCGGCGAGCAGGCCATTGCGCTCGGAGATCGCCTCGGGCTAAATGTCAGGGTGCTCGATAAGGCGCGGCTGATGGAACACGGCTTCGGCGGCATCCTGGCCGTCGGCAAAGGCTCGGCCCACGAGCCGCGTTTCATCGTCATGGAGTATGGCGCGGCCGACCCCCACGCGCCGACCATCTGCCTCGTCGGCAAAGGACTCACCTTCGATTCGGGCGGCCTCTCCCTTAAGCCGGCCGACGCGATGGAGACGATGAAGTCGGACATGGGCGGCGCGGCGGCCGTCTTTGGCGCGATGCAGGTCGTCGCCGAGCTGGGGTTGCCGCTCCACGTCGTCGGGCTTGTCAGCGCCGCCGAGAACATGCCGAGCAGCACCGCCTATCGCCCCGGCGACATCGTGACAACTCTGAGCGGGAAGACGGTCGAGGTCATCAACACCGATGCGGAGGGGCGCATTATTCTCGCCGATGCTCTATACTATGCCAAGTTGTTCAAGCCCGCCGCCATCGTCGAGCTATCCACACTTACCGGCGCCATCATCATTGCCCTCGGCGCTCACGCGACCGGCATGATGGCGACCGATCAGGCCCTGGCGGACGAGATTAGCCGCGCGGGGGACATCAGCGGTGAGCGTGTCTGGCAGCTGCCGTTGTGGGCTGAGTATCATAGCATGATCAAGAGCCAGATCGCCGACCTCAAGAACCTCGGCGGCCGGCCCGCCGGTTCGATCACCGCCGGCGCCTTCCTGGCCGCCTTTGTGAGCGACTATCCCTTCGTCCATCTGGATATCGCGGGGACAGCCTGGGTAGACAGCCCGACAAAAGCCTACGAGACCCACGGCGGGACGGGCGTGGGTGTTCGCCTGCTCAGCGAGTTCTTGCGGCGCTACCCTCCGCACAAAACGACGGCCACGCCAGTCACCTTGGGCGGGGCTGATGAGACGCCGCAGCCGACCAACCGCGATTCTCGAACATATTGAAGGGAGGCTAGATGACTGCGCAAACGGGGGCGGCCGGTAGCGGGGAGAAGGGGTCTTTGATGCAGCGCCTGCTCGGCGGTATCGAGCGGGTGGGCAACAAAGTTCCGCACCCTGTTCTCATGTTTCTCTACTTGATTGTTATCGTCATGGTGCTGTCCGCTATCCTATCGCTGCTGAACGTCAGTGTGACCGAGCAGATTGCCGCGCCAGCGCCAATCCCGGTCGAGAAGAACTACTACGAGGATACGACAGAAGTCCAGCTTGCCTTGCCGCCCAGTCAGGTAGGCTACCCGAGCGACAAGTTCGAGATCAAGGAGCGAACGATTGCCGTTCGCAGCCTGTTGTCCATCGAGGGCATCCGCTTCATCTTCTCGTCGTTCGTGACCAACTTCGCCACGTTCAGCGTTGTCGCGGTAACGCTTGTCGCCATGGCCGGCGTCGGCGTGGCCGAGGAAGCCGGGATGATGGGCGCGCTGATTCGCAAGCTCGTCAAGGTCTCGCCGCCCTGGGCGCTGGCGTTCATCCTCATCTTCGTCGGCGCGCTGTCGAGCGTCGCCTCGGACGCGGGGTATCTCATTCTGATACCCCTGGCCGCCGCCGCCTTTATGAGCGTGAAAAGACATCCGCTCGCGGGGTTGGCGGCAGCGTTTGCGGGCGTGGCCGGCATCTTCGCCGTCAACCTCCTCATCACGCCCATTGACAGCATGGTCACCGAGATCACCAATGAGGCCATCGCGTTGGGAGGCGGGACGCCCATCACCGTCGCCGCCAACTATTTCTTCTCGGCCGCCTCCACCATCGTCATCAGCCTTGTCGTCTGGGTGGTGACAGAGCGATTCGTCGAGCCGCGCCTGGGCGTATACACACCTGACGCGGGTACCGACAGCGGCGAAGGCGAGAGCCACACCGTGGACGCAGCGGCGGAAGGGCGTGGTTTGCGCTACGCGCTGTACTTCTTCCTCGGCATCCTGGCCCTGGTTCTCCTGTTCACGCTGCCGCCCGGCGCTCCATTGCGTGACGCGCAGACCGGCGCAATTATCGGCGCCACCCCGTTCATGGACAGCCTGATCTTCATCATCTCGCTCATGTTCCTCATCGCCGGCATTGGCTACGGCGTGGGCGCGCGGACGCTCAAGGGGAGCGGCGATGTCATCAAGGGCGTCACAAAGACCTTTGCGGGTCTAGCCGGGCTAATCTTCATGCTGCTCATGATCAGCCAGTTCATCGCCCTCTTCAACTTCAGCAACATGCCGACGGTCGCCGCCGTCGCCATGGCCGAGGCGCTCGAGCGGGCCAATATCGGCGCGCTGCCGCTGCTCATTGGGATGATTCTGGTGATCGTCGTCCTGGACTTCATCATCCCCGGCGTCGTGCCGAAGTGGGCCATCTTCGCGCCGGTGTTCATCCCGATCTTCATGCGGCTCGGCGTCGCGCCCCAAACTGTGCTGGCGGCGTACCGCGTGGGAGACTCGCCGGTGAACACTCTGACGCCGCTCATGGTGTATCTGCCGTTCATCGTCACGGTCGCCCAGCGTTATGACAAAAAAGCCGGTCTGGGAACGATCATCGCGCTCATGCTGCCCTATGCCGTGGTCATCACGATTGCCTGGATTCTGTTCTTCGCGCTCTGGTTCCTGCTGGGAATCCCCTGGGGGCCGGGCTATCCCGTGGGATCGTAGTCAGCGGGCTGCCGAGCCGACCCGTAGCGCCGATTGATGACCCTTAACGAATTGTTGCCGCAAGTCCTGGCTGTCACGCTGAGCGGAGCGAAGCGTCCCTCAGCGAGGACATCGGACCTCGTCGGCTACCCACGCTCGCCTGCCCGTCGAACGGGCAGGCTACACAGTGCAAGCCTGAGAGGCTACCTCTCAGCCCATCGGGCTTCCGCGACCAGTTTGAACGTGGACGTCTGGTTTTGCCCGCACTCGGCGCTGGATTCTTGCTTACTACCGTAACCTGGAGCATCATTCCGAAGGCGAACCGAAAAGGCGAGCCGAGCCTGGCCGGCGTCTTCTTTAGCGGTGGCCTGAATCTTTCTGCCTTGCTCTCGCTCGCTGTCAAGTGAGCAACTCTGAGGCTGCCTAGAAGGTACGGACCAACATGCCGAAATTCTCACTCATCAGCCTGGTTCTTCTGATCGTGCTGCTCGTTGTCGTGGCGGGCGGCGCGCGTCTCGTCTCGACTAACATGCCCGGTTCCTCGGATGCCGGCGCCGGCGCTGCGCCTGGCGTGAAGCCGCTGCCGACGCTTGTCTCGAGCGCCCTGCCGCCAGCCGTCGAGTACAACCTGGGCGATACGACCATCGTCCAATCTAACTTTCCACCCGACAGCCGCTTCCACAACATGCCGGTGCGCCTCAACGGCGTCATCTCTGTGCCGCAGGGCAAGGGTGGCCCCTATCCCGTCGTCCTCATCATGCACGGCACCCACCCTGGCTGCCCGGAAGTCGAGCACGGCGTGGATCGCTGGCCCTGTGCGCCCGACCAGGAGCAGCGAAACTACATGGGCTTCGACTACCTCGTGCGGGAGCTGGCTGCGCGGGGCTACGTTGCGCTGTCCATCAACATCAACGCTGAAAACACGTTCGGCTTCGGCGAAGGCATCCCACTGGAGCGCATGCAGCAGGTCGTGGACAAGCACCTCAAGGCGCTGGCGACGGCATCGTCCGGCGGCGAAAATAACTTCGGAGTTGACCTGAAAGGGCGCGCGGATGTTCGACGCCTCGCCCTCGTCGGCCACTCGCGAGGCGGGGAGAACGCCTACTATCTGGCGCACGAAGGCGGACTGGCAGCGGCCGACAGCGCGTCTCAGCATGGCTACGGCCCCGTTGACGGCCTGCTCCTCGTCGCGCCGGCGCCGGGCTTCGTCAAGCCAGCCCAGTCGAGCGTCCCCGTGGCGGCCGCCCTGCCCGCCTGCGATGGCGACGTGATCACGCAGGACGGTCAGCTCTTCTTCGAAGGCGCGCGTCTCGCGCCTGGGCAGGCGGCGTGGGCAACGTCGGCCTGGCTGGAGCGCGCCAACCACAACGACGTCAACACCGTCGTCAATGGGGAGATGGGCCTGTCTGACCGTCCTGACTGCGCGACGCTGATGGGGTCGAAGGCGCAGCAAGCCTGGCTCGTCGCCTATGCCAGCGACTTCCTGACCACGATCTTCGGCACGGACCCCAACGCGATTCACGATGCAAAAGTGCGGCTCGGCATGGACCCGCAGACGGCCGCGCCCGACCAGTTGTATGGGCAGGCGGGGCGCGTGTCCGCTCTGGCGCCCGCGCCCAACCGCAAAACGCTCTTCATCCCAGCCAGCGAGGCGGAACTGAGCCTCAACCGCGTCGGCGGCAGCGTCACAGCGGAAGGAGTCGCCACCCACTACTGTGTCGAAGGCTACTTCACCCCCTCGGTGAAGCCGGGCAGCGAACCATGCAAGCGCGCCAACGTGACCATCCCCGGCAACCCCGCCATGCTCGTCACCTCGTGGGACAAACCTGGCGGCGCTTTGAGGTTCACGCTCCCTGAGGGGGCCGGTGACCTGAGGGGCGTGTCGGCGGTCAGCCTGCGCGCCGCCGTGGACCCCCTCTCGCCGCTGAACGCGAAAGGCTCGCCCCAGGCATTGAGCGTGCGGATCAGTGACTGGAACGGCAAGACGGCGACGGCCAGCACGCGGCCGAATGAGCCAGCGCTTGGCTTCCCAGTGGGCGAGGTCCGGGACGACTCGACCTTTGGCAAGATGTTCACCGGACGCGCGCCAATGACGACGATCCGGATTCCGATGAGCAGCTTCAGCGGCGTTGACCTGAGTCAGGTCCGCGAGGTGGCGCTGGTGTTCGACAAGACGCCGAGCGGTTCGCTCTTCCTGGGCGACGTGGAACTGGTGAGCGCGCCTCACTGAGGTATCAGGATGGCCGCTCGGTAAACTGGCGCCGGTCGAGCTACTTTTCGGTCAGTAGGCCAATCTTGCGGGCGCGTTCGACCGCGCGGCGGCGGTTGGGGACCTGGAGTTTGGCGTAGATGTTGACGGTGTGATTGCGAATCGTTTGGGGAGCCAGGTTGAGGTTGCGGGCGATCTCTTTGTTGGTCAGCCCTCGCTCTAGCGCGCCGAGAACCTGAAGCTCACGCGGCGTGAGAGGCTCGATCAAAGGATGCGCCCGATCGCCATTGGCAAGACCAGGCTCGAGACCCGAACTCGTCTCGGCCAGGGATAGCGCCAGCACGCCCGCTGCCTCAGCATAACGCTTTTCCTGGGCCAGAGCGAGCAGCATCTCGCCGATAACCGGCCCGTGGGAGGTAAAGACGCGGCGATAGCCGCGCGGATAGCCCAGGTCAATCGCCGCCCGAAGCGAGGCCAGAGCAGGCTCGCGCTGGCGGCGCACCCACTGTGCGCGAGCGGTGAGCGTCAAAGCCTGCACGTACTCTGGCGTATAGCGCATGCTCTCGTAGCGCACGCGCAGGTATTCCAGCAAATCGGCAGCCTCAGCAAGGTCTGGCGCCTCGCCAAGAGCGAGCAGGATGCGGGCGCGGATGAAGCCACGGCGCGATTCGTGTTCGGTAGAGGAGTGCGGCTCTGTTGACCTGGCCCAGATGGCGGCGGCTCTGATGTCACCACTGAGCATAGCCCAATAAGCATCGAGCGCCTCGACCTCGCGGTGACTATGCTCGTCGGGAGCCTCGACCAGACGACGGCGCAGGACTCTCATAATGCCTGCGCCATGCTCTATCTCTCCGCGCTCCGCGTACAGCGGCAAGAGCAAATACGCGCCCATCAGCAGAGCCTGGAAACTAGCCCAGTTCGCGCGCCCGAACAATGTCTCGAAATGGCTTCGCGCCGCGTCAACCTGGTTGCGTTCGAGACAGATGCGGCCAAGGATGAACTCGGCCCACATCTGGTCTATGGGTTGGTTCGCCTGTTCCGCCAGGTCGCGCAGCTTGCGGCTGACGGTCTCATAGCGGTCGAGGTCAGCGGCAAAGTACTCCAGAACGCACAGATTGTAATACATCCGGATCGTATAGTGCGCGTCGGTCTCCCCAATGGATGCCAGTTCGTCCTCGATAAGCCTTCGCGCCTCCTCCGGTCGCCCGACGGCGTTCAGCCAACGCCCGAGATAGTTGAGGGCGGTGGCGCGCGCGCGCGTGTACTCTGGGGGCAAGAGCCGCAGAGCTTCGCGCCCTTGCTGGATCTTTGCCTCCGGTGAGGTCGTCGGGAAGATGACCGTGCTGCGCAGCGCGTAGACCTGACCCCACAGCGCGTCCAGCTCGCGAGTGCTGCCCGCCTCGCGCGGGGGCAGAAGGGTTTCGGCCCGCCCCACAAGCGGGCCGATGCGACTCCAGGCGCTGCGAGCGTATAGAAGCCAGGCGCGCGCCAGCAGCAGCGCCGGCCGTGTCTCAGTCAGCTCAGTCGGCAGGAGCGACAGCCACTGGTTGAGATGGCTCCAGGCCTGCTGGTGGGCCAGGCGTGGCGCATGCGCCTCCACCAGGCGCGCAGCCGCGATCGCCTCGCCCGCCGCGAGGTATTGCTCCAACGCCTCATCCACCAGACCGCGCTCCGCCAGCCAGTCGGCTGCCCCACGGTGCATCGCTGCGACGTCCATCTTCCGAAACCGCGTGTGCAGGCGCTGGCTCAAGAGGGCCTGGAACTGGTTATGATAGCGATACCAGCCGCCATAGTCATCGAGAGCTGACACGAACATGGCTTCGTCCACGATCCGATCGAGCAGCGCCTGCGCCTGTGGCAGATCTACGCCGAGAACCACGCCGCATAGCTCGCCGTTGAGCCGCCTCAGGATGGATGTCCGCAAGAGAAAGTCCTCGACTTCAGGAGGCTGGTAGCGGAGGACCTCTTCGAGGAGGTAGTCGCCGATATCGCGGATGCCGTGGCGAGGAAAATTGGCGAGGAAGACGGGGCGCGCTTCGGTCTTCTGAAGTGACAGTCCCGCCAGGCGCAACCCCACAACCCACCCCTCTGTCTGCCCCCAGATCACCCGCACGGTCTCGGAATCGAGCGGCTCGCCGACGATGCCTTGTAGCAAAGCCGTCGCTTCAGTCTGGGAAAAGGCGAGATCTACCGCCCGCAGCTCGGTGACATCGCCGTAGGCGCGAAGGCGCGCCAACCCCACGGGAGGATCGTGACGGCTGATGATCACCAGGCGCAAGGTTGGCGGCAACAAGCGAATCCACTCTCTCAAGAGCGCGTGGATGGCAGGGTCAACAATGTGATGGTAATCTTCCAGGGCAATGACCAGCCGATTGGCTGACGGGACACCGAGGGCCAGCTCTCCAGCCAGATAGTCCGGCCGTGGCAGGATTGGACGACGGTTCAGGTCAATCCAACCGGGGGCAAAATCGGGGGCTGCCTGGCGCGAGGCAATCACGAGCCGCGTCGCAAAGGTCGCCAGGTCGCTGTCGCTGGCGTCCAGGGAGTACCAGGCGACGCGCACGCCGTCCTCGCTCGCGCTATGCCGGGCGGCAAGCGCCCGCAGCCAGACCGCGGCCAGGGTCGTCTTGCCAAAGCCGGCGGGAGAGCAGATCGTGATGAGCTTGCGCTCGATCCCCGCATCGAGCCGCGCCAGCAGGTGCGGGCGCGCGACGGCGTGCGCAATCGGCTCGGGCAAGAAGAATTTGGTGCTAAGCGTGTGGGGCATGGCGCTACTTATGGGCGGCGAACACGTCGGATCGGCAATCCTAGCGCCCCAATGATAGCCGATTTCTCGACCCCAATCAACTGCGCTGTCGCCGACGACGGCCTGCCTTCACGCCGGTGGGGGTTGTCGCTACGGAGGATCTGACAGGGAGTGACACGCACCGCACGATTCGACCACAATCATCACGCCGCACTGCGCCAAATGCAAGTCGCAGACCTTACTCGCCCGGGTGTGGCACGTGCAGCCAATCCGGGACGCCCAGACTCCAATGGATAGCCGCGGCGCGAACGCTGAAGATGAACACGATGGTCACGACCTCGCTCACCCCGCGGTCGACGCCAAAGTGCAACAGAAGTACATACCCAGTCAAGCCGACGACGATTGGGGTCACGTACAGGTCCCGCTGCACGAGAAGCGTAGGTCGGTCGACCAACACGTCGCGCAGCACTCCCCCGCCGACACCCGTCAGAAGCCCCATCATGATAGCAACGCCTGGATGCATCCCGAGGCCCAGCGACTTGTTGGCGGCTTCCACACCCAGCAGCGCAACGCCGACGGCGTCGGCATACAGCAAGACGCTCCGCCAACGCTTGAACAACTCGATGAGCGCGAAGCCGACGAGCGCGCCGCCCATGGCGAACCAGATGTACTGGAACTGGCTGAGCCAGAAGACCGGGACGCCCAGGATAAGATCGCGGATTGTCCCACCGCCAACAGCCGAGATGATAGCCAGCGCAAACAGGCTGAGAACGCTTTGCGTGCGAGGCGCAGCCGCCAAGACCCCCGTAATGGCAAACGCGACGATTGCGATCAGGCTGTAGTCCCAGAAAACCTGCACGTGTGCTTCCTCCCTCAGATGAGCGCCGCGCCCTACAATCCGGCCCCGCGGCCACCTGCCCGAGCACGCGCGGTCTCAGCCGCCCGGCTGGTGTGAGGAAGGAAAACCAGCGCGTAGCGAACGACGAGCGCCGCGAGAGCGATGAACAATGGCGGAACAAGCTCTACGAACGCTCCCTGTAACAGCAACAAGAACGGCAGCAGCCAGCCTGCCGCGACAACTGTGAGCCAGAAGAAGACTGTCTGGTTCGGACCATAGCGCGACTTGAACGCCGGCGCGATGCCGCGGTAGAGCAGCCCGAAGAATACCACATCCAGGACGAGCAGGGCAAGCATGGCGATGCGGAGCGTCGCCGCTGCGTCGGCGCGGCCAGCAATCGCCGCGATGATCAGTAGCCCCGAGCAGCCGAGCAAGATCGCCGAATTGCCGAGGTACGCCCCCAGCCAGCGCGCGTCCTGCCAGCCGGGCTGCGAGGTGACGCTAAACAGCACGCCCTTGTAGAGGATGCCGCCCAGCGCCGGGATGACCGCCAGCAGCGCGGCGGCGTTGCCGATCACCAGAACGAACGTCCAGAGCGCGCCCCGAGCGTGCAGCCAGCCGAAGGGGGGCAAGTGGAGCAGCGCCACCACGGTCGCGATGCCGAGCAAGACCCCGTAGGCTGAGAGCGACCATGTGCCGAAGGACATCGGCGAGCTGGGCTTGAAGACGCGCAGCATGTGGTGGAACCGCATCGGATCGCCCAGGTCGGAGACGAGCAGCGCCAGGTCGAGAACCAGCAACAGCAGCGCGACTGGGTAAGCAGCGAGGGTCAGCCCACCAAATCGCGCGGGGGCAAGGATAGCAGCCAATGTTGCGGCCAGGAAGACGCCGATAGACACGTTGTTGAAGAACACGTCCCACGCCGTCAGCCCCGCCCACGGTGGCGTCTTGGTGATGACCCCGCTGGCGTATGGCGATGCCGTGATCGCCAACTTGGGTGCAGATCGTGTCGTCTGCGATGGTACGGCGCTGGTCATCTCACCCTCCCAGCACGAGAAGCACAGTGGCGACCAGCAACAGGGCCGCCACCAGGCCGATGGCCGCCCGAACGTAGTCGCCCCGCAGGTGAACATGCGGGTTGACCGGGCTGGCCGGCAGCCCGTAGGTCGCCGGCTCGTCCAGCAACAGGTAGAAGTTATGGAGCGCCGAGTACTGCTCAGTGTTCACCTCGCCATAGATGGTCGCCTGGCGAACGCCACGATGGTGCAATTCGGCAAGGCGGCGGCGCGCCAACTCGTGCATCTCCTCGATAGGCCCGAAGTTGATAGCCCACGTCGGACACGCCCGCGCGCAGGCCGGCTGCAACCCGTCGCGCAACCGGTCGTAGCACATCGTACACTTGTAGGAGTGGCCGTCGAGCTGACTGCGGGTAATGACGCCAAACGGGCAGGCTGCGATGCACGACGCGCAGCCGTTGCAGATATCCGGCTGGATGTAGACGTTGGCGAACTCGGTGTGAATGATGGCGCCCGTCGGGCAGGCCAGATGGCACGGCGCGACAACGCAATGCTTGCAGCTATCGCTCATCATCAACCACTGCCCCGCCTTCGGCTCTGCCAGCAGCGCCGCAATGTCGAAGCCGTCAATCGCCACAGGTGGCCGAGTGGGAGGTGGCGGCAAGGGGGACGCCTCGAACAACTCGATGAACTTCACATGGCGCCACTCCTCCGCCGAGAGGGTCAGTGTGTTATCGTAGCTCTGCCCGGACAGGCGCGTCTCAAGGGCCGGCAGCATGTTCCACTGCTTGCACGCCACCTGGCACGCCTTGCAGCCGATGCACACGCTCGTGTCCGTGAAGAAGCCGACCGCCGGCCCCTCCTCGGGCGCATCGCCGCGGCGGAAAGGGTAGACGATGGCATCGAGCAGGCCAGCTGGGCGACCAGGCGCAGCGACCTGTGGACGCTCGACAACGTCGAGCTGCTCCCCCGCGACATCGTTAGTCGTCATGCTCGATACTCCCTTCCGGCTGGGCAGGCCACGGCGTGTCGCTGATGGGTAGCGAAATCGCTGGTAGAGGCGCGTAAGGCGACGGCGTCATCGGCCGCTCGTCCGCGAGACGGCCTGCCCGCAGTTGGCACGTGAATGACTTCGATCCCTGGATGTCGGAGGTCGGGGCGAGGGCCATGGCCGAGAGACGATTGGCCGAGTCGCCGACCGACTCGCCCTTGTACCCGAAGCCCCAGAGCAAACCGACAACGTGGGACGGCTTCCCATCCACGGTCAGCGTCGGCACCCGCTCTGTCACCAGCGCCAGCGCTTCGATGGAATCTCGCGGCGTGCTGACGACGACCCAATCGAGGTTCTTGACGCCACGTTCCGCCGCCAGCGCGGGGCTGATCTCGACGAACATGGCCGGCTGAAGCTCCACCAGCCAGCTACTATGGCGGGTCATCACCCCGCTCAAGTACTGCTCCGTAACGCGGTAGGTGGTCGCGACGAGTGGATAGGCGGGATCCAGCGGCTCGGCGACGGGATTGAGGGGGTCATCGAGCAGAGTCGTCGCCGGCGCGTACTGCGTGCTGCGCAGCGCGTTGTGATAGGGCGACTCCAGCGGCTCATAGTGCTCGGGCAGCGGGCCGTCGGACAGGCCGAATGGCACGAACAGCCAGCCCCGGCCGTCGAAGTGAGCGCCGAAAGGCGCGTCGCCGGCCAGCGCCGCGCCGCCCCGCGCATCGGCGGGCGGGCGGTAGTCGGGGGGCTTCGCGGCCGCGAACTGCGGGACGTCGTGGCCCACCCACCGGCCCTCGGCCTCGTTCCACCAGATGAGCTTCTTCCGCTCGGACCACGGTCGGCCCTGCGGGTCAGCTGACGCGCGGTTGTACAGGACGCGGCTGTTGCCCGGCCATGCCCAGCCCCAGTCGGCGAAGATGCCGTCACTCACCGTCGGGTCGAGGCGCCGGGCGAGGTTGCGGCCGGCTTCGGGGAAGACGCCGACGTACAGCCGCGAGCCACACGCCGTCGAGCCATCGGCGGCCAACTGGGCGCCGCTTTTGAGGTGTTCGCCGGTGGCAGTGTGGTAGCCGTTGATCTCACGCAGCACGCGCTCGGCGTCCGGCTCGCCAACGCGCCGCGGCCCGTCGTCGGGATCAGCGCGGTCATAATCCCAGGTCAGGTTGCGAATGGGCGCGTCGCGCTCCAGCGTCGAGTCGGCATAGAGAGCTTTCAGGCGCTTCCCGAGCTGGTATACCCACCACAAGTCGGCGTGGCAATCGCCCGGCGGGTTGACCACGCGCTCGTGCCACTGTACCAGGCGCTCGGTGTTCGTCACCGACCCATCCTTCTCGGTGCTGGCGGCGGCGGGCAGCAGGAAGACTTCGGTGGCGACAGTCTTCGGCTCCGGCCCCTCCGGGTCAGCATACCACACGCTGGCGCTCTCGGTCTCGAACAGGTCGAGCGCGACAAGCCACTTGAGCTGGCGCATGGCGTCGCGTTGCAGCCGCGCGTTGGGGCTGCTGACAGCCGGGTTCTGCCCAAAGAGCATAAAGCCCTTGATTTCACCGCGGTGCATCCTGATGATGTAGCTCATCTCCGACTCGTCGTCGTCGAGCTTG
>JAXLWJ010000004.1:0-180227 GCA_046328535.1 Anaerolineae bacterium
GGCGCATGGCGCTGACGATGGCGGTGCGGCGCAGGAACACCTCGCGCGAGTCGGGGTTGGTGAGGATGTCCAGGTAACGCTGGCGGTAGCGCGCCTCGGTGTCCTGCAGGCCGTGCCACTTCTCCGGCAGGGGGCGCAGCGCCTTGGCGAGCATGGCGAACTCGCGCACCTCGACGGTCAGCTCGCCCATGCGCGTGCGGAACAGGGAGCCGCGGGCGCTGACAAAGTCGGCGCGGTCGAAGGTCTGCTGGAAGAAGGCGTAGCGGTCGGCGCCGACCGTGTCGCGCTTGAAGACGAGCTGGATCTGGCCGCTGCCGTCCTGGATGGTGGCGAAGGTGAGCTTGCCGTGGGGGCGGATGCTGAGCAGGCGGCCGGCGACGGCGACCACCGGCGACTCGTCGGCGGCCTCGGCCTCGAGCGTCTGGAAGAGGGCGTGAGCCTCGGCGGCGGTGTGGGTGCGGTCCACGTGGGCGGGGTAGGGGTCCACGCCGGCGGTGCGGACCTCGTCGAGCTTGCGGAGGCGCTCGGTGGTCAGCTCGTCGGCAATCAACTCTTCGATGGCATCGGGCGTGGTGGTCATGTGTCCCTCAAGAAAAAACGGCCAGGGGCTGGCCCCGGCCGTAGATGAACCCGTGTCACGCCGAGCGCCCGGGCCCGGCGCGCGGTCAGCGGATACTCAGGATTTTGAACTGGAGAACGCCTCCCGGCGTCTGGACCGAGATCTCGTTGCCCACGGTTTTGTTGAGCAGCGCCTTGCCCAGGGGCGACTCGTTCGAGATGAAGCCCTTGCCCGGGTTGGCCTCGGTCGAGCCGACGATGCGGAACGTCTCTTCAGGGCCGCTCTCGCCGCCGTCGCTCTCGCAGACGGTGACGGTCGAGCCGAGCTGCACGCGGTCGGTGGTGCTTGGCTCGTCAATCATCTTGGCCGTCTTCAGGATCATCTCGATCTGCTGAATCCGCCCCTCGAGGAATCCCTGCTGCTGTTTCGCCTCATCGTAGCCAGCGTTCTCGCTAACGTCGCCTTCTTCCTTGGCTTCTTTGATACGCTGGGCGACTTCCGGACGGCGCGTGTTGACCAGGAAATCAAGCTCTTCCTCGAGCTTCCGTCGGCCCTCCGGCGTCAGGAAAACCTCTTTGGTAGACACAATCTTACTCCCTCGTAGGAAACGATACAAGAGTCGTGGCGCTCGGCCGAACCTGCCTCAGCAGCCTGAGCCGCCGCGCGAGCGCCAATAGATGAGCCGCGACAGAAGGTCGCGGCATCCATTCCACGGGCAACGGTATTATACCATAATGTTTGCAAAAGGCAAGTCAACCCTCACGGCGCTGGCGACGCCTTCGGCGCGCTGGTCGGGGGCGGCGCGCTCGTCGGCGGCACGCTCGTCGGGGGGACGCTCGTTGGCGGCGCATCGGTCGGGTTGGCCGGCGCGCTCGTTGGCGGCGGCGACGTGGGCGGGACGCTCGTCGGCGGGACGCTGGTCGGCGGCACGCTCGTCGGCGGCACGCTCGTCGGCGGCGCGACTGTCCTGGTCGGCAGGGCGACCGGCGGGCGCTCCGTCGGCCGGATCGGCGGAACGGGCGTCGCCGTCGGCGGCGGCGGGACGGTGGGCGTACCCGGCCCGGTCGTGTTGGAGACGGGGGTCGCCGTGCGTGTGACCAGTGGGGCCACGGTATTCACGGGCCGCTGGAACTCCGCGGTCGGCGTCGGCGGAACCCTGGTCGGCTTCGGAGGTTCGGGGTACGCGGCGGTGCTGCCGCCGGGGCCTGGGTAGGCCGGGACGTCCGTCGGCTTCGGCAAGTCGGGCGTTGGCGGCGCGGGCGCGTCGGTTGGCGCGTCGGTCGGCGCGTCGGCCGGGCGGGTCACGGGCCGGCTGAGCGTCGTCGCCGTCGGCAGAACGGCCTGCTGCGCGGCCTCGGGTCGGGCGGGCGCGGCGGCGTTCACGACAGCCGGCGCGCGCGGCGCGACCGTCGCCGGCCGGGTCGCGGTCGGCGCTGCGGATGGGGCGGCGCTCGGCGCGAGGGCCGGGGCGGAGGTGGCGGTCGGCGGGACGGCGGCGACGCCGGAGGACGGCGTCGGGGTCGCGCCCCTCGGCTCCTCACCCATCAGGCGCTTGGCCTCCGCGGCCTCGGTGGCCGCCTCCTTCATCAGGGCCTGCGCTTCCGCCGTGTTCCCACGGGCCAGCATGACCTGGGCTTCCTGGCGGCGCACTTCGGCCAGCACGGCGTGAACCTGGGCGCGGCGAAAGTCGTCGAAGGCGACGAGGAGGCGCACCTGCTCGCCGACGCGCTTCACCGTGTAGAGGGGCGTGTCGGGCAGGGCGTTCGAGGCGAACGTTGAGGTAGACAGGAAGACGACAAGGAACAGGAGAACGGCGAAGCCCACCGCCAGGCGGGTTCCCCACGCCACAGCGGGGATCGCCAGCCAGCCAGCCAGCGCAGCGCGGAGGCGGATGGGCCAGGGAATCGGCGCGGGCGCTGGGGCGCTCATCAGTTGTCGGCGCAGGCTGGCCTGGAAGACGGGCGACGGCTGCGGGGCCTGGATGCCCTCTAGCAGCATCGCCATCTCCAAGAGCGGCGCCAGCTCGTCGGCATAGTCTGGGTAACGGCCCAGGCAATCCTCGACTGTTGCCTTGCCTATGCGGATGTCCTCTAAACAGGCATCCAGCGCACTAGCCAGGCTCATGACCTACTCCCCACTGAATCAACTCACGCAATGTTGCCAGGCCCCGGAATTGCAGGCCGCGAACAGCGCCCTCGCGCTTGCCCATCAAGACGGCGATCTCAGAAGTGCTGTACCCCTCGATGAAGCGGAGAACGATGACCTCTTGCTGCTCGTCGGTCAACTGACTGATGGCCTTCTGCAACTGCTGCGACGTAAACAAGGCCTGCAGCGACTTCTCAGGCGCGTCGTCCTCGCCGACCGGCCGGATCTCTGGCCGGTCCTCGGGGCCGTCCAGAGGCACCGTGTCCCGCCGCGCGCGGTGATAGTCCACCACCAGATTGCGCGCGATGCGGAACAGCCAGGCCGAGAACGGGAACTCGCGCCACTCGTAGCCCGATATGGCTTCCCAGGCGCGGAGGAAGACCTGAGCCGTCAGGTCTTCGGCTTCGTTGACGCTGCCGGTCTTGTAGTAGATGTACTGGTAGATGCGGGCGACGTAGCGGTCGTACAACGCGCCGAACGCTTCGCGGTCGTAGCGCGAGGCCCGCACGGCCAGGTCCTTCTCGTCGTCCACAGCCCGGTACTCATGCACTTCTACATGAGATAACGCCGGAAAGTCGGCCGCGTTATGCGATTCTGTAGATGCGCTCGAGATGTCCAAGTTCGTCCACCAGTTGGCGCTGACGATTGGTAGGGGATGATAGGAGCCGGCCCGACGACACGAATTCTACTAACAATGATGACGCCTGCCAACCCGGAAAGATGCGCGAACAGCCAACGCGATACCGACGATAGCCGCCGGCGCGCTTTCGCCTTCATACTTCTTAACGAAGTCGCCGCGTGAAGTGTTAGGCTGCCAAGGCGAGACTTTTCATACTTCTTTTATTTTGTTACCTACGGGCTAGGGCATAGTCAGAGGACATGTTCGGCATCGTGCGCCCGCGCGACGCTCGAAGCGTCGCGCTACTGGATGGAAGCCCGAGGGGCTGAGAGGGAGCCTCTCAGGCTTGCTCGTCGTAGCCTGCCCGTTCGACGGGCAGGCGGGCCTGGCTAGCCTATTAGGTCCGTTGTCCTTGCACTAGGGCGTGGCGGGGGGAGGGGGTTGCGGCGGGCCGCCCTGCTGCATCTTGTGGTACTCGCCGATCCATTCGTTGATCTCGGCCTCGCGCGCCCGCCGCTCGCTCTCCGCCCGCATGCGGCGCGACGCCTCCATGCGGCGGATGATCTCGTTCTGGACGTTGCGCGGGTCCTGCACGAACGACCACGTTTGCCGGCCCGATGCGCCGGCGGTCTCCATCACGATCGTGCCGTAGTCGAAGAAGCGCGCAATGGGACTGGGGATCGTGTAGGTCACATCCTGCAGGTTGTCCAGGCTGGCGGTTTTGCGCGTTTCAGAGAGGTAGAACGGCCGTCGGTCCACGTCAATAACGGCGCGGTCGGTGAGCACGTAGATGTCAAGGCGCCAGTCGTCGTAGACCCACAGCAAGCGAGCGAGGACAGCGACGAGGGCGATCAGGCCGATCACGTCCACCCAGCCCGGCAAGGGGTAGAAGTAGACGGCCGCGGCGGCCTCCAGGGCCGCCAGGCCAAGGAGCGCCAGGAGCCACAAAATGGTATCACGAACCATGACGATGCGGTGCTTGCGGTAGGTAATGGTCGAGCCTTGCTCGTCGCGGATCTTGGGCCAGAAATAGTTGTATGCGCTGGCCACAGGGTTGCTCCTCTGAACGACAGGCGCCGGCACGGGGGGGCGCGGCGAGGAGGGCGGGGCGACGGGGGCCATCGCCTTTTGGAGCGAGTCGCGGATGTACTTCTGCCGCTCGGCCCGTGTAGCCTGCTCGGCGAGCTGTCGGACCTCCACCAGGCGTTCGTTCACGACGGCTGCCACGTAGGCCCCATCGGAGATGCGCTCGAACTTGATCGGCTGCATACCGGCCGTGCCGATGATGACATCGCTCCAGCCAAGCCAGGCCGCCCACGGGCTTGGCACGTTGACCGTCGTGTTGACAACGCGCTCGATGGGCGCTTCGCGCTGGCGCTCGCGGATCAAGGGACGCACCGTTTGGGAGATGACGCGCTGGTTGGTGACGATGTACTGGTCGGACCACCAGTCGGCGAAGCTCCAGCCAAAGAGCAGCATAGCCGCCGTGAGCAGGCTCAGGCCGATGGCGACCCACGAAAAAATGCTCACCTGGATCACCGCCAGGCCGCCGCTGACGGCGATGGCGGCGAACAGGACAAGCAGCGGCAGGGCCAGCCGCTCGACGAGCATGCTCCAGTGCTGCCGCCGCGCCACCAGGATGGTCTCGTCGGGCTGCTTGTCCGGCAGGCGGGGGCGCATCTGCCACATCCGTATGCGGAATGCGCGGCCGAGACGGCGGATGCGCGGGTGCTGCTGGAGCAGGTCGGCGAGGGCCTGACCGCCGACGCTGAACACCGCCGACTCCTCGTCGGCCACGGCGTCGTCGCGGTAGATGGCGCGGCGCGTCGAAAGGCTCTCGACGCCGAACACGTCGCCGGGGTCCACGCGCTCCCGCGTCCGCGCCCCGACGCGCGGATCGGGCCGCTGGAGGCGAATCAGGCCGGTCTCCAGGATGAACAGGCGGTCGGGAGATTGGCCGAGGCGGTAGGGCGCTTCGCCCGCGCCGATGATCTGCCACTCGGCGACCTCGGCGATGGCGCGCACTTCGTCGTTCGCCAGCTGCCGCATGCTCGGCAGCCGCCGCAGCCAACTATAGATTTCGTCCGGTGTCAGTCCAGCCATGTGCGTCTTATCCTGCGCCCAACGCCTCTTTCACCTTCAGGGCGATATCCTTCGTCATGCCGGGGGCGGCGGCCAGATCTTCGATGCTTGCTGCGCGTATGCCGTCGAGGGAGCCGAACTGCTTCAGCAGGGCCTTGCGCCGCTGCGGGCCGATGCCGCGTATGTCTTCGAGCTGCGAGGCCAGGCCGGTCTTGCCGCGCAGCGTGCGGTGGTAGTTCAGGCCAAAGCGGTGCGCTTCGTCGCGTATTCGCTGGACGAGGAACAGCCCCTGGGAGTTCCGCGCCAGCATGACCGACTCCTCGCGGTCGGGCAGGAAGATCTCCTCCTGCCGCTTGGCGAGGGAGACGACGGGGATGTGGTCCAGGCCCAGGTCACGCCACACCTCGAGCGCGGCGCTGAGCTGCCCCTTGCCGCCGTCAATGATGACCAGGTCCGGCGTCAGCGTGAACGGGTCCACCTCGTCGCGCCGGCCCGGCGGCGGCCCGCCCTTTTTGCGCCCCTTCGGCGCGGGCGGCTCGGCGGCGGCGGGCGCGGCCTCCCCCTCGCCAGTGAGCGTGTGGAATGTCAGGTGGCTGAAGCGCCGCCGCAGCACCTCCTGGAGCGAGGCGAAGTCGTTTGGCCCCTGCACCGTCTGGATGCGGAACTTGCGGTAGTCGCTCTTGCGCGGCACGCCCTGGGCGAACACGACCATCGCGCCGACGGAGTTCGTCCCCTGGGTGTTGGAGATGTCGTAGCACTCGATGCGGCTCGGTGGGTGGGGCAGGGCCAGCGCCTCTTGCAGCTCGCCCAACGCCATGACCTGCTTGTTCTGGTCCGACTCCCACTGCGCCTTCAGCACGCCGAGCGTCTCGCTGGCCTGCTCCGCCGCCATCTTGACAAGCTCGCCGTTCTGCCCGTTCTCCGGCACGCGGATAGCGACCTTGTCGCCGCGGCGGCTCTTCAGCCACGACTCGATAATCGTCGCCTCCTGCACCTGGTCCTGGGTCAGAATAATCGGCGGGACGTAAGGCACATCCTCGTAGAACTGGGTGATGAAGGACGACAGCACCTCCGGCGTCACCTCGCCCTCCGTCCCCTCTAGCACGAAGTACTCCCGCCCGACGAGCTGGCCGCCGCGGATGAAGTACACCTGGACCACGGCGCTACCGTTGTCCCGCGCCAGGGCGACGACATCCTGATCCACCAGCTCCGACACGCCGACCTTCTGCCGCTCGACGATCTTCTGCAAGGCCAGCATATTGTCGCGCAGCTTCGCTGCTTTCTCGAACTCCAGGCCCTCGGCGGCGTCCTCCATCTGGCGCTTCAGCTCGAGGATGATGTCCTCGGACTTACCCTCCAGGAAGCGGCACATGCGGTCAATCATGGCGCGGTACTGCGCCTTGTTCACCGCGCCGATGCACGGGGCGAGGCACAGGCCGATGTCGTAGTAGAGGCAGGCGCGCGGATCCTTGCCTGTGATGATGCGGTTGCACGTAAGGTACGGGAAGACCTTGCGCAGGGTGTCCAGCGTGCGGTAGACGGCCCACGCCGCCGTGTACGGCCCGTAGTAGCGCGCGCCATCCTGCTCGATGCGCCGCGTTAGGCGGACGGTGGGGTAGTCCTCATGCCAGGTGACTTTGATATAGGGATAACGCTTGTCGTCCTTGAGCCGCACGTTGTAGCGCGGCTTGTACTGCTTGATGAGCGTCGCCTCGTGGATAAGGGCTTCCAGCTCGGTGGCGCGCTCGATCCACTCCAGGTCGGCGATGTGCTGGACGAGGATGCGCGTCTTGGGGTCGTGGTCGGCGCCGGCCTGGAAGTACGAGCGCACGCGGCTGCGCAGGTTGACGGCCTTGCCGACGTAGATGACCTTGCCGGCGGCGTCGCGGTAGATGTAGTTGCCGGGCGTCGTCGGCAGCGCCTTGAGTTTCTCCGCGATGGCGGGGTTGAGTTCAGCCATTGTCATCTCAGAATACCGTGGCATTCACCCTGGGACATCACTTCATAGCGTTCCCTGTACCAGATACAGGAAAAGTGTAGGCCAGGCCCATCGCCGGGTCAAACGGATGTTCGCCTACGACGCCTCATCGCGGCCCCTTCTTGACGTAATATTATAGCCGTTGCCCCGCCGCTGTCAACGGCAAATTTAGCCTACGGAAATAGGACTCCTGCAAGAGCGCAGCAAGACCCTTTTGCTATGCTATCGCCACACACAGAGGAAGTTCGCAAGCTTTTGGGGAGACTTACCAATCATGGCTACTACCCGTGCTGCTGCCCTTGCCCATACATCCCGACCGGCCGTGCTTCCGCTTTCGCCCGCGTCCACCGACCTGAGCCTGCTCACCCGCCTGGCCGAGGGCGACCAGACCGCCCTGGCCCGCCTGTATGACCGCCACGCCGCCGCCGTCTACGCCACGGCGCTGAGTATCGTCCGCCAGCCGGCCGCCGCCGAGGATATCGTGCAGGAGACGTTCCTGCGCGCCTGGCGCGGGGCCGCCGCCGCCCTACCCACCCTGCATGACCCCATCGCCTGGCTCATGCGCATCGCCCGCAACCAGGCCCTCGATGCCCTGCGCCGCCAGGCTGTCCGCCCCCAGGCCGTCGAGTCGGAGGAGGCGGCCGATATGTTCGAGGCGGCGCCGGACGAGACGCCGGAGCCGGAGGCCGCGCTGTGGCTGACCGTGCGGCGGCAGGCCGTGCGCCGCGCCCTCGCCGCGCTGCCCACCGAGCAGCGCCGCGTGCTGGAGCTGGCGTTCTACGAGGACATGACCCACCAGGCGATCGCCGCCCACCTGCGGTTGCCCCTCGGCACAGTGAAGACGCGAGCGCGGCTGGGCATGCGCAAGCTCGCCACGGCGCTGGCCCCGGAGGGCATCGCCGCCGCGTGAGGTGGTGGGACCGTAGTCAGAAGCAGCCCGTTGACTATCAACGGGCTGCTTTTCTTCCTTGTTCTGTTGTCTTGGATGCTCATGCCAGTCACGCGCTCCCTGTCTTGACGGGGCCATTGTTGCGGATGGTGTCAATCGCTTTCGCCCCCGTCAGTGAGGGCCGGAGCGAACATCCGAGTAGGCTCCGGGCAGCAGCCCGGCGTCAAGCTCAGGGTCGCCACTGGTGTTGAGATCCCGCAGCCGCATCAACCCCCGCTGGTACGCCGCGTTCTGCGCCGCCGACGGGCCAGGGACGACGGTGCGGTCCTGCATCTCCGCCTGCGTCTCCTTCATCGCCCCATAGCGTGCCTGGGCCGCCGTCGGCCCGCTGCTCGACAGCGGGACGCCCGTGCGGTCCTGCGTCTCCGCCTGGCGCTCCTTGAAGTCCTGGTAGCGCTGCTGGGCGCTTGGGAGGACGCGCGCGGCATTGGTGGCGCCCGTGCGGTCCTGCGCCTCGGCCTGGGTCGCCTTCGCGCTCTCATAGCGCGCCTGGGCGGTCAAGGGGCCGCTGACCGGGACGAGAACGGTGGTGCGGTCCTGCATGTCGGCCTGGGCCTCTTTCGCGGTGCCATAGCGCGCCAGAGCGGCGAGGGCGGCGGCGCTGCGCGGCGGGACCATCGTGCTGTCCTGAAGCTCTGCCCGGTCCGCCTTCATCGCCTCGAAGCTCGCCAGCCTGGCGAGGGCCGCCGGGCTGTGCGTCGGCGCAATGACGGCGGCCGGCGCGGGCCGGGGCAGCGTCACGTAGCGCGCGCCGCCGACGATGACGACGGCCAGCAGCGCGATGAGCAACGCCAGGGCCAGGTGATGGTGGGAGAACCATTGCTCGGTCCGATGGATAGTCGCGTACATGACTCACACTCCTTTCCGGGCCGCCCGTGTTCAGGGCGGCTGTTCTTTGTTCCTTCTACCTCCATTTAACCCCAGGACGCCGCCCGGTCGTATCCGATTTCTGGTAGCATAGCGGTAGAAGAAGCGGTACAACGAGCGGTAGTCGCGTGACCCCCACGGTGACTCAAAGCAGCCCGTTGATGGTCAACGGGCTGCTTTTCTGTCTTATTCTGCTCCCCCCCGTTGCCGGGTGGATGGTTAGGATCGCTCTCTACTCCCCCCTGCTGGCGGGGGTTCAAGGGCGGACAGGCAGGCTGCGGCGTCATTGCGAGACCCCCATGCCCGTGTGGCGGCATGCGCCGACACAAGAAACGTCGGCTGTCGCCCCGAGCGGAGCGAGGGGTCTGGACTGCGGCGGCCCAGATGCTTCGCCTTCGGCTCAGCATGACAGCAGGGCGTGAAGTTTCTGAGCAGGCGGGCTTTGCCGCCGAAGCAATCTCACGCCTGCTGAACGAGACGCTACGCCCCGACTGGAGCGTCTATCACAAGGGCGGGGGATTGCTTCGCCGACGCTCGCAATGACAGCCCAGGGGTATTTTCAGAGGAGGAGTTCCTCATGGACTTGCGTCCACCACCAGACGCATGAAAATCGCTGTCACCACGAACGCGAGTCTGCGGACCACGAAGGCCGCGAAAGGCGCGAAAGGCGCGAAAGGCACACGCTGGGCGACTCTTTTTTCGCGTCTTTCGTGTCCTTTTCGCGCCTTTCGTGGTCCAACGACTTGCTCGACCGGTTCCGCTCAGTACGGACCCGAGCGGGCGTTTGAGAAGGCGCCGGGCAGCAGCTCTAGTGTGGGGTCAGTGGCGCTCATCGCCGCGTGCGCCCCGATGTAGCCCGCCACGCCCTGCGCTCCCGCCTCGACAGCCGCCTGCGCTGGGACGGCCGCGTGCGCCGCGATGTAGCCCGCCACGCCAGAAGTTGCCGCATTGTCGGTCAGTGCATTGATGGCGCTCGGCGCGGGCCGGGGCAGCGTCACGTAGCGCGCCCCGCCGACGATGACGGCGGCCAGCAGCGCGATGAGCAGCGCCAGGGCCAGGTGATGGTGGGAGAACCACTGCTCGGTCCGATGGATAGTCGCGTACATGACTCACACTCCTTTCCGGGCCACCCGTGTGTGGGGCGGCTATTCTTCGTTGCTTCTACCTCCATTTAACCCCAGGACGCCGCCCGGTCCTACCCGATTTGTGGTATAATGAGAATGGAACACGTGGTAATGAGCATGACACATCGGACGTGTGGCCTCCGAAGAGATGAACGTCGCGGCTGCGGGAGGTGGGCCGTGAGCGCGGATCTGTCGTTCGGGATGTGGCTGAAGCGGCGGCGGCGCGGCCTCGGCATGACCCAGATCGAGCTGGGCCGCCAGATCGGCTACGCCGGCGAGACCATCCGCAAGGTCGAGGCCGATGAGGTGCGACCGTCGCGGCAACTGACTGAAGCCCTCGCGGTGGCCCTCGAGATCGCGCCGCAGCACCGCGAGCGGTTCCTTCACTTTGCTCGTGGGGAGATAGGGGCCGACGAAGTCGCTCTCTCGACCGAAACAGTCTCGGTTCCCCCCGCAGCGTCCCCGCCCATTCGACACAACCTCCCGGCGCCCCCCACGCCCCTCATCGGCCGCACCGCCGAGATCGCCGACCTGCGCAAGCTGCTGCGGCGGCCCGACGTGCGCCTGCTGACCCTCACAGGCGTCGGCGGCAGCGGCAAGACGCGGTTGGCCCTGGCCGCCGCGTCCGAGATGCTCGTCCATTTCCCCGACGGCGTCTTCTTCGTGGACCTGGCCCCCGTCCGCGACCCTGCCCTCGTCCTCGTCGCTATCGCCCGCGCCCTCGATGTGCGCGAGACCGCCGGTCGCCCTTATCGCCAGGCCCTCCAGGACGTCCTCCGCACGAAGTCGCTGCTGCTCCTCCTCGACAACTTCGAGCAGGTGCTCGACGCCGGCCCAATGCTCGCCGACCTCCTGGCCGCCGCGCCGCACCTCAAGCTGCTGGTGACGAGCCGCGAGGTGCTGCATCTGCGCGCCGAGCACGTCGTTCCCGTCGAGCCGCTGGCCGTCCCACCGCTGCGCGACTTCCCGCCCCTCGACGACCTGGCCGCCTACCCCGCCGTCACCCTGTTCGCCGAGCGCGCCTGCGATGTGCGCCCCGACTTCCACCTCACCGCCGACAATGGCGCGGCCGTGGCCGAAATCTGCGTCCATCTGGACGGTCTGCCCCTCGCTATCGAGCTGGCCGCTGCCCGCGTCCGCCAGCTGCCCCTGGCGGAGATGCTCCCGCGTCTCACGAGCCGTCTCACCCTTTTGACGGACGGCTTCCGCGACCTGCCGGCCCGCCAGCAGACGCTCCACGACACGATTGCCTGGAGCTATGACCTGCTCGATAAGGGCGAGAAACGCCTGTTCCGACGCTTCGCCGTGTTCGTGGGCGGGGCGATACTGGAGGCGGTCGAGGCGGTGTGCAGCGGCGATGGGGACCTTGGCGGCGATGGGATGGACAGCGTCGCGGCGTTGGTGGACAAGAGCCTGCTGCGGCAGGTCAACACGCAGGGCGGGGCGCGCTTCACCATGCTGGAGACCATCCGCGAGTTCGCGCTAGAGCGGCTGGCGGAAAGCGGCGACGCGGACGCCTTGCGGCGGCGCCACGCGGCGTACTACCTGGCGCTTGTCGCGGAGCCTGGCGACCTGGTGACTTTCGAGACGACAGGCCCTGGGCCAGACTGGTACGCCCGGCTGGACGCCGACATCGCCAATGTGCGGGCGGCGATGGCGTGCGTCCAGGCGTCGCCGGCGAACCGCGATCTGGAGATGCGGTTCGTTATCCCCCTCCTCATCAACCTGCCGCCGGAAAAGGTGGACGACCCATGGGGCTGGGTGGAGACTGCCCTGGCTCACGCGCGGGAGAGCGGAGCGCGCGCCCAGGAGGCGTACATCCTGTACGCCCAGGCATTTTACCTGGCCGGCCTGGAGCAGTTTGAGGTCGCGCGCGCGCGGTACGCGGAAGCGATGGCGCTCTATCGTGAACTCGGCGACCGGCGGCAGGAGGCCGAGATACTCGGCGGCCTCGGTACCATCGCGCGTGAACAGGGCGACGCGGCGGCGGCCCGCCGCTGGCTTGAGGAGTCTATCGCGCTGTTTCAGGAGCTTGGCGATAGCGCCGGTGTCTCAGCGACCCTCTGCACGTTGGGCGAAGTGGCCATTGTCCAGGAGGATGCCGCGTGGGCCAGGGCGCTCCTTGAGGAGGCGCTGCCGATCTTCCAGGCTCAAGACAACTTTCAGATGACCGGCTGGGCGCTCAACCACCTGGGACACGCCGCCCAGCTCGACGGCGACTTTGAGCGGGCAACGCGGCTCCTGGAGGAGAGCCTGAGCCTGTTCCGAGTGGTGGGGATGGAGGTGCCGAACATCGCCTGGGATCTTCAGAGCCTCGGCGAGTGCGCGCTCGGGCTTGGCGAGGCCGACCTGGCGCGGGCGCGCTTCACGGAAGCCCTTACCCTGTTCCATCGCTACGGCGACACCGCCGGCGTCGCGTGGTGCCTGGCCGGTCTCGCCGGCGCGGCAGCCCTTGCGCAGAAGCCGAAACGGGCCGCCCGGCTGTGGGCTGCGTCCGAGAGTGTGCGGCAAACCATCGGGGCGCGTCCGGCGCCGGCGGCGCGGGTGACCCGCGAGCGGCTGACGGCGGCGGCGCGCGACGAGTTGGGCGAAAGGGAATTCGATGCCGCGGCGGAGGAAGGCCGGGCAATGACGCTGGCGGCGGCGGTGGCCTGCGCGCTGGGGACCGGCGCTGAGCCTGCTGTCGGTGAGATGAAGAGTGAGCCATGAACGCGGACCTGTCGTTCGGGATGTGGCTCAAGCGGCGGCGGCGCGGCCTCGGCATGACCCAGGTCGAGCTGGGCCGCCGCACCGGCTACTCCGGCGAGACCATCCGCAAGGTCGAGGCCGAGGAGGTGCGCGTCTCCCGCGCCATGGCCGACGCCCTCGTCGTGGCCCTCGACATCCCGCCGGGGGATCGCGAGCGGTTCCTGCGCTTCGCCCGCAATGTCGGCGGGGAAGAGGCTGCCCCCTTCCCCGCCGACACCATCGCCGTTCCCCCGACCGCCCCGCCGCGCCCCCGCCACAACCTGCCCACCCCACCCACGCCGCTCGTCGGCCGCGACGCCGAGGTCGCCGCGCTGACGGCGCTCCTCCAACGTGACACCGCGCGCCTCGTCACCCTCACCGGCGTCGGCGGCAGCGGCAAGACGCGCCTCGCGCTCGACGTGGCGTTCAATCTTCTCGACGGCTTCGAGGATGGTGTCTTCTTCGTAGACCTCGCTCCCGTCCGCGACCCCGCCCTCGTCCTCGCCACCATCGCCCGCACCCTCGATGTCCGCGAGACCGCCGGCCGCCCCTTGCTCCTCGCCCTCCAGGACGTCCTCCGCGACAAATCGCTGCTGCTCCTCCTCGATAACTTCGAGCAGGCGCTCGACGCTGGCCCAATGCTCGCCGACCTCCTGGCCGCCGCGCCGCACCTCAAGCTGCTGGTCACGAGCCGCGAGGTCCTCCACCTCCGCGCCGAGCACGTCGTCCCCGTCGAGCCGCTGGCCGTCCCGCCGCTGCGCGACCTCCCACCCCTCGACGACCTGGCCGCCTACCCCGCCGTCGCCCTGTTCGCCGAGCGCGCCAGCGACGCCCGCCCCGACTTCCACCTCACCGCCGACAACGGCCCGGCTGTGGCCGAGGTTTGCACGCGGCTGGACGGCCTGCCCCTCGCCATCGAGCTGGCCGCCGCCCGCGTCCGCCTCCTCCCGCCGACCGCCCTCCTGTCGCGCCTCGGCAAGGGCCTGACGCTGGTCGGCCCCCGCGACCTACCGCCCCGCCAGCAGACGCTCCACAACACGATTGCCTGGAGCTACGCCTTGTTGAGCGCGGCGGAGAAGGCCCTATTCCGGCGGCTGAGTGTGTTCGTGGGCGGGGCGACGCTGGAGGCGGTCGAGGCGGTGTGCAACGTAGACGGCGACCTGGGGAGCGATGTGATGGACGGCGTCGCGGCCCTGGTGGACAAGAGCCTGCTGCGGCAGGTGAACATCGAGGGCGAGGCGCGCTTCACCATGCTGGAGACGATCCGCGAGTTTGCGGTAGAGGAGTTGGCGGAGAGCGGCGAGGCGGACGCCCTGCGGCGGCGCCACGCCACCTGTTTCGTGGCGTTGGCCGAGCAAGTTACGGAGAAGCTCTACGGCCCCGACCAACTGGCGTGGATGGATCGCCTCGACGCCGAACAAGGCAACCTGCGTGTCGCCGTCACATGGGCCGCTGAGTCGGGCAGGTTCGAGATGGGGCTGCGCATCGGTGGCGCGCTGCGCGAGTTCTTCAGAGTGCGCGGCCCGTGGCAGGCGTGGCGCGATCGGCTGGCCGACTTGGTCCAAAAGTCCCGGCGCAAGGCCCAGGCCGCGGCGTCCGACGCGACGCCTGTTGCGCCTGTTACCCTGGCCCGCGCTTGTCTGACCATCACGGACCTGTCATTTTGGCTGGAGGATTACGCCGACGGACGCACATGGGCGCGCGAGACCATGTCCCTCACGCCGGACCTGGGTCCTGACGGCCGGCTGATCGCCGCGTGGATGCTGGTGGTGATGGCTCACGCCGAAATGAACCCTCCTGAAAGGCGGCGGCTTGCCGAGGAAGCCCTGTCGCTCGTTCATGACGGGCGCAGCATCGAGGAGTGTACTGTCGCTGCTCTTGCACTGCTGGCTGTCGGGCAAGCGCTACAGTATCAGCAGGACTATACGGCCGCGCGCCCCTGGTTCGAAGCGGCGATGGCTCGCTTCCAGGAGTTGGGCAACCCGATATCGCGCGCCTTTACCGCCGGCTACTTCGGTTTGATGCTGGTGTACCAGGGCGAATACACGCAGGCGCGCGAGTACGTCGAGGAATCTCTTGCCTATGCCCGGCGGACAGGCAATAGGCTCGACATCGCACGCAATGCCGTCAGGCTGGGGCATATCATGGTTGTCCAGGGCCGCGTCACCGAAGGCGAGGCTTTGTTGACGGAGGGCCTTGCGGTTAACCGCGAAGTTGGGAACCTGCCTCGTATGCTCGAGGTCATGAACAACCTGGGCGAGTTGGCGCGGAGACAGGGTGATTATGCCCGTGCCCTGCCCTCAACGAGCGAGCGATGGCCATCGCCCGCGAGATCGGCGACGGGTTTACTATCGGTCACACCCTGGAATACCTGGCGCGGGCCCCTGCTCGATCTAGGCCGACTTGCCGAAGCCGCCCGCTCGCTTAGAAAGCCTACCTCTGGTTCACAATGCGAGCTACCCCGGCTGTCTGACCCATTCCCTCGAAGCCTTCGCCCTGCTTGCGCTGGCGGAGGGCCGCCGCGACCGCGGCTCGGCTGTACAAGGGCGGTGGAAGTCTTGGTTGAGACGGTTGACGTGGCCCTGCCTGTGTTCGAGTACGCCGACCACCCGCGCGTGATGGCTGCCGCCCGCGCCGCTCTCTACAGGACGGCCTGGGAGGAGGGCGGGCGATGGCGCTGGAGGCGGTGGCCTACGCGCTGGAGGATGCTTGACCCCGGTATAACCCGGGTTATACTATCCACATGAAAACGGCGATCTCGATTCGGATGATCTGTTTGCCTCGGCTGAACAAGCCGCGCGGCGGCCTATGGTGTCTCGCGGAGCGAGCTGTTTGCGAACGCTCTCCGCGAATACCTGGCCTCACACCGCTTCGGCGATGTCACCGAACAACTTAATGCCATCTATGCCGAAGAGGACAGCCATCTCGACCCTACGACCTCAGCGCTGCAAACCCGCTCGTTGCCACAGGACGAATGGTAATGCAGCGCGGTGAGATTTGGTGGGCAGAGCTACCCGATCCCGTTGCCTCTGAGCCTGGCTACCGACGCCCTCTCCTGATCGTACAAGCCGATGAGTTCACGCGCAGCCGCATCCAAACGGTCATAGGAGTCGTGATGACGACAAATCTCCGACTGGCGGCTGCGCCTGGGAATTTGCTTGTGACCGCGGACGAGAGCGGCTTGCCTCGGGATTCCGTGATTAACGTTTCGCAGATTGTCACGATAGACAAGACGTTTCTGACCGATCGGGTGGGGAAGCTCAGTTACCAGACCATGAGTCTTGTCGAAGAGGGCTTGAGATTGGCGCTGGCTCTCGACTAGTCAGAATAACGCGGAAGGGGACGCATGGCTGAGATTGGCGCGGTGGGGAGCCTGGCGCAGAAGATCGTGGCGAATGTCGAGCGCGTCATCGTGGGCAAGCGCGACGCGATTGAGCTGCTGCTGGTCGCCCTGCTCGTGGAAGGGCATGTTCTGCTGGAAGACGTGCCGGGCGTCGGCAAGACCATCCTCGCCCGCGCCTTTGCCCAGTCCTTCGGCGCCGACTTCAAGCGCCTGCAATGCACCCCCGACCTGCTGCCCAACGACGTGACCGGCGTCTCGGTCTACCGCCAGCCGACCGGCCAGTTCGAGTTCCGCGCCGGGCCGGTGTTCACCAACATCCTGCTGGCCGACGAGATCAACCGCGCCACCCCGCGCACCCAGTCGGCGCTGCTGGAGGCGATGCAGGAGCGAACGGTGACGATGGACGGCGTGACCCACCCCCTGCCGCGCCCCTTCCTCGTCATGGCGACGCAGAACCCCATCGAGTACGAGGGGACGTTCCCGCTGCCGGAGGCGCAGCTCGACCGCTTCCTGCTCCGCTTCACCGTCGGCTACCCCGACGCGGCGGAGGAGGCGCAGATCGTGCGCAACCTCCAGCGCGCCCACCCGATTGACACGCTCGGCGCGGTGGCGACGGTCGCCGAGGTGCAGGCGGCGCAGCCCCAGGTGTGGGACGTGCATGTGGACGACAGCGTGCTGGACTACATCACGGGGATTGTGCGGGCGACGCGGGCGCACCGCGATGTGGCGCTGGGGGCCAGCCCGCGCGGCTCCCTGGCGCTGTTCAAGACGGCGCAGGCGTGGGCGGCGCTCCACGGCCGCGACTACGTCATCCCGGACGACGTGAAGCGCCTGGCAGAAGTCACGCTGCCGCACCGCATCCTCATCAAGCCGGAGAGTGGGCTGCGGGGCCGGACGGCGGCGATGGCCGTCAACGATGTCCTTGCCGCCGCCGTTGTCCCCATGAGCCTGGAGCGGAAGTAGCGCCCTCAACCAACGGACAGGGTTGCAGGGTAGCTCCGCACAATAGCGTGGAGACCCCTGCTGGCGGTGGAGTTGTCACTCCACCGCCTCTGGGAGGCGCTGGAGATGGCTCTCCAGCGCCAGCACGATTTGGTATTAGCGCGGGGGCAGCAGGCCGATGGCCTGGGCGCGCAGCACGGCTTCGCGGCGGCTGTGAACGCCGAGCTTGCCGTAGATGTTGCCAGTGTGCCGCTTCGCCGTTTCGGGGGCGATGACCAGGCGCGCGCCGATCTCCTTGTTGGACAGGCCCTCTCCCAGAAGCCGCAGGATCTCCATCTCGCGCTCCGTCAGCGCCTCCACTATCGCGCCCTCCCGCACCAGCCGCGCGGCAGGCGCGGCGCGAGTCTCGGCGGCAAAGGCGGCCAGCGCCTGGCGCAGATAGGCCGGGGCGACGCCGGCATCGAGCAGGCGCTGCAAGAGGGGGGCGAGCCGCGGGCCAATATCCACGAAGGTACGGATGAGGCCTATCGGCTCGGCCACCGCCACGGCGCGCTCCAGCTTCGCCAGCGCCTCGGCGTCACGCCCGTCGGCCGCGAGGCCGACGGCTTGCAGCGCGAGGATTCTGACCAGCGGCCAGAGAGTGTGGGTGGCGTCGGCCAGGGCCGCCAGGTCCGCCAGCATCGCCAGCGCCTGACGCCGCTCATTCGCGCCGCCGGCCAGGAGCGCCTGGGCGCGGGTGATGGCCGGTACGTCGCTCAGGAGCAGCGGTTCCGTGGGGAGAACGGCGTCTATTTGCGCGGCGCCGCGCAACGCCTCGTCCACGTCGTGGCGGGCCAACGCCAGCCGCACCTCGACCGAGCGCCGCTGGACGGCGGTGTCCATGCTGAACTCCAGGCCGATCTGGGCCAGCTTCCGCGCCGTCGCCTCGGCGTCCCGCGTCCGTCCCTGCGCCTGGTACGCCAACGCCAGGTCAAGCAGGCTACTGCGGAGGCATTCGTAGTGGGCATTGTAACGCTGCTCCACGACGGCCTCGAACTGCTCGATCGCCTGCTCCAACTCATTGCGCTCGTAGTGTAGGCTGCCGAGGAAGTAGCGCGCCCACAATGCGCTTGTCGCAAGGTGGTTTTCGTTTGCCAGTTTCTGGTAATACAGGAGCGTCTGCTCCAACGCCAGGCGCGGGCCGGCGACGCGGTAGATGGTCGCCAGCCCTATGAGGGCGCGCACCTTGACCGTCGCCGGCTCGTCGGGCGCTTCGACAACGCGCTGCAGGAGCGCGACGGCCTCCGCCTTGCCGCCGCTGAAATAGAGGGCCAGGGCCTCCGTGTAGTAGGCGACACTGCGGGCATAGAAATAGTCCGCCGGCAGGTCGGCCTGGGCTTGGCGGGCCAGAGCCAGGCTCCCCGCCGCCTGCGGCGTCCGCCAGAGGAGGGCGTAGGCCTGCATCACGCCCACTATAGCGCCGATCGTAAGGCGGTCCGCCTCGGGTACGGACGACTCAGGGTCCCCGACCATCGCCGCCACCGCCTGAACGAGAGGGACGATGGCCGCGATCTTTTCCTGGAGGCCAAGCACCCACGCCTGGGCCAGGAGCAGGGCCGGGCGCTGGCGGCGCAGGGGTTCGGGCAACAGCGACAGCGATCGCTCGACACCCCGCCAGTCCTCGCGGTTTAGCCGCGCGTGAACCTGCCGCTCGACAATCTCCGCCGCTCGGTCGGTGTCCCCCGCGTCCAGGGCGTGGCGCAACGCCTCATCGGCGAAGCCGTGCGCATCGAGCCAGGCGCTTGCCCGTCGGTGCAGCTGCCTGATGCTCTCGGCGTTCCGCCGCTCTGCCAATTCGCGCAGCAACAAAGCGCCGAACAGATGGTGATAGCGGTACCACTCACCCCTCTCGTCCAACGGGACGATGAATAGGTTTGTCTCGCGGAGCCACGCGCGAATGTCCTGCGCGACCGCCGAGGCATCGCGATGCGTCGGCGGGTCCAGGAGCGCGGCGCATAACTCGGGCGTCATGCGGTCGAGAATGGCGGTGCGAAGCAAGAACTCCGTCACCGTCGGCGATTGCCGCGCCAACACCCCGCCGACAAGGGCGCGCGGCGCGAAGGAGTCGGCCGCCGGTCTCAGCGCGCTCAAACGCGCCATCTCGCCTGACCGGCCGTCCAGGCTGAGAGCGGCGAGCCGCAGGGCGACGCCCCAGCCCTCGGTGTGCTCGACGAGGAATGCCACCATGTCCGCAGGCAGGGTCGTCCCGGTCGCCGCCGCCAGAAATGCGGTTGCTTCGTCAGCCCGGAAACGAAGGTCGGCACTGCGCAGCTCCAGCATCCGCCCGCGCCCCGCCAGGCGGCCCAGCGGCCACGGCGGATCGGATTGGGCGATGACGACGAGATGGAGCGGCGTCGGCAGGGCGCGCAGGAGCACGGCGAAGAGCTGCCCAATGGCCGGGTCGGTCAGGTGGTGGACGTCGTCCAGGACGACGACGAAGGGGGTGACGATGGCCTGGAGGTCGTTGACAAGGGCGGCGGCGATTGTCGCGGCGGGCGGTGTCTGGATGGCGTCCAGCAGGCGCTGCGTCTGAGCGCAGGCGGCGGGGAATTCCGTGTGAATGGCCGCGATGAGATAGTCGAGGAAGGTGCGCAGGTCGTTGTCGTACTCGTCCACGGTGAGCCAGGCTGACGGTGCGGTGACCCCGGCCAGGGCCTGGGCGACGGCGGTGGACTTGCCATAGCCCGTCGGCGCTGAAACGAGCGTCAGCGGATAGTCCAGCACGCGCCGCAGCGGCGTGAGAAGGCGCGGACGCGGCACGTTGTCGGGCGGCAGGGGGGGACGCTGCAACTTGGTGAGCAGCAGGGAATGGGTGGGATCGCCGTGGGCGCCATTGCCGGGTCCCGCCACTATTCCGACGCCTGGCGTATAGTCCAGGCGGTACAGTAGGTGAAGACCGTCAGAGTCGGCCAAGCTAGTCTTCTCCGCGATGGAGGCGAGGTCGGTCGTCGTTAGCCAGGCGCGAGGCAGACGCGGCGCTGCCCATAACGACCGATTGTCACGCGGCCTGGCTCTGGTTGCCGAATTCTACGCCGCTGCGAACGGTTTGTCAATAATGAGAGGGACACAAATAGGACTGCCGCGAGGCGACAATAGTTCAGGGGGGTGCTCCCTGTCGCGCTGCCGCCAGCAGGCCGAGGCCCTCGAAGCTCGGCTCGGCGCTGACGCTCTCGAACCCCGCCCCTTCCAGCGTCGCCCGCAAGCTCGCCGGTGTCCACCGCCCGTGTAGCCCGCTGAACAGCCGCCACCCGACCATCGAGAGGAAGAAGCGTCCGCCGCCGCCGGCGAGCCGCGCCCAGCCGCGCAGCCCCACGCGCCCGGCGGCCGGCTCCAGGAAGGCGACGTGCCCGCTCTCGCGCAGGATGCGCCGCGTCTCGGCCAGGACGGCCCCGCGCCGTGGCACGAGGTAGAGGAAGCTGTGGCCGGTCACCAGGTCGAACGCGCCCGCCCCAAAGGGCAGCGCCGCCGCATCGCCCAGGACAACGCTGAGGTTGGCGCGGTCCGCCGCCGTGCGCCGCGCCAGCCGCACCATGGCCGGCGCGCGGTCCAGGGCGACGACGCGCGCATCCGGCCGCGCCGCCAGGATGGCCGCGGACGAGTTAGCCGGGCCTGCGCCCAGGTCGAGGACACGCGGCCGGGGCGTGTCGGGCAGCCAGCGGGCGAAGCGGCGGGCGCTCGCGTCCCAGCGCGCCTGGCCGGTGATGAGCGTGTAGCCGCGCGCGACCACGTCGAAGACGATGTGGGTTTCGGTCGGGTTGGAGAGCCAGGCGATCAGTCGGTTCAGGATGGACAACACGGTCCCCTCACTTCTTTGACAAACGGCGGCGCTCGGTCTAGAATCTGCCGCAAAGGGATGGAGAACCGCTATGGACACACCGAACGACGTCCCCCACGTGACCATCAAACGCAAAGACCGCACGATGGTGTTCGCGCCGACGGAGCTGGAGAAGATTCGCACCGTGGCCTCGGGCAAGGTGCGCTGGGATCGGCGCACGAACCGCTGGACGGCCCTCGGCGAGCTGGACGAGCTGGCCGAACTGCTGACGAACGCGGGCTACAAGGTTAACCTGGTCGGCCCGAAAGAGTAACCCGACAGAGCGCAGCCACGCGCCGGGGAGGCTCCGCTATGCGAGCGCCCCGGCGTTTTCGCGCCCTGCCGCGTCATTGCTTCCACCTGCTCCTCTGAAAATAACTCTGGGCTGATAATAACCCTGGCTGTCATGCCGAGCCTGGCGAGGCATCTGGGCCGCAGTCCAGCCCCCTCACTTCGTTCGGGGTGACAGGCGGGGGTTGTCGGTGCGACAGCGTATTTTCATGCGTCTGGTGGTGGACGCAAGTCCATGAGGAACTCTCCTGAAAGGTGGTCCAGGAGCGCCTCGTCGCCCGCCGTCGCCACCGACTCGAAGTCGGTGGCTGAGTGGACGAAGCCTGCCTCGGCAGGCTGGCTAACGAGCGTCGCAATCTGAGCCTGCTTGAGCAGGCTTGACCGTACCAGACGCCGATTTCAATCGGCGGCGACGCCGGGCAACAACGATGCCGTGCCCTGCGAAGAGCCGACTGGAAGTCGGCGCTACCGGAGGTCGGGACGCAACTTTCATCCGTGAGGATGCGCCGTAGGCGGCAGAAGGACTGCCATGAACGCATAGGACACGCCGTCATTGCGGGGCGGGGCTTGCGATGATAGGCTGGGGTCAGCGCCCCAGTGTCACGCGCATCGCGTCCAGGTGTCCGCCCGTGTGTCCTATGAGCATGGCGTCGGCGAGCTGCGCCGTCGTCAGCGTCGCGCCGCCGAGCAGCCACACGATATCCGTCTGCCCCAACTGCGCATCGGTGAAGCCGGCGACCTTCGCGACGGCGTCTTCCCCATTGCGCTTCAGCAGGTCCAGCGTGTCCGCCTTGCTCACGCCGGCGTGCTGCTGGGCGTGCGCATCATTCACCGCATTCAGCATCTCCATGGTCAGCGGCGGGAGGGGCTTCCCGTCGGCCAGTGTGACGAGCCACCCGGCGATTGCCGAGTAGGCGGTTGCAATGTGGTGGGCGACGATGCCGACCGGGCGCTCGTCGTCGCCACAGATCATGTCCCACTGCTCGTCCGTCAGTGGCGTCACAAATGCCATGACCTCGTCATTCAACTGGCTGAAGCGGTCCGCCAGTTGCCGCGCCTGCTCGCTGCCTGCCATGTCTCTCTCCTGGGGAATGTCTAGGGCGCTGTGGTGATCGCGGCGGAAATTGTAGCATTGGGCGAGACGCCGGTCAACGCGGCGGCGCCGCCCTCACCCCAACCCTCTCCCTCCGGGATTCAAGGGCAGATAGGTCTGGCCCCTCTCCCTTTGGGAGAGGCTGGGTGAGGGTCTTACGACCCTCGCCAGGTTTCAAGACCCTCACCCCAACCCTCTCCCACGGGGAGAGGGGGCCAGACCTGTCCGCCCCCGAACACCGTGGGTTCAGGGCGACAGCGATTGTCACCCGTCCTCGTACTCCGCCGGCTCCTCCGCCACCCGCCGCGTTGGCGCTGCGTCGTCCTCGCGGCGGCGGAAGCGCAGGGCGGACGGCGGGCGCAGCGACGGCGCGTCCTTCGCGTGGAGCGGCGCCTCCGCCAGGGCGAAGGCCAGGTCGAGCGCGGCGATGTACTCGGCGGCGCACGCCGCGCAGGCCTCTAGCCGCGCGTAGAGGTCGCGCTCCGGCGGCCGCCCGTCCAGCTCGCGCTCGATGGCGGCCGGGAAGAGGGCGCGGGTGGCGTCGCAGCCGTCGGCGCAGCGGCCATCGGGCGGCGCGTTCAATGCGGCGGCGAGACGGTTGAAAGACTCTGTCATTCTAGGTTTCCCAAGAGACTTACCACGGAATACACGGAACACACGGAAAGGGACGGGAAAGCCTGAGAAGATACGGCGGGGCTGACCCCTTTCGCGGGCTTTCGTGCCTCTCGTGGTCCGATGCCTTCGGTCCAACAGGCTCCCTTCCCAGGAGGGACTCTCGCCCGCCAACCTTACCCTTTGATGACGCCAATCGGCCGCATCCGGGCGACTTCCTTCGACAGGCCCGCGCGGTGGACCACGTCCACCACCTGATCCACGTTCTTGTAGGCCAGCGGCTGCTCCTCCGCCAGCCCCTTCCAACTCCGCGCCCGGGCGATGACGCCCTCTTTCTCCAACTCCTCGTCAATGCGGCGGCCCTGCGCCTGCTTCACCGACGCCGTGCGGCTCATGGCGCGGCCCGCGCCGTGGCACGTCGTCCCAAACGTCTGCTGCATGCTGCCCGGCTGCCCGACGAGCACCCAGCTGGCGCGGCCCATGTCGCCGGGGATGATGACCGGCTGCCCGACCGCCTGGTACACCGCCGGCACCTCCGGGTGGCCGGGCGGGAAGGCGCGCGTCGCGCCCTTGCGATGCACCCACACCGGCTTCACCTGGCCGTGGATCGTGTGCTCTTCGAGCTTGGCGATGTTGTGGGCGACATCGTAGATGAGCGCCATGTCGAGGGCCTGCCACGTCCGCCCGAATACCTCGGCGAACACTTCTCGCGTCTGCCACATGAGTAGCTGACGGTTGCACCAGGCGAAGTTGGCGGCGGCGCGCATCGCCCCAATGTAGTGCCGGCCCTCCGGGCTGTGGGCGGGGGCGCAGGCGAGCTGTCCGTCCGGCAGGTGGATGCCATATTTCTGCGGCGCGCCCCGCAGCGCGTGCAGCGCGTCGTCGCACACCTGGTAGCCCAGGCCGCGCGAGCCGGAGTGGATCATCACGCACACCATGCCCTCGCGCAGCCCCATCGCCGCGGCCGCTTCGGCGTCGAAGATCTCCTCGACGACCTGCACCTCCAGGAAGTGGTTCCCAGAGCCGAGCGTCCCGCACTGCTCCGCCCCCCGGTCCAGCGCCCTGTCGCTGACGTTCTTCGGCTCCGCGCCCGCCAGCCGCCCGCCGGCTTCCGTGTGCGCGATATCCTCGTCCGTCGCCAGCCCGCGCCCCTTGAGGTAGCCGACGCCATCGGCCATCAAGTGGCGCAACTCGCCGCGCTCGAAGCGATACTTGCCCGACCGCCCCACGCCGGTCGGAATCTGCTCGAACAGGCGGTTGACGAGCTTCTTCAGGCGCGGCGCGACATCCTCCTGCGTGAGATTCGTCCGCACCAGCCGCACGCCGCAGTTGATGTCGTAGCCGACTCCGCCGGGTGAGATGACGCCGCCTTCTGCCGGGTCAGTCGCCGCGACCCCGCCGATGGGAAAGCCGTAGCCCCAGTGGATGTCGGGCATGGCGAGGCTGGCGACCTGGATACCCGGCAGGTGCGCGACGTTGGCGACCTGCTCGGGCGCCTGGTCCGCCTTCAGGTTCTGCATCAGCTCGTGGCTGGCGTAGATCAGCCCATCTACGCGCATCCCCTCCTTGTACCGCTTCGGGATGCGCCACAGGGTGTCGTTGACTTTCTCCAGCGGCCCGCTGTACCCCTTGTCAGGCATGGCGCCACATCCTAAATATCCACAATCACCTCGGCGAGCCACCCGTCAGCGGTGCGCTCGACGCGCAGGCCGTGGTAGGTGATGGCCTTCACCTCGTGGTCGAGGGCGTGGCGCTCTGGGCGCCACGTTTCGCCCCACGCCTGCCCATCCACACCCGCCGGCCCGACGTGCGCCTCGAAGCGAGCGAACAGCCAGTGCTCGCCGTCGAAGCGGTAGAGCAGCTCGTTCAGCCAGTCGAACAGGAGGAAGGGTAGGTCACCGCCGGCGACGTGGATGGGAACGGCCTCGCGCGTCTCCACCGCCGCCAGGTCCGCCACGATGAGCGAGAACAGCGCCTCGCCCGCCTCGGCGAACAACGTGTCGAGGTCAGGGGCGAAGACGCGCAGCCCCACATCGGCGGTATGCTCGAACGTCTCGTACATCCTACGCGGCTGTACGATCCGAGCGATCGGTTTCGAGGAGCCACTTGCTGAAATGTTCGATCATCACGCCCGTTACTTCTTGCTCGTCATCGGGTGCAAAGCCAATGTAGGCATATAGATCCACATCGGTCCAGATGCTCGGAACGGGTTCGCCGGTGAAGTAGATGGTCAGGGAATCGGCCGTAGGATTGTAGTGGACCCAGAGTTGAGACGGCTCGATTGTCTTGGGGAAATAGGCCCGCACCGATTCTGGTATCGCTATCGTCGCCATATGATTGTCTCCCTGCCCCCCGCCGCTCTCATCCCCAGGCCGACGAGCAGCCACAAGGGCGCGACGATCACAAGGTAGGCCAGCGCCGGCCCGACGGCATACAGCAGGGACAGCACCGGCATGACGATGGTGCGTTTCGGCGTCAGCCAATTTGCCATAGGTGAGAGCCTCTCTCGGACACGCTCCTATTCGGTCGCAATCTCTGGAACGTGTTCGTCTTCGTATCTCTCGATAAGGACCCCGATAATCTCCATCAAAGAGGCCAGCGGGTGCATTTCATCCTCGCCGACGATGTCAATCAACTCATCCAAGATGCTGACCAATCGTTCATAGTCCGCTTCGGTATGCGGCACGAAAACGACCGGCGCAACCTCCGGCCATGCTCGCTCTGCCTGCTCCACGACACGGATCGCCATCTTTCTTACTCCTTCCACGTCCCTCGGTTGTATTCCGCGTGGGTCAACACAGCTCGTATATAGACTTTCTGCCGATTATAGTGAATAGCAGCAATCAAGCGCACTTTGTTGCCACCAATATTGAAAACCGTCAACTTCCCGACCTGATCAGCGTTTGGGAATACCTCACGCAGCTCGGAAAACGACCAGAACTGTCTTGCCTTAACGAGCCTGTACCAATGTTCGAGAGATGTCGTAGTGTCGGGATGCCTGGCAGTGAAGTCGTTCAACCGTTTGCGAGTGATAACGCGCATGCCCAATTGCCCTACGATCATGCGCTAAATACTGCCTCTATTATAGCACACGCGCCGGAGTCGGGTTCCCTGCATGTCACTCTGTCGCCAGCCGCGCGACATCCGGGCATTTGCGCAGGCGGGTGAGGGCGCGGCTCTTGAGCACCCACACGTTGGCCGGTGTGGTGCGCAAGGCCCGCGCCACCGCCGTCACGCTCTCCCCCTCGAGGAACAGCCGCAGGATCGTCTCCGCCTGGGCCGCGCTGCGCAGGCAATCGCGGATGGCGCGGCGCAACGCCCCCTCCTGCGCCGCCGCTTCCGCTTCCGCCCGCGCATCCTCGGCGCGGGGGTCGGCCGGCGCTACCCCCGCCGCCTCGGCATCGTCGCCCCGCAGCGCGACCAGGCGCGGCGTCTCGTCGGCCCGGCCCGCCGCCCCCAACTCCCGCACCAGCACGATGCGGGCGTAGCCCAGGAACGCCCACGGCTCGCGCACGTCGTCCAGCCGCCGCCAGATAATCTCCAGGGCGCGCTGGGCGGCGCTCTCGGCGATGTCGGCGTCGTGGGTGCGGGCGCGGGCGACAGCGTGGAGGTAGCGGCCTAGCTCGTCGAAAGCGCGGTCGCAGCGGGGGCCGCGTCCCTCGCGGCACGCGGCGTAGAGGTGGGGGCAGTAGGCGCGGATGACGGCGCGCTCGGCGCGCTGGCGCGGGGTGTCGCCCGGTCGCGGTCGCAGCGACGCCTGCGACGCGCTCTCCTCGGCGATGGCCTGCGCCTCGGCGACGAAGGCGTCCCAATCGGCCACGAGCGCCCAGCCGTGGTCGGCGAGGACGCGGCGCGCGGCGGCGGCGCACTCCGCCGCCAGGGTGGCGTCAGTTGTAGCGGGGGGCGGTGGGGCCTGGCTCATGGCGGCGCGGTGGGTTAGCCCTTGCCGTACTCGGCCGCGCCCTCGACCTCACTGTAGGGAGGAATGGCGCTGACGCGCAGGTGGAAGGGCAGGCCGGGCTGGCCGAGCAGGCGACGCGCGCCATAGCGAAGGACGCCGGTGACGAGCTGCACTGGGCCGAGGACGCGCACCTCCAGGCCGGTCTTGCCGTCGGTCGCCGACGACGCCAGCCAGACGGCGCGCTCGGCCGGGATCTCGGGCATGTTGCCCCACAACTGCACGACCGTCTCCAGCGCCCGCACCGTCTTCTCGTAGCCCTGGATGACGGTCACGTTCTCGAGCAGGTCCGTGACCACCATGCCGGGGCTGAAGGCGTAGACGCCGACGCCGCTGCTCTTCGTCTCCTTCGCCAGGGCGAGGGTGAAGTTACGCACCCACGCCTTGCTCGGCGCGTAGGCGTTCTGGTTCGGCACCGGCTCGTTCGCCCCGCGCCCGAGCATGTTGATGAGCTTGCCGCGCCGGCGCGGCATGAAGTACTGCATGGCGACGAGGGAGCCGAAGTAGACGCCGAGGGTGTTGGTGCGCGTCACCTGGACGAACTGCTCCGGCGCCATGGACATCGTCGGCCCGTAGGGTCCGGCGATGCCAGCGTTGTTCACCCAGACCTCATAGTGGCCGAAGGTCTCCAACGCGTGCTGGCCGAGGGCGCGCACCTGCTCCAGGTCGCCCACGTCGCACGCCATGCCTGTGGCCTGCACGCCGCGCGCCAGAAAGTCGGCCACGGTCTTGTCCACGGCGGCGGCCGAGCGCGAAGAGATGACGACGGCCGCGCCCGCGCGCGCGTAGGCTTCGGCGATGGCGAGGCCGAGGCCGCGGGTGCTGCCGGTGATAACGGCGACTTTGCCAGACAGTTTGCCCATGAACGAACGTCTCCTGCGTCGAGGGTACTCGGCGGAAAACAACCTTCTTTCCACCTGAGTATAGCATGGACGCCGGAGCGCGTCTAAACGGGTTGGCCTGGCTACGCCGCGTCGGTGACCAGCCCCAGATCGCGGAAGACACCCAGGAGGTTCTGGGTGATTGTGTACTCGACGATCTGGCCGTCGTCGAGGCGGAAGATCGTCACGCCGCACCACTCGACCCGTTTCCCCGTCGGCGCGAGGGGCGGCCTGTTGCGGTGGCTCAGATCGCCCGTGTTCGTCCCCATCGCGCTCCAATCGGCGGCGACGAGATCGCCCTCCGCGATCAGCGCGTGCAGCGTGTAGCGCAGATCCGGGAAGCGGCGGAGATTGAGGGCGACGAAGTCTTTGACGCCGGCCGGGCCGGGTGGCACATCGCCCGGGGCGTCCGCGTCGCGGAAGCGCGGGGCGAACAGCTCATCGGCGGCGGCCAGCCGCCCCTGGTTCCACACCACATCGTAGAAGCGGCGGACGACGTCCTTGTTGCGCTCAGTAGACATGAGACCTCCCTGCGGTCACACCCAGCGGATAGGTCTCCTGATTATACGGCAGTGGCATTGCTCGCGGGACGGTCGGACGAACGATAGGGCTATCCGTCATACGAGTGAGGCCGCTCTGGCCCGATGTGTCTGCTGACAGCCGGGCCTGCCGCACTTTAAGACTCCCACTCGATGCCGCAAATTCATAGCGCAGCGCGTCACAAATGGGACGTGAGACGTCGCCAGGGTCGGGGAAGGCGAGTGCGTCACACGGCGTTGGGCCTGGCCGCCACCCTTATCGTCAACCTGGCGGAATCGGGGCCACTCGACAAAAAGAGGCGTTGACAGCAGCGCCAGGGTGTGATTTAATAGTGGTGAAGCTCTTGGTAGCGAAAGATAGATACAATTCTCGATCTACTTTATCCTCGCACAGCGTACCCAGTGAAAGCTACGCTGTAGACTCTTCGTACAGGTGACACTTGCGGAGAGAGTGCGAACAGTAGTTACAGAACTACTGGGTCTCATACCGGATAAAGGACGAACAGTAACACCTATTCTGGCGTAATGCTTTCTACAGTGAAAGGGAAGCGTTACAGACTACTCGGATCGGCCATGGCGAACGAGTAGAGTGTGAGCAACGGCCCGCAACGGACATGCTGCGTCACATACCAGAAACCAGGGTTTGATTAAAGAGAAGTAGGTCTATTGAGTAAGTATCAAGAGCTTCGTCTTTTTCCTCAGCTTCTTCCTCTCTTGACTGTTCATCTCTCGCTCCACCGTACCCGCCCGGCGCCCGCCGAGCGGGTACGCTCTTTTCCAAAACAGTAGAGACGCGCCATGGCGCGTCTCTACTCTTTGCGAGCCCACGGCTGTAGCGCCGACTTCAGTCGGCTCTTAGCCCGAGCCGACTTCAGTCGGCGCTACGGATCCGCGCCTTAGAACGGCTGGCCCGGCGCGATGATCGCCGCGCTCGCCGGCAATTCCACGCTCGCCGTCCCGCCCGACAGCAGCTCCAGCGCCTTCTTGAACTGCAAGTCCTGCGTGCTCTGGATATCCTGCGCCGACAGCGTCTTCTCAATCGTCGGCGTCACGATCTGTACGTCGGGCTTCATCTCGACCTTCACGTCCGGCGCGATGCCCTGGCGGCGGATCATGTCGCCGCCCGGCGTCAGCCACTCCCCCGTGCCGAGCAGCAGGGCCGAGCCGTCGGACAGCTTGAACGTACTCAGCACCGTACCCGTCCCGAACGTCGGCATGCCGACGACCGTCGCGCGCTTATAGTGCTGCAACGCGCCCGACGTAATCTCCGCCGCGCTCGCCGTCCCCTGGTTAATGAGCACCACCATCGGAATGTCGGTCGCCTGGCCGCCCTTCTTCACTGGGTACGGCGTCTCCTTGCCGCCCCGGTCGCGCTGGAGCAGCACATTCCCGTCCTTCAGGAACTCGCTCGTCACGTTGACCGCCTCGCTCAGCAGGCCGCCCGGGTTGTTGCGCAGGTCGAAGATGATGCCCGTCGCGCCCTGCGCCTTCGCGTCTGCGACGGCCGCGCGCAGCTCATCCGAGGCGTTGGCGCTGTACTGGTTCAGGCGGATGTGGGCCACCTTCGTGCCAGGCACCATGATGGACGTGACCGTCTTGACCTTGATCTTGCTGCGCGTAATCTTCAGCTCGATCGTCTCGCCCGTGCTGGGGCGCAGCAGCGTCACCGTGACGTCGGTCCCCTCCGGGCCGCGAATCTTGCCGATGACCTCGTCCAGCGTGAAGTCGGCCGTGTCCTGGCCGTCCACCTTCATGATGACGTCGCCGGACTTGACGCCGATCTTCTCCGCCGGCGAGCCTTCGATGGGCGTCACGATGACCGGCCGCCCGTCCTTGCGTGTCACCTCCGCGCCGATGCCGCTGAACGACCCCTGGATGGACTGGGCCTGCGCGTCCGCCTCCTTCGGCGACATGAAGCGCGTGTGGCCCTGGTCGCCCAGGCTGTCCAGCATGCCCTCGATCGCGCCGTACATCATCTTCTGGTCGTCCAGCGCCTTCTCGTCCACGTAGTTGTTGTGGGCGACGTTCCACGCTTCCCAGAAGATCTTGGCCCTCTCTTGCACGCTCGTCGGCGCGCTACTATCCTGGAGCGCGAAACGCGCCGCCAACAGGCGCGAGCCGCCGTTGCCGAGCGCCAGGCCGGTGGTCACGCCGCCGGCGAGGAACGCGCACAGCAGCAAGCCGAACGCGACCAGGATGATGACTACAGTTCGCATGACACGCATAGTTACCTCTTGAGCGGTAGGGGGCAGAGGGCCGAATCGCCTTCCCCATTTAGATGCATTACCGGGCTGTTAATTTCGTCTTCGTCGTCAGAATCTGCCCGTTGCGGTAGTAGGTGAGAGTAATCTCATCTCCCACCTTCCGCTTGAGGAGGATGCTGATGAGGGAGTGGTCCTGATCCAGCGGCGTGTCATCTATCTGCACGATGATGTCGCCGCGCTGGATGTTCGCGTCCGCCGCCGGGCTGTTGCGCTCGATGTCCTGCACGAACAACCCGCTGCGCACAGGCAGGCTGTACGCCGCCGCCATCGCCGGCGTGATCTCCTGGTAGCGCACGCCCAGGTACGGATGCAGCACCTTCCCGGTGGCGATCAGCTGCTCGCTGATCTCCCGCACTGTCGCGCTGGGGATGGCGAAGCCGATGCCCTCGGTGACATCCACCGGCGCCAGCCCGTACCGGCCGGTCGCGCTCGTCGCCGGGTCGGCGCGCACAATGGCGGTATTGATGCCGATCACCTGACCGGCCAGGTTCACCAGCGGCCCGCCGGAGTTGCCGTGGTTGATCGCCGCGTCCGTCTGGATCAGCCCCTCCAGCGAGAGCTGCGGGCTGACGTCCAGCGTGCGCCCCAGGCCGCTGACGATGCCCGACGTAACGCTGCCGCGAAACTGGCCGAGCGGGCTACCGATGGCGACCACCGGCTCGCCCTCCTGGAGCTGCGTCGAGTCGCCGAGGGCGGCGAAGGCCGGCACGGGTACGTCCACCTTCACCACCGCCAGATCGTTGTACTGGTCGCCGCCGACGAGCGTACACGGGGCCTTCTTCCCATCCGCAAAAATGACCTCGATCTTCGCCGCCCCGTCTATGACGTGGTAGTTGGTCACGATGTGGCCCTGCTCGTCCACGATCACGCCCGACCCCGACGCCTTGACATCCTGCTGTGTCGGGAGGCCGAACATGTAGGGCGCGAACCCCTGCGGCCGCGCAACCTGGGGCATCGTGCTGACGACGGTGACGACGGCCGGCTTCACCCGCCGCACCACGTCCACCAGCGCCGTTTCCTGGCGGATGCTCACCGCCTCTGGCAGCGCGGTGGGCGCGGGCGCGACCGTCGTATCGCGGCGCGCGAGGGCGTAGCCGCCAGCCGCGCCGAGGCCCGCGCTTAGCGCGACGAGCAGCAGCACGCCGACGCCGGCGAGCAGCAGCGGCGCCGACGAGCGGCGCTTCGGCGGCGGGGGCGCTTCGGGCGGCTGGGGGAAGGCCGGGGACACCGAATAGCTCATAGACACGCAATCCTGACCAAATCGGTTACAACGCGAAGGGCGCCGATAACACAAAATCTGGGGCGCGGTTGTGCGCCGCGTCCCCAGCACAAGTTATACTTCTATCTTTGCACTTTGCTGTGCAGCGGGGGTATGGGGGCCGCAGGCCCCCACGAACCCTCTCTTCCCCGCGTCGTTCGGGGACGCAGTCCCCACGGAAGAAGGGGAAAGGGGGTCGTTTGGAGGGCTGCGCCCTCCAAGCCTCCTCACCAGACACAAATTGCAAACATAGAGGTTATACGCAATGCGGCTGAAATGTGGCTGAGAATCGCGTGAGAACTGGCTGAGAGTCTACTATGAGCCGCAGAGTTATACAAACACCTGTGGTTCACCATCGCCGAGGCACATAGCTGTCGCCTAGCTGTCGCCCTGAGCGCAGCGAAGGGACCCCGAAGCACCGGGGGATGCTTCGCTGCGCTCAGCATGACCATTTGGAGCCGATTCCAGGGCAGCCGCGAAGAGCGCCAAGAACCGCGCAAGGTAAGACCGCCGCCGCCGGCGCGCTCTAGCGAGTGGGCGCTGCCCGCCGTCGCCGCCGTAGGCTCAAGCCTACGGCTACCTATGCAAGCCCAAAGGGCTGAGAACGTAGTCCCAGCCTCTCAGGCTTCCATTCCTAGCCCGCTGCTTCAGCGGCGGGCGTAGTCCCTCATTGGAGCGCCCATGTCCACCACAATGACCCAGACCGCCCGCCCGTTCACCGCCCTCGACGGCCACAAGTACATGAACCTCACCACCTACCGCAAGAGCGGCGCCGGCGTCGTGACGCCCGTCTGGTTCGCCGAGGACGGCGGCCGTCTCTACGTCATGACCCAGATGTCGGCCGGCAAGACCAAGCGCATCCGCAACACCGGCCGCGTCGAGGTCGCCCCCGCCGACCGCGCCGGCAAGCCCCTCGGCCCGGCCGCCCCCGGTCACGCCCGCCTCCTCGCCGGCGCCGAGGCCGACGCCGCCAACACCCGCCTCAGCAAGAAGTACGGCCTGATGAAGCGCATGTTCGAGCTGCTGGGCGTCGGCCGCAAGAGCGGCCGCGTCTTCATCGAGATTACGCCGGCCTGAGCCGCCCATCCCTCACCCCCAGCCCCTCGCCCACAAGGGGTTCAAGGGCGGACGGGCGCTTGTGGGGTGGGGCCACAGCGCCCCTCCTCCATCCCCCCCCCCTTCCTCCCCCCACAAGTGGGGGAGGAAGGGCGGACAGGCGCGAGTTTGGAGCGCAGCGAGGCGGGGGTTGGTGGGGTCTTGACGGCAGCCACCGCCACCTTGCACCTGTCCGCCCTTGAACCCACGGGGAGAGGGGGGCCAGAAATGGGACAAGATCGTCCCAAACTCGCGCCTGTCCGCCCTTGAACCCACGGGGAGAGTCTGCAAGGGGGTTGGCTAACGGGCGGCTTTCCCTTCCGAGCCTACCGAGGCAGGCTTCGTCCACTCAGCCACCGACTTGAGTCGGTGGCGACGGCGGGCGACGACGTGGCCGCGAACCAACTTTCATGGCAGCCTCTCCGCCGCCTACGGCGCATCCTCACGGATGAAGGGCGCGCGCCGTGATCATCGCCCCCCCCTCACGAAATCCTCGCCCAGGACGCGGTCTAGCTCCGCGACCAGGCAGTCGGCGTCGCCCTCATCGAACACCAGCGGCGGCTTGATCTTGAGAACGTTGTGGTCGGGGCCGTCGGTGCTCAGGAGGATACCGCGCTCGCGCAGCCGGTTGGCGGCGTAGGCGGCCTCGGCGGCGGCCGGCGCCAGCGTCTCGCGGTCGCGCACCAGCTCCACGCCGACGAACATGCCGTGGCCGCGCACGTCGCCGACGATGGGATGCCGCGCCAGCAGCGGCCGCAGCCCGGCCAGCAGGTGCCGCCCCACATCTCGCGCCCGCGCTTGCAGCCCCTCCGCCTCGATGACGTCCAGCACGGCCAGGCCGATGGCGCACGACACCGGGTTGCCGCCGAACGTGTTGAAGTACTCCATGCCGTTGGCGAAGGCCTGGGCAATCGCCGGCGTCGTGATGACCGCGCCCATCGGGTGGCCGTTGCCGATGGGTTTTCCTAAGGTCACGATATCTGGCACGACGCCCTGGGTCTCGAACATCCAGAAGTGGTCGCCCGACCGACCGAAGCCCACCTGCACCTCGTCGGCGATGCACAGCCCGCCGGCGGCGCGGACGTGACGGTAGGCCGCGGCCAGGTAGCCGTCGGGCAGGATGATCTGGCCGCCGGTGCCCATCGCCGACTCGGCGATGAACGCCGCCACGCCGCCGTCGCGGCTCATCTCCGCCGCAATCTCGCCGACGTGGGCCGCGTACTTCGCGCCCGCCGCCGGGTCGTCGCGGCGGTAGAGGCCGCGGTACACGTCGGGGATGGGGGCGGCGCGGACGTGGGACGGCGCGCCGCGACCGCCCGGCCCATCGTGCTTGTACGGGCTGACGTCAATCAACCCGGTCGTATTGCCGTGGTAGCCAACCTCGACCACGATGGTGTCATCGTGGCCGGTGACGGTGCGGGCGATGCGCAGCGCCAGCTCGTTGGCCTCGCTGCCGGAGGTGACGAAGTAGCACACCCGCAACGGGTCGGGCAGGGTCGCCGTCAGGCGCTCCATGTAACGGGCCAGGTTCGCGTGCAGGTAGCGGGTGTTCGTGTTCAGCACCGCCATCTGCCGCTGGCCCGCCCGCACGACCTTCGGGTGGCTGTGGCCGACGTGCGGCACGTTGTTGACGGCGTCCAGGTACTTGCGGCCCTCGGCGTCGTAGAGATACTGCATCCAGCCGCGCACGATGTGCAGCGGCTTGTCGTAGGACGTGCTGAGGGACGGGCCGAGGGCCTGGGCGCGGATGGCCGTGATTTGCGCCGTGTCCATCTCCCGCGCCGGGAAGCGCGCGGCGGGGATGCCCAGGATGAGGTTCGGGTCGGGGCAAACGCTCGTCCACACGGCCCGCTGGCTGACGCGCGCCACGCCGGGGAAGTCGCCCCGCCGCTCCAGGGTATCGGTGAGAATCTGGAGGTGCAGGTGGGGCGGCCAGCCGCCGTTGACCGCGGCCGCGCCGATACGCCCGATTTGCTCGCCGCGTCGGAGGCGTTGCCCTTCGGCCAGACCGGCCAGGGACTCGCGGGTCAGGTGGCCGTAGAGGGTGTAGAAGCGCGGTCCGTCGGGCGGATCGTGCTGGAGCATCACCACCGGGCCGTAGCCCAGGGCCGCCGCGTCGTCGGTGAAGCTGTGGACGACGCCGTCGAGCGGGGCGTACACCGGCTCGCCGACGGCCATGAAGACATCTACGCCGATGTGCATCGTGCGCCACTCCGGGCCGTCGTTGCTCTCGGCGCGGAACGGGTCGCTGGTGTAGACGCCGCGCACCTCGCCGTAGCGCCCGATACTCGCCGCCGCGCCCGCCGCCCGAATGTCGGCGAAGATACGGCCCGTCAGCAGCTCGGTGTCGGCCCACTCGATGGGGTTCGCCAGGTCGAGGCTGCCCACGCTCAGGTCGGTGAACATGACCGGCGCGACCCGCAGGTCCGGCGCGACGACGCGCCCGATCTCGGCCGCGTGCGTTGTCAGCCACGCCACGACCGCCGCGTTCGTCGGCGACGGGGGCAGGCCGCAGGCGTCGCGGAACGTGAAGTGGGCGAAGGTGGGCGAGATGGGGGCCAGGCGCTCCAGCAGCGCCCACGCCGGGGCCTCGTTGATCATCATGTGGCCGTTGGCCGGGTCTACGGCGCGGCAGTAGGCGGAGTTGACGACGCTCACACACAGCCGCGCCACAATCAGCGGGTAGAGGACGGCCAGCTCGGCCTCGGTCAGCGGGAACGCGGCGTGGTAGCCCGCGACGACGTGGGCGGCGGCGGCGAGGGGGTCCGGCTTGTCGAGCATGGCGTAGGCGGCGGCGATGGCGGCCTCGCCCACGGTCTGGCTGTAGGTCATGTCGCCGAAGTCGAACACGCCGACAACCCTGGGGTCTCGCGCGTCGCCGCCGACCAGGATGTTGTAGTCGTTGCCGTCGTTGTAGATGACACTGGCGCGCAGGTCGGGCAGACGCGGCGCGGCCTCGGCCTCGTACAGCGCCATGAGCCGCTCCACGAGCGCGCGCCGGGCAGGGTCGGGCAGATAGCCGAGATGCTCCTGCGCCCAACTCGCGCCGGCCAGGTCCCACTTCAAGTCGCGCCGCATCGCCGGGTGGCTGAAGCTCTGCAACGCCGCGTCCATCTCGCCCAGCACGCGCCCCACGTCGCGCAGGAGCGCCGGCGGGTGCGGGTTGACATCCACGAGGAGGCGGCCGGGCAGGTACGTCAGCAGGCGGGCGTAGCGTTGCTCATCGTCGTCCAGCGGGACAAGCGCCCGCCCGTCACGGTCGCGCAGCACGCGCGGCACGGGGAGCGTCGGCGCGTGGGCCGCCAGGTGGTCCAGGGCCTGCGCCTGAAAATCGAGGCTGTCCCAGGACTCGGACGGATCGGAAATCTTGAGGATGGTCTCGCGCCCGTCGTCGGCGCGCAGGCGGAAGTTCTGCCCCATCTCGCCGGGCAGCGCCGCCGCCACCGCCCGCACGCCGTACCACTCCCACGCGAGCCGCGCCGCGTCGGCTTCCGTCAGCGCCGCGCGCTCGGACATGTTGCTCTTCAAGTCGGCCATGTCGTCCCTTGCGTCCTTCCTCTGCCGTGGAAGGGCAATTATACCGCGATAGGAAGGTGGGCGCGACTTACGCGCCTGCGATGTAGTTCGGACGCAGGTACGCCAGGGAGAAGCCGGCGCGCAGCATGTTGTGATACGACGGGTTAGGGCGTTCCGCCGTGTCCTCGTCCGTCTCGGCGACGAGCCAGCGGCAGCCCAGGTCAACGGCGTCCGCGATGCTGCGGGCGATCAGGGCGCCCTGGGCGCCGCGCCGCCGGTACGCCGGCCGCGTGGCCTCGATCCCTAGCCAGCCGACGTTGTCCCAGATGTAGAGGGCGGCCGCCGCGGCCGGCGTCTCGCCGTCCCAGGCCAGGTAGTGCCGCCAGCCTGGCTCACCGACGCTCGCGGCGAGCCAGCCGCCGAGGAAGGGCGGCATCTCGAACCCTTCCACCGCCACCCCCGCCCACGCCTGCGCCCCGTCCCGACCGACACTCGTCACGGTCAGGTCCGTCGCCACGCGAGGCGGCGGCGCGGCAGCGCGGTAGACCTTCGCCCAGTTGTCGCGCCTGGGCAGGCCGCGCGCCGCCAGCCAGCCGGACAGGGCGGGCGGCTGGGCGAAGGGGCTGAGTTGGACACCCCACCTGGAAATGCCCGCCGCCTGATACAGCCCCGCAATCTCCGCCACTGTCGCGTCGGCCGCCGGCTCACGCAGCCCCGGCCCGACCACCCTGTTGAACAGGATGATGGGGAGGGATGGCGCGAGCAAGCACACCGCGCCGCCGACGCGCTCGACGCGCAGGCCCAGCTCGGGCGGCGCGACGCGGAACATGTCAACATACGCTTCGGCCTCCGCAAACTCCAGTCGCTCTACCAAATCAGGCGCGATCGAATCGCTGGTCATGATCACCTCCTGTGAAAATGGGATAGTAACGCAAAGGCGCAGAGACGCAAAGGGAAAGATCAGTCTTGTGTTCTTCCTTTGCGTCTTTGCGCCTTTGCGTTTCCTTCCTCTCGAAGACCTGCGCGTGGCGAGACCTTACATCTTCATGGGTCTGGTGGTGGGTACGAGTTCATGCTACTCGACCAGCTCCGCCAGCCGATCCACGTAGCGCGCCATGACCGCGAAGGTCCCCGCGACGGGGGCGGGCGAGGCCAGGTCCACGCCGGCCAGCCGCAGGGCGTCCAGCGGGTACATCGAGCCGCCCGCCTTGAGGAAGGCCAGGTAGCTCTCCGCCGCGCCCGGCCGGCCCGTCAGGATGCCTTCGGCCAGGGCGTGGGCGCCAGAGATGCCCGTGGCGTACTGGTAGACGTAGAAGTTGCTGTACATGTGAGTGTGGAACTCGGCCCACGTGATGCCGACGCGCGCACGGTCCACGTCCACCGCCGGGCCGTAGCCCTCGGCGAACAGGTCCGCCATCAGGCCGATCAGCCCCTCCGCCGTGAGCGCCTGGCCACGCTCGATGCGCTCGTGGATCTCAAGCTCGAAGCGGGCCAGGGTTGGCATGACGAAGAAGTAGCGGTGGAAGTTGGACATCGCCTCTTCGATGACACTGATCTGGAACGCGCGGTCCGGGTTCGACGCCAGCAGGTGCGCCCGCACCAGCGCCTGGTTGAAGTTCGACGCGACCTCGGCGACGAACAGCCCGTAGCGCCCATACACGAAGGGCTGCGTCTGCCAGGTGTAGTACGAGTGCAGCGAGTGGCCTAGCTCGTGGGCCAGGGTGCTCATGCCGAACATGTCGTCGTTGAAGCTCATGAAGATGAACGGGTGGGTGCCAGGCGCGCCGGTCGAGAACGCCCCCATGCGCTTGCCCTTGTTCGGGTAGATGTCCACCCAGCGCTGCTCCAGCACGCCGCGCCGTAGGGCGCTGACGTACTCGTCGCCTAGCGGCCGCATCCCCTCGCTGATCCACGCCACCGCCTCCTCGAACGGAACCTCGATCTTCGCGTCGGTCAGCGGGGCGCGGGCATCGTAGGCGGCCAGCTTCGTCACGCCCAGCGCCCGCCGCCGAATGTCCCAGTAGCGATGCCACGTTGGCAGGTTGGCGCGGAACACGTCCAGCAGATTGTAGAAAACCTCGGTCGGGATGAAGTTCGGGGCGAGCGCCGCCTCGAGCGAGTTGCTGTAGCGGCGGGCGCGGGCCACGAAGACGTCCTGCTTGACACCGGCGGCCAGGGCGTTCGCCATCGTGTTCTTGAACGCCAGGTGGGCGTCGGCGTAGTTCTCCCACGCCGTCCGCCGCACCTCGCGGTCCGCGTGGGTCAGCAGCGCGTTGATCGTCCCCTGGGCCACCTCCAGCGTGTCGCCGCCGCTCGACCGCGCCGGCTCGAACACGAGATCGGCGTTGGCGAGGACGCTATGGGTGGCGGACGCCGTGCGGAACGGGTCCATGACGCCACCCAGCGCCTCCTCGACCTCGGCCGAGCGCACGTGCGCCTGGCGCCGCTCCAGTCGGTCCAGGTAATGGGCGTAGACGCGCAGGCGCGGCTCGCTGTCCAGCCAGTGGCGCAGGGTGTCGAAGCCGACCGCGATCATCTCCGGCTCGGCGAACGCCGTCGCCGCTGCGGCCCGCGCCGCCAGCCCGCGCGCCTGGTCGCTGCGCGCCTGCGCCGCCCCGTCGGCCATGTCCACCGCCGCGCCCATGCCGGCGTACACCACGACCTTGCCCAGGCGGTGGGCCACGGCCTCGGCGGCGGCGAAGTAGTCGGCCAGCACCTGGGGACCATCGCCCAGGTGGCCCTTGAACCGCTCCAGCTCCGGCAGCGCCGCGACGATGGCCGCGGCCTCCGCCTCCCAGGCCGTCTCGGTGGGGAAAATGCTCTCGGTGTTCCAGGTATGCTCTTTGGCGACCTCGGCCCGTGTCGGAATCGTCTGCGCCATGCTAGTCCTCCCTTTCAAGTCTCGCAAGTATACGCGGCAGCGGAAGCACGCTCCAAATTGGCGTGATTCGTCGGTTGACACAGCGCGCGGCGCGACCTACAATGGCAGGCGGAGGAGGGAAGGGACTATGAACCTGACCGACATCGTCCAGCGCACGGCGCCCTTGCCGTGTGCCGAGGGCGACAAGATCCCCTGGAACGAGCCTGACTTCAGCCGCCGCATGCTGCGGGAGCACCTCTCGCAGGCGCACGACGCGGCCAGCCGCCGCGCCGCTACGATACACCGCCACGTGGACTGGATTGACCGCATCGTCCTCGGCCGGCAGCCGTCACGCATCCTCGACCTAGGCTGCGGGCCGGGCCTCTACATGGAGCGCCTCGCCCGGCGGGGCCACCGCTGCGTCGGCATAGACTTCTCGCCCGCCTCCATCGCCTACGCGGCGGAGAGGGCCGAGAACGAGGCGCTGATGTGCCGCTACGTCCAGGCCGACATACGCCACGCCGACTACGGCGGCGGCTATGACCTGGTCATGCTCATCTACGGCGAGCTGAATGTCTTTCGCCCGGAAGACGCCGCCCTGATTCTACGCAGGGCGTGCGCGGCGTTGAAGGCGGGCGGGCGCTTGCTGCTGGAGGTCTCGACGTTCGAGAGTGTCCAGCGCATGGGGCAGGCGGCGGCGACATGGTGGGCGGCCGACAAGGGGCTGTTCTCCGATGCGCCGCACATCGTCCTGAAGGAGAGCGCCTGGGACGAGGCGGCGGCGGCGGCGACCGAGCGGTACTACGTCGTCGTCACGGCGGACTGCGCCGTCACGCGCTACGCCGCGACGACCCAGGCATACACCGAGGCGCAGTACGGCGACATGGTCAGGCGCGCGGGCTTCCGCGACCTCGCCTGCTTCATGTCCTTCGGCGAGACGGAGGCCGCGCCGGAGGATTTCTTCGTTATCCTGGCCGACAGGTAGGGCCGCGTGTACTACGCCCTGGTTCACTTCCCCAACATTGACACGGCGCGCATCGAAGCGTTCGCGGCGAAATACAACCCCTGGGCCGGGACGCTGCGCCCCCACTTCACGCTCATCTACCCTGTGCCGGAGGAGGTGGGCGAGGCGGCGCTGACGGCGCACATCGAGGGCGTGCTGCGGGCGTGGCGGCCGTTCCCTATCCACATTGCGGGCTTTCATCTGTCGTGGGACTACTGGCTGTTCCTGACGCTGCAGGAAGGGCGCGCGGACATGGTACGGCTCCACGATGCGCTATATGACGGCCCGCCCGCGCCGTACCGCATCCCCGATATCGAGTTCGTGCCGCACATCGGCCTGGGGTTCTTCGGGCGGCGGCCCGAGGCGTATGACCCGTTCGCGCCGGCGAAACTCGCGCTGGACCGCGAACGATATGAGATGGCGCGGCGCGAGGCGGAAACGCTGAACCTCGACGACCGCGCCGTCGTAGACCGACTGACGTTCTTGAGACTCACCCGCGACCTGCGATACGTCGAGGCGCGGCGCGAGTTCGTGTTGTAGCTACTCCAGAATCCACTTGTCGAGGGCGCGCTCCCAGTCCGTCAGCTCCGCCGGCTTGAACCACAGGGCGACTTCGGTCTGGGCGGTCTCCGGACCGTCCGAGGCGTGGACCAGGTTGCGCCCGACCATGACCGCCAGGTCGGCGCGGATGCTGCCGGGCGCGGCCTCGTGGGGGCGCGTGCCGCCCACGGTCTGCCGCACGATCTCGATGGCGCGGGGGCCTTCCCACACGCACGCGACGACCGGCGACGAGGTGATGTACTCGATCAGGCCCGGGTAGAACGGCTTGCCTTTGTGGACGGCGTAATGCTCCTCGGCCAGCGCCTGGGGAACCGCCATGAACTTCATGCCCACGAGCTTGAGGCCGCGCGCTTCAATGCGGCCGATGATTTCGCCGATTAGCCCGCGCTGCACGCCGTCGGGCTTGATGAGAAACAGGGTGCGTTCCACGATGTCGTCTCCAGTGTTAGTTTAATTTGGGTCGAGACCGCTCAATTATAGCCCCAAAGTCCATGCCCGGCGGTATCGCGCCGAAGGTGAGCCGCGCGTCGTCGCCCAGCCGCGCCGCGCAGAATGCGTCGCTCACGGCGGCGGGCGCGTGGCGCAGGAGCAGCGAGGCTTGCAGTGTCAGCGCCATGTCCTCGACGACGCTTCGCGCCCGCGCCTCGGCGTCGGCCGGGTCCCGCAGCGCGCGCTCCAGCCGCCCCAGCCGCCGGTCGAAGTCGGCGTTCGCGCCCCGCGCCAGGCGCGCCTCGGCCAGCAGCGCCTCGACGGTCGCCGGCTCCTTGCGCGCCGCCCGCAGCACGTCCAGGCACTGCACGTTGCCGGACCCCTCCCAGATCGCGTTGACGGGCACGTCGCGGTAGAGCCGCGCCATGGGCGACTCCTCGACGAACCCGTTGCCGCCCAGGCACTCCAGCGCCTCCGTCACGCCGGCGATGGCGCGCTTGGTCACCCAGTACTTGGCGACGGCGGTGACGATGCGCGTGAACAGGCCCTCGCTCTCGCTGGTGGCGGCCTGGTCGAAGCCGCGCGCCAGGCGGATCGCCAGCGCCGTCGCCGCCTCGGACTCCAGGCACAGGTCGGCCAGGACGTTCTGCATGAGCGGCTGGTCAATCAGGCGGCGGCCGAAGGCGTAGCGGTAGGCGGCGTGGTGCGTCGCCTCGGCCACGGCGCGGCGCAGGGTGGCGGCGGAGCCGAGGGCGCAGTCGAGCCGGGTATGGCGCACCATCTCGATGATCGTCGCCACCCCCCGCCCCTCCTCGCCGATCATGCGCGCCCACGCGCCGCGAAACTCGATCTCACTGGAGGCGTTGGAGCGGTTGCCAACCTTCTCCTTGAGGCGCAGGATGTGGAAGGCGTTGCGCTCGCCGTCCGGCGTCCAGCGCGGCAGGAGGAAGCACGACAGGCCGCCGGGGGCCTGGGCCAGGACGAGGAAGGCGTCGCACATCGGGGCGGAGCAGAACCACTTGTGCCCGGTCAGGCGGTACTCGCCGGGCGCGTCCGTCGGCGCGGCGCGGGTCGTGTTGGACTGCACGTCGGAGCCGCCCTGGCGCTCGGTCATGGACATCCCGAACAGGACGCCGCGCTTCTCCAGGCGCCGTATGAAGCGAGGTCGTACTCGGTCGAGAGGGCGCGGGGTTCCCACTCGGCGGCGACGTCGGGCTGCTGGCGCAGGGCGGGGATGACGGCGAAGGTCATGGTGAGCGGGCAGCTCGGCCCTTCGTCAATCTGGTGGCGCAGCATGTCCAGGGCGGCGCGGGCGACGTGGGCGCCGGGGCGGTCGCTCGTCCACGGCAGGGCGTGCAGCCCCCACGCCACGCCCATGCGCATCTGCTCGTGGTATGCCGGGTGGTACTCGACCTCGTCAATGCGGCGGCCGAAGCGGTCGTAGCTGTGGAGAACGGGGGTGTACTCGTTGGCGAGGCGGCCCAGGCCCAGCGTCTCGGCGCGGCCGAGCAGCGCGCCAAAGTCGCACGCCTGCGCCTCGATCCAGCCGCCGCCCTCACGGTGGACGGCCTCACGCAGCGGGGTGTCGTCGGCGTACAGGTTGTAGTCTTGCAGCGGGGGCGGTTGGTTGAGAACAACGTCCGGCGGCTGGGCCGCAAACTCACGGGACTTCATGGTTGTCCTCCTTCTCTCAGCCCCATTATACCACAGCCCGGCCCTTGCCGCCGCCATCGGGCGAGTATACTACGGTTCACTGTGCCCCTCCTCCATCCCCCAACCCCACTCCTCAGGTGGGGGAGGAGGAGAGCAAGCGCAGCGGGGCAGGGAGTTAAGTGGGGACGAGCCTGCCGCCCTTTCACCTGTCCGCCCTTGAAGCTGGCAAAAGCTGTGGAGATGGCTCTCCAGCGCGAGCACGATTTGCACTTCCATGCTGAAATCACGGAGCGACCTGCGGCCAGGCCTGGTTCAGGGGGCAGTTGAGCGTGCGCCAGCTTGCGGATCGAAATCCAGGGCGCGGTGCCGAGATGGCTTCGCCTTCGTCTACCGCCTCGCCGCCGGGCCTCGCCGACGTCGCCGGCTGGGTCATCAACGGCGAGCAGCGTGGTGATCGAGGTCGAGGGCGAGGCGCAGCTGGCCGATTTCGCCGGCCGTCGTCATGACGAGCCGCCCCGCTCGGTCATTGGGGCGGTGGACGTGGCGCAGCTCGACCCCGTAGGCTATGCGGCTTCGAGATCCGTCAGCGGCCGCAGGGCGTGAAGACCACGTCGCCATCATCCCTGCCGGATAACCACCTGCCCCGACTGCCTCGCCGACATTCGCGACCCCGCAAACCGCCTTCATCACTGCCTTCACCAACTGCACCAATTGCGGGCGCGCTTCACCATCATCGAGGCGCTGCCATATGATCGGCCCTACACGACGATGCGCCTGTTCGAGATGTGCGCGGCGTGCGCCGCCGAGTGCCGACCCGCTCGACCGCCGCTTTCACGCCCAGCCGAACGCATGCCCCGTGTGTGGCCCCAGCGTCGCGTTGCTGGCTCGGCAGGGCGGGGATGATCGCCGGGTTGTCGCTGCCCGCAGCGAAGACGCCATTGGGGGCGCGGCCGCCGTCCTACGGAGCGGGCAGATCGTGGCGGCCAAAGGTCTCGGCGGGTTCCACCTGATGGTGGACGCGCGGAACGCCGACGCCGTCGCGCGCCTGCGCGAGCGGAAGCCGCGCCGCGACAAGCCGTTTGCCGTGATGGCGCGGGACTGGCGCAAGCCCACGCCTTATGTCACGTGTCACCGGCCGCAGCGGCGCTGCTCGCGTCGCCGGAAGCGCCGATTGTCCTGCTCCCCGCCAGGCCCGATGCGCCCGTTGCGCCGAACGTGGCGCCGGAGACCGCGACCCTGGGCATCATGCTGGCGTACACGCCGCTGCACCACCTTCTGCTCGCGGCGACAGGCTTTCCCATCGTCGCCACGAGCGGTAACCTGACCGACGAGCCGATCTGCATTGACAACGACGACGCGCTGGCTCGGCTCGGTCCTATCGCCGACGCCTTCCTCGTCCACGACCGCCCCATCGCCCGCCACGTTGACGACAGCATCGCCTGGCTGCCCGACGAGACGCCGCGTCTCTTGCGCCCGGGCGCAGGGCTATGCGTGCCCTGCCACTGCTGCTGAAGCGTCCCGCCCCGACAATCCTCGCCGTCGGCGCGCACCTCAAGAACACCGTCGCCCTGAGCATCGGCCGGCAGGCGTTCATCAGCCAGCACATCGGCGACCTGGAGACTGTCGAAGCCCTGGGCGCTTTCGAGCGCGTCATCGCCGATTTCCTGCGCCTGTATGAGGCCGCGCCGGCCGCAATCGCGCATGACATGCACCCGGCCTATGTGTCTACGGAGTGGGCGCAGACGATCAGCGACGACTGGGCCGCGCGCCGCTGTGGCCCGCATCCCCGTGCAGCACCACCACGCCCACCACCGGCGCGTGTCTCGCCGACGCCCGGCGTCGAGGGGACAGCGCTCCGGCGTGACGTGGGACGGCACGGGCTACGACCGAACAGGGGCGATCTGGGGGGAGAGTTTCTCGTCGGCGATGCTTCCCGCGTACAAGCGGGTGGCTCACCTGCGGCCATTTCGCCTGCCGGGCGGTGATGCCGCCGTGCGCCAGCCCCGCCGTGTCGCGCTCGCGCTCCTGTGGGAGACACTGGGCGAGGCTGCCTCGGACGCTGCTGACGCGGCTGGCCGCGCCCGCCGAGCGTCGAGTGTTCGCCCAGATGATCGAGCGTGGCGTGAACGCGCCCCTGACGACGAGCGCCGGCCGCCTGTTCGACGGTATCGCGGCGCTGTTAGGGCTGCACCGCGACGTGACGTTCGAGGGACAGGCGGCGATGGCCCTGGAAAACATCGCCGACCCGCGCGTGCGCGACGGGTACGACATCGCCCTCGTGACGCCGGGCGGCGATGCGCCGGTGGTCCTCGACTGGCGGCCCATGATCGCCGCCATCGTCGCCGACATCGGCGGCGGCGTGGCTCCCGCTGTGATAGCCGCCCGCTTCCACAACGCCCTCGTCGCCGCAGCCACGCGCGTCGCCACGGGGGTCGGTGAGCCGCGCGTGGCGTTGAGCGGCGGCTGCTTTCAGAACCGCTTGCTGGTCCAGCGCATGGTCGCGGCGCTGAGCGCGGCGGGCCTGGATGTCGTGCAGCATCGGCAGGTTCCGCCCAACGACGGCGGCATCAGCCTGGGGCAGGTGGCCGTGGCGGCGGCACAGTTGGCAACGCAGGATTTGACGTAATCGCAATATCAGACTATGCTTCTTTTCTTCGTCCTCCCGGTTTCGCGTCTGCGAGCGATTTTCGTCCCCCGCCTCCGCGCTACCCTAGTCACGCATCAGGTCTACTACTGTCAGCCGTGCCTGCTCGTGTAACTCTATCGCGCTGACTCGCGGCTCTGCCGCAAACCGAAGAAGGATTCTTCATGAGCAACCGACTGTACATTGGTAACTTGTCGTACAATACCGACGACGCCACTCTCCGCCAGCTCTTCAGCCAAGCCGGCGAAGTGGTTGACATCCATCTCCCCACCGACCGGGAAACCGGCCGACCGCGCGGCTTCGGCTTCGTGGAAATGGCCGACAGCAGCGCCGCGCGCGCCGCGATCACCCAGTTTGACGGCTACACCCTTGACGACCGCCAGCTCCGGGTCAATGAAGCCCAGGAGAAGAGCAGCGGCGGCAATGGCGGCTACCGCTCGGGCGGCAACAGCCGATCCAACCGCTACTAAACCGACCCGCCCAACAAGAAACTCCCAGCCTACGCGCCACGCGCAGGGCTGGGAGTTTCGCTTTCGAGAAGATGCGGCGACGTTGACGCCGCAGGCGCTGCGCCTAGCGCAGGCTTGTCGCTTCCCGCACGATGAGCGGCAGGAACATGCGGTAGGTCGGCGCCGCCGGCAGGGCGACCGACGTCGGTCCCGGCCGTCGCTGTAATCTGGCCTGTTCCGCCGACCGCCTCGATCCTGTAGTACCACTGGCCGTTCGGGGCGTTCAAGTCATCGTAGCTGTAACTGGCCCCGTTCGGGTCGAGCTGGCTGGGGATCAGGTCCGGCCCAATCGCCTGGAAGCCATCGTTCTCGTTGGCGCTGCGATAGAGGCGGAAGCCAACAACGTCAACCTCGGTGGAGGTGGTCCACTTCAGCGTCACGTTGTTGCCGAGGGCGCTCGACGTGAAGGCGCTGAACACAACGTTGGTCGGCGTCTCGACCGTCGGGAGCCAGTGGTTCAGGCCGAGGGCCACGCCAGCGCTATTGGTGGTGTCCGTGCGGTAGTGGTAGGGGCCGGGCATCAGGTTGGTCAGCACCGTCAGCACGCCCGTCACCCCGCTACCGCTCGCGCTGCCTGTGGCGGACTGAGCGCCGTAGGCGAAGCTCTGGGCGTACTGGAAGACATACGACGCTTGCGCCGCGTTGGCGATCACCTGGCCGTTGAGCGTGGCGCTCGTCCCGCTGCGGCTGGCCGAGCCGGTGAAAGCGACCGGCTGTGTCAGGCCGCCGACCGTCGTCGGGCTGGCCCCACCGCTCCCCGCCGCCCCAAGCTGCCCGCTGTCGTTCGCGCCCCAGCACGTGACCGCGTTGCTGCCGAGCAGCGCGCACGTGTGGCTATCGCCGGCCGCCAGCGCCACCGCTCCGCTCGCCAACCCGGTCACATCCACCGGCGTCGCTGCGCTCACGCCCGCGGCCGCGTTGCCGAGCTGGCCGGCCGCGTTGCTCCCCCAGCACTTCACGCCGCCGCCCACGATGAGCGCGCAGGTGTGCGAGCTGCCCGCCGTCATCGCGTCCACGTTCACCAGAACCGGGCCGCCCGACGTCTCCGGCACGATGACGGCCGTCCCGCTCATGCTGCCCACCGAGGGAACGCCGAGCTGGCCCGCAGCATTCGATCCCCAGCACGCTGCCTCGCCACTGATGAGCACCGCGCACGTGTGCGCGCCGCCCGCCGCCAGGGACACAACGCCCTTGAGAACGCCGCCCGGGTTGGCCGTCAGCACGTCCACGGCCTTCGGGCTGTTACCCACGGCGGCCGGGTTGCCTAGCTCGCCACTCGCGTTCGACCCCCAGCAGCGAACCCCACCGCCGACCAACAGGGCGCACGTGTGGTTGCCGCCGGCCGCGATGAACACCGCGCCCGTCAGCGTCGAGCCGTCGTTGTTGAGGACGGTCACCGGCGTCGCGCCGCCCGCGCCGACCGTGCCGTTACCGAGCTGGCCCGCGCTGTTCGCGCCCCAGCACTTGACCGTGCCATCGCTCATCAGCGCGCAGGTGTGGCTCGCGCCCGCCGCCACCTGGAGCGCCGCCCCGCCGAGGCCGGTCACGGCCAGCGGGGTTTGACTGCCGCCCGCCACCGGGTTACCGAGCTGCCCGGCGCTGTTGCTGCCCCAGCACTGCACGCTGCCGTCTGAGATGCGCGCGCAAGTATGGTCGCCGCCGGCCGCGACGAGGCTCGCGTTCGCCAGCGGGCTGCCGCCACCGCTCACGACAACAGTCACCGGGGTCGCGCTGCCCGCGCCGGCCGCCGGGTTGCCGAGCTGCCCGGCGCTATTGCTGCCCCAGCACTTGAGAACATCGCTGCCCGTCAGGAGGCACGTGCTGGCCGCGCCGCTGGCGAGCGTACCGACCGACTTGACGAGGTTGACCGGGCTGGTGACGAAGTTCATCACCCCCGCGCCGAGCTGGCCGTAGATGTTGTTGCCCCAGCAGGTGACGCCGCCGCCCGCGCTCAGGGCGCACGTCGAGAAGCCGCCGCCGCCTATGCCCTGCATGGCCGACGGGAGCGAGACACCGACCGGCGTCGCGCTGTAGCTTACGACCGTCGGTACGCCAAGCTGACCGCTGCTGTTGTTCCCCCAGCACAGCACACTGCCATCATTCATCAGCGCGCAGGTGTGGTAGTAGCCCGCCTCCACGCTCTTAGCGCCGGTCAAGGGGCTGCTGCTCCGCGCCGCCGCCAGCGCCGGCGCGATGACGCCTACCGGCGTGCTGCTGTTCGTCGTCGTGCCATTGCCGAGCTGGCCGCTGCTATTCTCACCCCAGCAGACGATGCCAGTCGAGGCCAGCAGCGCGCACGCCTGCGAGCCGCCCGCCGTGACCGCCGTCGCCGGCCCGCCCAACCCGATCACGCTCACCGGCGTGCTGCTCTGGCCCGTCCCGCCGTTACCGAGCTGACCGCTGCCGTTGCTGCCCCAGCACAAGATACTCTTATCGGACATGAGGGCGCACGTGAAAGCGTTGCCGGCTGAGATGGCGGTGGCCTGCGCGCCGCCGGGCAGGCTCACGTCCACCGGCACAAGACTCTGAGTTGTCGTGCCATTGCCGAGCTGGCCCGCGTAGTTCGCGCCCCAGCACTTGACGCCGCCGGTCGCCATCAAGGCGCAGGTGTGATTGTCGCCGGCGGCAATGGCGACAACGCCGCTCTGCAGGCCGACGACATCTACCGCCTCGGTGCGCTGAATCTGCGTGCCATCACCGAGTTGTCCGGCGTAGTTGCCGCCCCAGCACTTGACGCCGCCGGTCCTGGTCAGGGCGCACGTGTGGTCGCCGCCCGCCGCGACCTGGCTGATGTTCGCCACGGGCAGATCCGTCGCGCTGTCGAGCGCCGCCACCGGCGATGGGTTCGTGCCGCTGACGAAGCCATTGCCCAACTGCCCGAACTGGTTCGACCCCCAGCAGCGCACGTGGTTGTCGCTGGTCACGGCGCAGGCGTGCCACACGCCCACCGAGACCTGTATCATGCCGCTCCGGAGGCCGGCCACGCCGACCGGAACGGCGCTGAAGTTGCCCGACTGCGGGTCGCCAAGCTGGCCGAACAGGTTCGAGCCAAAGCAGATGACGCCGGCCATGCTGCTGGCGACGCACGTGTGTTCGCCGCCGGCGATCACCAAGACGATGGCTTGCAGCGCCCCGGCCGTCTGTTGCCCGCCACCGGCCTTGAGCGCGCTGGTGAGGGGGCTGACCGTCACATCCATCGGCAGGTTGCTGGCGGTGAGGCTGAGGTTGCCCAACTGCCCATAGCTATTGTCGCCCCAACACTTCACGCCCGCCGGGCCGGCCGTCGTGGCGCAGGTGTGGCTGCCGCCGGCCGCCAACGTCAACACATTGTTGAGCGCCGGGCCGCCGACACTGGTCACCACGCTGACCGGCGTGTTGCTGGCCGTGTTCGTCCCATTGCCCAGCTGCCCCGCGCTATTCTGGCCCCAGCATTTGACTGTGCCGGGATTGGCGAGAGCGCAGGTGTGATACTGGCCCGCGACGAGGGCAACCGTATCCATGCCGAGGCTGCTCACATTCACCGGCGTGGCGCTCACCTGGCCGAAACCGCCGCTGCCATTGCCGAGCTGGCCGTCGCTGTTGCTGCCCCAGCACTTCACGCTGCCGTCGCCCATGAGGGCGCAGACGTGCATCCCACCGACGGCGACCGCCGCCACATTCACCGTCCCCAGGCCAGTGACATTGACAGGCGTGGCGCTGAACAGGCCGGGGCCGGCGCTGCCATTGCCAAGCTGCCCGCTGTAGTTGTCGCCCCAACACTTGAGCACGCCCGCCGTCGTGATGGCGCACGTGTTCGTGCCGCCCGCTACGACCGCCGCGACACCGCCGGTCAGCCCGGTCACATCCACCGGCGTGCTACTGTACTGCCCGAAGCCGGCAGTCCCATTGCCAAGCTCGCCGAACGTCGCATCGCCCCAGCACTTGACGCCGCCGCTGCCTGTCAGGGCGCATGTGTGCGCGTCACCCGCCGTGATGGCGACGACGCCGCTGCTCAGCCCGACCACGTCCACTGGCGCCGCGTTCAGCAGCTTCGTGCCGTCGCCGAGCTGGCCGACATCGTTCGCGCCCCAGCACTTCACCCCGCCGGAGACCGTCAAGGCGCAGGTGTGGTTGGCTCGCGCAGCGACACCGATCACGGCGGAGTTCAGCCCCGGCGTGAACGCGCTGACGGGCGTCGCCGTGCGGGTGTAGCCGCCGCTCGGCCGCGTGTGCTGCACAGCCGCGCCCTGGGCGGCCGCGCCAAGCGAGCCGCCCGCTGGCCCTTCCGCGAGCGCCGACGAGACTGTCACGAACAGCAGGACGAGGAGAACGCCGCCGATCAAAGAAATCCGACTCGCACGCCACGCGTGATGAAAAGGACGCATCCGGCCCTCCTGGTCAGATACTCGCGGTTGCTCGCGGGTAGACAGACATTGTTTGTGGAATATCGAATTGCCGCGACACGCTGGAGAATGGGGGGGAGGGGCCTCGGTCAGGGAGCCAGGTCCGCCACGACGACGAGCCGCTGCTGCTCGTTGTCCGGCACATCAGTAATGAAGGTAGCGACGGCGCTCGTGGTGGGCGCGACCACGTCCACGTTGTCCTGGGAGACCTGGGACACCGTCCGCACACGGTAGTGGCGCTGGCCGCCGTCGGCGCCAATCACAATGTCGTCACCCGGCCGCAGCTCGCCGAGCCTGTCGAGGGTTGCATAGGGGCCTTCGGCCTGGCCGTAGAAGACCATGTTGCCCGCCTCGCCCGGGAACGCCGTGCCGACGATCCAGCCGACCGCCCGAAAGCGCAGCTGATAGTCATAGTCGCTCAGCGTCACGGGGTAGCTCACGCCGAGCCGCGGGATGGTGATCTGTGTCGGCGGGAGATGCGCCGCCTGAACCGGCCCCGCGACCGACCCGGCCGCCGAGGCGGGCGAGGGCGCGGCTCCGCTGCTGCTGGCGATCTCGACCGGCGCGGCATTGCCGCCAATCGGGGCCGTCACAGCCGGCCCCCCGATCGGCGCGCTCACCTCAACGGGCGGCAGCGCCGCCGTCTGCGCGGCCAGGTAGATGCGCAGGCTGCCCAGCGCCACGCCGAGCAGCAGCGTCAGGCTGCCGACGATGAGCAGCGCCCAGCCTAGCCCGCGCCGTAGGAGGGACGGCGATGTCTTCGCCGCCGCAGATGACTCTGGCTTTGAGCGCCCTACGAACCGGCTCGCCACGACGAGCAGCACGCCCGTCAGCACCAATAGAATGACGACCATAACGGTCTCCAATCCCAGCCCCTCATCCCCCTACCCCTTCCCCCACAGTGGGGGGAAGGGGAGAAAACCATCTGGCCCCCCCTCTCCCCTTGTGGGAGAGGGGCTGAGGGTGAGGGAGGAGTTTAGTGTTCCAGGATCCAGGGAACGATGTCGGCGAGGCGCTCTCTGAGCGGGATCGGCGCCGGCTTCACGCCGCCCGGCAGTTTGCCCGGCAGGCGCTTGATCGGCGTCGGCCCCTGGGCGACGCCCTGGCTCGGGCTACCGCCGCTCACCGCGCCGGGCTGCGTAATCATGTACGACAGCTGACCGTTCGGCGTCCCCGGCGGGTGGATCCAGCCGTTGATGCCGATGGCGAAGGCGCCATCGCGCGGCGCCTCGTTCGGCCACTGGGGATAGTGGAAAGTGAACATCAGCAGGCTCTGGGCATCCTGCCGCACCAACCCCTCCCGCACCAGCAGCAGCAGCCAGTCGAACGAGGTGTGCAACTGATAGCACACCATGCGCACCACCGTCGGCGCCTGCCAGATCTCCAGCACCTTGCCCGACGCCGTCACCGCCCGCCCATCGAACGAGCCGCTGAAGCTCCAGTCCGACAGTGTCTGGCCGGTGACCGGCCGATTGGCGACGACCGTCCCCATGACGCGGTGAGCGTTGTTCGCGGTCGTGTAGTCCACCAGGATCACGACCGTTTCCGTCGCTGCGTCGGGCGCGGCCTGCGCGCTGCCCACCCCGAACGCGCTCGCCCCCACGAAGAGGGCGGCCACGATCAAGGCGGCGGCGGCGAGGACCATCCATCCTACGCGGTGTCTCATAGCGCCTCCCCCGCACGCCCCTCTACCCGGCTCGGGGCAGAGGACGAAACGAATAACGATTCCTTGAAAAAGGCGACGGTACGCGCCAGGCCATCGTCCAGCGACACCTGCGGCGTCCACTCTAGCTCCTGCCGCGCCCGCGTCGCGTCCAGGTATATCTTGTACACCTCGCCCGGCTTGCCCGGCCCGTGCGCGGCGGGCGCGTTGTAGCCCGTCAGCGCCGCCAGCCGCTCGTAAATCCGGTTCACCGATGTGCCGACGCCGCTCCCGATGTTGTACGTCCCCCCGTCCCCGCGCTCGGCCGCGATCAGGTTCGCCCGCGCCACATCGGACACGTACACGAAGTCGCGCTCCTGCTCGCCCGTCCCGTTGATGAGCGGCTGCCCGCCACCGAGCATCTGCCCGGTGAAGATCGCCACGACCCCCGCCTCCCCGTGCGGGTCCTGGCGCGGCCCGAACACGTTCGGGTAGCGCAGGATGGTGTACTCCAGCCCGTAGTTATACCGATACAGATACAGGTAGTGCTCCACGTGGTGCTTGCTCGCCCCATACGGGTCCAGCGGGTTGACCGGGTGGTCCTCCGGCACGGGCAGCACATGCGGCTCACCATACGACGCCCCCCCCGTCGAGGCGTAGATGACCTTGCGCACGCCGTGCTTGCGGCAGCACTCCAGCACGTTCAGCGACCCCAGCACGTTGACGTCAGCGTACAGCAGCGGCTTGTCCAGCGACTCGCGCACGTTCGCCCGCGCCGCCTGGTGGCTCACCACATCCGGCCGCTCCACCGCGAACACCTCGGCCAGGTCGGCGCCTCGGATATCTACGTCGTAGAAACGCGCCGCCGGGTTCACGTTCGCCGCGCGCCCGGTCGAGAGGTCGTCCACGACACACACAGCGTGGCCTTGCTCGAGGAACGCATCCACCACGTGCGACCCGATAAACCCCGCCCCCCCCGTCACCATGACTCTCATCGGTTCTCCCCAACGCTTACTTGATCCATATGGGGTCCCAATCGTTGTATGCGCTGTCCAGCAGCCGCCGCTGGTCCGACCCGTCGGCGTTCATGATCCACAACCCCTTGCGCCCGTCGCGGTTTGACCAGAACACGATCTGCTTGCCATCCGCCGAATACGTCGGGTGCTTGTACCACTCCCACGTGCTGGTCGTCAGCCGCTTCTCATCCTTGCTGTGCGGGTCAATCAGGTAGATGTCGTCGTTGCCCGACTGCTCCGACACGAACGCCACCTGTGTCCCGTCCGGCGACCACACCGGGTCATACGTCGTCCGCTGCCCCGTCGTCAGGTTCCACTCCCAGCCGTTCGAGAACTCCTTGACCCAGACTTCCACGTTCGGCTTCTCGACCGAGACCTTGTTGCCGTTCGGCAGCTTCTCGATGTCCTGGGCATGGCCCGCCCGCACGAACAGCATGCGCGCCCGGTCCGGCGACACCCGCTCCAACTCCTGGGCCTTGTCGTAGGCCCAGCGGTTGGTCAGCCAGGACATCCCGCTGCCGTCCGGGTTGACGACGAACACGGCGTCCTTGCCCATGCGGTCCGAGACGAAGGCGATCTTGCCCTTGAGGACGTCCGGCAGGACCACCGGTGTGATGGTCGGGTAGGGCGTCGCCGTCGTCGTCGGGATGCCGAGCTTCTCGACGGGAATGAGCAGCGGCAGCGGCGTCAGCGTGATCGTCGGCGAGGGTATCTCCGTCGGCAGCGGTGTATCCGTCGGGCCGGGTGTCGGAATCGGCGTCGCCGTCTGCACCTCGACCCCCGTCGGGTACGGCGTCGGCGTGCCGTACAGCAGGACGATGGCCTGCGCCTCGACGCGCTGCCACTCGGCTGTCGCCGGATTGCGCGGCGTCTCCGTCGCCACGACGACGATAGGCGGCGGGGCCGTCACGACGTTGGTCGGGAACGGCGTCGGCGTGCCGAACTGCTTCGCCTGCTCCGTGGCCCGCACCACCATCGCCGCCGCTGTCGCCAGGTTCGCCGGCGCGGGCGTGTTGGTGATGACGATCGGCGTCAGGGTGGGCGGCGGCTGGTAGATGACCCGCAGCACCGGCCGATTGCCAAACCCGCCGCCGTACCCGGTATCCCAACTGAACAGGTTCTTCGCCGTCCCGCTCGGCCCGTCCATGCGGAACGACACCAGGCGGTTCGCCAGCCGCCGCTCCAGCTCCTGCCGCTGGGCGTCCGTGAACACAAAGGTGTTCACCCCCTTCGGCGACAGGTCTTTCGGCTCCAGGTAGCCGCCGATGGTGTCCGTCATGGGCGCGTCGCGCAGTCGCTCGAACGTCATCGAGGGCCAGTTGGCGTCGGCCGTCGCGTCGAGCAGGCGCAGCGCCCACTGCCCGCTGCTCGCCATGTTCTCCCCGCTCAGCCCGACAAGCTCCACCTGGGCGCTCTGGATGCGCGACCCCTGGGGAATGGTGGCGAGGTTGAACTGCAAGCCGCTGTAGTACTGCTGCCCGTCGAACGTGCCAGCGTGCAGGTTGCGGTCGCCGAAGTGGTTGACGCGGTCGCCGCTGCTCACCCACCCCACGCTGTTCCCACTCGGGCTGAGGACGGCCATCTGCTGCCCCGCCACCAGCGTCGGCGTCGCCTGGAACACCACGTTCTGGGCGAGCGCCCGGTCGGGCGTCGGCGTGCCGACCGGCGGCGTTGGCGTCGCTGTGTCGGCGCCCCCCGCGCGCCCCCCCGGCAGCACCCCCCGCGGCGTCGCCGTCCCCAAAGTGGCGGCGAGGGCTGACGGCGTGGCCGATTGCACCGTTGGGAAGCGCGGCCGCGTCACAAACACGTACACCCCGATGAACGCCAGCGCCGCGATGACGAGCGCGGTCAACCCAACCAGTTCGAGCTTCGACGCCCGCTCGAAGTAACCCGCCAGCCCGCCGCGCGGCGCCGGCACATCGGGCACGTCCTCCACCGGAATCGGCGCCTCGACCGGCGGCGCGATGGGGCGCGGCGCGGGCGCGGCCGGTAGCGGCACGTAGCGCGGGCAGGCCGTGCAAGCCGCCGTCAGGCAATACGTCGCCTGGCGCTCTAGCTCAATCGTCCGCGGCCGGCCGGTCGCGTAACAGTAGTTGTCCTCTGACGGATCCGCGTAACTCGACGCGCGGTCCGTCCACAGCCCCAGGTAGGGGCAATGCCCCCCGGCTACATGCTCTTGCTCACCAGCCACGACCCCTTCGCTTTCCAGTCGCTCTCACTTCCCGGCTCCCACGGGGAGAGGGTTGGGGTGAGGGTCTTATTCCCCACCGTCCCCCGCCTCTGTCGCATCCGCTGGCGTCGGGGGGCGGCCGCCGGCGCCGAGCGTCCCGCCGCTGCCGGAGCGGCTCCCCCGACGCCGATGCTTGTCGCCGCCCTGGGAGTAGTAGTAATAGTAGTGGTAGTAGCCGCCGGCGCCGCGCCGCGACCGCAGCTTGTTCAGCACAACCCCCACCACCCGCAGCTGCACCTGGTCCAGGATCGCCTTCGCCCGCTCCACCGCGTCGGCCCGCGTCCGCCCGGCGTCCACCACCAGTACCACGCCGGAGGTCATCGAACCCAGGATCGTCGCATCAGCCACCGCCAGCACCGGCGGGCTGTCGAACACCAGGATGTCCGCCATTTTCTGCAACTCGGCCACGCGCCGCTGCATCGCCTTCGACCCGACCAACTCAGCCGGGTTCGGCGGCAGCGGCCCGCTCGGCAGCACCAGCAGCCCCGCCACCGGCGTCTCCGCCAGCGCCGACTCGAGCGCCAGGTTGTCGTCGAGCAGGAGGTTGGTCAGGCCGATGCGGTTCTGAATGCCGAACAACTTGTGCAGCGACGGCCGCCGCAGGTCGGTATCGAGCAGGATGACCTTCCGCCCCGTCTGCGCCGTGGCGATTGCCAGGTTCGCCGCCGTCGTCGTCTTTCCCTCGCCGGGCAGCGCGCTCGTCACCAGGATGCGCGGCTCCGTCTGGTCCAGCATCGTGAACTGGAGGTTCGTCCGCAGCATGCGGTACGCTTCGGTGATCATCGAGCGCGGCTCGTTCAGCGCGATGAGGTTGTCCGTCGGGTTCGGCGCGCCCTGAAAGCGCCCGATGTTCGCCAGCGTCGGCACGTGGACCACGCGCTCCACGTCCTCGCTGCTCTTGAGCGTGTTGTCCAGGTACTCCAGCAGAATCGCCGCGCCGACGGCCAGCAGGAACCCGACCAGCGCGGCCAGGAACACGTTCTGGAACACGTTGGGGCTGACCGGGGTCGTCGTGATGGGCGCGGCCTCGACCACGCTCAGGGAGTTGGTCTGGCTGCCCTTGAAGAAGTTCAGCAGCGTCGCGTAGCTCGACTGCCACGTCGTGATCTTCTGCTGAAGCGCCCCAATCTGCGTCTGGGTGTCCTGGATAGCGCGGGCGCTCGTCTCGATGGCGAGGCGTTTCTCGAGCTGGGCGCTCTGCTTCTTCGCCTCGTCCATCTTATCCTTGAGTTCCTGAAGCTGCTGCCCAACGAACTCGCGCTGCTCGGCGAGCTGCTTCTCCGGCGTGGTCGGGCTTTGCAGAATGAGCTGGTGGGCGATCTCGTTGGCGATGGCCGCCGCCCGCTCCGGCGATGTGTCCACCACTGATATCTGGATGAGCTGGGTCTGGGGGATGACGCTGGCGCTGACCTGCCCGCCCAACGCGGCCGGCGTCGTGTTCAGGCCCAGGGCATCAATGACCCCCTGCAGGACTGGCTGCCGCTTAATGAGCTGGACGTAACTCGTCGCCAGCTGCTGGCTGGTGTAGATGTCGGACGACGACGGGTCGTTGCTCTCGATGAACCGCCCGACCATCATCGTCGTGTCCGTGCGGTACAGCCGCGGCATCTGCGTCGTTCCCCAGTAGCTGAACGCCGTCGCCACCAGGGTGGACAGCGCCACCAGCCACCACCACTTCAGGACGGCCTGCACGTAATGTTTCAGTTCCATATCCCATCCTTCACGGCGCTCAATACGCTCCGCGCCCCCCGAAGACGACCGGAATCGTCTGCCAGATCAATTGCAGATCCAGCCAGATGCTATAATTGCGAATGTAGTGCATGTCCAGCCGCACCCGGTCCGCGTAGGAGATGTCCGAGCGCCCCGACACCTGCCACAGCCCCGTCAGGCCGGGCCGCACGGTCAGCAAGTTCATGCCCCACTGCCCGTACTGCGCCAGCTCCGGCGGCGAGATCATCCGCGGCCCCACCAGGCTCATGTCACCCTTGAGGACGTTCAGCAATTGCGGCAACTCGTCCAGGCTGAACTTGCGCAGCGCCCCCCCAACGCGCGTGATGCGCGGGTCGTCCTTGAGCTTCTGCTCCCGCGCCAGCCGCGCCCGGAGCGCCGGGTGCGCCGCCAGAATCGCGTCGCCATCCACCCGCATCGTGCGGAACTTCAGCGCGTCGAACTGCCGCCCGTTCATCCCCATCACCCGCCGTCGGTAGAGGATCGGGCCGGGCGAGTCGAGCCGCACGATCAGCGCCAGGGCCAGGAACAGCGGCGACAGGAGCAGCAACCCAATCGTCGTCGCGGTATAGTCCAGCGCCGTCTTGAGCAGCACCTCCAGCCCCGTCAGCCGCGCCTTGCTGACACCAATTAGCGGCACATACGCCAGTTCCTGCACATCGAGGGGCGTCGTCAGCAGCTCGAACAGCCCCGACGACATCCGCACGTTCACGCCCGCGCCCGCCCCGTAGTGGCGGAAGATGTCCAGCACCACATCCCGCGACATCGCGCTGGCCGCCACGATGAGTTCATCCACCCCGTATTGCCGCCGCTTATCCTCCAGGCTCGCCAGCGGCCCCAGCACATACAGGTTGCCGCACACCCGCGTGCCGACCGGCAGCGTGTCGTCCAGGAAGCCCAGTACGGTCATCCCCGATGTCGGCCAGGTGAGGAGCTGCTGGCCGAGCAGCCGCCCCTCCTCATTCGCCCCCAGGATGAGCGTCGGCGACACCAGCAGCCCCTTCCGCCGCGCCGCGTAGCCCACGCGCCGCAGGGTGAACCGGCCGGCAACGATGAGCACGAACGCCAGCACCCAGACGAGCGCCACCCAGCCGCGCGCAATCACGAAATCCCGCGACAGGAACTGGAGCATAACCAGCACGATGACGCCCGTCCCCGACGCCTGGAAGATCGCCGAGTACTCCTGCGTCCCGCCGAGCAGCCGCCGGTAGTCATACAGACGATACGCCCAGAATAGCCCGATCCAGATCGGCACGAGGAGCAGGCCCAACTCGAAGTACAGGGTTGGCTGCGGCCCGGCGTTATCCTCGAAGAACGGCGCGTCCAGGTAGAAGCGGATCCAGTGGGCCAGGAACATCGCCAGGGCGAGCAGGCACACATCGCCGACGACGACCGCCGCCACGAACCAGCGCCGCTGGGTGCGGCGCGGCAGGCTGCGGATGCCCCGTCGCACCTTCCGCCCAATCGCCGTCTCAATTGCCGGATGCAGCGGCTCAATCGGCGTTTCCATCAACCCCTAGATTCTTTGTCCGCCCCCCCTCTCTCCTTGTGGGAGAGGGGCCGGGGGTGAGGGTCCTCATGAATACCCTCTGCCACAAATCTATCATGCCATACCCGGCGAACAACATGAGCGCTGCATCCACCGGCAGCCGGTAGCGGATCAGCGCCCACGATAGCAAGTGGATCAGCGTGTACACCCCCATATAGAGATACAGCAGCGTCACCGCCGGCCAGCGTCCCGCTCGCGCCAGCGACTTCCGCCGCCATAGGGCCAGGCACACACCGTAGATCATGAACGGCAGCAACACCCCGAACGACAGCGTCCGCGCCAGGTTACTCACCGTTCCCGAGTCCTCCGACGGCCAGAACTTGAAATACTCCGGCATCCGGCTCAGCGACAGCAGCGCGTAGCGGCCGGGATCGGCGGCAATGAATCCCACCGCCCGCCCCATGAGCGCCTGATCCAGCGCCGCCTCATCCAGACCCCGCAGCTCCTGCGGGATCAACTCCTGGTACGACGGCCCGCCGCTCGGCAAAATACCCACGAAATGCGTCCCATAGATGGGGTGGTTGGCCCAGAAGAACGCATACCCGGCATTCGTGTTTAGTAGGACAACGCGGTGAAACGCCATGTAGTTACGGACCGTCCACGGCGCGATCATCACCCCGATCACCGCCAGGCTGATCAGCCAATACCTCACCCCCACGACATCTTGTAGAGACGCGCCATGGCGCGTCTCTACGCCCCGGCGCGTCTCGATGCTCTGGCCCTCGTCCCGCTGCACGCGCTGCCACCTTGCCCATGCAATCCACCCAAACAGGAATGGCACGAAGAACAGGAATAACTGCCGCAGCAGCACCGCGATGCCCAGCGCCAGCCCCAGCAGCGCCCACTCCCACAGCCGCGTCCTGTCATTGCGCGGCGCATCGCCCCTATCAGTCTGAGGCGCAGCGCGCCCCATCCCAATCCCCATCGCCAGGTCGAGCGCCCACAGAATCGCCACAATGTAGAACGTCTCCGTCATCAGCGCGCCGGCGTAATACACGAAATACGCGTACACCGCCGCCAGCGCCGCCGCCACCAGTCCCGCCGTCGTCCCAAACGCCCGCCGGCCCAGCCGATACACCAGCCACGGCATGGCGATCCCCGCCAATACGGCCTGGATCAGCCGCGCCACTGTCGGATGCAGCCCGAACACCCCGTACACGAGCGTCAGGAACATTGTGTACAGGTAGCTCCAGTGGGCCGTCGGCTCCCCCGCCCGCGTCACCGGCCACCACTCTGTATCGAAGCGGAACCCGCGCCCCGCCAGCACCTGCCGCGCCAGTGTGTCGTACGACACCTGGTCGTAGATGCCCGGCAGCGGCACGACAGCCTCGCCCTGCAGTAGCGCCGATCCGACGCGCAGCGCCACCGCCAGCGCGATGATCGCCACCAGCGCCCACGCCGCCCCGCCGCGCCTACCCACGCGCATCCACCGATCCTATCTCGCGCTCCCCCTCTCCTCTCGTCCCGCTTTGCGCCTTTGCGCCTCTGCGTTGCCCGATTCTTGTAGCGCCGACTTCAGTCGGCCTCAACTCCTCATACACACTCTCCAGCCTCCCCACCACCCGCCCCCAATCGTGCTCCCGCTCCACGTACCGCCGTCCGGCGCGGCCCAACCGCTCCCGCCGCCCCGCATCCTCCAGCAGCGCCACGATGGCTCCGGCCAGCGCCTCCGCGCCGTCGGCCACCGCGACCTCTTGCCCGGGCGCCGCCTGGAGCGCCGCCACCGCCTGCGACGTCGCCACCAGTGGCGTCCCGCACGCCAGCGCTTCCAGCGCCTTGTTCTGGATGCCCGCGCCATATGGCATCGGCGCGACGGCCAGCGTCGCCCGCCGCAGATACGGCCGCATGTCGGCCACCTCGCCCGTCACGACGACCCGCTCCGTTCCCTCGGCCAGCGCCCGCACCTCCCGCGTCGGGTCCTTCCCGACGATGACCACGCGCGCCTCCGGCCGCCGCGCCCACACGCGCGGCATCACCTCGCCTATCAGGTACACCGCCGCCGTCACATTCGCGTGGTAGCTCATCTTCCCCGTGAACACAATCGTCGCCGTCTCGCGGGGTTCGTCAGACGGGGTGAAGTAGGCCAGGTCCACCCCGTTGGGCAGCACCGACAGCGGCGCCGCCGCGCCGAGACCATCCGCCGGCAGGCCCAGCAGCGCCCGCCGGTCCATCTCCGACGTCACCAGCGCGTGGTCAAACTGCCGCAGCAGCCACGCCTCGTAGCGCCGCGTCCGCGGCAGCTCGAAGCGCGCCATCAGCCGCCCCTGGCGGCTCTCGCTCTGCGCCGCCGCCTGCTCGAACAGGTGGCTGATGCAGTCCACGCTGTCCCAGACCACCGGCGCCCGCGTCACCCCCCGCGCCAGCAGACCATACCGCGCCCCCCGCAGATGCTCCACGTGGACCACGTCGTAGCGCGAGGTTCGCAACGCCGCCTCGATCTGCCGCGCCAACTCCGGCTCCCAGCAGTAGTCGGCCTGCAGCGGCCGGCCCGTTAGCAGCCCGGCAGCGCAGTTCCACGCCGACCGCGATCGGCTCAGCCGCGCCGCGATCACCTCGATCCCCTCCGTCCGCAGCGCGTCGAGGTCCGCCCGCTCTTCGTCCGACGACCACAGCGTCGCCAGCGTCACGCGATGGCCGCGCCGCGCCACACCGCGCAGCAGCTGATAGGGCCGAACACGGATGCGGTTAGGAACGTAGGGCACGATGAAGAGGAGATTCAAGACAAAACCATCTGTCCACTAGCAACAGGGGAGCCCCACCTATTCCTCCCAGCAGCCATGTACACTTCATCCCATGCCCCATAGACCCTTCGCCAGTTGTACTCTGTTTCAATCGTGCGCCGTCCGGCGTCGGCTACGTGTTCAGCTAGTGGCGAATTCTGCAAGACCCGCACGACCCCGTTCGCAAACGCCTCGGCGGTATCCGCCAGCTTTCCCCGTTCTTCTCGCCATCCCGAACGCCGATCCCCTCAGCCCCAATCCGCGTCGTGACGGCCGGCAGCGCCGCACAGGCGTCCAGGATCTTCACCCGCATCCCACAGCGTCGCCAGCGTCGTATGATGCCCCCGCCGCGCCACACCGCGCAGCGGCTGATAGGGCCGAACACGGACAAGGTTAGGAACGTAGGGCACGATTGCCAGGACTTTCATAGAGGAAGCTACCGTGACGCCTTGCGTGGGGTGCGAACCCACTCCACCCTTCGCGGCGAACCGCGCCGTAAGAGCGATCCACGTCCGCCACAGGATGAAGATCAGGCCGGACAGATCGCAATGTATGCTCTGGCCGGCGCTCTCTCCAGCCACAGAGCTAAGAGCGGATAGGCCAGCAGCAGGATGACAGCATCGTCCACGCCGGGAGCAGGGCCGAAACACCCAGCCAGGTCAAGTACTGAGGCGCTGGCGGCGCCAGAGAAGCGTTAGTGTCGAGTACGAGGGCAGATACGCCTGGAGCGCTCCGTCTAGCAGCGCCGCGTCCCGCCTCTTGACGCCTCGCGCCACAGTTGGACCTGCGAACATCGGCTGGCGTCGTGTGACCGCGCAGCCAACGCGCCCGCTGCGCCCGCGCGGTCTGCCACGTCAGCGGCGCTTCGCCGTAGCCAATGGCCGTCGGCTCGTAGCAAATCGTGATGCCGTCCGGGCAAGCGTTGACGGAGAGCGTAGTCCTCGGTCAGGCCCTCGCCCCAGCCGAGCCGTCGTAACACATCGGCATGGAAACAGATCCAGATCGCCCATGTTCTTCGCCGACCACCCCAAGTTTGAGCGGCCCAGGTTCTGGAAGCGGTTGTCCACCAAAAACATGGCCCACGTTAGCGCAGGGAACCAGCCATCTTCCGGGGTTGCTGATGCGGTGCTGGCCCTGTATAGCCGTCGCGCCCTGCGCCAGGCAGGCGTCCATCGCCTTCAGAAATCCAGCGTCAACCTGCGTGTCGGCATCGAAGACCACCACGGCGTCGTAGGCCGCCGCATTGTCGTGGCCGTCGCCATCGAGTAGCCTCGCGAACAACCAGCGCAACGCCTGTCCCTTCCCGCCGCGCGGCCCGTCAGCGCGCTCGTGGGCCACCGCCCCCGCCGCCTGCGCCACCTCCGCCGTCTCGTCAGAGCAGTGATCGGCGACCACATGGATGGCGTACAGATCGGCCGGATAATCCATCTGCCGCAGCCCTGCCACGGTTCGGCCGATGACTGTCTCTTCGTTGTGGGCAGGGATAGCAATCGCCCATCGCGTGCGCGTTTGCCGACGGGTTGCCGTCGCCACCTGGCGAAGCGGGCGAGCGCGAGCAGATACAGGTAGGCCAGAGGCAGAGTGGTCAAGAGGGAGTGCGGCCATAGGTAGCCAAGTGAGATTGTCCAAGGTTTTATACTGAAGTGCTCTCAAGAAGCCGAGCTTGGAAACACATCTTGAGGATGTCAAGCTGCGATTCGAGTTCGTTTCGTGCACGTTCGCGTTGGTTAGGCAGCAGATAAGCGGGTATCCAACAGACAAGCTTTATGGTACAAACAAAGACAAAGATAGCTCGCAAGGCGAATCAGTTTGCCACAGGCCATAGTGCTTCTGGAAGAAAAGCAGATGGCCTCTGTAGACCATTTTTTCGACGACGCCACGGCGTAAGTTTCTCCACCAAAGTGAATTGTCTTGGCTTCCGCTAGATAATGTCGCCATCCAGATTGCCGGAGACGATACTGGAGATCGACTTCATCTGAATAAATAAAGAAGTCTTCATCAACGAGAGATACACTTTCCAGCGCCTCACGCCGAAACATCATGCATGCAGTGCTTGGCCAATCGACACTCGGTTCGGCCGTAGAATATGTGGGATAGTCTGTATCAAGAAGCCGACCGATCGTAGTCGTGATAAGGAAGAGCTGGGGCAGCGAGGGGAATGCGGCATAGCCTGATTGAAAAGTGCCATCTGGGTTCAGTAACTGACCCGCAACACCTCCGGCTTCAGGATGAAGATAGAGAAACCTCGTCAATTCATCAATAGATCCGGGTTCGACAATCGTATCATTGTTCAGGAGTAGTACATAGGTTCCTGATCCCGCTCGTATCCCCAGATTGTTGCCACCTGCAATCCCTACATTCCTTGGGCTTCTCACTAGCCGCACCTGGGGATATGTCGCCTCTAACCAGTCAGCGCTTCCATCTGCAGACGCGTTGTCGACGACGATGACTTCAAATGAGCTGTGCGGGGGATTCGCGTAGAGTGAATCGAGACACTGGGCAGTGTAATCCTTCGTGTTGTAGTTCACAATGACGATTGATATATCAGGCGACGGGTTTGTCGTCATGTGTACCTCCATTCAGATGTAGTGATACCAAGGTGCCTAATAGCAGCCACGAGTATACGCTATGGCGGAAGCCGCTAATCGTAATGTTATACACGAAAGGCATGAACCAGTCAGCAAAGAGAAATGAGCCGATGAGCATAGCAACCAGGCCCGCGAGCACGCTCAAGGTATATCCTTTTAGGAAGCCGAGTTTCTGGCGTTTGGCAAGACGGTAGGCCAACCTTATAGCCAGGACGGCGAATGTGACAAAGAACACCAGCCCGAGAATGCCCGTTTGAGCAAAGATGTCCATATACATGTTATGCGTTGGGACGATGATGTAGCTGGCGCCGATTGGCACGGAAGCGGGATTGTTTCTATACGCTTCGGAGAGAGTTGTCGAGTCCCAGCCAAGCGAACGCCATGTGTACATATAGTTCACCGGACCGAGGCCGAGGAGCCATGATTTGGAGGTCATTCCGATGACATCGCGCCAGATGAAGAAACGATATTCCGTTCCGGTTGATATCTCACTTGCAGCGATCCTCGAAAGAATACCGCCAAAAAACAGCAGCGGAGTCATGAGCGCCGTTATGAGCAAGCACCAGATAGGCCGATAAAACAGAAACAGAACCCATAGTCCGATGAGAGCCGGAACCCAACCGCCCTTCCAATCGAAAATCGTTGGCTTGGCAACCCACACGACCCATATCGCCAGGCCTGCCATACAGAATAGGCGCTCGCGCCATCCCAAGGCTGGGTTGAACAGTAGTTGGCCGGTGAGCAGGACGACCCCCCACATGAGCAATGAGCCAGTGACAAAGGGGAACGGTCGCGGCCAGGCGAGGAGATCCGGGATGAGGGTTGTGAAACCAAGGGCCACAATAATCCACATCCACGCCTTCAGAGTCTTTTCGGTGAAGGGCTGGCTGGCAGTGACCCAGAACGCTGTAGCTGACAGGCCGAACATCGCCACTTGCCCGGCTTGCACTTGAAACGCATTGGCTGGCAACTGAAGCCGCCAATCGGCTGTAGCATATGCGGCTAGCCAGGACAAACCTACGATTGAGAGGAAAGCCAAGAGAGGGCGGTTCAACGGTGATGGTGGAAACAGAGGGCCACCGCGCTTCCCTAGCCTTTGTAGCAACCAGGCGATCCCCAGAACTGTCACGACGATCATCGTGAGGTTTATCGGGCTTCTAGTACCCGTCGCAATTGTCACATCTACCAGCGCCGAGCCGCACACAAGGGCGGTCAGGATCAGGCCCTTCCGGCGGTTGGCCGCCACAAACAGCATTAGCAGTACAACGCCGGCGAAAAGCACGCCTAGCCATGTTGGCGCCAAGAAGCCGTCAACCCCGATATATTGCGGAATGAGGTGACCAGTTATGGCTGATGCGGCGATCAGGCTCAACGTTACAACAACAGCGCGGCTAGGCCTGGGAATGCTGTGACTTGTGATCATCTGGTAGTTGGACCGCAGTGTAGTTCGCTCATATCGTCCGCGCTATCGCAAGCTGGAGGTGATTATCAGAGTCCAGGCAGAGCCTCTACCAGCCCCACGAATTGAGGGAGGACGCGGCTCCAGTCGTATTTCTCCGCTATGCGTTGCTGTCCATTCCTTCCCAGTCGAAAGCGGAGTTCAGCGTTCTTTAGTAGTTGGATGGTTGCCTCAGCAAAATCCTGAGGAGTATCGGCCAGCAGCAGGTGTACACCATGTTCAAGTTCGAGCCCCTCTGCGCCTTTTGATGTCGAGACAACGGCTGTACCCAGCGCGAGCGCCTCCAGGATCTTGAGTCGCGTACCACTGCCTTTTCGAATCGGAACTATGCTTACCCAGCTTCGCGCCACGGCGGTTTTGATGTCGTCTATGTAGCCGTCGAAGTGTATGCTTTCATCGTCGAAGGCGGTGGGGAGTGGAACACCCTCACAGCGCCCCGTCACTCGCAGGGTTGCCGCTGGAACAGCCGCCTTGACGAGAGGATAGATCTCCTCCAGAAAGTATGAGAGACCATCGTAGTTGGCGGCATAGGTCAGCGCTCCTGAGAAGATCAGCGAGTTTGGCAGAGGGTGCGCCTGAATCGGCTCGTAAGCCGCGCAATCCAAACAATTGGGCACCATGGCAACGTGCTGAGAAGGTTGTAACAAAGGAGAGACAATCGAGTATTCTTGGGGCGACACCACCGTGACTGTTCGGAAATGCTTTAAGAGTCTAGCGACGTAGCTGCGAGTCTTCAGCCAGGTTAGCTTGTGTCGAACGACTGCACGACGTGATCCTTCTCGTGGCAAGCCAGCATATCCGCCTAGCTCGAGGTCCTCAAGTAGAGCGGGTATCCCCGCAAAGCTACCCGCGTAGGTCCCCATCGTTAACTCAGAGGCAACAATCGCATCGTAGGGCGCGTTTCGGAGCTCGTCCATGATTAACTGCTGCATTCGAGGCGAGTGGGTATCAACGAGCGACCGCGGTTTTGGGCTAATCAATCCGAGGCGGGCGCAGAGACTATCAGGCTCAAATGCCTTCCAGGGGACAAGTTCGACCTGCGAGCATAGCTCGCGCAACGCGGGAAGATGGTCATGCTGGTCGGTTGCCCGAGAAAAGGCCAGCAAGCTTACGTCGTGGCGAGACGCCAGGCCTCGTAGCAGGTTGTAAATTCGGATTTTGGAGCCGTTATCCTGCGGAAGAGGGAGCCACGGCGAGAGGAACAAAATGCGCATAGAGTCTGAGGCTACCGGGAATTGGATTGGGCGAGGAGCGCCTGCACAGCGAGTCTATCCTTACGACGTCGGTGATGCCCTGTGTACATCGGTATCCCGGCGATTGGCAAGGGCGTGCCTTGCCTGCCGCTGCTGTTCGGGCCAATAGATTAGCCATCCCCACAGGTAACCTAGCAGGTTCAACACCCCCATGAGTATCAGCCGGACCTGCATGCCGATTTCGCCAAGTTGCACTGGATCGGAGTATCGGTGAGCCAACCGTGCATTGTAGACGCCATAGCGAAAAGCACGTCGGATCATCCGCTTATTGGCGATCTTGCGCGGATGAATGACAGGCGCGCGAGGGATTTCGATGAACCTGAACCCCTGGGTTTTCCATTGGCAGAATAGCTCCGTATCTTCCGCCCACCGAAACTCCTCGTCGAAGGAGGCATTGGTGAAGGCGGTACGGTAGCACGCGAGATTGGCCAGATCGAGCGTGGAGCCAGTGATCTCTAACCCCTTCACAATCGTTTTATCGTCGAGTACACTGGCAACGAGTTCCTCCAGCCACGTGTTGTAGACCGGCACGGCATCCGTTTCAGTGAAAACGAGGATGTCACCTTGTGCTCGGGCGATAGCGCGATTCCAGGCTTCAGGGATTGTGCCACCCACTTCGCCCACAAATTCGAAGTCATGCCACGTCTGGGCCGCGAGCTTGCGCTGCAAAGGCTCGAATTCACGGGGCGAGAGAGCGATGCAGATTACCGATACTCTTGGCATTGTTCTACTCCAACGGATTAGCCTGGGAGATGCCCCTGCGCCTTCAGCCAAATGGCAGTCTCAGCCATAGCTTGTTCGAGGGTCCACCGAGGGCAGAACCCCAGCATTCTCTGCGCCTTCGCGACAGACGCCTGTCCATGATTTCTATACGTCGGTATCTCCCAAGCCTGGAGTTTGTACATGGAGCCAGCTAGCTTTCGCACTAACTTCAGGCCAACAATTGGCGCGAGCGCCCACATCCCAGGGGAGCCAGCCGCCTGGAGGTGAACGATCCGGCCATCTAGCTGTTGTGTGACGCGACTGACGAGATAAGCCAATGGAACGGGCCACTCGCTCAGAGTTGTCCCCAGCATACTTGCATACGCTCCATAGAAGTCACGCCAGGTAATCTTTTCGCTGGCTGATACCAGAAATGTCTCACCGCCGACCCGTGGCGCTTCTAGGGCAAGCATTATGGCGTCTATCACATCATCAATATAGACAACATTCGCTATACCGTCGCCTCGTCCCAACAGCGCTAACCGATTGTGCTTGATTCGCTCGATCGGATCGATCGTCCACCATTGGGAGCGCGGCCCGTAGATAATCGTCGGCCGTAGAATGACGGCATCCAGGTAATGATCGCGTCGGTAGAGACCCACCGCCTCCTCGGCTTGCAGTTTTGTCAGGGCATACACATCATCGCCAGGGTGCAAGGGAGCGGTTTCGTCAGCTCCGTCTGGCAAGTGGCGGCCATGCACAGCAAAGCTGCTGATGTGTATGACGCGGCGCACCTTCGCGTCATCGGCCGCCTGCAATACATTCTGCGTACCGATGACATTCACTTCGCGCATGCGGCTTGGTGTCCCCCCCATCTGCGCGGCGCAATGAACAACCAAGTCACAGCCCTCAAACGCTGCTTTCAGTCTGTGCTGTTGGGTAACGTCTCCTTGTATGAGTTGCGCGGTCGTGCGACTCAGCCAAGCAGCACTCGTGTAATTGTGTACCAGAGCGCGAACGGCTGCTCCTTGATCAAGCAGCAATCGCTCGACAAGCCGCGTTCCGACAAAACCCGTAGCGCCCGTTACACAAACCACCCTGCCTGCCAGACTCATCAGCGTAAGACTCCAGGTAGGGGGGCATAAGCGGGTAACGAGCGCATTGCTCGTCGGCCATAGCACGCCTCGACCAGTCTGATAGCAGCCAGCCCATCGCCGCTTGTCGCTCGGGGCCTACGCCTTAGGGCGATGCTTTGCGCAAAATCGGCCAACTGCGCCGCCATGACATCAAGTGCATCCTGGGGTACATCAGCTTCCAACACTATTGGCCCGATAGCCTGGCCAACCTTGCTCGAAGGCAATGTCAGATGTAGACGCTGCCCTTCGTACACATCGCAGCGGGCTGCCCCCTCCTCCCCATGGAGGACGAGACGGTTAGCGAGGGTTGCCGTGCGGCTCACCTTGAGCAATGCGGTCGTACCATCAGCCCATAGGAGACTCAACTCGAGGTTGCTCTCTACACCACCGAGCGCATCGTCCCTGTACCGAACATTTTCAGGATACCCCTTTAGCCAGAGCAGCAGATCGAGACTGTGGATGCCGTTCTCCAGCAGCACACCGCTCGCCGTTGCTGGGTGGAACATATATCCGGTCTGAGTAGGCCAGCTGAATGCGAAACCATCTTCAATAGAGATATGAATGACGCGCCCAAAGGCGCCGACTTCTACCAGGCTCTTGAGGTGAGCCAGGTTGAAGTGAAAACGTCGGCTGTGAGCGATTGCCAAGATGGCTCCGCCACGTTCGGCCGCATCAATCATCATCTGGCATCCTGCGGTCGAGGGCGCCATTGGTTTTTCGCACAGCACATGAGTGCCACGTGCAAGTAAGTCCGACGCAATGGGGGCATGGGAACTGGGAGGTGTGGCTATCAGTGCGGCGTCCACGCGCCCCAAAAGGTCCAGATGACGATCGAAGTACATTGGAACGCCAAAACGAGCGGCAAGGCTGGCAGCGCGACTTGCGTCTTGATCGACAAGTGCCGTAACTGACACCTGCGGAACCAGGACGCTGGCAGGCAGATGCAGATGTTCAACAACTGCCCCGCAGCCTACGATTCCCAATCGCAGTGCGGTGCGCACTACCCTGCCCCCCCACGCGCCCGCCTGACGAAGTCCGCCATCCGCGGCACGTCGAGCGCATCAATCGTCTTGTCAACGGATTGGACAGTCTTGGAGGCGAAACCACTCACTGCATTGTGTAACCGAGCCGAATAGGAGTAGGGGCTGACAGCTAGCCGCGCCAACATTGGGACCGGGTTGCCAATAATCTCGGCATCTTGGCTCACGCCTCGAAAATCTTCGAGTGTAAGAAAAGGCACGCGTGACGGTTGAATGTGAAGGAGTTCGGCTGCTGTGCTGTCCACGAGCGGTGGGGAGTTTCCAACAATGACGCAACCTATATCAGCCACATCAATCGATCGTTGCAGGCGAGTCTCAGTCTCGACGACAACGTGCCGCGCATCGAGAACACATAGGTCAGGTTTCCACAGCGTACATGCAGTGCGCGCCGCCCAGCGAACGTGGGGCCCCGCGACATGCGCAAGCAGTCCCGGGAAGAGACTCATCTGATGGACAACCGACCCGTTAACGAAATGATACGGATCCGTTGCGAGTGTCGAAAGGGTGATCAGAAAATGCTGTGTGAATGCGACGATCGGGACCTTGACGGGAAGTGGCCAATCAGGCTCTTGTATCTGGTAGACAGGCAGATCTGACAGATCAAGTGTCCTTCGGCATCCATCTGCGAATGAATCACGCAAGACTGGCACATTGCCACGCTCGTACCCGAAATGTTCCGATCCATCTCCGGGGACAATCCTGATGGTATGGCTCGGCAGGGCTAGCTCGAGGTGATCCTGTATTGCCGCCACCCAAGCGGCGTCGAATGGTTTACGAGCGCCAACGCGACCGAACGAGGGCGCGATTAGGACGCTCTTGACGTGCGGCGCCGTCTGAATACGCGCCGCGATGGCCTGCACCGTGCGATCAAGCAGAGCCGCGGAGGAGAGCCGAGTTTCAGGACTCATCGCCACATCACGAGGGGACAAGCTCCACATCATCCTCTGCGGGTTGTAGTCGTCCATTGACGCGCGCGGCGCGCGCAGTCGCCTCAGCCAAAGTCCAATCACCGACTACCCGCAGCTCACCAAGAAGACGCCCCAGATACGCTGCTGACAGAGTCAACTCATACATGCTTCTCGATGCCGATACAGAGGGGATTGGTAGCATAGCGCGGAGCAGATGGAGTCCAGCCGGGATCAGGTAACTGCGAGTACAGGTCAATAGGCCCAACCGTGGCCGGTGACGCACAACGTGTGCTAGCACAGCGTCTGCGACGCCCTGCCAGAAGCCGCGCCGCACCATCCACCGTCGAGTCGCGCGCGACTGCACTTGATGAAACACAACCGCTGCTGGCGCGAAGGCCAGTTTCCCCTGATTCCGATGCAGATTCTCGAACAAAGGCAGCCCTTCGCTGGCTCCCAGGTGTTGATGCGTAAACTGCTCCATTCCGTAGAAGCCACCGGCTTTTTGGAAGGCTTTCCTATCAACTGCCATGTTGAACTCAACAATGCGTTCTTCGGGGCCAAGAATTCGCGGCTGATCGCCGCATGAATTTGTCGCGCCCAGATAGGATTCCAACGCCGGGTGCATCCAATAGGGCCGGCCTTGCAGCCATGCCAGGAGTACCAGGCCTCCAACCGCGACGACATCTTTGTCCCAGTCGAAGCCCTGCATCAGCCGATATAGCCAGTCAGAGCCAATAGCACAATCGTCATCAAGATAGGCCACATACGGATATCGAGCGTTGGCGGCGCCACAATTGCGAGCAGCCGTAACGCCAGGGAGTGGTTCATAAGTATCCCGGATTGGGATGCTCGCATGTCTAGCGAGTTCTTGGACCATCTCTTGCGTGTTGTCGGTGGATGCATTATCAACAATCACCACCTCGAACTCACCCAGCGGGTATTCCTGCCGTTCCAGTTGCGCCACGACCTTCGGAAGCAGCGCGGCTCGATTCCGGGTACAAACTACGATGCTCACCGATCGGCTGCTGCGAGAGGCAGTCGGGCTGACAGCAATCGAAGAATCGAGCCTCACCCTGGAACTGGGTGAGTTCTGGGGCGATAGGGGGATATGGAGCTGCCCAAGTGTTTGCACGCCGTAGCCAAGGGCGTGCATCCCGAAGCAAGTATGGTTAAAGGCTTGCGCCGTCTCCCCGTTGACCAGGTAGGCAGCGGCCCGCCACCCGTGTCTGCCAACGCCAGCCAGCGTCGTGACAAGCAGCGCCACGGCATTCGTGCAATGCGCGCGTTGAATCGACCGATCCCAAATGGCGTCGGAGCGTCCCTGCCAGAAACTCCGCCGCAAGAACCAATTCCATGTGAGACGTTGCGGAGGCACACGATGCAGAACACGCGCGCGAGGTGTATATAAAACCTTCCCCCCGGCCTGACGGATTTTGTACACAAGCTCGAACTCCGCGTTCGACCGTAGCGACCCCGCATTTCGTCCCAACTGATTTCCGAATCCCCCCTGTTTTTCCCAAGCAGTCCGCAGAAATGCCATATTGGCGCCCACCGGGTATTCTTCGTCAGTTAGAAAACGTAGCGCAGTTCCGAATCGGCCCGTTGAACTCAGGTAGCCGGCGGCCTCTGCCGTTAACCAATGCGGCCGCCGGTCCTCAAAGAGCAGACTCACCTGCCCGGCGACGACCTCAACATTCGGAAACGCGGCGAAGCCCTCACTCAGATACTCTAGCCAGCGCGGGTCAGCAATCGCATCGTCGTCGAGGTAAGCGAGCATCTCGCCCTGGGCCATCTTAGCGCCCGTATCGCGCGCGGCATTCAGGCCGTTGCGCGGCTCATACGCGTAACGGACACGCAGATCGGCTGTTGCAATTAACTGATCTACCAGTGTAGCCGTTCCATCTGTCGAACCGTTGTCAACGATAATGACCTCGTACGGCATCATTGTTTGAACGGCAATGGAGGCCAGAACATGGGGCAGGTAGCTGCTTCGATTATACGTCGTGATGATGACTGAGATCGGTAATCGGTTCACGATGACCTGGACTTGCCGCCCTGCAGAGATGATAGCAGAGTCCTGCCCAGCAACGACCGGACACCACGATTTGCGATGTGGCGCGGATCGTGCCGGATCGCTTTCAAGAGATTGTTCCGCCGCGCGTCAATCTCCCCACGACCATGAGCTTCGAATGCCTGATCAAGGTATACCTGGCCCAAGCGCCGTGAAAAGCGAGACGGATACCGATAAGGATCGGGGCCTATCCACTTGCGCCGAGCGCGCTCGGCGGCCCGTTGCTGAGCTTCAAAGCCTTTTGTTAGCGTCAGCGACTCAGGATGCACACGGTAATAGTACAGCGCCTCGGACAGCGGCTGCATTGTGAATCTTCTGTAGACACGTAGCCAATACTCATAATCCTCGGCAAGGTAGTATTCAGGATCATACTCTCCAACCGCCTCGTAGACATCCCTTCGGTACAAGAAGCAGTGACCAACACAATTCAAGCAAGACAACTTGTCTGGCGGCAGGGCGTGGAACCTGGAGATCGTATTACCATCCGGGTCTACCTTCCAGTAGTCACTGTACACAAAGGCCACATCCCGCCGTTGCTCAAGACAGTCCACAAGAGTCTGGATCGCCCCAGGTTCGTACCAGTTGTCGTCGTGCGTCCACGTCAGGAACTCGCCTGTCGCTGTTCGCATACCGAGGTTGATGGCGCCGGGTAGTCTCCCCGAATCAGGGGGCTGTGGAATTAGTCTGACACGCGGATCCGTGTACTCTGAGACGATGTCAAGCGTGCCGTCTTTGGAACCGCCATCCACAATGACAACCTCGAGGTCACCGAAGGATTGATCGAGGCAACTATTCAGGGACTGACGGATATACCGGACCCCATTGTATGTGGGAAGAACTATGCTAACTCTAGGCATAATAACAAGAGTGCGAGTGTTCTGCGCGGTCCAGGCATAATCTCGTTAATGTCACTATCTGGTGCTTGGGTCACTAGCGCAGGGCGCGAAGCCGGTTTGTCAACGACGGCCCGAGAATAACCTCTGACAATACGGACAGAACGCCTCGGTTCGCGATCACGGGGGGATAATAGCCTATGGCCTGGATTAGGCGTTCACGCGCTCGTCTGGTCGTGGCCTGGATGATACGCTCTAAAGCCCGAACCGAGGCAGTACTCCGCGACGGATCGGCGGCGCTCCAAACTCCAACATGCAGGTGAATGGCGCCGCTAGGTGCAGTCTCCCAGTCGCGGCCTGAATTGCGCGAACTATGATTCTCCGCCTGCACCGTAAGTTGATCGTTGCCGTTGTAGCTTCGTGCCATCGACGACGATCTCCGGCGGATGTACTATTGGGCGACAGCCGCTTGATTACGCGGTTCAAAGAGGCCCGCAAAGGTTTGCTGCACGCGCTGCTCGAAATCACCATCGGTTCCTCGAGAAGTTGGCGCTTGGCGCAGATTAATCTCTGCTAGAATACGTCCTCCGGACCTTCAAGACTCGATAGCTTCAAGTCGAATTGCACTCTCGAATGAGGCGACGTGGTCGAGAGCGTTGGAGCTGATGACCACATCCACATACTCATCCATGAGTGGCATTTGCTCAGCCGCACAGCCCAGATATATGATGTCTTGCCAGTCAATAGGCAAGACCGTATAGTACTTCGCCAGCACGTCAACCCCGAACTTGTGGCTGGCCTGAAAGTGATGCAAAGCACCTGCCGGCCCACAACCAATGTCAACGACGACCTTGTCAGCAAATGTCTCCGCATCAATGTCGAAATACTCGCAATACTGCTCAAACACGGACCGCGATACCTCGACTGCTCTGGCAGTCGTGTCACAATCAGTATCCAAGAGCAACCGGCACCAAAAGTCCAATGCCGCGGCTTCCTTGCCCGTAAATGGCTCGTTGCGCTTGGCGACCCGCCGCATTGACGAACTCTGGTTGGGCAGCACTGTCATATCAGACTCCGCAGTATCGTGGCCGCTCTCGGCCCTAATCCTACCTCGGCCGCGACGGACAGCACACCGCGGTCTGCCAGCAGTCCTGGGTTGTAGCGAAGCACGTCCTGTAATGCTTGCCGCATTAGCCGTCGGTCTGCGCGTTGCTGCCCCTCGAATAACTGGCTGCGGGCGACCATGCCCAGCGTATGCTGCTCGTATTGCCGCAGCATCACGAGCGATGGGGGGAGGTTCTGGAAAATGGTTCGCGTGAAAGCGATTGGATCGTGGGTGGCAGCATTAAGCGCCTGGTTGCGTACGGCGCGAATGAAGATGTCGGGCTTAGCAACCAGGTCGAGTGCCTGGTGCGCCAAGACCAGATCATCTTGAGCGTCGCTAAAGTCGCCGAGACCGTATAGATGCAGGCTGCTGGTCAGGTAGACTCGACATCGCGCTTCAGCTTCCAAGCTCCCCCATAGGACCTGCGTGCGGCTCGACGCGAAAAACCCCTCGAGTATGTAGAGCATCCCATCCCGAACGCAGCGAGCATCCTGCGCTCTACCTGCAGCGCCAATCGAATAGACCGCGACCACCGACTCTACAAATGCCATGTGTCTTCCGTCGCGAGCCAGGCGGAGAAACAAATCCCAATCCTCTGGCCGGTCGAGCATCGTATCGAAGCCGCCACAATCCGCTAGGGCTTGCGTTCGTATGAGTGGCACGCTTGGAATAGTCGGGCAACCCAGCAGCCAGGTCTTGACCTCGTTAGGGTTGTGATGACCCCAGGGCTGCTCTTCTTTAAGCAGCCGCCCTTCAGGATCAACTATGCGATAGCCGCCGAGCACGACGTCGCACGCCGACTGCCGTCGCATAACCTCAACCTGCAATTCCAGCTTGTGGGGCAGAAACATGTCATCATCATCTAGAAATGCAACATACTCACCGTTCGCGTGCTCAAGACCCCGATTGCGAGCCACGCTTGGTCCGCTGTTCTCCTGCCTTATATAGCGCAGACGCGAATCACCAAATGCCGCCACGGTTGAAGCCACCTCCATCGGCGAGCCGTCATCCACGATAATCGCTTCCCACTCCTCGAATGTCTGCGCCACTACACTTGCGATGGCCCGTCTCAACAACTCAGGGCGATTGTAGGTCGGAATGATGACAGTGACTTCAGGCATTTTGAATCACTGACCGAGTAGAGGCGGGCGATACGCCTGGAAAAGGATGGACAAGACACCTCGATTGCGAAGCCAACTCGGGCTGTACCTGATTCCTGTCAAGACATGCTGTCGCACGGTAGCCATGTCGCCCCTGTCGAAGGCAAGGAAGACGTGTCGCATAGCCTCATAGCTATGCAATGCATCTTGAAGGCGTCTAGCCTGATAGGGATTCGATAGGCGCGACACCACAGAGAGACACTCTGACAGGACTTGAGGATCGTCCCGTAGCGACAGTCCTGACAAACCAGCGTTCTCGATCATTGCCTGGGCCATCTCAGCGGCGGACCCATAAGGCCATACCCCGTCTGTGAGCGAGTGTTCCATAAAGTCGAGCGCATCGGTGGGCTTGCCGACGTAGAGATACTCCAGCGCACCGTGCAGATACGTTCGCCTGTAGATCTCCGCGAGTGCGGTTGCAGGAATGCGCTCGCGGAGCGCTGCCCACTCATCAAGGACTTTCAGCTGTTCGTGCCAGAAGCGAGGCGATTGGGATATGCTTTTGCTAACATTGTGCCAACGGAAGTTAGCGGTAAGTTCTGGGGAATAGGCAAGAGGCCCCACCACTCCTAGCCGCAGCCAAAGCTCGAAGTCCATGACATAGTGGAGACCCTCGTTGATTGGGCCGACCTGATTCAGGGCCTCACGGCGGATGAAGGCTGATTGTTGGGGAATCTGGTTGCCGTCGAGGAGCAGACTCTCCAGAGTACAGTGCTTCGCTCGCCATTGCCTCACCACCTCACTCTGCTCATCAATGATATTGCAGTTACCGTAGACAAGGACAGGGTCATTTGAACGGGCGAAGGCACTCGCCGCTTGCGCCAAAGTGTCCGGCGCGAAGGTATCATCAGAGTTCAGCCACGCGACAATCTCGCCGGTTGCGCGTCGGAACCCTTTGTTGATTGCCTCCGATTGCCCGTGGTCCCGCTCACTCACCCAGTAGGCCAGCCACGGCTCATACTTACGAATAATGTCCGCGCTGCCGTCGGTGCTTCCACCATCAATGATGATGTACTCGAGATTGGGGTAGCCTTGAAGGAGAACCGAGCGGATAGTCTCCTCGATGAAATCCGCCTGATTGTACGAGGGCGTGACAATTGTTACACGCGGCCAGGGCGTGCCGTTGGGCATGGTGGCCGGAAGGAGTGACGGGCTTTCCGTCCACGGCCAACCTGGCTTGGCCGAAGCGGGAGGAGGAAGCTCTGTGATCGTGGGCGGAGTCATTGAGGACTCTCCTCAGCGTTACCCATCTCTGGCGGATTCGGCATGCCGCCACGAGCGATAGCGTGTCATCTTGTCTGAACCGACCCAGTTCTCAAGAACGATGGAGACAATGCCCGGGTTCAGCAGCAGGGTAGGATTGCGAAGCAGCGCGGATCGAAGGAGTGTCGCAGCTGCGGGTAGATCGCCCGCTGCGTAGGCATCAAAGCCGCAGTCGGCCAGTTGTTGGGCATCCCGTCGGGCTGTTCCGATGCGCCATAAAAGCATGCCCAGGGGGGCAGGGCGAAGCAGCAGCCACTGTGCGGCCAGGACGCCGTGAGCGATTTCAGCGCTGCTCAGCTTGGCCGGGGCATCGCACCCGGTCTCCTGATAGCCGGCCGAGCGTAAATGGTCATGGGCACGCGCCAGGGCGGCCGCGTACGGCAGGTAGACCATCGTTAGCACCTCCCACGACAGCCGATAGTCCGAATGACCAGGCTGGGCCAGGTACTCGGCGACGGGCCGATAGCTGTGGTAGTGGTAGAAGATCAGCCGCTGCGAGTCCACCATAACTCCATCGCGCGTCCGCTTCAACCTGTAGCGCGCCACATTCCACGGCGCGAGGCCCGCTCCCTTGTGCTGCAACACGACCACACCTTCGAAGCGCGCCGGCCAGTCGTCAAGATACTTCTGATCGCCGAACTTGCCATCTTCGTATCGTTGATAGCACCATTCCAGGCACCTATCCTGCCACCATCCGAGACATAAACGGCTTCGCTCATCTTGACGGAAGATAAGTAAGCCAACGTTGAAGATGCCCGACGTCTCCGCAAGATAGGCATGCTCCGGCGTATAGCGATGCTCACCAATCAATATGGAGCCTTGACCAAGCTCAGTGTAGATCGGCGCGGGATCACCGAAGAAGTAGAGATCTGCGTCAAGATACGTGATGACATCAACGTCAGGATGCTGCCTGAGGATGTAGTCTGGCAAGAACGGCGTGCATGTCCAGTAGTACTCAACCTGGCTGCGCGTGGCCTGGACACGAGCGAGGGCCGGATACGCGCTTTCGATCTCATCCAACGCCATAAGCGCCGCATTGGGAAGCTGAAGGTGCGTCAGACAAGCGAGCGTTTCGGCATCCAGGCAAAGAATCCACAGCGTGAAAGGGCCGGGGCAGCTTTCGACCAGCGAGTGGTATAATGCCAGCCCGCGCGTGATGTAGTTGCGGTCGAAATACGTGCAGAAGTATCGGCGGGTCATGTTTTGCAGCGTCTCAATACGGCCTGTACCGCTCATGACCTAGACCTGGCCGTTCTTTCGACACAGGTACGTCAACGTGAAAGATCGCTCGCCGATCACGTGGGCTACGTCATAGGGAATGCTATCCCACACCGCCTCGATGGACAGGCCAGCGCCACGGAATAGAGTCTCCAATTCGGTGCGGTTGAAAATGACCTCGCACACGTCAGCCCCGTAGGCCTTCTTCTGAAGCAGGGCCGTCTCCTGGCGTACGATGATAGGCACTGTGTGGAATACACACCAGCCAGCGCTCACCCGCGCGCTTTCGGCGATGGCAGCCTGGTAGCCAACAATGTGCATCAGGGAGTTGCCCGATAGCAGAATGTCGCAACTCGCGTCTCCAAACGGAAGCTCGCAGGCGTCCCCGGTGAGCACACTCACACGCGGATACACTTGCCGCGCCAAGGCGACCATACTCGTAGAGTAGTCGAGGCCGATATACCTGACGGGGGCATCCAGCAAGAGCGGCAGAACCTCGCCGTAGTAGCCGCTCCCGCATCCGATCTCAATGATGCGCGGGCTGACCAGCCCTGTCGCCGCGACTGCTTTCGCTGCGACCTCAAGATCCAGGCGTGGCTGACCGCGGTGAGCCGCCTCCAGAAGCGGCCTGTAAGCCTGGTGCTGTCGCACGGCAACCTGGCTATCGAGCCACCCGTCAGCGTGCCGTCGCTCAGTCGCGACGGTCATTCGATAGTCGGCTGAGATCGAAGTTGGGTGGACAAGCGGCTGTACTCGCTCGGTTACCGATTTCCGTCCGCCGATCAAGAGGGTTTTGTCGCTTCCATGAACAGCGAGTCTGGTTTGTTAATGCGCCCCTCGGTTGTCGTATCGAGATTATACGTTGTCCAGCCTGGTATCGAACTCGTGATGGCAGTCTGCACTGAAGGGCTGACAAACCCAGCCTCCGTCAGTAGCCGAGCCAGCGAATAGCGGTCATACATCCAATGATGGACCTCGCCCGATAAGCGGAAGCGCCCAATTGCCAGCGCCCGCATTCCCGACTCGCCTAACCAGCGAGCGACAAGGTGTGCCCGCATATGCGCGGGCCATAGTCGAAGCTGACGATAAAGGGAGCGAGGAAGATCAAGCGGTCGTGTTGGGGGGGGGGATGGTTTTGTGGATACGCAGGAAGTATCTCGGAGTACCGTGACCAGCTCGCGCCCTTCCTCCCCGATTCGATCATAAACGAAAGCCTCACAGGGAAGAGGCGTTTGACGCAGATATGCCAGCATCTGCCCACCGCTCTGTTCCCGGACGGTCTGGTCGTACATCTCGAGCATGATCCAGTCGTACTCATGAACCGCATCAGCGTCGCCGTCTAACGCGAGGCCAAGCTTATCCAGATAAGTGCGGCAGATGCGCTCCAGGTCTGGAACAGCCACCCGAATGACACCGCCGGGGCCAAGGACTCGATAGCAGTCTCTTACAAAGGCGAACGCTTCGTTCGCTCGCAAATGCTCCAGCACATGGGCGTGGTAGACAACCCGGCAGGACTCGTTCGCCAGCGGAATGCCCGTTGTGATATCATGGGCGATCACCCCCGGCCCGGAGGACACAATATCAATATTGACCCAGTCGGGGTGATATCGCCTCCCACAACCGAGGTTGACCATAGCCATGTGCGACTCCGTATCACTTGATCGCGCAAATCAGAACCACTCGCGAACTGGCTTGCCGCAGAGACTCGGTTTTTCACAATAGTGGAGAGAGAATCTCAACGATCTCGCGCATCCTGTCCAGATAGGTATGTTCTGTGAGGGTGCGCTGTTGACCAGCAGATGCAATGGCCTGTCGCTCCTCTTCGTGACCGAGGTAGTACGCGATCAAGTCAAGGCACTCCTCAGGCGAGCGATATGCGACAACCTCGCGTCCTGGTTCGAACATTTCGTGCAAGTTCGCTTTCCAATCTGTTACAAGAAGCGTCCCGACCCCTGTGGCCTCAAAGAGCCGCATATTGTTTGCGTAAGGTGGCACGTTGCCGTGGTGGTTGAGAGTCATCTTGGAGGTTCGCAATACCTTATACATGTCCCTTCCCCACGTCGGGCCACGGTAGCAGCACCGTATCGTGGAACTGGACCGCAAACAATCTATACTTGGAGCCCATATGCTGGTACTCGGATAAGCTTCGCAGATCTGCTCCAAAAAATCGCCCCTTGACGAGTGGATTGGGGAGAAGCTGCCGACAAAGGTGAGGTCATAACGTACAGTGAGACAAGTGGACCCTAACACCTCGAGTACATGTGGTTCGAAACCCAATCTGAACAATTGCGCTCGACCTCCACCCTGCCGAATAGTATCGCATGTTGGCAAGAAAGACGTAACGATCAAGTCATAGACACTGAAGTCCTGCTTGTCAGACAGGGGTGCGGCTGCATGCTGTCCCACAATGAGACGCGTCAGGGGCTTGAGTTCACGGAGGAAGCTTGGATCTATCGAAAGGACGTCCTGATTGAAGATGACGTCCGGCCGGAAATCCGCCACCTGGGCCTTGAGTATCTCATGGAACCAGTTGTCTTCGCGTTTCTGATACAACCAAGGGAACTTGCCAGCCCGCCTTCCAACAACCCATTGTATCCGACTGAACTTGACCCCATTCTCGGTTGCCCACCGTCTCTGCAAAGGTTCGCAGTTTGCCACGATCTCGACGGCTTCATGCCCGAGTGCCTTAAGATTCCTGGAGTAGAAGTCAGCCGTGCCGAAGCATTGCTGCATGAGGGTATTCCACTGCTCGTTATACGGAGCATCGGCCAGCAGCGGATTCGCGTGGTAGAACGCGCTCAGGAACTGGGGATAGTAGGTATCAATGATTAGTATGCGCATTCAGATCGACCGATTACGCCACACAGCACGCCTTTGCCAATTGGAACAAGGCGACATTCCCTGGCATATGCATATCGTGTCCACCGTCCTGCAATATCAAGCTCAGTATCCCGAAAAGCGTCATCAAGATAGAACACGGTATCACGTGGAACCGAATCGCGAACGAGAGGCAAAGTGGCATAGCGATCGCCAGCTGGCCCATCCACTAATACCAGCACGTGTGATGCCTCCATAGATATAGACTTAAGCATGTTATTGTCAAGGTCATAGCATTCTGTTATTATGTCATCCATCGTGTACTGACGCAACGGAGCATAGATCACCTGCGCTGTTCGAGCCAAACCGAGCTGTGCCAAGTGTTCTCGTGATTTCTCGGCAAACTCTGTGTGCTGATCGAACGACCACACGCGGACGCGCTCATCGTGATGCAACTCCCACATAAACCTAGCCAAGCAGATTGTGCTAATTCCGCTCCCAAATTCGAGAATACTATCTGGCCGCTCCAAACGAATCCGGTCCTCGAGGTAGTTGATCGTACTACTGTCTAGAGCCCAGGTGCCTAATTCCTCACATCGAAGAGCGTTTGACAAGAAAGGATTCCTGATGGATGCGCCTGTAGATCTTGTATGCTCTTGTGGGGTGGCAAGTGGGTCTGGGCGATTCCCTAACAAATGCCTGAGCAATAATACATATCTCAGCGGGATGGAGCGAGAGGGGCTAAGACTAGCATATCCTCTCAGCAGGCTCTTGAACATTGTTGAACGATTCATGGCCTTGCCAATGCTCAGCTAGCAGACTTCTGCTTCCCAGAAGTGCGCAACGAGCAGCTTAGAGTGTGTGGACGGTGTCAAGCGCCCTGTCCCGTAATAATCACCGGCTTCGACATCTACCCGAGCTGCATTCTGTACCCAGTCGGCCAAGACCCCATCTATGGTCGCGTACAAATTGACGTTGTAAACGCCTTCGACCAACGGCAATCGGTCGATCCGGGCCAGCAACCGGCCATGCGGAGGTAGGTTGTCTAGCTTCGCCCCTACGAGATCGGTGCTCAAATACAGCAGATTCTCCCCCAGGTTAGTGTTGATACCAAGAGAGACCTGAACATTTCGCAATCGAGAGACAATATCTGACATGTACGTAATCTCAAAACATGCTTCCTCACCCGAGGAAAGGGCTTTGCCTTCAGCCCCATATGCACCAAAAGCGATGAATCGGAACTGCCCGTTGCCCTCTCTATCGTCTCGCGCTTTGAGAGGAATATATACGGTTGAGGACACGGACTGAAGGTAATCGTTGACCGCTATATCGGTTGTATCGAAGCACTTAGGCAAACCAGCCTCTAGCCATAATATTTTCATACATAGAGCGTGAATCGCCGCCATGTTGTGGCTGACGAACAACACCGTTCTGCCTTCCTTTGCCACCTCCCCCATCTTTCCCAGACACTTCTTCTGGAAAGCCGCATCGCCGACAGCCAGCACCTCATCCACAACCAGGATCTCCGGCTCCAGGTGCGCCGCGACGGCGAAAGCCAGGCGCACGTACATGCCGCTGGAGTAGCGCTTGACCGGGGTATCCAGGAACTTCTCGACGCCCGAGAAATCAACGATCTCGTCGAACTTGCGGGCGATTTCAGTTCGACGCATGCCCAGGATAGCGCCATTCAGGTGAATGTTCTCGCGCCCGGTCAGCTCCGGATGAAACCCCGTCCCAACCTCCAGCAGGCTGCCGACTCGCCCGTTCAGCACGGCTCGCCCTCGCGTCGGCTCGGTAATGCGCGAGAGGATTTTGAGCAGCGTTGATTTGCCCGCGCCGTTGCGGCCAATGATGCCGACCACCTCGCCATGCTTGACCTCAAACGACACATCCTTGAGCGCCCAGATCGTGTCGTCGGCTTCTGCATCCGAACTGTCTGTCGTCCCTCGAAACTTCTGCAAAGGCGCTTTCATGCCCGCGGCCAGCGCCTCGCGCAGGCTATCGTGGCGCTGCTGCGCCTTCCCGATGTGGTACATCTTGCTCAGGGCCTCCACCTGAACGGCGACATCTGTCACACCACCCCCTAGCTTCTTGCACGCCACGAAGCGATGGCGGCGGCGACAATCACGACGAGCGCGGCCGGCGCCAGCGCAACTATCAGCGGATACCAGGGATTCCCATCGTCCACACGCGTCTGGGAGTCTCTCAGGCGCGCCTCAAGGGTGACTCTGGGGAGAGGGGGAGCCGTCGGCTGCACGGCGAAAGCCGAGGTTGCGGTTGGTTGAATGGGCAATGGGGTTGCCAACAATGGCAGCGTCTGGCGCGGCAAGACCCTCGCGTCCGTCTGCTTCTGCGTATAGAACACGTCCATCTGCCACTTCCCTCGCTGAACATCAAGCGGATTTGCAACAACAACATGGATCTGGTTGCCTAAGCCAATTGATGCATCCACATTACCGGGGTTCTGTCCACTCGCCGTATTCTTCAGCAGCACCTCGCCCGGCGACCATTCGTGTCCAGTCCATGCCGAGTAATACAAGGCATCTACGCCCCCCACCTTGCTTACTGTGCCAACTTGGATCCAATGGAGCGTCTGGTCGCTATCAACGATAAGCGCCGGACGGCCTTGATAACCACCCAAGTCAGTATTGCGCCATGCGCCGCCCCACGTGATGCCGCGGTCGGCCGACCATCGGTGGAACTTGAAGCGGTCGTTCGCTGTGCCGCTCCACACGACATGTATCTCCTGGTCATTTCGAATGGCGATTGCCGGGTCATCATACGGTCCATCAGTAAGAGAAAGGGGCTCGCTCCAGGTCCGGCCGCCATCCTCAGAGCGGGCATAGCGAATGCCAATGGGCGGAAAGGTATCTGGATAGTTGGACTCCACCCAAACGACGTGCAACGTGTTATCACTCGTCACAGCCAGGCGTGGTTTGCTGACCATTCGTTCCGCGTTGGGATTCGTAAAAACGGCAACCGGCTCTTGCCAGGTGTCTGCTCGGTCTGGTGAGTGGATGTAATAAATGCCGCTGTTGCTGCCAAGTGGCGTTGCGTAAACCATATCCAGGCGTTGTTTCGGACCAACAATCAAGTCCGGCGCGTCTGCTGACGCGACAGATGGCAATACGTTCGCGGGCGAGCTCCATCCCTGCGAGGAGCCTGCGTTGGGGGCATACGCCTGACTGTAGCAAATACCACCACAACCCCGCCACACCAGATGCAGGTAGCCATCGTTGTCCGCTCGGATCTCCGGGTCCCTGGCAACACCCCCCATTGGGGAGAGCAGGATGTCGAGAGGAGAGGACCATGCGCCATCGGCAAAACGCGTGTAGAAAATAGGCGCCGTGTCAGCCGCCAGCTCTTCCGTCCAGACGACGTGGACGACGCCGCTCGGATCCACAGCGATAGATGGAGTGTTCGACTGCGTCGAAGTCTTGGACAGATTCTGAGGCTCGCTCCACCTCGACAACGTCTGCTGTGCGTGGGCTGAGCCACCTAGCAGCCAGAGACATGCAATACCCACCAGCAGCGGCAAGCAGGCCCAACATCTTGACACCCGAAACCACGATGAGCGACGCATTGCGAGAGGCGGCAAGACGCGTTAACCGTTGGCCGGAACGGCAAGAACGCCGCACTGCTCGCGGTACCAGGCCACTGTCGCCTTTAGCCCAGCACCGAAATCCGTCGTGGCTTCGAAGTCGAACTCCCGCTTCGCCCGCGAGGTGTCGAGCTTGCGACGAGGCTGTCCATTGGGCTTCGTCGTATCCCAGGTTATCCGCCCCCTGAAACCCACTTGCTGTGCGATTAGCGTGACGAGGTTACGGACTGAGATTTCCCAGGACGACCCAATGTTGACTGGGTCAGGCTCGTTATACCGCTCCGCCGCAAGGAGTATGCCTTCGGCGGCATCCTTAACATACAGGAACTCGCGGGTCGCGCTGCCGTCTCCCCAGACGACAATCTCTTCCGCGCCGCTGTCTACGGCGTCGCAGCATTTCTTGATGAGCGCCGGAATGACATGCGATGAGGCGGGATCGAAGTTGTCACCCGGGCCATAGAGGTTAACGGGCAAGAGGTAGATCGCATTCACCCCGTACTGTTGGCGGTAGGCCTGAGCCTGAACCAGCAGCATCTTTTTGGCCAGACCGTAAGGAGCGTTAGTTTCCTCAGGATACCCGTTCCAGAGGTTCTCTTCGCGGAAGGGGGTCGGGGTATACTTGGGATAGGCGCACACGGTACCGACGGCGACGAATTTCCTCACGCGATTCTGGCGGGCGGCTTCCATCAGCTGCACGCCCATCATGAGATTATCGTAGAACAGCGTGCCCGGGTTCGCCTGATTGTAGCCGATGCCGCCCACATTGCCGGCCAGATGAACCACCATATCTCTGTCTGCGGTAGCCTCGAAGCACCTGCTCCATAGGCGCAGATCACATGTACTGGAGCGCGGCACGAAAATATCGTTCTCGTCCACGCCCCGAGCAAGCAATCCCTCGACAACATGCGAGCCAAGAAAGCCTGCTCCGCCAGTCACAAGAACACGTCTCCTTGTCCAGAAGTCTGTCATTGCAGCAACCTCCTGCTTTCGAGCTCCCGAGTCGCCGCCTCTATCTGATCCTCGGCTTGCTGGTTGCGTACCCACGCAGCTAGCTCGCGCATCCCTTCCTCGAACGGCACTTGCGGGTGATACCCCAACAGGGTCTGCGCTTTGGAGATGTCGGGGATACAGTGGCGGATATCCCCCTCACGTGCTTTTCCGGTGTAAGTCGGCTCAAACTGCCTGCCTAATGCTGTACCGAGATGCCGGGCAACTTCCGCGATTGTCACTGCCTGTCCAGACCCCACATTGAAGCTCTCGTAATCCGCCTCGGCGCTCCGCATGGCCAGAAGGTTCGCCTGAACTATGTCCGAGACGTGTACAAAATCCCGGCTCTGCAAGCCATCCTCGAAGATGAGCGGCGGATTGCCGTTGAGAAGGCGAGCGGAGAAAATGGCAGCGACACCTGTGTAGGGATTGGACAGCGATTGACGAGGCCCATACACATTGAAGTACCGCAAGGCGACCGTCGGGATTTGATAGGCCCGTCCCACAGCCAGGCAAAGCTCCTCCTGGTCCTTCTTAGTGATGGCATACGTGCTATTGGGGGATGTAGGCTTAGTCTCACTCGTCGGCACGGGGCGAAGTGGATGCTGGCACGCCAAGCCCTGCCGACCTCCACCATTCCCGTCGCCGCTGTAGACCCGGCATCGCAGTTCCCAGTCACGCGCCGCGAGTTGAGCCGCCGATCGAAGGGGTGGGTATACCACACCATGCGTCGGGCAGACGTAGCTGCCTTCGCCATAAATCGACATCGAGGATGCCACGATGAGTTTGCGAACAGAGTGCTTGCTATTGGCGAGAACATCGAGCAAGACGGCTGTACCACGCGTGTTGACATCCACGTATCGCTCAATCTGGTACATGGATTGTCCCACTCCAACCATCGCTGCCTCGTGGAAGATGATATCAACGTCACTGACAACCCGACCGAGGTGTTCCCTGTCGCGCACATCGCCCAGGACGTACTCTGCCCCACCATTGCAGTAGTCCGGCCATCTTCCCATCTCTCGCAACGCGCCGTGAACCTGGGGTTCCAGATTATCAAAGACACGGACGTGATACCCTGTCCTGAGCAGTGCGTCGACCAGGTGGGACCCAATGAAGCCTGCGCCGCCCGTGACGAGAACTCTTTCTATCATATAGGCCCTTTTCACAGCCACGACCCAATCTCGTGGTCTGCCTGTCGGCTAGATCACGTCGGCGAAGGTTCGTTCCGTTCGTCGGAAGAATATCAAGCCTGACATCAGTGTGACAACCAGCATGAGGAGGGAGGCAACGAACACCCAGGGCGTCGCCTCGGTGATAGCCATCTCGGAGCCGAGCAGCGACCAGCGGAAGCCTTCGACCACGGCGGTCATCGGGTTGAGCGCCAGGATCCAGCGGTAGCGCTCGGGGATCAGGCTGGCGCCGTAGACGACTGGGGTGACGTACATCCACATCTGCACCAGGAACGGCACGAGGTAGCCAATGTCACGGTAACGCGCGTTCAGCGCCGAGAGCCACAGGCCGAAGCCGAGCGCCGTCGCCATTGCTAGGAGAAGGAACAGCGGCAGCAGCAGCGCGGCCGGCGTCAGGGCGATACGGTAGTAGACCATCAGCCCGATCAGGATCACGAATGAGACGCCGAAATCAACCAGGCCGCTCAGGACGGCGCTCATGGGGATGATCAGCCGCGGGAAGTACACCTTCGTGATGAGATGGCTGCTATTCACCAGGCTTTGCGAGGAGCGCGTCAGTGACCCGGCGAAGTAGTTCCAGGGCAGCAACGCTGTAAATGCGAAGATGGGATAAGGCACGTCGCCGGACGGCACCTTGAGGAGGCCACCAAATAGGGCGCTAAACACGATCATGCTCACAATCGGCTGAAGGACGATCCAGGCGATGCCGAGGACGGTCTGCTTGTAGCGCACCTTGACGTCGCGCCAGACGAGGAAGTACAGCAGCTCGCGGTACTCCCACACGGCGCGCAGATGAAGCGACGCCCATCCCCGCGAGGGCTGGATGACGATGGTCGGGGCGTTGCTGGGAGCGGAGACGCTACTGGGAGTTGCCGCTTCCAAAGAAGGACCGGAAACGGGTGAGTCTGTCGCAATCGTCAATGTGTCTCCTCAATACGGTTATGGTAGCCGATACACGGTGATCGTCGGCCCCGGACGCTCGCGCTGCCAGAGACTGACAGCAGGCCCATAGACTTCGTCGAAGACCCACGTCCCCAGACTCAAAGATGAGCTCGGGCGCAACTGTTGGACGAGTCCAAGATCGCTGGCCAGTGGGGCGTAGAAGCGTTGCCGAATCCGGTTCCGCTCCGCGTCTAGGACCGGGATGTCAGCGATGAAGCTGCTCACGACCAGATAGTCGTACCCTTGCTCACGGTACCAACTCAGCGGATGCTGCGATAGGCCCTCGCCGCCCAATACGGTGACATTGAACGTCCGCTCCGACGCGGGCTGCAGCTTGTCGTTAGTCGCCAGCGGCGGTCCGTAGAACGGCCAATCCACAGCTATTCTCGCACCCGCAGGAAGGTTGTCTTCTATCCATTGCTTGGCGAGGGTTCGCGTGTCTGTTTGCGTCATCAAGTAATCAAAGCGGATTGAGTTAGCGAGAGGCTGCGACGTCACAAGCATGGCTATCCCCGCGACAACAGCAGCTTGAGTTCGGCGCTCAGGAAGGACCCTCGCGCATACCACATCGAGAGAGCGAGCCGCCAGTACCAGGATGATGGGAACACACGGCAGTATGAAGCGGGCGAAGTACATCTGCTGGCGGCCAAGCAGGAGATAGAAGGTTACGGGCAAAGACAGGAGTACAACGTCGCCGGGCGAATGTCGCCATAGCGCCAGCGCCCATCCCGCCAACGTCAGGAAACACAGCCCCCAACCAAGCCCCCAGATCAATGTCCTGGCATAGAAGACATAACCGCCAGCCGAATCAATCTGCCAGCCGTCGAATCCTTGCTGGGCGGCAAGGTAGAGACCCTGGTACGTATCATGGATAACGTTGCCGGGCCGCAGGATGAAGTACGGCGACACAATGACGGCAGTCAGGCCAGCAACAGCAGGGCTTACGATCAGGCGCGACAGGTTTGGCTTGGCGAGCCTAGACTGACTGGCTGACGGCGACACGAAGTGGGCGACCACGATAGGGACGAGGGTGAAAATCGCCGAATACTTGGTAGCGAAGCCAAGCCCCAATGTTATTCCGGCGAGCACGTACCACCTGATCTTGCCTTCCACAGCAATCAGAATCGCGAACAGCATGGTTAGCGTCACAAGGAATGTCGTGGCGACGTCGTTGACGGCGAAGTGGGACTCCCGAACGTGGAAAAACGCTGTCGCCAGGAACCAGGCAGCTAGTAGGCCAACCCGCCGGTTGTAAGCGACCTCAGCGATCACAAACACAACGGCGATTGTCGCTGCGCCAAGCAGGGCGCTTGTACCGCGACCGAGGAGGTATAACGCAGTTGGGTCCAGCGTATTTGCCGCGCCAAATTCGGCGGTCGATCTATACCAACCTAACAGCTTGCCAACAAGAAAGAGGACACCGTACTCACCGAACAAGAGATACTTGAACAGTGGCGGGTTGCCCCACCCGGTCGGTTCGAGTCCATGCGTCCCCATGCTTGCGCCCTGACGAACGTATTGCACTTCGTCCACATGGTATTCGTAGGGCAGACCAAACCCAATGCCCCATAGCCGTAGCCCCAAGGCAAGGGCAAAAACGGCTGCAACCGCTGTCCTCGGACTAGTGAGAACGCGGAACCACAACGAAGGCAACTCGGCGGCTCTCGTCGTAGTAGAATCGAAAGTTCCCGCCGAAGATTTGTGAGTGATCGGTTCGACACTCATGCTACTTCAGTACCCAGCGCAGGTGTTCCAGGCCGACACGGACGGCGCGTGATGGCGGCGGGGTCGCCCGCAAGCAGCGTGGCATGGCTTGTTACTGGCCTCGGGCGGCGTTCACAATAGTGAGCAACCCATTCTTCATTGTCAACTCTGTTGTGGTCAATTGACAAGCGTTGTCCGCTATCTGACGCCGTTCGTCCTCGTGAGATAGATAATGGCAAATGGTGTCAGCGAGCTGTTCTATGGGCGCTTCGACGAAATGCACGCCGGGTACGAACGGCGTGTGGGGCAGCGTCGGCTCGGTCACGATAAGGCTGCGACAGGGGGCCGCCAGGTAATAGCGCATTGAGTTATCATCCCACTGTTCCCGAAGCAAATTGAGCGTAACCTTCGTCCGGTTAAACAACACGTTCCTATCCTCACCAAATACGTAAGGATGCTCTACCCCGTCAATCACCATGATCTCGATATCGCGCCCAGCGAGTTGATCCCTCATGCGCTTCAGCAGCGTCCCACGGCGAGATGTGGCGATCTTGCCCAGCCACAGCACCGGTATGTCGCGGTCGAGGTTCAACGGATAACTCCACCGATTGGACGCCCCCATGTAGGCGACCGTGGGGCGAAATCCTCTTCTCTCGAGAAGATCCGCCGTCCACAAAGAGCCGATCGCCAGCACATCCGGGAGGCCGTGCGATTTGAGCCAGTGCAAGTCACCATAGTATCTGAAACGAGACAGGCCCCGCGTTGCAAATCCAAACATGGGGCGGCTAGACCAGACGCGGGAAGGTGTCTCGGCTGTGACGAGCCTTTCGATTGCCGAACGTGTCGTGCCAACAGATCGCCACAACCACTCCGGCAGCGAAGGATCGGGGAACTGCTCTGTCATCCAAAATGCGAACAGTGGGCGTTGAGCTACGGGCAGAGCCAGCAACTGCTTGACCACAGGGACCACACTCCCAAACGGCCCATAGACAAGCACGAGTTCGACATCGCCGGGCAACGGGCCATAGCAGTCGAACCCTACTCCCTCGTGCCCCAATTCGGCCAAGGTGGCGACAATCTCTGTCGCGATACCATCACCGTTTTGCCAGAACCCTACGCCTATTCTCACAAGGTCTCCACGGCTTCGAGTCAGTGAACGGGAACCATGTCAGCCGACGGTATCGCCAGCCTCTGTCGGACTTGCCCACCATTCTCAATCACAAACCGAATGATCTGGCAGATCGCGGCAACGTCACGGGTGGTCACGGCGGTGCCGGTCGGTAGCGACAACGCCCGACAGCACAGCCGCTCGGTCTCTGGGAGGAGCAGCCCCGCGTGGGGGAAGTACGAGCGATACGGCTCCATCTGGTGGACACCGGGATAGAAATAGCGCCGCGCCAGCACATTCTCCGCGTGCAGAATCTCCACCATCTGGTCCCGCGTCACGCCCGTGACCGCTTCGTCAATTTCCAGGATGATGTATTGGTAATTGTTCCGCTCGTCCTCGTCGTACTGTGCCAGGCTCACCCCTGGCACATCGGCCAAGTCCGACTTGTAACGTAGATAGTTGTGGTGGTTCGTGGCAACGAAGTCGTCCATACTCTCCAAACTCGTTAGCCCCATCGCCGCGCACACCTCGTTCATCTTGCCGTTCGTGCCGACATACAGCACCGTGTCATACCCCGCGAAGCCGAAGTTGCGCATATAGCGGATGCGCTCGGCCAGATCGTCGTCATTGGTGACCACCGCGCCGCCCTCAAACGTGTTCAGGAACTTCGTCGCGTGGAAGCTCAACACCTCAGCATCGCCAAACCCGCCGATCAGACGGCCTTTGTAGGAGCAGCCAAACGCGTGCGCCGCATCGAACAACAGCCGCAAGCGGCGGCGCTCCGCCATCTCCGTGAGGGCGTCAATGTCGCACGGCCTTCCCCAGACATGGACGCCGACAATGCCCGTCGTGCGGGGCGTAATCATCATCTCCACGCGCTGCGGGTCAATGGAGTGCGTCCCCGGCTTGATGTCGGCGAAGACCGGCGTGATCTCCTGCCATTGGAGAGCATGGGCCGTCGCCACGAATGTGAAAGATGGCACGATGACCTCGCCCGTCATGCCGAGGGCGCGGATCGCGATCTCCAGGGCAATGGTGGCGTTGCACATCGCAACACAGTGCCGGACGCCGAGGAACTGGGCGATCGCCGCCTCGAACTCCAGCACGAATGGCCCATTGTTGGTCAGCCAGCGGCGATCGAGCATGTCATCGAGGCGTTCCATGAGCCGCCGCCGATCACCGATGTTGGGGCGGCCGACGTGGAGCGGCTGCTCGAACGCGACTTCGCCGTCGAAAACGGCCAGGTCAGTGAGCTTCGTCTTGCTCATGCAGATGCCATCCGCTTTCTCTCGTCTTCACGACGCGGCCCGGCACACCGACCACAGTGCTATTAGGCAGAACGTTTCGGATGACAGTACAGCCAGCCCCAATCACCGACCATCGTCCCACCTCGATTCGCTGGATGATGCTAGCACCAGTTCCGACATAACAGCCCTCTTGAAGTACGACGTTGCCCGATACGCAAACGCCCGGCCCCAAGGCTGCGAAGTCCGCAAACATCGTGTCATGACCTATCGTGCAGGCCGGGTTGATGTGGACATGCGCGCCTATATTGACATGATTGCTTAGCGTACAGCTTGCCGCAATGACGGAACCCTCCCCTATCTCAACCCACCGCGTCACAATCACCGACGGATGAACAACGCTGCAGAAGTGACATCCCAGTTCGCGCGCGCGGGCCACCAGCCGTCTACGGTATTCTGGAGCGCCGACACCGCATATCACCTTCACGTGGTCCGCCAGGTCTCGGAGGCGGTCGAAGCCGCCCAGAATCGGCTTGTCGTTGACGAGAGTCCCCGGCGCGCCGTATTGAGGGTCTACGATGAAACCGAGGACATCATAGCGCGGGGTGTCCTGGTTGCACGCCTCGAAAACGTCCAACACTTCGCGCGCGAATCCCCCTGCCCCGATGATTACGACCCTTGTCATGTTCATTAAGAATAGATCCGAAGTTGTTGTTACGGCTTCAGCGCCCAGCGTAGGTGTTCCAGGCCGACGCGGACGGCGCGTTTGAAGGTGGACGGGTCGCTGACCAGCATCTTGGCGTACGTCATCGCCGGGCCGGGCCGCAGCGCCCACTCCCGAAACGCGCGCTTCTGCCAGTACATCAGGTCCTCCGCCGAGAGGTTGTCGTATTGGAGGACGGTACCCTTGTCCATGTCCACCTCCTCCCACTTCGTCCCCGGCTTGAACCACCCCTTCTCCACCACCTCGAAGAAGAACGGCGTCCCCGGGTACGGCGCGGCGATGTGGAACAGCGCGATCTCCAGCGGCAGGCTCTTCGCGAAGTCAATCGTCTGGCGGATCGTCTCCACCGTCTCCCCCGGCAGCCCGATGATGAAGTAGCCCCAGTTCTTGATGCCCGCCTGCCGCGCCCACGTCAGCGCCTGCTGCGCCTTCTTCGGGTCCGCCCCCTTCGCCGCCCGCTTCAGAATCTGCTCGTTCCCACTCTCGATGCCCCACGAGATCATCCAGCAGCCGGCGCGGCCCATCAGCCGCAGCATCTCCTCGTCCACGTAGTCCACGCGGCTGTTGCACGTCCACTTCACCTTCAGCCCCTCGTCAATGATGAGCTGGCACAGCTTTACCACCTGCTCGCGGTTGATCGTGAACAGGTCGGCGTACATGTGGATGTTGTGGATGCCCAGGTCGTTCAGCAGCCACATCTCCTGCACGATGCGTTCTGGCGAGTGCAGCCGCACCGACCACTGGTACGTCACGTGCTTGATGCAGTACTTGCAGCCCGCCGTGCAGCCGCGGCTCGTCACCATGAACACGAACGGCCCCTTCATCAAGGGCATGCGGTACTGGTCCAGCGGCAGGAGGTGGTACAGCGGGATCGGCAGGTCGTCGAGGACGGGGATGAAGGGGCGCGGCGGGTTCATGGTGATCTCGCCGTTCTTGCGCCACACCAGCCCCTTGATTTTAGATAAGTCCGGCGGCACACCGTTCTTTGGCTTGTCGGGCGCCGTCGCCTCCCAGCGCGGGTCCGTCTTCGCTAGCAGCGTCTCCACCCACGCCGAGCGGTTCGACTCGCGGCCCTCCAGCACGTCAATCAGCTCGCGGAACGTCAGCTCCGGCTCGCCGCGCAGCACGTAGTCCAGGCCGGGGTAGTCGCGCAGTGTCTCCGTCGGCATCGCCGTCACGTGCGTCCCGAACGCGATCGTCACCGCCCCCAGCGCCTTCGCGAACATCACCCCGTACATGTCGTTCGTCAGCGTCGGCGCGGTCACCTGGGTGAAGTAGTACTTCGGCGCCTTCTCCTGCACGATCTTCTCGAACTGCGGCCACGTCATGCGCTCGGCGATCGCGTCCACGATATGCAGCGTGTAGTCCGGGTGGAGCATCGCCGCGTGCTGCGCCAGGGAGCACTGCGGCCACACCATCTCCTCGCGGCTGCGGCGGCCGACGCGGTGCTGCGTGCGGATCCAGATGCCGCCGTCCGGCGACGGCGGGTTCACCAGCATCACGTCCACCGCGCCCGGCGGCCGCGCCTTGATGAGGTCCCGCACCGCCGCGCCCGCGTCCGGGTACTGCGGTGGCCGGATCGGCTTCACCGCCCGCGTTCCCAGGTTATGCTTCAAGTCCTCCCGCGTCCCCACGTCCTCGACCTTGATGACGTCGTCGGGCAGCGTCGTTGTCGTCGGTTGTGTCGGCTGTATCCCGTTCGCGCTCATCCCGCTCCCCCCATTTCCCGGCTCACCTCCGCCTCGCGCTCGCTCAACGCCTCCAGCACCCGCATCACGATCCACGAGATGAACAGCTGCACCCCGATGAGCACCAGCAGCGCGCTCGCCAGCAGCCAGAACCACAGCCGCTGCATCTCCCACCCGGTCAGTCCCATCCCCAGCGCCCCGACCCCCACCACCGTCCCCGCCGCCACCGCCAGCAGCCCGATCCACCAGAACTGCCTGTCGAGGGGCTGGGCGAACAGCGGCTTGCCGAACAGCCCCTGGCGCACCGGCGCCTTGCGGAACAGGGACACCAGGTAGTTGAAGGTCGCGCCCAGGGTGAACAGGCTCACCCCCGCCACCCCTAACACCATCGCCGCGTAGACGCTGAACACGCCCCACGGCCCGAGCTGGGTGATGCCCTGCGCCCGCATCCCGGCGATCACGACGGCGACGGCGACGGCGATAGTCATCGCCGCGACGCCAATCGCGCCGAGCAGCCGCGCCGGGTTGTACTCCAGCGAGGTCCACAGGATGGTGTAGAGGAACTTCGTCCCGTCGCGCACGACGCTCAGCTTGGAGCGGCCGACGCGCTCCTGGTAGGCGATGGGTACCTCGGCGACGCGCAGGCTCTCGTGGACGGCGCGCGTGCTCATGACCGGGGTGAAGTTGAGGCCGTCGGGCAGCGGGTAGAGCTGCGCCAGGGCCGCGCGTCGCAGGACGCGCATCCCGCTGGCCGGGTCGGCGACGCGCTGATTGCCGATCATGCTGACGAGGTTCGACCACATGAAGTTGCCGACCTGCCGCACCATCGGCATGTGGCTCTCGGCCCCGGACCGCCGCGACCCGACCGCCACGTCGGCGTCGTGGTCGAGGATGGCGCGGCACAGGGCGGGAAAGGCTTCCGGCGGGTACGTCCCGTCGGCGTCGGTGAAGGCCAGGAGCTGGCCGCGCGCCGCGTTGAAGCCGGTCTTGATGGCCGCGCCGTAGCCGCGATTGACGGGGTGGCGGATGAGGCGCGCCTGCGGGAGACCCTCGACGATCTCGGCGGTGCGGTCCGTTGAGCCGTCGTCCACGACGAGAATCTCCAGCCGCTCGACGCCGGCGGCCGTCAGCGCCGGCCCGACGGCGGCGATGCGGCGCACGATGTCGGCGATGCCGTCCTCCTCGTTCAGCGCCGGGATGACCACCGAGAGCATCACCGGCGCGGCGATGGTCCGGTCAATCGCTCGTCCAAGCTCTAGCGGATAGAGTGCGCTGTCTACGGTCATCTCGCCCCCCTGTTTACGCGAAGAAGACCTGCCGTTGCGGCGTCGCGCCGTTGGCGTCCACCGTCTTGATCACCCGCGCCGGAACCCCCGCTACCACCGTATGCGGCGGCACATCGTTCGTGACGACCGCGCCCGCCGCGACCACCGCCCCCCGGCCGACGCGGACGCCGTCGGTGAGGATCGCCCCGCCGCCGATCCACACGTCGTCCTCGACCACGATGCCGTCGGCGGTGATGCCCTGCTCGATGAACGGGCGGTGGGGGTCGCTGTAGACGTGGTTGACGGCCAGCATCTGCACCAGCGGCGAGGTATAGACCCGGTCGCCGATGGTGATGCCCCCCTGGCCGCGCAGGACGTTGTACTCACCGATGAGGCTGTCGCGTCCGATGCGGATGCCCGAGTGGGGCAGGCCGCGGAAGTTGTAGACGTGGAGGATAGCGCCGTGCATCACCAGGGTGTTCGCCCCAATGTCAATGCCGTTGGGGCAGGCGTGCAGGTAGACGCCGTGGTCGAGGTATGCGCCGCGGCCGAGGCGGATGTTGCCGGCGAACCGCAGCCGCACGCCGTTCTCGATGGCCGCCGCGCCGTCCATACGCAGGATGAGCGGGTAGAGGAGGGCGCGCGCGCCGATGCCGACGACCGTCGGCATCCAGCCGACGAGGGCCATGATGACTTGCTCGAACGTATAGCGCGGCAGGCTCGCCGCCTGGCGGCTCAGGTAGAGTCGGAGTTGGTCAACCACGGTTGTGTCAGCCTGGCTTGCGGGGCGTTCGGCAGGGGCCAGCGCGGGAAGAGGCGCTGGCGGAGGGCGCGGCGGCGCTCGGCCCAGATGAGCCAGCTCACGGCGTTCGGCAGATCGGGCGCGACCTGATAGCGCCTGAACTCGTGCGCCGCCGGCGAGGCGAGCTGCTGCCGCCCGCGGCCCGTCCGCACCAGCACGGTCGCGCAGCCGGCGGCCTGCCCGGCGGCGATGTCGCTGAAGGCGTCGCCGACGAGGTAGCACTCGCTCAGGCGGAGGTTGAACGACTGCGCGGCCTGGATGAGCAGGCCCGGCTTCGGCTTGCGGCAGTCGCAGCCCTCGGCGGGGTCGTGGGGGCAGTACAGGACGGCGTCAATGGCCCCACCAGCCGTCTCGACGGTCGCCAGCATGCGCCCGTTGATGTCTTCGACCACGGCTTGCGGCACGATGTGGCGGTGAATGATAGCCTGGTTGGTCACGACGATGACCCGCCAGCCGGCGGCGCGCAGGCGGCGCAGCGAGGCCAGGGCGCCCGGCAGGAAGACGAACTCATCCCACGACTTGACATGATCGGCCCGGTTCTCGTTGATGACGCCATCGCGGTCGAGGAACACGGTTTTCATGGTCAGGGCCTTGTGTTAGGCGCGGAGAACGACGCCGTTGATCGAGCGCCACGCCGGATGAACGTGGTAGCCATTTTTGCGCGGGAGGGTGTTGAGCACGACCGTCGTGCCCTGGTAGTCGAAGACGAAGTTCATCCGCACCAGCCCTGCGCCTTCCAGCGCCCTGGTCACGTCCGCCTGCCGCTCCGCTGGACAGTACAGCATCAGGAAGCCGCCGCCGCCTGCCCCGGTCACCTTGCCGCCGACGGCGCCGTGCGCCCGCGCCAGGGCGTAGTAGCCGTCAATCGCGGTGTTGCTGATGTTGGGCGCGAGGCGCTTCTTCTGCTGCCACCCCTCGTCCATCAGGCCCCCGAAGCCGTCCACGTCGCCCGCCTCCAGGCACTCCCGCATCCCCTCGGCCAGCGCCTTGATGGCGTGCAGCGCCTCGACAACGGGGCCGCGCCTGGCTTCGCTGGCGCGCTTCTGCTCGCGCAGGATGTTGGAGGACTCGCGGGCGCTGCCGGTGAAGAAGAGGAGAAGGCGCGCTTCGAGCTGCCGCAGGGTCTCGTCGCTCGCCCCGAGCGGCTCGACCGTGACGCCATCGGCGCTAAAGCGGATGACGTTCACCCCGCCGAAGGCCGCGATGTACTGGTCCTGCTTGCCGACCGGCAGCCCGAGCTTCTCGATCTCGATGTGGGCCGCCGTCTCCGCGATCTCGTGGCGGGACAGCGGGATGTCGCACAGGGTGCTGAGGGCGCGAACGAGGGTCACGGCCACGCTGCCGGATGATCCCAGGCCAGTGCCGGGCGGCACTTCCGAGGCGAGGAACACGTTGTACTCGCGCTCCACGCCGAAGTGGCTCAGCGCGGCGCGGGGCAGCTCCAGGCCTGCCTTCCAGAACGTCGGCTGGTCCGGGTCGTGGCGGTAGAACGTGTGGTAGTCGGACGACACGATCTGGACGCCATCGCCGGCGCGGGCAGCGGAGATCATCGTGTAGAAGTATTTGTTGATGGCCGCGCTCACCACGAGGCCCCCGTAGGGCTGGTAGTAAGCTGCGAGGTCGGTCCCGCCGCCGCCGAAGCTGATGCGAACCGGGGCCCGCGCGATCAACATGATCGCTCCTGTAGGTTATGCTTGGGAGGGGTGAGTAGCGCGCGAGACCGTAGTAACGACTTGAGTCGTTTCTCAGGCCGCAGAACGACTGAAGTCGTTACTACAAAATACGTAACTTATGTATGACGAACCTCTAGAACCGCTCGAGGATCTCGGTGTTGACGTCGCAGCGCGTGAACCGGCCCATGACCTCGACGAGGATCTGGGCGCGCTCGAAGCCGCTCAGGTGGCCTTCGAACACGGCCTCCAGGTCCTTGAGTGGGCCAGCCGTAATCCGCACCCGGTCGCCGCTCCGCAGCACGTTCTGCGGCGTGCCGGTCATCTGCCGCACGCGGCGGCGAATGTGCTCGATCATGTCTTGCGGCAGCGGTGTCGGCTCGCCGCCGAAGCTCACCACAGTCCGCAGGCCGGGCAGCCACGTCACCTGGGAGATGCCAACTTCGTCGAGGTCGAGGTGGACGAAGCTGTAGCATGCAAACAGCGGCTCTTCCTCCATGCGGCGGCGCCGCGCCCGCCACACGGGCATCAGGGGCAGGTAGCTCTCGTGGCCGCGCGCCGCGAGCGCTTCGCTCACCTGGCGCTCAGCGTGGGGCTTGGTGTAGAGGGCGTACCAGGCGCACTTCGTCGGTTGGGGTTCGGTGGGCCGCGTGATGGCGCGTGCTTGACTCATGGCCTCTATTCCTACGGCGGTGAGGAAGGTGGGCGTCGGCGGACCAGGCTCCGCCGATCTGTGCACGAGTGTGTCCAGGTCGGTGCTTCAGTATGGGAGTGGCTCACGGCCACCGCGCTGAACGATGCCGGAATGTACGCGAGAACGAAGTCCAACACGCAACTAACAATCAGGCCGAACACTCGGGCAATAACCGGAACTAACGATAGTTAGGGATGGGAACAGCAGCGCCTCGAGGGGCAGGGGGGATGCCTCTCCGCAATCATTGACGCGGCTGAGTTGCTCTACGTTGGGGGGTTAGAGCGTGCGATTCAGACGGAGGGGGCGTCGTTTGGACGACGCTGTCCAGGAGTCGGTTAAGCCAAATAGACGTATTGGGTAACTGGCGCTCCCCTCCAGCGCCAGACCCCTTATCGGCGTTCTGTCCTTAACACAGCTTTAAGGACACAATCATAAGTATAGCTCCTGACGCTTTATGAATCGCTTTATGAATCGCTTTAGGTGGCGTGAATACACCTGTGGGGCTGCAATTGTTGCCTGAGTGTACTGACGGATTGAGCATTTCATACCACCGGGCATAATCCAGGCCACCTCTAAATGTTGTAACCTCTGACGGCGTCTCGCCCCGCAGTCGGGCCATCGTCTCCCGGTACGCTTCGAGTACTTCAACGTCATACCCATAGGAAATGTTACGGTTGAAGGCGACCGGTTTCATCCACCACACGCACGAAGTCCACCCAACACCGCTGGGTGGACTTCGTGGGGAAACGGGACCTGAACCTGGCTGTGGCGCGTCGGCCATCGCGCCGCGTATGAAACAACCTCTGGCTGCTGCCTACGGTCGTCTTGCGCCCCTCGCGCCCTGGCCGTCTACCTCAACCGCTTGACCGTGTCCCAGCCCCACCGAATCACGCGCCACATACGGGAAGTAGAGGCTGTAGCTCTTCTGACCCGGCGTGGTGAGACTCTGCACGCGCAGCGGCGTCTTCAGCGCCTCGACGTTGCCGGCCTTGTCAATGGCGCGGCTGCGTAGCGCGACCGCGCCGCGCGGGGCGCTGACAGTCGCGGCCCACAGCGTGCCGGCGCCGCCGGTGGTGTCCGCCTTGGCGTCGTCAGGACACAGCGCGCCGGCCAGCAGGGCCGCCGCCGCCGCGCCGGTCGTGGCGTCCGTCCACGTCTGCCCACCGTCCACGCTGACCTGCGCCTGGGCGATGCCCCAGCCGTCGGTGGCGTAGCCCCAGGCGAGAATCTGGTCGGGGGCCAGCCCCTGGCACGCCTGGGGAACTGTCGCGCCGGGACGGGGGTAGACGATGTCCGACACGGGCGCGATGCTGTCCACGGTGACTGTGACCGGCGCGGACGGGGCGCTCACGTTGCCCGCCGCGTCGGTGGCCCGCGCGCGGATCGTGTGCTGGACGCCCTCCTCAGTGGGCAAGGGCCAGTTGTAGCGCCAGACACGCGGCGCGCCCGGCCGGGGCAGTAGCCCCACGGGCAGGTACGGTCCGGCGACGACCTGCCACGGCCCGCCGTCTATCGCCACCTCCACCCGCTCGATACCGCCGCGAACGCTCAGCGGCGCCGGATCGTAGGCGCTGCCGCTGATGGTGGCGATCCGGCCCTTGAGCGCCGCGAAGTCGTCGAGCGCCACGGTGGCCTGCGGCGGCGTATTGTCCACGGTGACGGTCGCCGACACCGGCGCGCTCACCTGGCCGAAGATGTCGTGGCCGCGCGCCTGGACGACGAACTCGCCGCTGGCCGGTACATCAATCCCCACCTGCCAGCCCAGGTTGGTGAAGATGCCGCCGACCTGGGAGGGTGTCACCACCCACGGCCCGTCGTTCACCCGGACTTCGACGAAGCCGAGGCCGGTCTGGTCACTCGCCGTGCCGGTCACCGTTTGCCGCCCGCTACGCATCGTCGCGCCGACGGGCAGGGCAATGGCAACGCGCGGCGGCTGGTTGTCCACCGCGCGCGTGGCGCTGGATTGGGCCAGGCTGACATCGCCGCTCGCTGTCGCGCTCTTCACCGCGGCCGTGACCGTGACCGCCTTGATGCCGGCGACGTTGGCGCCGAGGCCCGCCGTGACGGTGATCGGTGTCTGGGGGCCGGGGGCGAGGTTGCCCAATGGAATGAGCCAGCGGCTCGCGGGCGCCTGGGGGGGCAGGCCGTGGATGGACTGGAGGGTTGCGCCGTCGCTGGCGGTGATCTCCAGCGTCAGGTCGGTCACTGGCACGCGGTCCACGTTGGTCAGACTGAGGCTCCACGGCGCGGCGCTGTTTGGCCCAAGGATGCGGCTCGACCCGCGAGGATTCTGGACACTCAGCGTCACGTGGCGGCCCTGCGGCTGGCCCGCGTTCGGCGCCGTCGTCGGCGTGATGCTCGTCCAGTGGTAGGCGCTGGTCCACGGGCCGAGCACCGATTGGGCCGTCGGGAAGACGCTGGCGACGCGGCCGCCGGCGTCGTTGAAGGCCAGCATCCGCACGTCCACGGCCGGGAGCGCGACGCCGAGGTCGCGCCACGGCAGGGCGATCTCGGTGTCACCCTCCGCGCCCGTTCGCGCCGCGCCGAAGTCGTGCTGCTCCCAGGCGCGGCCGGTCCAGTGGTACACGGCGTTGCCCGAGCCGCGCAGGGCGACGGCAAAGTCGGCGTTGAACGGTAGGGTCTGGGCCTGGGGGGCGCTCGCCCACAGTTGCGTTGTGCCGCCCGCCCTGGTGTCCAGGTAAATGTAGCCCACGCCGTTGACGCCCCACGCCGCGCCGCGCCAGCCGATATACAGGTTGGTCGCGTCGAAGCTGGCCCACAGACCCTGGGACTGCGTCGGACGCGGGTCCACGTCGAGGCGCTCCGACGCGAGCTTCCACTCGCCGCGCGCCACGTCCATAAAACCGTTGACCTGGATGGACGACTGCCACGCGCCGTCGGCGTCCTTGGCCGCGCCGCCACCGCTGGCGCCGACGAGCCACGGGCCGAAGTGGCGCACCGTGGTGTTGCCGACCCTGTCCCTGGCGGCCAGGTGGACGTACCACGTCCCCGCGCTCGTCAGCTGCGCGGTGTAGCTGGCGCCCGTCACGGCGTCGCCCGTCGTCGGGTTGGTGTCGCTCGTCTGGTCCACTACGGCGATGACGGACACCTGCCCACTACCGTCGGTCAGCGGCGGCCACGTCAGGCCCACCGAGGCGGGCGCTGTCAGGTGAGCGCCGGGGCTGGGCTGGAGCTGGGCCTGGAAGGGCGTCGGCCCCAGGTTATCGGCGACGAAGACGACCGGCTGCACGGTCGCGTTCCCCGCGCGGTCCGTGGCTCGGATGCGGGCCGGGAAGGACGCGGAATCCGCGCCGCTCGGGACCGTGTAAGCCCACGTCCACGTGTTAGCGGTAAGCGTCGCCGCCGTCCACGTCTTCCCGCCGTCCGCGCTGCCCTCGACCAGGACCACGCCACTGGTCGCGTCGCCCGTCGTACCCGCGAGGGTGAGCGCGCTCGTGATCACGCCCGTCGGTGGGACGATGGTCACGGTCGGCGCGGCGCTGTCCTTGATGAGCGTGAGAACCGTGTCACCCGGCGCGCTGCTGCCGGCGGTGCGGCTGGCGCGGAGCGTTATGCTGTGGGAGCCATCGGCGCTGAGCGTGATTGGCGCGCTCCAGCGGGTCGCCTGAGCCGTCGGGTTGGCGAGCGTCGCCTTGCCCTGACTGACGCCGTCAACCAGCACCTCGACCTGTCCCTGCCCGTCGGTGGCGGCGAAGTGAACCGCGCCCGCCAGCGTCAGCGTACCCGACACGACCGCCGCGCCCGGCGTGGGCGACAGCAGGGCCGCCTCGTTGCGCGTCGTGGCGATAGTGACCGACGACGGGGCGCTCTGGCCGACGTTGCCCGCGCCGTCCACCGCGACCGCCTGCACGGAATGCGTCCCGTCGGCCAGCGGCACGGCGGCGTTGTACTGCGGAGCGCCCAGGGCGCGCGTCGCCGTCACGACCTGCCCGTCCACCAGGAAGTAGACGCGGGCCACGTTCCACTGGCTCGCGCTGCCGACGGGGACGACGTCGCTGACGCTGGCCTGGAGCGGCAGCACGGGGGCGCTCGATTGCAGCCCCGTCGTGGGAGTAATCAGCCCCGTCGTGGGCGGCGTGCCGTCGCCGATGAAGCTGGCGCGGAACGTCGCCGTGCCGCTGATAGTGTTGCCGCTGGCGTCGGCCGGCCGCGTGTACAGGCGATACAGGCCGTCGCCCTGGAAGCCGTTGTAGGGCAGGCTCCAGTACGAGCCGGCCTGGCCGGCCGACGCCAGTGTCGCCGGCGTCCACGTCGTCGGCAGGGTGCTCGACGGCGGTTGGCTCGGATCGCCCACCTTCGTGACGCCGACCTGCACCGACGCCACGCCCGCCGCGCCGGCGGCGCACGTCGCCCCCTGCTTGCCGAACAGCAGCGTGACCGGCGTCGCCAGCAGCTCCTTGTAGCCGAGGTCCGCCTGGCCGCCGCCGCCGAGCGGCACGGGCTGGAAGATCGCGGCCGGGATGCGGTTCACGGCCGGCGACGTCAATTGCAGCGAGTAGTCGGGCGGGCCGTTCGGGTCGGGGTTGTTGAACTGCGGGTCCACGCTGACCAGGTCCGTCGGGTCCGGGGTGAAGCCGGACGTGTTGGACGAGCCGTTCTGGTAGAACAGGTTGTAGCTGTCGAACACCTGCGCGCCGCCGCCCGCCGCCACACCCGAGCCGTTGTCGGCGAAGATGTTGAAGCGCGTCTGGAGCCAGGTGTTCTGGCCCGCCACAGTCAGGGCCGCGCCCGTGTTGTTGGCGATGGTGTTGAAGGCGAACACGCCGCTGGACGCGCCGTCGAAGCCCGCCGCCAGGCCGTTGTTGGCCTGGAAAACGTTGTGAGTCACGGTGATGGCGTTCGACGCGCCCGTCACCACCAGGCCACCCGCCCCACTGCCGCTGCCCGCGTTCTGGACGGTGAAGCCGGTGACTTCGACGTTGGTCACGCCGTTGAGGCTGAGCGCCGCGCCGCTGCCGCCCGCGTCAATGATCGTCTGGTCCGCGCCGCTGCCGACGAGCCGGACGCCGCTGCGCAGCGTGACGTTCTCCTGGTAGGGCTGCGTCGGGTCGGCGTTGGCGGCCACGCCCACGGTCCAGACGCCCGGAATCGGCGGCACGTGAGCGATGCCGTCGCCAATCGTGTTGAAAGCGTCCACCTGCCACTCCAGGCCGTCGTTGAGGCACTGGGCGCAGTAGCTCTGGGAGACGTAGACCGCGGCCTGGGCCGACTGGGCATAGCCGATGTCCACGCGCAGCCCGGCGCCGGGCGGCGACGGGTCGCCCGGGTCGCCCGCGTCCACCAGGGGCGAGTCGGCCTGGGGCCGGTAGTCTTGCTGGCTCGGCGCGACGAAGCGGGGGTCGGCGAAGACCTCGCCTGGGCCTGGGCTGTTCTGGACGACACCGTCTATCATCAGATCCTGGGGCTGCCCCGGCGGCCCGTTGCGCCAGAAGCCGTTGAACGTATGCAAGGCGGTCGTCGCCGCCGACTGGTAGCTCAGGGCGGCGCCGTTGTTGAAGGCGAACACGGTGTTGCGGACGTCAATATTGCCGTTGTTCGTGGCGGCGATACCGTTGTCGTTGGCGACGATGGTGGTGTTAACGAGCAGCGCCTTTGCGCCGCCGTTCGCGCCGTCAACGCCGACCGCCGTCTTGGTGTTGCGGACGATGCTGCGGGTGACGCTGATCGCGCCGCCCGCGTCAATCTTGACGCCGTCCACGCGGCTGTCGCCCGTCAGGCTGATCAGGGCCAGGCTGGCCGCGCGCACGCCCTCGGCCCCGACGACGGCGCCCGAAGCGTTTTGCGGCGGCGCAATGACGGTGAGGGCCGCGCCACTGCCGAAGACTCGCACGCCGTTGACCAGGTAGACGCTCTGGCGGTACAGGCCCGGGTTGACGAGGACTCGCTGCGCGCCGCTGGCGATGGCCGACTGCACGTCGGCGAAAGCGGCCACGTTCCAGGTGTGGCCGCTGTTGGCGCACTTCTCGCAGTAGCCGGGGTCAACGTAGACCGTACCGCGATACTGATAGTAGCCCAGGTCCGCGCCCCCGTTGGCCTTGCCGCGCGCCGCGGAGGCGGCGAGCAGGCGGAAGACGCCCTGGGGCGCGCTGTAGAAGGCGGCCTGGACGAGGGTCATCGCCGTCGAGGCGACGCCGGGCGGCGCCGACAGCCAATCCCCCGCCGCGCCGTTGGCGCTGGCGTAGCCGTTGTGGTTGATGTCGGCCACCGTGCCGACGCCGTTGTCCTCCCAGACGCGGGGGAGGGGGGCGGCGTTGGGCAGCGCCGCGAACAGGTTGTTGCGGATGAAGATGCCCTGGGCGACGGCGGAGGTATGCTTCACCCCGACGACGCTGGAACTGTTGCTGACGAACGTGTTGTGGTTGACGTCCACGCTGGACGTGCGGCTGTCCACACCAATGCTGCCCGGCCGGTCGAGGCTGAACACCACCTGCCGGATGGTGATGATCTGCGCGTTCAGGTCCGTCGCGCCGGGGGTCCCGCCAAAGGCGATTTGGACGCCGGTCTGGGCGTCGCGGATGGTCAGGCCCTGGATCGTCACACCGAGGATGCCCGGCGCGCTCGGCGTCTGGTCGCTCGGCGGGAACACCTGGACGCCAACGCCACCGTTGGCGTCAATGAACACGGCGTCGGGGTTCACGCCCTGGATGGTCACGTAGTCCTTGCCGCCGTGGACGACGGCCGGTGCGTAGGCGCCGGGGCCGACGAGGATGGTGTCGCCGGAGGCCGCCGCGTCGAGCGCCGCCTGGATGGTGGCGAAGGCCGTTGTCCCCCAGGCGTGGCCGTCGTTGCCGCACGTCGCGCAGTAGTCGTCGTCCACGAAGCGGGTGACGGGCGCCGCCGTCGGCGCGAGGGCCTTGAGGGTAGGGGCGGCGCTGCGGGTCGTGCGGCCCCCTTCGCTCCACCCGCCGCTCTCGCTCGTCGGCAGCTTGCCCAGGGGAACCGGCGCCGCCGCCGGGCCGAGGTCAAGCTCGCGGCGCATGGCCCGCTTCGTCTCGCGCGTCTCGGCCGTCTTCGCGGCCGTCTGCGCGCCCAGAGGAACAATGAGCAGGTCCGACGAGCGGTCGCAGTTCACGTCCGCGCCAGCGGCGAAGGGCGCCGAGGCCGCCGCGCCGACGTTCGAGAGCTGCGCCTGGACCGGCTGGTTGGTCGCCAGGTCGGCGCGACCCAGCACGAGGTAGGCGCGGCCGCTCAGCGTGCCGAGCAGCAGGTCGTTCTTGCCGTCGTTGTCCACGTCGCCCACGCCGGCGATGAGGCCGTTGGGCGCGGGGGTGTAGCCGCTGAACGTCACGTCGGGCGCTAAGGCGGGCTTCCAGCCGCTCGCGCGGCCGTAGGCGACGTGGGGTGTCGCGCCGTCGTTGTAGGCGAAGTCGGGCAGGCCGTCGCCGTTGACGTCGCCCAGTGGGACGACCTGGCTGCCGACGCCCGCCGGGCCACTGAAGCTGCCACTGGCGGCGGTCTTGAGGCTCGCCGGCGCGGCGACGCGCTTCGCCGCGTAGGCCGGGCCGCCGAGGAAGACGTACACGGCGGGGCCGCCGCCCGCGCTGTTGTTCGGGTCGGCGATGACGAAGTCGGCGTACTGGTCGTTATTCAGGTCGCCGACGCCCACGGCGGCCGCGCCCGCGCCGTCGGTGGCGAAAGCGCCGCCCAGGATGGGGCGCGTCCCGGTCAGGCCGTCCAGGGCGAAGCTCTGCGCCTGGCCGAGCGGCCCGGTGGCCGGGTTGCTGCCGAGGACGAGATACACCTCGCCCTTGCCGCCGGGCAGGTCGGTGACGCCGATGAGGATGTCGTCGAAGCCGTCGCCGTTGACGTCGCCGGCGGCGGCCAGCCAGCGCCCCACCTGGCCGCTGTTGACGGTGAATATCTTGCCCCGCGTTTTCTCCGCCGCGCTGACCAGGCGCGTCGGGTCCACCTGGCCCATCGCGCCGACGCGCCCGAAGACGAGATAGACCTGGTTGTTGAGCGGGTCGCCGACGAGGAAGTCGCTCAGGCCGTCGCCGTTGACGTCGCCCGCCGGGGCCACATACTGCCCCAGGCCCGCGCCGGTCGTGCCGACAAGACTGCTCGGCGCGTCGGCCAGGGCCTGGGCGTCGGGCTTGACGGCCCAGCCGCCCGCCTTGCCGTACAGGATGGACACGCGGCCCGCGTTGGCCCGGCCGTCTACCGCGCTCGCCGGCGTCCCGACGGCGAAGTCGGCGCGGCCGTCGCCGTCCACGTCGCCTAGCCAGGTGACGGTCTTGGTGATGTCCTCGGTCGGGCCGTTTGGCATCAGCCAGACGGTGGCTTTCTGGATGGGGTCAATGGACGCCGAGGCGACGCCACCCGCCAGCGGCTGCGGCCGCGCTGGCAGCGGGACATTGCCCGTGTCGTCGGCGTGGCCCTCGAAGGTGAACGGCGCGCTCGTCGAGACCTGGTCCACGGCGTTGGACCAGATGTCGGTCGGCGGCAGGTTATCCACCAGCACCGTGATCCGCTTCGCCGCCCCGATGTTGCCCACGGCATCCACGGCGCGCACGGCCAGGGTGTGGCTGCCGTACATGCTGGCGTCGAACTGCCAGTTATACTTCCAGGTCGCGGTTTGAGGGCGCGTCGTGGGGAACTCGCCCACGTTGCGCCACGGGCGGCGGTCAATGCTGAGCTGGACCACCGAGACGCCGGACACCTGCGGCGCGCCCGACGCCAGGTCGCTCGCGCTGCCCTCGATGGTGAAGGTGTTGAAGCGGACGTCGCTGAGCGCCTGGCCGTCCTGGACATTGGTGAAGGCGGCGGTCGGCGCGGTATTGTCCACGACCACCTGCGTCGCGGCGGCCGGCGTCTCGACGTTGCCCACGTAGTCGGTGGCGCGGGTCTGGATGCCGTAGGCCCCGTCGGCGGGCAGCGGCCAGGTGTACGTCCAGGTCTCGACGCCGCCGGCCGTCTGCCAGCCGCTGTCGTAGGCCTGGCCCTGGCCGTTGATGTAGCCCGTACCTGTGACGCGCAGCTCCATCTTCACCGGCCAGCTCGTGGGGTCGGTGGCTGTGCCGCCAATCACAAACGACTTGCCCTTGATCGCCTGGCTTGCTTCGGGCGCGGCGACCGTGGACGACGGCTGGTCGGCGTCAATCAGCACCTGCTGCGTGGCGGTGATGACCTTCTGCGCCCGGGCGATGGTGTCCGAGTAGGGGACGGTCGCCAGGAGGGTGGCGCGGGCCGAGGCGGTCAGGCCGCTCTGCGCGCCGCCCTTGATGGTGCTGGTCATGGCCTCGGCCGTCAGCAGCGGTCCCTGGCTGAAGTTCCACGTCAGGCGGCCCGCGCCCGCGCCCGGCGTCGGCGGCGTGTAGCCGGTCGAGCCGGTCTGCCCGCTGACGGCGAGCGCGCCCAGGGACGCTGCGTCGTAGCCGAGGGTCATGCTCCCGTTCAGCGGCGCGACGGTGGTGTTGCGGAGGTTAAGCTCCACCTGGAGCGGGTCGCCCGGCTTGAGGACGCTGTAGATCGAGCCGTTGTGGACGACCGACGGCGTGACGTTGAAGACCAGGTTGGGCGCGGTGTTGGGCGACCAGGGGCTGGCGCCGGCCTGCTTCTCCTGGGCGTCGGTCAGGCCGTCGCCGTCCTCGTCGGCTTTGTTCGGGTCCGAGCAGACGTGGTAGACGCCGCCGTTGTCCAGCCGCACATCCCAGCCGCCCGCCAGTGTCCCGTCCGCCTGGAGGTGGCACACTTCCTGGCCGTCAGGCAGGCCGTCGCCGTCCGTGTCGGCGTTCAGCGGGTCCGTGCCAAGCTCGATCTCCTGGCGGTCGGTGAGGCCGTCGCCGTCCGTGTCCGCCCTGGTCGGATCGGTGCGGGATACGTAGACCTCGTCGCCGTCGGAGAGGCCGTCGCCGTCGGTGTCCCACTTCGTCGGGTCCGTCCCATACGTCGCCTCCTGTTTCTGGGTCAGCAGGTCGGCGTCCTTGTCCACGTTCCAGCCGTCGTAGGTGGTATTACCGACGGGGTCCTTGGCGTCCCAGTTCCACAGGCTGTCCACGTCGCCGGGCAGCACGTCGAAGGCGATGCTCTGGCGCGCGTTGGCAAAGTCCGTCGGGTCGTCGCTTTGCTGCGGGCCGCGGCTGTAGTTGGTGTCGGCGCTGCAATTGTAGAAGCCGAAGCCGACGCACTTCTGATAGGCCAGATTCGCCTCGACCTGCTGAAGGAACGGGATGAGGAGGTTGCGGCCCGGCGCCGTCACCTGGAAGCTCAGCTTCATGGTGTTGTGGCAGAGCTTCTTGCCGTTCGCGTCCACCGTGGCGTCGTCGTCGCAGTTCGTGCCGGGGACGGTGTTCGCGCCGTTGGTCACCGTCGTATTCTGGACGGTGAAGCCGGACGTGTAGGCCGGCGCCTGGCCGTTGTTGAAGACCGGATCGGTGTCAATCTCGGCGAACGCCCAACTATTCTTGACGTCGCCGAGGTTGCCCGCGCGGCCGTTGAACCAGGTGTTGCCCGCTTTGAACTGCCTGGTGTTGGTGTTGGCCGTCAGCGTGGTCGTCGTCGCCGTGGTCATGGCGATCTGCGAGCCGCTGACGATGCCGGTGTTCGAGATGGCGCTGGACTGGCTCACGGTCATGTTGGGCGAGCCGGCGCTCACGTCCGGCTGGTTGACGAATAAGTCCACGAACAGGACGACCTTGGCGAGCCACTCGGTGAGCTTGCTGTAGGCGTCGAGCGGGTTCCAGTCGCCGGTGATCGCGCCGACGATGATGTACAGGATCAGGAATAACAGCAGGCCGATGAGCGCGCCGGGTCCCGTACTGAAGATGACGCCGATGATGGTGTCAATGATGAACTGGAACACCGTCAAGAGGGTCGTGGCGATGGCCTGGGCGAGGAGCGAATCGCGCGCCACACCGGACAGCCCACTGGCGGCCGTCGCGTACATGGACCAGGTCGTGATGATGAGAATCGCGCTCACGGCGACGCCGATGACGAAGCCCGAGGTCTTCCAGTACTTAGACTCAGCCTCCACCCGCTCTGTGATGCCGGTGATGCCCTCCTCCGATTCGGCGCTTTCCTTGTTGACAATCCCAATGGCGACCAGCCGGCGCTCGTCGGCCCCCGACCAGCCCCCAAAGGCCTCAGACCAGGCTTCCTGGACGCCATACTTCAAGGCGCGGAGGCGAGTCGGGATGGGCGGCCCTGTGCGCGCGAAAATCGCTTCCCCCGCTTCGTCCTCCCCCGCCACCTCGAGCGTCGGGAGGCGCCAGACCGAGTAGACGCGCACGACTGTGCTAAAGAACTTGAACACAGGCGCGCCGATGAGGATGGCGACGCGAGAGTAGAACTGCGATGAGCCGATGGCGCTGTTCCAGGCGCGGAACGCCTCCAGCGTCCCCTTGTTCTGGAGATTGGTGACGAGCGAGTCGAGCTGGTACGCCAGGCGCACGTACTGGGGCATCGTCGTCGCCGCGGCGGCCGGGCGGTTGAAGTCGAGGAAGGCGGCCGGGTCGGCGTTCGCGGCAGCGTAGGGCAGGAGCTGCCCATCCATGCTCATCACCCGCGACCGGCCGGTGTAGTAGGAACTGAAGAGGAGTAGCGCCAGGCCGCGATACTGGTCCTGGTCGTTGGCGGGGTAGCGCCGCGCCATCTCGGCCTGCACCTGGCTCAGGTTCAGCGTCTGCCAGCGCGGCTGCCCGGACACGGCGTCCGTGGCGCACGTGTACTGGCCGAGCTGCACGCGGCGCATCACCAATGAGGGGGCGTTGCCGAGGGGGAAGCTGAAGCCGATGCCGGCCGCGCTGATGACGCTCGGATCGCCGTTCTTGATGGTCACCAGGGGGCTGCTCGCCTCGAGGTTGCTGCTCGTCTCCTGGTAGGCCAGCGCGAGGGTCGGCGTCAGGGCGGCGGTAGTGGTCGCGGCGCAGACCCCGTAGTTGTCGTTGAGCAGCTTGGCCGTCGTGGTCATGTTCGTCGTCGCCAGCGCCTCGTCGCGGCTGCCATAGGTGGCGTAGCTCAGGGCGATCTGCGACGGGTCGAGGCCCCACGTCGGCGTGTAAGGCGCGCTCGCGCCGCTGGCTTTGAAATTCTGGACGATGGTCGGCAGGTCCGGGTTCTGGTAGCCCAGGAAGCTCGGCGCCAGGCCCGACATGACGTTCATCATCTGCCGCGCTTCATCGTTGACATTGGGCGTCGGCAGCTCGGGCGCTTTCGGCGCGCCAAACTGGGCGACCCCCACGTTGCTGGTGGCGGACACGGCGAGGCCGGTGACGCGGAACAGGTCCTCGTAGTACGTGGCGACGATGGACTGCTCGGTGGCGACGCTGCAATTGCTGCTGTCCTGCGCGCCGTTGGGGTCCTTGCAGTTCGCCCAGCTATCCAGGCTCGCCTGAGTCATCCACTGGATGCGGCCGTTCGTCAGATCGAGGCCCTGGCCCACCTCGGCCGAGGTGAAGGCCAGCCGCGCGCCAAACGCGCTCACCCCGCCGCCGCTGCCGACAGCGGTGAGCGGGACGAGCAGCGTGAAGCTCGCCTTGTCGGTGGCCGTGATGGCGGCGATGCCGTACTGCGCGCCGAGGCTTGGCTTGACCGGGCTGCTGATTTCCAGCACGGGAATCAGCAGCACGTCCTGAACCGACTTGTCTAGGTCCTTGATCTGACCCTGGTTGTCGTCCGGCCAGTCCATGTAGCTGAGACCGTAGCGCAGGTGGGCCGTGTTCTTCGGCTGCACCTGAGCATCAATATAGACCACGCTGTTGGTTATCGGCCCGCCGATCTCGATGTCCAGCGCGGGACGATACGGCGGAATGATGAATTTGGTGGGATCGCTGGGGTTGGGGATGCCATAGGGCGTCAGGTCGTCGCTGTTGGGGACGCCGTCACCGTCAATGTCGGCGTCCCACAGGTCGGGGATGCCGTCGCCGTCGGTGTCCTGGCACACCAGCTTGCCGCTGCTGTCCACGGAACACGCGCCGCCGTCGCTGATGCCGTCGTGGTTGGTGTCGGCCTCCAGCGGGTCGAGCAGCCACTTGTGGCCCTGGGCGTCGGTGTAGCCGCCGACTTCGAGGGTGTCCGTAATCGTGTCGCCGTCCGTGTCCGCCTGCTTGAAGTCCGTGCCGAGGCACCACTCCGTCGCATTCGACAGCCCGTCGTTGTCATCGTCCCCGTTGGGGTCAATGCCCTGGTCGGCGTACAGCACGCGGCAGTCGCGCAGGTCGGCCGTGGGCGTCACGCCGGCCGCGGCGGGTCGCTGCGGCGTAGTGGGCTGCTGGCCCCAGATCTCGCGGGCGATCTGCTGTGCGAGCTTATCCGGGCCCTGCTCCGGCGCGGCGGTTGCGCCGATCGTGGACAGGGCCGTGTCGAGGGTGGCGGCGCTGGCGGCGCGCGTCTTGAACCGCGCGAAGATGTCCGCGTTGAGCAGCGGCGTGCTCAGCATGGAGACGATGGTGACGCCCACGATGGCCGTGTACAGGCGGCGGAAGCGGCGCGGCCGCACCAGCGCCAGGACGAACAGGGCGAAGAACAGCGCGACGGCCAGCCCCAGGCCGATGGACAGGGCTTCGGGGTTGAGGACGGCCTGGAGGTGGGCCAACGCGGCGGTTGACGCAGCGCCGGGCGCGGGCGCGGCCGGGGGCTGCGCCACCGTCAGGACGCCGTTCGGGCCGGGCGTGGGGGCGATGATGGGCGGCACGGCGTCGCCAAAACGCGAGAAGTCCACACTCATGCGCGCCTGAGTCGCGGGCTGGCCCGCGACGGCGGGGAAGCTCAGGTCAATGGTCTGCCGCCGCGCGCGGCCGTCGCCGTCCACCCACAGCTCGCCCTTGCCGGTCATGCCCTCGTAGCGTGGGCTGCGCGCGAGCTGGACGCCCTGGGGCAGCTGCCCGTCGAGCTGGCGCTGCATGCGCTGGCGCAGGGCCTCGGCGTAGAGCGGGCCGTCAATGTCGAACGTGTAGCGCTCCAGGTTGCCGGCGGCCGTTTTGACGGCATCGCCCTTCGCCACGTTCGTCACCGCCGCCAGGTAGCCGAGGTAGTCGCCACTCGGCGCGCCGCCCAGGGACGATTCATCCATGCGCTGCCAGCGGTCGGCCAGGCCGATGTAGGTCTGGCCGGCGACCACGCGCAGCTCGACGCTCGGCGCCTGGGGCCGGCTGGCGAACACCAGCCGCGTGTCGGGCTGGCCGCCGGAGCCGGCATAGACGACGTCGCCTTCGACACGGAGGGTACTGTCGCCCGCCCCGTTGCTGACGGCGACCGACGCGCCTGGGGTCAGCGCGGTCTGCTGAACGTCGGCGGTCAGGTGGAAGCTGCCGGCGGCGCGTGTGCGCGCCAGGGCATCGGCGACGGCCGACGCCGGGGTCGCGTGGCCGGCGGAGAGCAGGCGGTAGCCGCCGAGCATGCCAAAGACAGGCAGGAGGAGCAGGGCGACCAGCAGGACGAGGCGGCGGCTGACAACTGACATCGGCGTGTCTCCTTCAAAAAGACCTGGCGCTAACGCATCTCAAGACGTGGCTCAGTATAACCGTCACGCGTGACAAGCCCGTTTCAACGGCGCGCGCCACGCGTGACAGATGCGGACTTTATCTGGTCATCCCCTCCAATAAGAAAGGTTGGTGGTTCATAACGTCTTCCCGCCACTCGTCAGTCCTCAACTTCCGTGCCTCACGTAATACGTAGGCATATTATGTTGCAATTTGTTGCAAATTTTGCATATTTCGTGTAGAATATGCCTTAGATTTATGCGGAGGTATAGCCATGCTCATCGAATTCCAGGTCGCCAACTATAGATCCTTCAAGGAGCGCCAGGTTCTGAGCATGGTTGCCAGCGCCGATCGCTCCCTACCGGCCAACACATTCGACGTTGCAGGCTTCGGTAAGCGCCGGCTGCTTAAGACCGCTGTGGTATACGGGGCTAACGCGTCGGGGAAGAGCAACTTAATCAACGCCATAGGATTCGCGAGGGCTTTCATTCAGTCCTCGGCCAATAGAAGGGCAGATGCCGAGATTCGAGTCTCACCATTTCAGTTCGCAGCCGAGACCCGGTCTGCTCCCTCTGAGTTCGAGTTTAACATCCTGATTGACGGCGTACGCTATCAGTATGGTTTCGCCGTGGATCGCCGCCGGGTACATAGGGAGTGGCTCTTCGCATATCCTCGTGGCCTGCCCCAGAAGTGGTTCCAGCGTGATTCGCCATCTCCTGACGAAACGGAGTGGTCCTGGGGCGCGCACCTGAAAGGTGACAAGCAACGCCTTGCCCGGCTTACACGACCTGACATGCTCTTCCTCTCACAGGCAGCAAATCTTGAGCATGAGCAGTTGGCGCACGTTCACGGCTGGTTTGGCGACGAGCTGGGAGTTGTGGATGAAGGCCCAAATGACGCCCCAATGGAGCTTTTCACCTCTCGTGTCCTCATGGAGGATGACCATCTGCAACATGGTGTGGCGGATTTGCTGCGCCTGGCCGACCTGGGTATTGATGGTTTTTCCATCAAGCCCGTGAACAGGTCTGACATCACGTTTGACGCTGAAATGCCCGAGGGGCTGAGAAACGCTCTGGCTGAACTGGTGAAGCAGATGGAGGTCGTGACAGATAGCAGCGATCCCCTACGATTCAACATCACGATGCGGCACAAACTGAAGGGGACAGATAACGATGTCTATCTGGACTTGGATGACGAATCGCTGGGGACACGTCGTTTGTTCACGCTCAGCGGGCCGCTCTTCCAGACACTCCATCACGGTGGGCCTCTAGTTGTGGATGAACTGGACAGCAGCCTTCACCCCATCCTGGTGCGGGAGCTTATCCGAATGTTCCACAACCCTGCTACTAATCCTAACAATGCTCAGCTCATCTTCAACACCCACGATACCACCCTACTCGACCTCGACCTCTTTCGCCGCGATCAAATCTGGTTCGTGGAGAAGGACAGCGCTGGCGCCTCACACCTCTACCAGCTGCTAGAATTCAGCCCACGCAAGGGCGAAGCCCTTCAGAAGGGCTACCTCGCCGGCCGCTACGGCGCTATTCCCTTCATAGGCACTCCTGCGTGGGGCATCGGTCACAATGGGGAATAGCCGCAAAACCCGAAACCGGTCAAGCCGGGGCGACGAGTCAGTCTCGTACACTCGCCCCGGCTACCCCAGCTTTTCCGATGAGCGCATTTTCATCGTGTGTGAAGGCTCGGTTACGGAGCCGCAGTACTTCCTCGGGCTGCGTCGGTCATGTGACCTGCGCGCGTATCAGGTCCAGGTCGAAGTAGATGTCCCTAACCCCGTCAAGCTCGTGCAGATTGCACAGAGAGCAGCCCGTTCGCGTCGTGGGCGAACGATAGAATTCAGCCAGGTATGGTGCGTCGTGGACGTCGAAGGCCCTGCTCCCACCGCGGAGTTCCATCGGGCCGTTGCGGTTGCCCGAGAGCATAACCTTCACCTTGCCGTCTCCAATCCATGTTTCGAGTACTGGTATCTGCTCCATTTCCGGGAGACCGATCAGCCGTTCCACAATGCTGAGGAGGTCATCCGCGCCCTTAGGGAACAGAACTGCTTTCCTGCCTACGACAAAAACTGCAACGCTTTCGAGGCTCTGGCCGACCGCACCGACCTCGCTATCGAACGCGCTGAACGCCTCCTCAAACGCCACGTCGGCGCCGAAGACTTTCCCAACCCCTCGACCACCGTCTTTCGCCTCGTTCGCAAAATCCAAGACATGTCGAGCGGTCTGTAATCCGCGAGCTTCAACACCCGTTCCATCCATCATCTCTGCGCTCCGTACTTGATTGTCGGGAAGTAGAGCGTGTAGGGGCGCGTGGGCGGCGCCGCCGTGTGCTGCACCCGCAGCGGCGGCTGGAGCGGCGATGGGGCGCCGGCCCGGTCCACCGCCCTGGCCCGTAGCGCGAGCGGGCCATCCGGCGCGGGGACGACGGCGGCCCACAGTGCCGCATTCGCCTCGGCTTTGGCCGCCGCGCTGCCGCACAACGTGTTCGCCAGCAGCCTGGCCGCCGCCGATCCCACCAGGGCGTCGGTCCACGTCTGCCCGCCGTCCACGCTGACCTGCACACTGCCGACGCCCCACCCGTCGCGGGCCGTCCCCCACATCAGGATGCTGCCCTGCGGGAAGAGTCCAGGCACGCTTCGGGAACGGTCGCGCCCGGGCAGAGGGTAATCGAGGGTCGCCGTCGGCGCGACGTTGTCCACCGATCACTGTCTGCCACGCGCTCGGCGCGCCGACACCCGCCGCGTCCGTCGCGCGGACGCAGGCAGTGCCACGCCCTCCTCCTGCGGCGGACGCCAGGTGAGACGCCACGTTCGTGGGCCAGGCGGCAGCCCGATCATGTGGACGCCAGCGGGTAAGGCGCTGGGGCGACCCGCCACTCGCCGTCGTCCACCTGCACCTCGGACGCGCCCAATCGCCCCGGCGGTGGGGAACGGGTCCCACCACTGTCCCGACCAAGCTCGGCGGACGCGGCGCGCACAGGCGCGGCGGAGGTCAGGGTCGCGGTGGGCGGCGTGTTGTCCACCGTGACCGACGTCGATCCCGGCGCGCTCACCTGCCCGAAAACGTCGTAGGCGCGCGCCTGAACGACGAAACTGCCGCTCGCTGGCGCGTCAATGTCAATACCCCAGGCCTGCGACTGGAAGACGCCGCCGCCGGGTAGCGGGACCGCGCGCCACGCGCCATCCCCCACGCGCGCCTCGACGACGCTCACCCCGACGCATCCCGCGCCGCGTCCCGGTCACTGTCACCGCCCGCTGCGCACCGTCGCGCCCACCGGCAGGTTGATGCGCACGACCGGCGGGGCGTGGTCAACCGCCACACTCGCCCGCGCCTGCGCGAGGGTCACGTCGCCGCTCGGCGCGTTCGTCTTCACCGCCGCTGTCAGTGTCACTGCGTCTAGCGGGGCGACACTCGCCGCCACCCGCGCCATCACCGTGATGGGGCGCGCAGTCCAGGCGGCAGGTCGCCGAGTGGGATCGTCCAGTTCGGGCCGGCGGCTGGCTCGGCGCGCCCTGAACGGGTCGAGCGTCAGGCCCGGCGCTCGCGGCGATATCGAGCGTCACGCCTGTCAGCGGCACGCGGTCGAGGTTGCGGACATCCAGCGTCCAGACGACCCTGGCCCGCCGTGACCAGCGGCGGGGCGGCGCGCGGGCGGCGCACGCTCACGCTCACGTGGACGCCTTTCGGCTGGCCGTCGTTCGGCGCGGTGGTCGGCGTGATGCCCGCCCGGTGGTAGGCGTCCGTCCACGGGCCGCGCACCGACTGAGTCGTCGGGAAGACGCTCACCACTCGACCCTGGTCTGCGTCGAACGCCAGGAGGCGGATGTCGGCGGCGGATACGCTCGCGCCGAGACCGAACCAGGGCAGCGCCGAAGCTCGGTGTCACCGTCCGGCCCGGCGCGCACCGTCCCGGGACTCACGGGCTGCCACGCCGCGCCATCCCACTGCCACACGCCGGGCTGAGGCTGTAGCACGACGACATAGTCGGCGGCAAAGGGCAGTTGCTTGCCCGCGACGGCCTGGGCCGCGCTGCCGTCCGGGCCGGCCCACGGCGTCGTCGCGCCGCCTGGCCGGGTGTCCAGGTAGACGTAGCCCGTGCCAGCGCCCCAGCGCGCGCCGCGCCAGCCGAGGTAGAACCGCGCCGCGTCGAAACTGGCCCCAGGCTCTGGGCGCGGGTCGGGCGCGGGTCACGTCCAGGCGCTCGCTGGCGAGGTCCCACTCGCCGCTGGCGACGTTCATCAGCCCGTCAACGATGATAGACGACTGCCAGTCACCTGTTCCCCTTGTAGCGTCCCTTGTAGCCGACCGGCTCTGTGCTGACTGCGCGCTGGTCGGCCCTGCTGACTGCAGCGCTACGGGTCGCTCCCCTGCTGACTGAAGTCAGCGCTACCTTGAAGTCCTCCTGTGCTCTACGTGGTCTACGCTCTGTGCTGACTGGTCCAGGTATCGCTTCGGGTATCGCTTCGGACCCGCGCGGCCGTCCCCAGCATGCCACGGCCCGTAGTGGCGCGTCGTCGTGTTGCCGCCGCTGTCCTGCGCCTGGAGGTGGACATACCACGCCCGGCGCCCGGAAGTTGGCGGTGTAGGAGCGGCGGTGAACGCTGCGCCGCCGGCCGGTATCGTGCGGCTGATCTGGTCCACCACGGCGACGACCGATGGCTCGCCGCTGCCGTCGTGGAGCGGCGCCCAGGAACAGGCTCGCCGAGGCAGGCGCGGTGGTGGGAGGCGGGGTCGGGCGACGCCGTGGAGACGAGGGCGACGGGCCGAGGTTGTCCACCAGGAAGAAGCCGCTCCCGACGAAACGGTTGCCGGCGCGGTCCGTGGCGCGCACCCGCAGCGGGAAGCGCGTGTAGTCCGCCGAGCGGCGCGTGGTAGACGTAGGTCGGTGTTGTTCACCAGCTCGCTGGCCGGGCCACGTCGCGCCGCCGTCCACGCTGACATCACCGCCGCGACCCCGCTCGTCGTGTCGCTGTAGGTCCGTTGAGGATGATCGTGCGCGTGATCGGCTGCGTCGTGGCGCGGATGTCCAGCGTCGGCGGGACATATCTTTGGTCAGGGTCACGCTGGTGTCCGTCGCCCCGCTAGCGGCGCTGCGGCCGGCTCGCAGGACGATGGTGTGGACGCCCTCGCTCGTCAGCGTGACCCCCTTGCTCCAGCTCGTGGCCCGCGCCAGCCGTTGTCGAGTGTCGCCATGCCCTGCGAGACGCCGTCCACCGGGACTTCGGCCTGGCCGGCGCCGTCCGTCGCGGCGAAGTGAACCGCGCCGGCCAGGGTGAGGGTCGTCGAGACGACGGCGCTGCCCCGGGGGCGGGCGAGGTCAGCGCCGCCTCGTTGCGCGTCGTCGCGACGCTGACCTGGGCTGTCTGGCTGCGGCCGACGTTGCCGGCGCGGTCCACGGCGATGGCCGTGACGGTGTGCGGGCCGTCGGGGAGGGCGACGGCCTGGCGGTGGGGTTCGGGCCGAGCGTCTGGGTGGCTGTCACAGCCGCGCCGTCCACGCTGAAGTACACGCGGGCGAGGTTGTTCTGGCTGACGCCGCCCACGGGGATCGTGTCCGACGCGGCCGCCTCGAGCGCCACGGCCGGCGCGCTCGTGACCAGGCTCGCCGTCGGGGTGATGAGGGTGACCGAGGGCGGTGTGCCGTCGGCGATGAACGCCGCCCGGAACAGACTCGTCGTCCGCGTGACAGTGTTCCCGACCTCGTCGGCCGGCCGCGTGTACAGGCGGTACAGGCCGTCGCCTGGTAGACGCCGCCGCCCGCCGCCATGTTCAGCGGCAGTGTCCAGTACGAGCCAACGGCCGGGCGTCGCCGGGGAGGCGTTGCGCCAGGCGGTCGGCGCGGGCATCGTCCTGGTCGGGCGGAACGCGCTGGCGTCTGGCGCGTAGCTGACGCCGACCTGCACCGCGGCGACGCCGAACTGCCGAGGGCGCACGAGGCGCCCCCCCCTTGCCGAAGAGCAGGCTCAGCGGCACCGCCAGCAGCCGGCGTAGCCCAGGTCGGCCCGGCCGCCGCCGCCGACGAGACCCGGCTGCCAGTCGCTCGGCGCGACGGCGTCCGGCGGGCGAGCCTAGAACGGGCTGTAGCTAGTCGAGCCGTCGGCAGGGTTCGGGTCCGAACTGCGGGTCCTGGCCCTGGATGCTTGTTGGGTCGAGCTGGACGGCTCCGCCCGAGTCGCCACCGCTGTTTTGGTAGAACAGGTTGTACGCATTGAAGAGCTGCCCCTGCCCACTGTCTGTGACGCCGACGCCGCCGTTGTCGGCGAAGATGTTGAAGCGGGCGTGAACCCACGTGCCAGGGTCGGCCAGGATCAGCCCGCCGCCGCTGTTGTTGGCGACGGTGTTGAACAGGAACACGCCGGTCGAGGCGTTGTTGAAGACCGCCGCTGCGCCGCCGCTCGTTTGCAGGATGTTGTGGGTGATGGTGATGGCGTTGGAGTAGCCGGAGACGACGACGTTGGCGTTGGCCGCGCCACTGCCCGCGTTTTGCAGCGTGAAGCCCGCGACCTCGACGTTCGTCACGCCGTTGAGGGTCAGGACATTGCCCGCGCCCCCTGCGTCAATGACGGTCGTCTCAGCGCCCGCGCCCACGAGCCGCACGCCGCTGCGGGGATTGAGCGACTCGGTGTACGTCCCTGGCGCGACGCCGACGGTGAACACGCCGTCAATCGGCGGGATGTGGTTCACGCCATCCTGGATGGTGGTGAATGCGTCCACGCCCCACTCCAGCCCGTCGTTGAGGCAGGTGGCGCAGTAGCTTGGCGAGACATACACCGCCGCCTGCGCTGCCTGCACGTAGCCGATGTCTACGCGCGCGCCGGTACCGGGCGGCGTCGGCAGGCTCGGATCGCCCGCGTCCACCAGCGGCGAGTCGGCCCGGGGGCGGAAGTCGAGGCGGCTGGGGTTCTCGAAGCGCGGGTCGGCGTAGACGTTGCCCTGGCCGGGCGGGTCGTTGGTCGGCAGCGCCTGGTCCTGGCCGTTGCGCCAGAAGGCGTTGAAGTCGTGGCGGCGGGTCGCCGCGCAGCCCTGGTAACTAAGGGCCGTCCCCGTGTGGTACGCGAACACGGTGTCCTCGACGTCGAGGCTGCCGCAGTTGGCCGCCGCCACGCCGTTCACGTTGCTCATGAGGGTGTTGTTGGACAGTGTTGCCAGGGCGCCGCCCGCCGCGCCGTCAATGGCGACGGCCGTCGCCGTGTTGCGAATGATGGCGCGGGTGATGCTGATCTGCGCGCCCGCGTCAATGCCGAGGCCGTCCTGGCGGCCGTCGCCGGCCAGGGTGAGCAGCGCCAGGCTCGCGTCCTGCACGCCCTCCGCGCTGACCAGGCTACCGATGGTCGCGGTCGGCGGCGCGAGGACTGTCAGGGCTGCGCCACTCCCGAAAATGCGCACGCCGTTGACGAGAGACACGCGCTCGCGGTACAGGCCTGGCTCGACGAGGACGCGCTGCGCGCCGCTGGCGATGGCCGATTGAATGTCGTTGAACGCCGTCACGTTCCAGGTGTGGCCGTTGTTGGCGCACTTCTCGCAGTAGGTGGGATTGACCCAGACTGGCGGGTGATACTGGTAGTAGCCCAGGTCGCCGCCGCCGTTGGCCTTGCCGATGGCGGCGGAGCCGGCGGCCAGGCGGAACACCCCGCGCGGCGTGTCGTAGAAGGCGGCCTGAGTGAGGGTCATGAACGCCGCCGCCGCGCCTGTCGGCGCGCTGGCCCAGTCGGACGCAGCGCCGGCGGGACTGGCGAAGCCGTTGTGGGTATTGAGGAACACCGTCTGAACGCCGCTGTTCTGCCACCACTGCGGCCGGGGCGCGGCGTTGGGCAGCGCCACCAGCAGGCTATCGCGGAGGTAGACGGCGTTGACCAGCGGCGAGGTGTTGCTGAGCAGGCTGATGCCGCCGCCATTGGCGACCAGGGTCGCGTGCCGCACGTCCACGTTGGAGGCGCGCATGTCAATGCCGACGCTATTGGGGCGGTCGAGGGACAGCAGGACGTTGTAGATGCGGATGTTGGCCGGGTCGTTGATGTCGGTGGAACCGGGCGCGCCGCCCCCGTTGACCTGGATAGCGGCGCTGGCGTTGCGGATCGTCAGGCGTTGCACCGTCACGCCCGCGCCGCCCGCGCCGCCGGGCGGGTAGACCTGGAGGCCGACCCCGCCGGCCGCGTCAATGAACACCGCGTCGGCGTCCGCCCCCTGGAGGGTCAGGTCGTTCTTGCCGGCCGGAATGCTCGCCGGGCCGTAGACGCCAGGGTTGATGTGGATCGTGTCGCCCGACATGGCCGCATTCAGGGCGTCCTGGATGGTGGCGAACGCCGTGACGCCCCACATGTAGCCCTCGTTGGGGCAGGTGGCGCAATAGTCGTCGTCCACCTGGCGCGTGACGACCGCCGCCGCCTTCTGCGCCGCGAGCGGCGCGGCCGTGTTCTCGCCGCGCCCGCTCGTCGGCAGACTTGTCAGCGGGCGGGGGGCCGTGGCCGGGCCGAGGCTCAGCTCGGCGCGCAAGGCGCGGCGGGCCTCGCGCTTCGCCAGCGAGTCCAGTGCGCCCTGGGCCTGGGACGCGATGAGCAGGTCCGATGAGGCGTCGCAGTTGACGTCAGCGCCGGCGGCGAAGGGGGCCGACGCGATCTTGTTGACGCTGGCGAGCTGCGCCTCCACCGGCTGGTTCTGGGCGAGGTCGGTCGCGCCGAGGACGAGGTAGGCGCGACCGCTGATTGTTCCCAGCACAATATCGTTCTTGCCGTCGGCGTTGACGTCGCCGACGCCCGCGATGGGGCCATTGGGGGCCGGCGCGGTGTAGGTGAACGTCACGTCCGGCGTCATGTTCGGTCGCCAGCCGGCGGCGCGGCCGTAGGCGATGTGCGGGGTCGCGCCGTCGCTGTAGGCGAAGTCGGGCAGGCCGTCCCCGTTCACGTCGCCGAGCGGCGCGACTTGCCCCCCAGCGCCGGCCGCGCCGTGGAAGCTGCCGTTGGCGGCCTGGGTCGGGTTGACGAGCGGCGGCGCCGCATGCGCTCCGTAGGACGGCCCGCCCAGCATGACATAGACGCCGGCCCCGCCGCCGAGGGCGTTCGTCGGGTCGGCGATGGCGATGTCGGCGTAGCGGTCGCCGTTGAGGTCGCCGACGCCCACGGCGGGCGCGCCGGCGGGGGGGAAGGCGAACGCAGCGGCCGCGACCGGGCGGCGGGTGGCGGTGTCGTCGAGGGCGAAGGTCTGGGCCGCGCCGAGGGGGCCGGTCGTGGCGTTGCTGCCGAGAACGAGGTAGACAGCGCCCTGGCCGCCGGGTCGGCCGGTGACGCCGATGAGGAGGTCGTCGAAGCCGTCGCCGTTGACGTCGCCCGCCGCCGCCAGCCACTGCCCCACCGCCCCGCTCTTGACGGTGAACACCTTGCCGCGCTCGCGGTAGGCGGCCTGGGCGAGGGATGCGGGGCCGAGGTCGCCGAGCGGCCCGGTCTGCCCGAAGATAAGGTAGACGCGGTTGTTGGTCGGGTCACCGACGAGGAAGTCGCTCAGGCCGTCGCCGTTCACGTCGCCCGCCGGGGCAAGGTATGCGCCTAGCCCACCGTTTGCCGTCTGCCCCAGGACCCGCCCCCCGCCATCATCGAGGGCGAAGGCGGCGGGAACGACCGGCCAGCCGCCCGCCTTGCCGTAGACGATGTCCACCTGCCCGGCGCCCGCTTTGCCGCTGACAGCGCTGGCCGGCAAGCCGACCGCGAAGTCGGCGCGGCCGTCGCCGTTGATGTCACCGAGCCAGACGACGGTCTGGGTGATGCTGTCGGTCGGGCCGTGGGGCATCACCCAGGCCGTCGCGGCGGCGTAGGCGTCCAGGGGCGCGCCGGCGTTCGTCGCCAGCGGTTGCGGGCGCGCTGGCAGCGGCACATAACCCAGGTCGTCGGCGTGGCCCTCGAAGGTGAACACACCCGTGGCGCTCACCTGGTCGGTGGCGTTGGACCACACGTCACCCGGCGGTAGGAGATCCACGAAGACCGTGACGCGCGCCGCCGCGCCGACCTGCCCCAGCGCGTCCACGGCGCGGACGGCGAGGGTGTGGCCGCCGTACTGGGCGTCGTCCAGAAGCCAGTCATAGCTCCAGGCGGCGGTTGGCGGCGGGCTGGCGCTAACCTCGGCGACGTTGCGCCAGGGACGGTTGTCTATGCTGAGTTGCACGACCGACACGCCCGCCACGGTTGGCGAGCCGGACACGGTATCGCTGGCGACGCCGGTGAGGGTCACGGTATGGTTGCGGATGTTCTGGAGGGCCTGGCCGTCTTGGACGTTAGCGAAGGCGGCCACCGGCGGCGTGCGATCCACCACGAGGGGCGCGCCCGGCCCCGGCGTCTCGACGTGTCCGACGTAGTCGGTGGCGCGGGACTGCACCCTGTAGGGGCCGTCGCCCGCCGCGGCCCAGACGTAGCTCCACGTGTCCGCGCCCGCCGCCGTCTGCCAGCCCGTGTCGTAGGCGCTGCCGCCCGGATACGTCTGCCCCTGGATGCGCGTCTCGACCTTGACCGCCCACGATGTGGGGTCGGCCGCGCCCCCGCCGACGACGAAGCGCGTGGCGCTGATGACCTGCCCCGGTGTCGGCGCGTTGATGGTGGACGACGGGGGGTCCGCGTCTACGCGCAGCTCGCGGGTGGTGGAGAGGACGCGCGCGGCGTTGGCGACGGGGTCGGTGTACGGCACGGTCACTCGCAGCGTCGTCGGCCCGGACTGGCCGATGGACGGGGCGATTGTCCCCTGCATCGTGGCCGTCAGCGCCTCGCCGGGCAGGAGGGGCTGCCGGGGGAAGGGCCAGGTCAGCCCGGCTGCGCCCGTCGTCGGCGTCGGCGGGGTATAGCCTGCCGAGCCAGTCTGCGTCAGGAGGTTCAGCGCGCCGAGCGCGGCGGTGTCGTCGCCGAGCGTCATGGGCCGGTCCAGGGCATTGGCGGTGGTGTTGACGACGTTGAGGGTCGCGGTCACGGGGCCGCCCGGCTTGACGACGGTGACTACCGAGCCGTTGTGGGACGTTGTCGGCGCAACGGCGAGGCTCAGGCCCGGCGCGGTGTTGGGCGCCCACGGGCTTGTCGCCGCCGCGCGCTCCTGGCTGTCGGTCAGGCCGTCGGCGTCCTCGTCGGCCTTGTTCGGGTCGGAGCAGACGTGGAAGGCGTGGCCGCTGTCGAGGCGAACGTCCCACCCGCCGACGACCTTGCCTGTCGCGTCGAGGTGGCACACCTCTTCGCCGTCGAGCAGTCCGTCGCCATCGGTATTCTTGTTGCGGGGGTCGAGGCCGAGGCGCACCTCGTCGCCGTCGCTCAAGCCGTCGCCGTCGGTGTCGGCCTTCGCCGGGTCGGTCTTGGCAATGTAGACCTCGTAGCCGTCGCTGAGGCCGTCGCCGTCGGTGTCCCACTTCGTCGCGTCAGTTCCGTATTGGGCTTCGAGGGCGTCCGGCAGGCCGTCGCCGTCGCGGTCCGTGTTCCACCCCGCATAGCCGGCGTTGCTGATAGGGTCCTTGACATCCCAGCCCCACAGCGAGTCCAGGTCGGCGGGCAGGATATCCAGGTAGAGGGTCGAGCGGGCCTGCGCATAGTCGGCGGGGTTGTCCTGCGGGTTCGGGCCGTAGGTGTAGTTCATGTCGGCGCTACAGTTGTACTTGATGAACCCTTCGCACTTCTGATACGCCAGGTTCGCCTCGAGCTGGTTGAGGAAGGGCAGCAGCAGGTTGCGGCCGGCCTGGGTCATCTTCATGCTGATGGACAGGGTGTTGGCGCAGTTCTTCGACCCCTTGCCCGCCACCGTGTCGTCGCTGTCGCAGATGGCGCTGTGATCGGCGGCGGCGCCGGCCGCGATGCTGTTGGTCAGGGAGTAGTTCGCTGTCCAGCTCGGCGACTGGCCGTTGTTGAAGCCGGGGTCGGTGTCTATGCGGGCGACGGCCCAGCTACTCTTCACGTCGTCAATGGTCCCCTGCCGCCCGTTGCAGAACTGACACCCCAGGTCCAGGGAACTTGTGTCAACGCTCTTGACGCTCGAGCTGGCGGTCAGGGTGGTGACGGCTGTCATGGTCAGCGCGATGGTCGAGCTGATGAGCGTCCCCTGGCTCAACACCGAGCCGTTATCCACGACCATGTGGGGCGGACCCAGGCCCACCGTCGGCTCGTTGACGTAGAGGTCCACGCGGAGAATCATGCTGGCGAACCACTCGGTGATGTGGGCGATGACGTTGAGGGGGTCCCAGTCGCCAATGGCCGCGCCGATGATGATGTAGATGATGATGAGCAGGATGGCCTCGACCAGGAGGCCGACGCCCGAGGCGGCGAACTGGCCCAGGATGACGTCGAAGGCCCACAGGACGATGTTGAGGACGGTGGAGGCGCGCGCCGTGGCGAGGGCGTCGTCGCGGGCAATGCCGCTCAAGCTCGCCGACTGCTGCCCATACGACTGCCACAGGCTGGCGAGAGAGTAGATGAGCAGGCCGACGCCGACGAGGTCGGTCAGGCGGTCGAACCACTTAGCCTCGGCGGCCGCGCCCGCCTCGTCTACGATCTCGACGCCGGTCTCGTCCTTGACCGACAGGTTGGCGGCCATTTCGGTCTCCGCCGCCGATGTCCCGGTCCACGAGCGCCACGAGGCGCGGAACGCCTGGCCGAGCCGTTCGAGGCGCGGCACGTCCTCGAATTCGGACGTGTCGGTGAGGGCGAAGTAGTCCACCAGCACCCGGCCGGGCAGGGCGCGGTAGACGCGGACGCTGTAGAAGACGAGCTTGAGCAAGGGCATGCCGATCATCGGGCCAACGTAGGACCAGAAATCGGACGAGCCGACCTGGTTCTGCCAGGCGTGGTACGCCTCGACAGCGCCGCGCGTGGCGAAGTCGGCGACCAGGGCGTCCAGCCCATACGCGGTGCGCACGTAGTCGGGCAACGTCGTCGTCCCGCCGGCCGCCCCATTCCACGTGGCGAACTTGGTGAAGTCGGCCGCCTGGCCCATGTAGGGCATGGCGCGGCCGTTGACGCTCACGACGCGGGTCAGGCCCAGGGTCAGCATGCTGTACAGGAGTTGCGTCGGCAGCCAGGTGGGGTCCTGGGCGGCCGCCGGATAGCGTCGCGCTAGCTCCTTGAGGGATCGGTCAATCGTGAGCGCCTGCCAGGTGGGCTTCTGGGTCGCCGCGTCCAGGATACACGTGTACTGACTCAGTTGGACGCGGCGGACGGTGCTGAGGCTGGCCTGGCCTAGCGGGACGTTGAAGGTGATGGGGGCCAGGCTCTGGACGGCCGGGTCGCCGTTGCCAATGGTCACAAGCGCGCTGCCCATGTCGAGGACGCCGCTCGACTCCTGGTAGGCGACGGCCAGCGTCGGGGTCAGCGCGCCGGTCGTGGCCGCCGAGCAGGGGGCGTAGGCGGCGCTCAGGAGCTGCTGCGTCGTGGTGGCGCTCGTCGTCGCCAGGGCCTCGTCGCGGTGGGCGTAGGTCTTGTAGGTCGTGGTGATGAGGCTCGGGTCAATGCCAAACGTGGCGATGTACGGGGCGCTGGCGGGGACGCTGAAGCTCTGCGCCAACTGAGCCAGGGTCGGCTGGCTGTAGCCGAGGTAGGTAGGGACCAGGCCGCTCACCAGGCCGAGCATGACGCGGCCCTCGTCCGCCGCGCCGGCGGAGGCGACTTCTGGCGACTTGGGCGCGCCGAACAGGGCGATCTGGGCGTCGCGGCTCTGGGAAATCTGCATGCCGGTGACGCGGAGCGCGTCATCATAGTACGAGGCGATCACCGACGAGTCCGTCGTCACCTGGCAGTTCTGGGCATTCTGGCCGCCGGACGGGTCCTTGCAGGCGCTCCAACTATCCAGGTTGGCCCGCGCCAGCCAGACGATGCGCCCACCGTTGAGGGTGAGGCTCGGCCCCACCTCGTCCGAGGTGAGGGCGAAGTGGGCGCTGAAGGCGCTGATCTGCCCGCCGTCGGCGACGGTCTGCAGGGGAACCCACAGCCGGAAATACGTGTCGGCCGCGCCCGTGACGGTGATGACGCCCACGCCATACTGCGCGGCCAGCCGCGGCTTGACGGTGGTGGTGAACTCCAGCATCGGGACAAGCTGGACGTCCTGGGTCGAGTTGTCGAGGTCCTGGATCTGGCCCTTGTCGTCGGCGGGCCAGTCCAGCCAGCTGAGGGCATAGCGCAGGTGAGCCGCGTTCTGCGGCTGCACCTGGAGGTCCACATAGACGACGCTCGCGGTGTACGCGCCGCCGACCGTCAGGTCAATCGCCGGGCGGAAGGGCGGCGTGACTCGCCTGCCGGGGTGGGCCGGGTCGGGGACGCCAAAGGGCGAGATATCGTAGCGGTTGGGGACGCCGTCGTTGTCAATGTCACCGTCCCAGGCGTCGGGGATGCCGTCGCCATCGGTGTCGGGACAGACGAGCGTCTTGCCGTCGGCGCTGGCCGAGCAGACTGCGCCGTCGGCGATGCCGTCCTGATTGGTGTCGTCGAGGAGTGGGTCCAGGGGCCAGACTTTGCCCTGGGGGTCCGTGTACCCCTGCGTCTCCAGCGTGTCGGTGATGCCGTCGCGGTCGGTGTCGGCCGACGTGTAGCTCGTGCCGAGGCACCACTCGTCGGCGTTGCTCAGGCCGTCCCCGTCGAGGTCATCGCCCGGCGCGATGCCCTGGTCGGTGTATAGCACGCGGCAGTCGCGCACGTCCGCGGCGGGCTGGCCCAGCGCGGATCGAGCGGCGGTCGCCGGTGTGGCGCGGTGGGCCAGGTCGGCGCCGAGGGTCACGAGAGGGTCGGCGGCGGGCGGCAGCGCCCCCACGTCGCCCATCGCTTTCTGGAGCGTCGCCGCCTCGGCGACACGTGTCTGGAAGCGGGCGAACAGGCCGGCGTTGAGCAGTGGCGCGCCGACCATCGAGAGGATGGTCACCCCGACGACGGCGGCGTAGACGCGGCGGCGGCGGCGCGGGTCGAGCAGAACGACGGCGAGGGCCGCCAGGAGCAGGGCCACGATGAGCAGCGCGACATCGGCCGCGGTGGACGACACTCCCGCGTCGTAGGGCGTCGGTGGCGGCGCGGCGTTGGCGGGTGGCAGGGTCAGCGCGCCACCCGGCCCCGCGACAGGCGCAACGATGGGGGGCGCGCTGTCGCCGAAGCGCGAGAAGTCCACGACCATGTGCAGCCGGCTGTCGTCCGCGCCGCCCTCGTTGGGCATCGTCAGGTCGAGAATCTGTCGCCTGGCGCGGCCGGCGCCGTCCACCCACAGCTCGCCCGTGCCGCGCATCGCCGCCAGGCGCGCGCTGCGGCCAATCGTCACGCCCTGGGGAACCCGGCCGGCCAGGAGCTTCGCCATGCGCGCCTGCTGGTACTCGGCGTAGCGCCCGCCGTCTACCGTGAACGTATAGCGGTCGAGGCTCCCGCCCGCCGTGCGCACCGGCTCCGCCGGCGTGACATCCACCACGGCGCTGAGGTAGCCGAGATAGTCGCCGTCGGGCAGCGAGCCGTCGAGGGGGTTGTCCACCGCCTGCCAGCGGTCCTGGTAGCCAACGTAAGCCTTGCCGTCCACGATGCGCACGTCAATCGGGGGTGTCTTCCCGTCGGCGCGCAGGGAGAGGGCGACATTGGGCGTGTCGTCGCCGCGCCCGCTGCGCGGCACAATATCGCCTTCGACGCGCATGGCCGTCTGGCTGTCGCCGCGCCCAATGTTGGCGGCCGTTGCGCGCGGAACGAGGGTCTGGCGCACGTCGGCGGTCACGTGATACGGCGCCGCCGCCCGCGTTGCGCGCAGGGCGGCGATGACCCCGGCGTCCGGCGTGTCGCGGTGACCGTAGGCCACCCCGTAGAATGCCACAGCGGCCAGGAGCGGCGCGAGCAGCAGGCTAACAAGAACGGCGAACCGGCGATATGGGCGTCGCATCGTAACACTCCCTCGAAAATAAGCCTGGGCTGAAGCGGTGGGGCAAGGTGTTGGACCACGAAAGGCGCGAAAGGGACACGAAAAACGCGAAAAAAGAGTTGCTAGGCATAACAGCGGGGCGTGAAGTGGTAGAGACGCGCTATAGCGCGTCTCTACGCTGGTGCCGCCTGCGGCGCATCCTCACGGATGAAAGTCGCGCCCCAGATGCCGACTGAAGTCGGCGCTACACATCCCCCGTCTCCTGTAGCGCCGACTTCCAGTCGGCTCTCCGCAAGGCACGGCGTCGTCGTGGCCCGGCGTCGCCGCCGATTTATGAACTTTAACAAAATAGGCCAGTCATAGACCGACATAGCGCAGCAAATCCGACGAGGCCTCGGCGTACTGGTCGAGCCAGGCTTGAACCAGGCTCTGTAGGTCGGGCCAGCGATCCGCCAGATCATGCTGATGCAACAACTCTTGGTACAGCTTGCGCCAGACCTTCTCGATGGGGTTCGTCCACGGCGCGTACGTCGGCAAGGGCAGCAACAGGATCTTGGTGTTGACCAACGCCGCCAGCACGTCAGGATGGAAGTGGACGGGCCAATTGTCGAGCACAACGAAGATGAGGTCAACGTCAGGATACGCCGCGTCCAAGGCCTTGAAGTAGCGGATCAAGGTGTGGCGGTCGAACTTGGCGCGTACCAAGTGAACCGTCGCCCGGTTCGCTCGCATAGAGGGTGCCAGCGATGCGACGCTTGCGCGTGGAGGCAGACCCTGACGGGCATGCGGCTTGTCGCTGCGGCACGGGCATAGCCCTGAGACGCTGGGCGCACATAAGTCAACTCGTCTGGTAGAGCAGCGCACGCCCTTGCAGGCTCGGCGTGCGCCAGCGCCCGCGCTTGCCCGATGAGGGCCATCTTCTCGTCGTAGGCCAGGTCGGGCGAGTGGACGTAGCGGCTGGCCACGTTTGTAGTGCACCGAAGCCGCAGGATCTTGTGCACGCCGGGCAATGACAGCGTCTTCAGCCAGGGTACAGCCTGGCGCAGGGTGCCACCGCGAACGGGCAGGCCGACCAGGCGCGGCGGGTGGTGGATGATCGTCCCTCAGCCTGGGCCTCTCCGCCGTCGCGTGCTGAGGGGAAAGCGGGCTTGCGCCCGCGTCCCGCACGAATGCGTAAGCCGTCCAGCCCTTCCGCTAAGTAGTGGATCCAGCCTCGAACCGTGTCTTTGTCGCGCCGCTTCAGCAGACCGTGGGCGGCGATGTCACGGGTGGATTGGCCGCCGATGGACTTGATGATGGCGGCAGCCTGCTCGCGGACATACGGCAGCGGATGCGTGTCGCGCGTGCGGCGTAGTTCGTCCAGTTGGGTCTCGCCAAGTCGTACTTGAACTTCTTAGGCATTGTCCTCTCCTGCTCAGACGTATGCCGTTGAGACCCTAAGTGTACTATGACTGGTCTATTTTGTTAAAGTTCATCAATCGGCGTCTGGTACGGTCAAGCCCGCTCAAGCAGGCTGGCTATACGACGTCGTTCCCAACCGAGCCTGCTCAGCAGGCTTCGTCCACTCAGCCACCGACTTCGAGTCGGTGGCGAAGGCGGACGGCAACGCCCCGGACCGGCTTTCATTGCAGGCACAAGGCATCCGGGCCGCAGCCCGGACCCCTCGCTCCGTTCGGGGTGACAGCGACATCAGTTGCCCGCGCCGACGTACCACGGCCCGTAGTGGCGTAGCGTCAGGTTGCCGTAGGCGTCCCGCGCCGCCAGGTGGACGTACCACGTCCCGGCTGTCGGGAAGGTCGCTGTGGTGGTTGTCACGTAAGGCGAACGGCTCACGACCTGCGTCGGCATGCTGTCGGGCGTCTGATCGGCCAGGGCCAGCATGGACACGCTGCCGCTCCCGTCGCTCGGCGGCGTCCAGGTCACCGTCACCTGGGCCGGCGCGGTGAGGTGCTGGCCGACATCGGGCGCGAATTGTGGCGCGAAGCCGCTCGGCCCCCAGTTGTCGGCCAGGATGTACAGCTGCTGCGTCGTCGCGTGGCCCGCCGCGTCGGTCGCCCGCAACTGACCGAAGTAGTAGCGCGAGTCGGACTTGAGGGGCGGCGTCCAGGTAATGGCCCACGTCGCGCCGGGCGGGTTGCCCAGCCCTGTCACGCTGGCCGGATACCAGGCCGCCGCCGTCCAGGCTCAAGGCCACCGATGTGAGCAGCACGCCCGGCTGCGCCGCGCGCCGCCGTTCCAGCGAGCGCCAGCGTTTGCGTCACGACAAACTCACTCGACGCGCTCGGCGACGTGACGGTCAGCTCGGCGGCGCCAGGCTCAAGGTCAGCCGGGTTCGTCGCGGCCGAGGCCAGCGCGCCCGGCGTCATGCGCTGCGCCACGGCAGCCAGGGTGTAGACGCCCTCGGTGGTCGCGCTGAAAACGGCCGTCCACTTCGTCAGCGCGCCGAGGGGGGCGGCCAGCGTCGCCACGCCCACGGGCTGGCCGTTGGCGTACAGGGTGACCGCGCCCGGCCCGGTGGCGCTCGTGAAGCGGGCGTAGCCCTCGACGGTCCACATCCCGGGGCTGCCGGCCGCGCCATCGGCGGGCGAAGTGATAGTGGCGAGGTCCGTCGGCGTCGTGGCCGTGACGGTGCGGGCCGGGCTGCGCGTCTCGTTGCCGGCCCTGTCGCGGGCGACCACGATAACCACGTGGCGGCCATCGCTGAGGGGTACGGTGGCGCGATACACGCGGCCCTGGCCGTCGTCGGCCGCCGCCGGATCGCCGACTGGATCAGCCGCCAGCGGGACGCCGTCTACGAGGAAGCTGACGGCGGCGACGTTGTCGCGCGTGCCGCGACCCGTGTCGGCATAGTCGCTGACGCGCGCCGCGATGGTGATCGCCGCCGCAGCCGTCACCAGCCCATCGCTCGGCGCGAGCCAGGTGACCTGGGGCGGGACGCTGTCGGCGATGAGCTCGCTGCGGAACCACTGGCGAGGGTCCGTCACGCGGTTGCCAGCCCCATCCACGCTGCGCGCGTACAGGCGGTACAGGCCGTCGCCCGCGCTCGGCGTTAGCGACGCCGACCAGTACGCGCCGACCTGGCCGGGGGCGCTGACGGTCGCTGGGGTCCACGTCAGCGGCAGGGTGGCCGTGACCGGCTGCGTGCCGTCCACCACGCGGCTCAGGCCCACCTCGACGGACGCAATGCCCGCCGCGCCCGATGCGCACGTCGCGCCCTCCTTGCCGAGCAGGAGCGTCAGCGGCGCGGCCAGCCGCTCGCTGTAGCCGATGTCCACGCGCTTGCCGCCGCCGATTGGGACAGGCGCGGGCGGATCACCCGCGTCTACGGCCGGCGAGCCGCGCTGGAGGCGGTAGTCGTTGGCGGCGGGATTGGCGAATTGCGGGTCCTTGCCGACGAGGTCGTGGGGGCCGGGGGCGAGGCCTTGAGAGTAGTCAACGAGGTTGCCAAAGACGAGGTTGTAGTCGCTGAACAACTGGCTGCCGTCGTTGGTCTGAAGCCCGTTCGCGCCGTTGCGGGCAATGATGTTGTCGCGGACGTTGAACCACGTCGAGTTGGCGGTGGACGCGATGCCGTCGCCGCCGTTGCCGACGATGGTGTTGTTCAGCAGCAGCCCCGTCGCGCCGGCCAGCCATAGGCCGTGCCAGTTGTTGCGGATGAGGGCGCCGGTCACCGTAATGAAGTGGGAGCCGTTCCCAATCTCGATGCCCGCCGCCTGTGGGTTGCCTAGCCCCTGCCCGCTGATGGTCAGGCCGCTGACCTCGACGTGCAGGGCATTGGCGATGCGAATGACGCTTTGTGGGCTGCCCCCCCCATCAATCACGGTCTTGTCCGCGCCGCTGCCGATGAGGCGCACGTCGCTGGGCAGGCTCACGCTGCCGGCATACACGCCCGGCCCGACGCCGACGGTGAGCGGGAGGCCGCACTGTTCGCTGCGTTGACAGTTGACGCCGAGGGCGCTCTGGAAGCGGCTCGCGGCGGCGACGGCGTCCTGAATCGTGCCGAAGGCGTCCACGCCCCAGTCCAGGCCGTCGTTGACGCACGTCGCGCAGTAGCTGTCGTCGGCGTAGAACGACGCCTGGCCTGTCTGCGCGTAGCCAATGTCCACGCGCCCGCCGCTGCCGGGCGGCGTCGGGTCGTAGGGGTCGCCGGCGTCAATGGCTGGCGAGCCGACCCGGGGCCGATAGTCGTGGCGCGAGAGGTCCTCGAAGCGCGGGTCGGCGAAGACCTCCCCCGCCCCCGGCTGGCCGACGGCGCTCCCGTCGAGGGCGAGATCGCGGCCGTTGCGCCAGAACAGATTGTAGGTGTGGAGGCGCGTCGCGGCGCAACTCTGGAGGTCGAGGGCCGCGCCAGGGTTGAAGGCGAAGACGCTGTTGCGCACCTCGACGGCGCCGCAGCCGGGGTTCACGACACCGTTGGTGTTGTTGACCAGGGTATCGTTGACGACGCGCAGCGGGCTGGCCGGGTCGCCACCCTCGACGCGGATGGCGTCCCCCGTCTGGCGGATCACGGCGCGCGCGACGGTGACGGCGCGAGCATTGTTCTTCAGGTGGACGCCGATGCCGCCACCGCTGCCAGCGACCGTGAGACGCGCCAGGGTCGCGCCGCTGATGCCGTCGGCCTGCACGATGGCGGTGGGCGAGATCGGAGCGCCGCTGACGATGGTCGCGTCCGCGCCAGAACCGATGACCTGCACGCCGCTGACGAGGGAGAACGGCTCCTGGTAGACGCCCGGGCCGAGGAGGACCTGCCCGGCGCCGCTGCCGATGGCCGCCTGGATGCTGGCGAAGGCGTCCTGCCCCCAGGTGTAGCCGTCGTTGCGGCACGAGGCGCAGTAGATGGGCGAGACGTGGGCCGCCGCGCGATAGGTGCGGTAGCCGGCGGTCAGCGCCGACCCCGCGCCGGCGCGGTAGACGCCGTGGACGGGGTCCACGAAGCGGGCGGCGTCGAACGCGATGGGCGGCTGAGGCGGGGCGGGGGACCATGCCCCACCGCCGACCCACTGGCTGCCCGTCGTGTCGAAGTCACCGAAACCGGCGGACAGGTTGAGCCACTGCGGGGCGGCGGCCGCCGCCGGAGCGGCGAAGGCGACGTGGTCCAGGGTCAACTGGCGCGGGTAGGCGTTGAGGGGGCCGTAGCGCATGAAGGCGTTCTGGGGCGCGTCGCCGGGCGTCGCCACGTACAGATAAGCGCCCTGGCGGACGAAGCCGCCCGGCAAGGGCAGAATCGTGTACGGGATGGCCGTCCACGCGTTGGCCGCGATCGAGTAGGCGAGCAGGCTGGACGAGCCGCTCGTGGCAATGGCCCGCGCGTAGATCGTCCCCGCGCCATCCCAGGCCGGCGGGCTGTCGCCCATCGGCAGCGGCGCGTCGGCCAGTTTCTGAAATGCGCTCGTCGCCAGGTTGTAGGCGTACCAGGACTGCTCCTCGAAGGCGGTTCTGATGTAGATCACGCCGTTGGCCCAGGCGATGGACGACCCGTGGAACAGGTTGAGATAGTCCGGCAGGGTGGTCAGTTTCGTCGCTGCGCCGGAGGCGATGTCGTAGCGGTACAGGCCGCTGTCTATCGGCGACACGGCATAGAGCGCGTCCGCGCCGTCGCTCGTCAGGGCGGGCGGCACGGCGATGCCATCGTTGGGGCTTGGGAAGAGCGCGCCCGACAGCGCCTGCCAGGTGTCCGTCGCCGGCTGGTAGCGGTAGAAGGCCGGCCGCGCCGGGCAGAACGTCTGCGTGCAGGCCGCGTCCACGCCGACACTGGCGACGTACAGCGCGCCGTCACTCCCGCCCACGGCGCTGTAGCTCAGCGTCGTCCGCCCACCATCCGGCATGGACGCCCGCTGGAGCCAGCTATTGGTCAGCACGTCGTAGCGGTACAGCGTGAACGGCGGCGCGGCGCTCGGCAGCGCGTAGATCGCCCCGTCCGCCGCGGCGATTGTGCCGGCGACGGCCGCCGTCGGCGCGGCGAGCGTCTCCCAGGGGCTGAGCTGGCCGGTCGGCGGCGCTCCCGCTGTGACGGAGATGAGCTGCTGCGCCCCGACTGCCCCGACGATGGTGCTGTCGCGCAGGGTCAGCGCGCTGAGGGCGTCCATGACGATGCCCTTGCCCGCCCCCTGGATGACAAGGCGGTCGAGGACCGTGCTGGCGCCGGGCCGGCGGAATTCCTCCTGCCCGGCGTTGTGGAGCCGGACGCCGACGCCCGTCGCGCCGCGCCGGGCGAGGCCGGATAGGCGCACGCCCACCGAGTCGTGGATCGAGATCTCGGGGTCGCCCTGGACGAACACGGCGTCGGGGTCTATGCCGAGGACGCTGAGGCCGTCCTTGAATTGCCCTATCTCGAACGGGCCGTAGACGCCGCTGCCCACGTGGATCGTGGAGCCGGCCTGGGCCGCGCTGACCGCCGACTGAATGTCCCCGAAGGCGTCAACGCCCCACGTGTGGCCGTCGTTGGTTCCCGCCGGCCGGTAGTCGTCGTCCACGTACAGGGTTTGCGGGCGGGCGGACAGCCGCACCTCCCAGTTGTTGGCGGCGGTGACCCAGCGCGCCAGGTCGGCGCGGCCGTCACCGTCGAAGTCGCCCTGGAACCCGATCACACTGGTGTAGAGGGCGTAGCTGTTGTCGAGGTTGTTCCCGACGCGCTCGAAGTGCAGGCCGGTCGCCGTCGGCATGGAAATGCGAATGTCCCACGCGCTGATACTGGTGTTGAAGACCGCCAGGTCGGCGCGGCCGTCGCCGTTGTAGTCTGCCGTCGCCGCTGAGTAGGCGAAGAAGCCCGGCGTCATGGGCAGGTCGCCCAGGTCGCTGCTTACGGCGTCGAAGGTCAGGACGCCGTTCACCACGCCCCGGGCGAGGCGGAAGTCCCAGGCCGCGTTCTGGTAGCAGACGAGGTCGAGCTTGCCGTCGCCGTCGAAGTCGCCCTGGCCGATGGCGCCGGCGTTGCCGTTGCAGTACGCCCCCAGGTTGGTGGGCAGCCGCGTGAACTGCACGCGTTCCGGGGACGTCGAGCCGTCGGACTTGTAGAAGAACCACTCCTCGCCGGCGTAGCTGACAATGTCGGCCTTGTGGTCGCCGTCGAAGTCCCCCGCGATGCTGTACATCGCCGCGTTGTCCTGCGCGGAACCGAGGGTCACGTTGCTGTAGACGTGGTTGAAGACCAGCTGACCGTTGGAAAGCCCCTGGCCGAGGTAGATATCGTTGTTGCCCTTCACGTTCGCGGCCGCGTCGAGCAGGCCGTCGCCGTCGAAGTCGCCGCGCAGGTAGCCGAAGACGCCGAACTCGTCCGGCGCGGGCAGCCCCACCGCCACCTGCTCGAAGGCGATGCTGCCGTCGGCCTGCCGCCCGCGCGACAGCCGCGCATCCCACGCGCCGTTCAGCCCGACCCACAGGTCGGCGCGCCCATCGCCGTCGAGGTCGTTGACATACGCGAAGTGATTGCTGTCGGTGACGAGGAAGTCCGACAGATTGTGGGGCGTCGGCACGAGCCACGCGCCCGTGAAGGGCGACGGCGGCTCGTCCCCCACCAACCCCGCCTCGCTGCTCGGCTCCCCTTCCTCCCCCACAAGTGGGGAAGGGGGACAGGTGAAAGGATGGAGGAGGGACGCGCTGCCGCCCTTGAACCTCCCCCCTTTGGGGGAGGAAGGGTGGTGGGGATGGAGGAGGGCGCTGTGACCCCAGAAGGGCCCCAACCCTCTCCCACGGGGAGAGGGGGCCAGAAATGGAGCCTGTCCCCACCGGCAACGCCGCCTCGGGAACATGGGGCGCGCGCCCGAAGCTCGGCTCGCTGGCCTTCGCCGTGGTCGCCGTCGAGGGCAGGACCAGCAGGTCCGACGAGAGATCGCAGTTGAGGTCCGCGCCCGCAGCGAACGGCGCGGAGGCCACGCGGCCGACACTGGTGAGGGTGGCGGCGATGTCGGGGGTGGCCGGCAGGCTGGCCGCGCCGTGGATGACGTAGGCCGTGTTCGCCGACGTACCGAGGACAATGTCGTTGTAGCCGTCGGCGTTGACGTCGCCGGCGGCGGCGATGACGCCAGAGGGCGGCGGCGTGTAGCCGCTGAACGTGACGCTGGGCGCCCACGCGCCGCTGGCGCGGCCGAGGACCAGGCGCGGGGACGCGCCGCTGCTATAGATGAAGTCGGCCAGGCCGTCGCGGTTCACGTCGCCGAGCGGCACAACCTGCGCGCCCAGCGGCGCATCGCCAGGCAGGGCCGCCACAGCGCGGCTGCGGTCGAGGGTCTGGGGTGCGCCGCCGAGGCGCGGCGTCTGGAACGTCGGCGAGCCGAGGAACAGGTAAACGGCCGCCCCGCCGCCCAGGCTGTTGTTCGGGTCGGCGACGGCGAAGTCGGCCAGCTGGTCGCCGTTGACGTCGCCAACGCCGCTGAAGCCTGCGCCAGCGAGGTTGATGGGCAGCCGCGCCGAGGCATCCGCCGTGACATCGCGCACCCCACCCGGCCAGCGGCGGCGGCCCTGGATGAGATAGAGGTGGCCCTGGTGGGCCGCGTTGTCTGCGCCGATGAGCAGGTCCCCCACGCCGTCGCCGTTGACGTCGCCCGCCGCCGCCACGAACGCGCCGAGGCTGTCGCCGCCGATGCCCGTGGTGAACACAACGCCGCGGCTCGATTGAGTGGGCTGTCGGAGCTGCGCCACGTCCCAATCCTGGCCGAGCGGCCCCGTCTGCCCAAAGACAACGTACACCACGCCGTTGACCCCATCGCCGATGAGGATGTCGGCCAGGCCGTCGCCGTTGACATCGCCGGCCGGGGCGAGGGTCTGGCCGAAGCCGGTTGTCTGGCTCGCCACGAGGCTGCTCTCGGCGGCGGACAACGCCGCCATCGCCGGGGGAACCGGCCAGCCGCCCGGCCGCCCGTTGAGGATCACGACGCGCCCGGTCCCGTTGCGCGCGGCGGGCAGGCCGACGGCGGCGTCGGCGAGGCCGTCGCCGTTGACGTCGCCCAGCCAGACCACCGTCGCGCCGGCCAGGTCGCCCTCGGCGTCCGGCGCGAGTTGGACCGTGGCGCTCAGGACGGCGTCCACCGTGCCTTCCAGGGGCGCGGGGCGCGCGGGCAGCGGAACGTAGCCGGTGTCGTCGGCGTGACCGAGGAGGGCGATGGGCTGGCCGGTCTGGACATCGGTCACGCTGTTGGCGATGTTGACGGCGGGCGGCACAAGGTCAACGATGACGCTGCGCGTTTGCGCCTGGCCCACCTGCCCCAGGCCGTCTACGGCGCGCACGGCCAGGCTGTGCCGGCCGCTGGCTTTGGCGTCGAGCTTCCACGTCCACGACCAGTTCACGGTCTGCGGGTACGGCGCGCGCTTTTCGAGAACGGTCTGCCACGGGCGGCCGTCAATGGTCAACTCCACCGCCTGAACGCCGGCCACCGCCGACGCGCCGGACAGCAGGTCGGTCGCGCTCCCCTGGAGGCTCACGCTCGCCCCGCCGAGGCTGTCCTTGACCAGGCCGTTGATGACCTGGCCGTCCGTCAGGCCGCTGAAACTCGCGCCCGGCGCGGTGTTGTCAACGATGACGGCGGCCGTGGCGTCGGCGGACTCGTTGCCGACAGCGTCGAGGGCGTGGGCGCGCAGGGTGTACGCGCCGTCCTTCGGCAGAGGCGACCACGTCCAGGCCCAGCTTTCGGCGCCGTCGGCGGTTTGCCAGGGCGCGACGCCGTCCACGCTCACCTGCACCTGCGATATCCAGGTGATGTCGTCCCTGGCCCCGCCCCCGACGACGTATGAAGTCCCCTTGATGGCGGTGTTGGCAATCGGCGCAGCGATGGTGATTGTTGGCGCGACAGCGTCTATGACGACCGGCAGGGTCCGGCTGATGGCTTTGGTAGAGCCGTCGGTGGGATCGGTGTAGGGCATGGTGAGGCTGAGTGCGCTCGGCCGCGAGCCGCCGCCGAGCGCCGCCGCCTGCCACGTGACGGTCATCGCCTCGCCCGAGTAGAGCGGCTTCTGGCTCAAGTCCCACACGCTACACGTCTGCCCGCCGACCGTCCCCGCCGTCGGCGTCGGCGGCGTGTAGCCGGCGCTGGGCTGCGTGGCCGTCAGCGTCGGCGCGGCGAAGTCCGCGTTGGGCAGGCACAGTTGGAGCGGCTTGTCCAGGGCGCCGGCCGTCTGGTCGGCCAGTTGGAACTGGGCGGTGAGCGCCTGGCCCGGCTTGAGCAGCGTGAGGGTCGCGCCGGCGTGCTGAGTCGTCGGCTGCTGGATGGCGGCGCGCAGGCGCGGCGCGGTGTTCGCGCCGAAGGGACTCAGGCCGAAGGCGCGCTCCTGGCTGTCTTGCAGCTCGTCGGAGTCGGCGTCGGGGTCCAGCGGGTTCGAGCAGATGCGATATCCCTGGCCCTGCCGCTTGCCGGGTGGGCTGACGAACCACCCGCCGACGAGGCGCGGCGTTGGCCCGCTCGTATCCACGTGGCAGACCTCCTCGCCGTCGAGCAGGCCGTCCTTGTCGCTGTCGGCGACGGCGACCGACGTGCCGAGAATGATCTCCTCGCGGTCCGTCAGCCCGTCGCCGTCGGTGTCGGCCTTCGTGGGGTCCGTCCCCAGCGCGGCGCGGTTCTGCACCTCCCAGCCGTCGCTCAGGCCGTCGCCGTCCGTGTCCCACTTCGTCGGGTCGAGGCCGAGCGCCGCCTCCTGGGCGTCGGGAATGCCGTCGCCGTCCTTGTCCGGGTTGGTGATCTGGTCCCAGTTCCACAGCCCATCCACCGTATTGGGCAACACGTCGAGGGTGAGCGGCTGCGTCGCCTGCGCCCAGGCGTCGGCGTCGTCGGACTTGGGGCTAGAGTCGACCGTCGAGTCGGCGCTGCACACGCGCACCAGGACGGCCCACCAGCACTTCTGGTAGCGCAGCGAGAAGTTGACAAAGCTCGTGACGTGGATGGCCGTGTTGCGGGCCGCCTGGGCCGGCGTGAAGCGGGCCGTGACCGCGCTGCCGCACTTCTTCGACGTGCCGTCCATCACGCAGGCGCCCTGGCCGTAGGTCGCCTGGGCGTCGCCTGACGCCCACTCGGCGTAGGCATAGCTCTGGGCCACGTCGTCGGCGCTGCCGGCGCGCGAGTACACCCAGTTCCACTCGTCGTCGCCCGGCCCGACCTCGACCGTCGTCGTCAGCGATGCCCCGAAGGTGACAGAGTTGCTGACAACGGTCCCCTGGTTCTGGTCGCCCAGCGTCAGCGTCAGCGGCCCACTCTGGACGGCGTTGCTGCTCGGCAGCTGGGAGTAGAAGGCGAACTGCACCAGGAAGTCGGCCAGCCACGACCCCAGGTAGTTGTAGGTGTGCAGCGGGTTCCAGTCGCCGGTAATCAGGGCAACGATGAGGTAGAGCAGCACGGCCAAAATGACCTCGACCAGCAGGCCGACGCCTGTGTCGGCCACGGCAATCAGCACGAGCGCCAGGACAAGCTGCAACACCGCGATAATCGTGGCGGCGATGTCATTGGACAGCTCGACGTCCGTCTGCATGTGGGACACGTCGTCGCTGTAGCCGTGGAAACTCGTCCAGATTGTGACAAGCTCGACGACGGTGGCGAGGACGGCGATGGCGACGGCGATGCGGCCCAGCGCCTTGGCGCTCGACGCCACGGCCTCGGCGGCTTCCTCACCGGCCCCGGTCGTCTCGGCGGCGACCTCGGCCGCCTCGGTGAGATTGCTGGCGGCGGCGCGCGCGGCCCAGCGGATGCCTTGCGGGATGAAGCGCAGGTAGGGCAGCGCCATGGTCGCCACGCCGCCGAAGGCGTGGACAATGGGAACTGCGCCCGCGCTCAAAGCGGGCGACTGGCCCCACGTCGTCGCTTCCCACTGCTGGAAGCCCGCCGTCGCGCCCTGCTGGTCCACGTCGGCGGCCAGTTCGTCCAGGGCGTAGGCGGCGGCGAGATAGCCGGGCAGCGTCGTCTGCTGCGGGCGGTTCAACTGAGTAAAGATGGCGGTGTCGTCGGCCTGGGGCTGGAGGAGGGGCTTGCCGTTCACGGCGACGATCTTCACCAGGCCAGCGTACCACGTTAGGAACAGGGCCTTGATGTAGCGTTCGGCGTCCTTCGCAGCGTCGAAGCTCCCATAGCGGCGGTCCAGCTCGGCCAGCGCCCCGTTCATGGTCAGCGCGCGCCAGGCGGGGCCGCCCGCGCCGGCCTGGCCCTGGTGATACATCTGCACCCCCACCTGGCGTACCGTCGCCAGGGCGTTGTAGCTCAACGCCATGTCCAGGCCCAGGCTGTCGCCGCTGTCGGTGATCGTCACGCCGCCGGCCGGCCCGGCCTCCATGCTGAGGCTGCCGGCCGTCTCTTGGTAGGCGACGACCAGGGTCGGGGTGAGGGTCGCGCCGTAGTTCGCGCTCAGGAAGCTCTGCGTCGTGGTCATGGTCGTCGCGGCCAGCGCCTCATCGCGGTGGGCATAGGTGTTGTAGGCGACCTTGACGGGCGCGGCGACGCCCCACGTCTCGGTGACCGGCGTTGTCGAGGCGGTGAACCGCCCGACGACCGCCGACAGGTCGGGCTGGAGCGCAGCCAGGTAGGACATGCCCAGGCCCGACACAAGGTTGAAGACCTCCCGCGCCTCGTCCGGCGCGCTCGCGCTGATCTCGGGCGCGCTCGGCACGCCGAACAGCGCCACCTGGACGTTAGCGCTCTCGCCGACGGTCATGCCGGTGACGCGGAAGCTCGGCTCGACGTAGGACACGACGATGGACTGCGTCGTGTCCACGCCCCACGTCGCGCACGTCGTGCCACTGTAGGCGACACACTTCTGTTGGTCGAGCTTCGCCTGCGTCAGCCAGCCCAGGCGCATGTCGGAGAGTTGCAGCGGCGTCGCGCTCTCGGCCGGGGTGAAGGCGAGGCGCGCCTCGAACGCGCTGACTGCGCCGTTGCTCTCCACGGTGGACAGCGGCACGAGGTAGCGGAAGGAGCCGTCCGCGTTGGCTTTGGCCGTCACGCCGTACTGGGCCGCCAGGCTCAGGCTCGTCGTGCTGCTCAGGTCGAGCACCGGGATGAGCTTGATATCATCGATGGAGTTGTCCAGGTCCTGGATCTGCGCCTGGTTGTCGTAGGGCCAGTCGAGGTACGTCGTGGTGTAGCGCAGGTGGGACACGTCTTGCGGCTGTACCTGCACGTCCAGGTAGACGTAGGTGTCATTGTGAGCCGCGTCGCCGGGTTTAGAGATGCTGATCCCATAAGCCGGGCGGTAGGGGAGCGCCTTGTACGGCGACAGGTCGGGGCCGTCCGGCACGCCGTCATTGTCGTTGTCCTCGTCCCAGGCGTTCGGGATGCCGTCGCCGTCAGAGTCGAGGCCCGCCGGGTCAGCGGCGAGCCACTTCGCGTTCCACTCCTGACCGTCGTCAATGCCGTCGTGGTTGGAGTCGCGCTGGAGCGGGTCCGTGGTCCAGGTCTGCGTCACGCCGTTGGCGGTGATCGGGAAGCCTTGCAGCTCCAGGGTGTCAGTGATGCCGTCGCCGTCGGTGTCGGCCAGGCGGTAGTCGGTACCGAGGCAGCGCTCGGTCTTGTTGCTCAGCCCGTCGCCATCGTCGTCGCCATTGGGGTCAACGCCGTCAGGCAGGCTGCCGCAGTCGGCGACCGCGTCCGTTAGGGTTGGCGTGTTGGCGCTGGCGGGCGCGGGGCGCGGGGCGGCGAACTCGGCGGCCAGGGCGGCGACGCGATCCGGCTCGCGCGGCGAATCGGTCAAGCCCAGGGCTGATAGCGCAGACGGGAGTGTCTCGCGCGATTCGCTACGCTCCCGGAAACGGACGATCTGGCTCGCCTGCGCCAGCGGTGTTCCGATCATGGAGGCGATGACTGTGACGACGACGACCGCGTAGAGGGCGTGACGACGGCGGCGGAAGGCCCACACCACCAGGACCGACGCAAGGGCGGCCGCGCCAGCGGCGAGGGTCGCCGCATCAAAGGGGACCGGAATCGCGGGCAGCCCGACGCGGCCCCCCCCATTGGCCGACGGCGCCGCCCGCCCGGCGACAGCCACCCCGGCCGGGGCGTCAATCGGCGCGACCGCCGCGCCAAAGTCGCGGTAGTCTACCTGGGCCTGCACGCGGGCGTCGTTCGTGGCGCTGATTTGCGGCAGGGTCAGGTCAACGACGACGCGGCGCGGCAGGCCGTCGCCGTCTATCCAGACCTCGCCCGCGCCGCTCATCTTCTGGTAGACGGCGGGCGCCTGGACTTCGACGCCGGGCGGCAGCTCGCGCTGGGCGAGGGTCTGGAGGCGCTCGCGCTGGATCTCGGCGTAGCGCGCCCCGTCGAGGGTGAAACGGTAGTGGCTGAACCCGGCCGGGGCCGCCATTGCTTCCACGTCCCGCGCCACGCTCAACAGGCTCAGGGCGTCGGCGGCCGGCGCGGCCGCGCCCAGCGGGTTTTGAACGACGCGCCACTGGCCCGCGTGGCCGACATACGCCGCGTCGCCGACCATCACCAGTTGCACCACCCCCGCGCCCTGGCCGGACCACGCCGCCCCGGCCGCGCCCGCCTCTGGCGTTAGACGGCCGACGGCGAGCGTCAGCCGCGCCCGGTCCGGCAGGGCGGCCTCGCCCTCGATGCGCAGGCGGGCGTGGCTGTCGCCGCGCCCCACGTTGGCAGGGAGGGCGCGCGGCGTGAGGGTCTGCTGCACGTCGGAGGTCAGCCGATACGTGCCGGCCTCCTGGGCGCGCTGCCAGGCGCGCGCGACGGCGGCCGATGGCTCGGAGGGGTGCGGCAGCCCGAGCGCCAGGTTCACGGTGGGCCGCACAAGGGCCGCGAGGGCAAGGGTGACGAGAATGAGGGCGGGCAGCAGCGTGGTGAGGCAGCGGATTATGCGAGGCTGGTTGCGCATCGTCAGGAACTCCTGGCTCTACTGCGGACCGCGATGCGGATCGGCGCGCTGCGCGGCAAAGGGCAGGTACAGGCGATAGGGAGGCGCGGGCGGCGCGCCACCGTGCTGCACCCGCAGCGGCGGCTTCAGGCTCTCCGCGTTGCCCGCCCTGTCTACGGCGCGGCTCCGCAGCGCCAGCTCGCCGGCGGGGGCCGGCAGGCTCGCGGCCCACAGCGTCGCTTCCCCTTTCTCAGCGATCGCGCCGGCGCATAGAACACGGGCCAGGAAGGCTGCCGCCTCGGGGCCAGTCAGCGCCGCCGTCCACGTCTGCCCGCCGTCCACGCTTGCCTGGACGCCCGCCAGCGACCAGCCGTCCCGCGCCGTCCCCCACATCAGGATGTGGCCCGCCGGCAGCGTCAGGCACGCCTCCGGAACGACGCCGCCCGCGCTGGGATAGGCGATGGTAGAGGTGGGGCGGACGGTATCCACAGTGAACGCGGTCCACGCGCTGGCGGGGCCGACGTTGCCGGCGGCGTCCGTGGCGCGCGTCCGCACGCGGTGCGGCACGCCCTCCTCGGTCGGGACGCGCCACGCATAGCGCCACAGCCGCGCGCCCAACGGCGGTAGCGGCGGGATCGCTGGCAGGAAGAGGTATGGTGGCGGGGCAAGCTGCCAGGGGCCATCGTCCACCTGCGCCTCGACGCGCGCGATGCTGCCGAGCGCGGGGAAGGGATCCACTACTGTCCCCGACACGATAAGCGTCGAGTCCTTGACGACATTGCGGCTGAGGCTGATACTAGCAATGGGTGGGACGTTATCCACGAGCACGGCCGCTGACACCGGCGCGCTCGTCTGGCCGAAGATGTCATGCCCACGCGCCTGCACGACGAAGCTGCCGCCCGACGGCGCATCAATGCCGATGCTCCACCCAAGGCGCGTGAAGATGCCGCCGACGCTGGTTGGCGGCTGCCGCCACGGCCCGTCCCCCACCCGCACCTCGACGAAGCCGATGCCGGAGCCGTCGCTCGCCGTCCCTGACACGGTCGCCGGGCCGCTGCGCATCGTCGCGCCGGCCGGCAGGGCGATCTTCACGACCGGCGGCGCATTGTCCACCGTCAGACTCGCCTGCGACTGCGCGAGGGTCACAGGGCCGCTGGGCGCGTTCGCCTTCACCTGCGCCGTGACCGTCACCGCGTCTATGGCGGCGACAGAGGCGGCGACGCGCGCGGTGACGGTGATGGGCGAGCGGGCGCCGGGCGCGAGATCGCCAAGCGGGATCGTCCAGCGTCCTGCCGCCGCCGGCCCCGCCGCGCCCTGGATCGCCTCGAGGGTCAGGCCGGGGCTGGCGCCGACGTCCAGCGTCACGTCTGTCACCGGGACGCGGTCCAGGTTGCGTATGGTCAGCAGCCACAGCGACGCGCCGCCAGGGCCGACGACGCGGGCCGCGCCGCGCGGGGTGGCGACGTTGAGGCTGACGTGATTGCCCGTGGGCTGGCCGGCGTTGGGGACCGTCGTCGGCGCGAGGTTCGTCCAGTGGTAGGCGCTCGCCCACGGGCCGAGCACCGACTGGTTGGTGGGGAAGACGCTGATGATGCGGCCGTGGTCGTCGTCGAAGGCCAGCAGGCGCAGGTCAACCGCGCCAACGCTCGCTCCCAGGTCGGCCCACGGCAGCCGGAGTTCGGTGTCGCCGTTCGGCCCGTTCACACCGTCTACCGCGCCACCATCGCGCCACGCCGCGCCATCCCAGCGCATCGCGCGGGCGCGGGGGCCAGTCAGGTAGACAAGGTAGCCGGCGGGGAAGGGCAGCGACTTGCCCTTGACCGCCGCCGCGCCGTCGGGGCCGCTCCAGGGCGTCGTCGTGCCGCCGGGGCTTACGCCGATATAGATGTAGCCGGCGCCGTTGACACCCCAGTTCGCGCCGCGCCAGCCCAGGTAGAGGTTGGCGGCGTCGAAGCTGGCCCACAGACTCTGGGAGGTGGTCGGGCGGGGGTCTACGTCGAGCCGCTCGCTCGCCAACCGCCACTCGCCGCGCTCGACATCCAGCTTGCCGTCTACGATGATGGACGACTGCCAGCCGTCGGCCGTCGTCCAGGCGGGGCGGGCCGCCTGCGCACCCTGGGCGCGGCCCAACGACAGCAGCGCGGTGAGCAGCAGGGCGACAACCAGGCGCAGGCGAACGGTTCGACTCGTCATCAACTCCCTATCCTCACGGCCCACCGGCCGCCTGGCCCGCGCCCGGTGAGCCAGGCGGCGCTGGAATGGCAGGGCAACGGCGCTTACTCCGTCCCGGAGGCGGCATCGAGGGGGACGCCGAGCCGCTCCGCGAGGTAGGCAAACATGGCCTCGACGCTGGCAAAGCGCAGGGTATCCCCCGTTTGGACGCAGTGAGCCGAGGCGCGCCACGGCCCCCCGGCGCCGTCCTGCCACAGCCTCACGAGAAATGAGTGGTAGCGTGCGGGTGACTGAAGATGGTCAGACGGTGCAGGCATTCGTGGTCCGCTTCTGGGAAGGCTGGAGACTGGCGTCGCCGCTTTCCTAGCATACACACTGCGCGTGACAACTCCGTTTCAAGGCGGCGCATCAAGCGTGACAGCGCCCCCGGCGGCGTTCAATAGCGAGCCGTCTTTGACCCAGCCGACGCCGTATCTATAATTTGCACACCATTCGCCCAAGGAATTCTCGGCGGTCTATGTTTGCACTTTGTGTCTGGTGGGGAGGCTTGGAGGGCGCAGCCCTCCAAACTAGCCCCTTCCCTTTCTGCAGTGGGGACTGCGCCCCTGAGCGAGGCGGGGGAGAGCGGGTTCGTGGGGGCCTGCGGCCCCTACACCCCCGCTGCACAGCAAAGTGCAAGGATAGAGCTCGGATATCCGTTGGCCGAGTTGTGACGTTGCCCCCGCCATTGGGCATGAACTATGCACACGATCGCGATCACGTGCCTCGGTGAGTTTGAGGTCGTCGTTGCTGGCCGCAGCGCGGCGCACTTCCCGACCGACAAAGTCCGCGCGCTCCTGGTGTACCTGGCGCTCGAGGCGGATCGTCCCCACAGCCGCCAGGTCTTGACGGGCCTCCTGTGGCCCGATCAACCCCAGGACCGGGCGTTCAGTAACCTGCGCACCACACTGCGCCGCCTGCGCCAGGCCCTGGATGCAGCGGCGCCGTCCGTTGCCGACGCAGCCCTCATCACGACACGCCAGACCCTGCGCGCGCACCCGGAGGCGTTCAGCGTGGACGTCCTCACCATTGCTGACCTGAGCGCCGCCTGCGCGGGCCACGATCACGCCGATCTGACGACCTGCGCCCCCTGCCTGATGCGTCTCGAGCAGGTCGCGACGTTGTACCAGGGCCACCTGCTCGCCGGCTTCTCACTCCCCGATGCGGCCCCCTTCGAGGAGTGGCTGGTCATTCGCCGCGAGATGGTCGAGCAGCAAGCCCTGGCCGCTTTGCAGACCCTGGCAGAGGCGCACCTGATGCAGGGCCAGTACGATCAGGCGCTCGCCTACGCCACACGTCAGCTCACCCTCGACCCCTACCGCGAACACGCCTATCGCCAGGCGATGCGCGCCCTGGCCTCGACGAGCCAGCGGGCTTCGGCGCTGGCGCACTACGAACGGTGGGCGGAGGCGCTACGCAACGAGCTAGGGGTGGAGCCGGACGCGGAGACCACCGCCCTCGCCGAACAGATACGCAGCGGACGCTTCCGCCCCCCCGTCGCCCCTGTGAACGCGCTCGCCCTCGCTGACCCGCTTCTCGCGCCCCCGGCGACGCTGCCGGCCTACGTCGGCGCGTTTGTCGGGCGCGAGCAGAATGTGGCCGAGCTTATGGCTCTGCTGGAGCAGCCCGAGGTGCGGCTGCTGACCATCGTGGGCGCGGGCGGCATGGGCAAGACACGCCTGGCCGCGGAAGTGGCCCGCCTCCAGCAGCGTCGCCACCCCGACGGCGTCGTGTTCGTTCCGCTGGCCTCGGTGACGCAGCCGACGGCCATCGCCAACACCCTGGCCGCCGCCCTGGGGGTGACGGGGCGCGGCATAGCCCCGCACCTGGCGGTGACTCAGGCGCTGCGGCACAGACGCACGCTCATCGTTCTGGACAACTTCGAGCATGTCCTGGACGGAAGCGATGTCGTCGTCGAGCTGCTAGAGTCGGCCCCTCACACCCAGGTCATTGTCACCTCGCGCGAGCGCCTCAACGTGCGCGGCGAGTACGTCTATCCCATGCGGGGCATGGAGTATGACCTTGCCGCGCCACTGGCGGCAGCGGCGGCCTTGCCCGCTGTGCGTTTGTTCGCGCAGTGTGCGCGACGCATCCGCCCCGACTTCGAGCTGAACGCGGCGACTCTGCCGCATGTGCTGCGCATCTGCCACCTTGTGCAGGGGATGCCGCTCGGCCTCGAACTGGCGGCGGCCTGGGTCGAGACCCTCAGCGTGGCGGAGATTGCCGCCGAGATCGAGGCGAACGCCGATTTCCTGGCCCACGACTGGCGGGACGCGCCGGCACGGCAACGCAGCCTGCGGGCGGTGTTCGACTGGTCATGGCGGTTGTTGACCGACACCGAGCAGAGCGCCCTCCGCCATCTCTCGGTATTTCGCGGTGGCTTCACCCGCGACGCCGCCCGCGTTGTGGTGGGGGCATCGCTGCGCGTCCTGACCGACCTGGTCCGCAAGTCGCTGCTCCAGCGCGGCGAGACCGGGGCCGCGGTGGGCCGCTATGAAATGCACGAGCTGGTGCGCCAGTTCGCCGCCGAGCGAAACGCGGCGGGCGACGCGACCGAGGCGGTGGCCGCCCGCCACGCCGACTACTACGCGGCCTTCCTCCAGGAGAACGAGGCGGCCCTCGCCGGCGCTGGACAGAGCGTGGCCCTCAATGCCATCGGCGCGGAGATAGACAACGTCCGCGCCGCCTGGCGCTGGCACGTCGCCCAGGGTCAGGTGGCGGGCATCGCGCAGGCCGTCGAAGCCTACAGTCTGTTCTGCGAGCTGCGCAGCTGGCGGCAGGAAGGCGACGACGCCCTACGCAGCGCGTTTGAGCGCCTGGCTCCGCCGCCCGGCGCCGCCCTCCCGGAGCCGACGCGCCTCACCCTGAGCCGCCTGCTCGCCTGGCGCGGGCGATTCGCCCAGTTCTTGGGGCGGAATGAACAGTCCGAGGCGATGTTGGCCCAGAGCCTGGCGCTCGCCGCCGGCCTGGACGACAAGCGTCTGACCGCCTTCTGCCTCGCCAGCCGGGGGATCAACGCCAACATTCGCGGTGACTACCTTGAGTCGAGCCGGCTGGAGCAGGAAGCGATCACGCTCTACCGGGCGGTGGGGGACGTGTCCGGCATGGCGGAGACGCTCAACCGCCTGGGCGGTAACTACTACGACATGGGCGCGTTCCCCGAGGCAAAGCGCTGCTGGCAGGAGAGTTACGCGCTGTTCAGGAGCGTTGGCGACCGCAGTGGCATGGCGCGCGGGTTGAGCAACCTGGGGGAAGTGGCGCGCCACCTGGGTGACTACGCCACATCGCGGCAGCAGGCCGAGGAGAGCCTGGCCCTCCTCCACGAGATCGGCCACGGCTGGCAGGCTATCCACCCGCTGAACAACCTGGGCATACTCGCTCATTTTGCCGGCCGATACGACGAGGCGCGGCGTCTCCACCGCGAGTGCCTGACAATCGCGCAAGACATCTGCGACCAGCGCCTGATCGCCACCTCACAGTTGAGGTTGGCGGCTGTGTCAATGGAGAGCGGCGCGCTTCAGGAAGCCCACGAGTTGCACGCCGCGAGTCTGGCCCACTATCGCCAGATCGGCCACCTTCGCGGCATCGTCGCCTGCCTGACGAGCATGGGGCAGTTGGCTATCCGCCGCGGTGATCACGCGGCAGCCCCGCGCCTGTTCGAGGCGAGCCTGGAGATTGCCCAGGTCATTGGCGACCGGCTGGCGGTGAGCAGGGCGCTGAGCGGCCTCGGCTGGTCGCTGGCGCTCGTCGGCGACGAAGCGCTGGCGGGGCGCGCGCTCAGCATCGCGTTCGATACGTTCACCGAGATCCAGGCCATGCCCGATGCCCTGCAAGTCCTCGCCATGACGGCGGCGCTCCTGGTGCGGGCGGGGGGTGGTGACGTCGGCGTGGCGGACGCGCCGACTCGTTCTCAGCACGCCCGGCGCCTGCTGGCGTTGGTGCAGAGCCACCCGGCCGCGTGGGAGAGCACACGGGCATGGGCGGCGCGTTTGCAGGCAGAACTCGCCAGCCCGCTCTCTGAAGCGGTTATGCAGCCGCCCCACGCAACGACGCGGATGATCGGCGGGGCAGATCTGGCGCAAATCCTATCATGCTACGGCCGTGAAGTAGCCGAGCCGCAGCCCAGACCTCTCACGGAGTGAGGGGGGAGAGGTGGAACGATGACTGATAACGTTGCCGAGGACAGGCTGACGAACAACACGCTGGACACGGTCCGACGATTCAACGACGCCGTCAATCGCCACGACATAGCCGCGGTCATGGCGGCCATGACCGCGGACTGCGTGTTCGAGAATACGTACCCGCCGCCAGACGGCGAGCGTTACGTCGGACAGGCCGCTGTTCGCGCCTTCTGGGAGGGGTTCTTTGCCTCCTCGCCCCACGCGATTTTTGAAACCGAGGACATCTTCGCGGCCGGCGACCGCTGCGCGGTGTGCTGGCTTTACCGCTGGAGCGACGAGGCGGGGCAGCCAGGACACGTGCGCGGCGTGGATGTGTTTCGCGTGCGCGATGGCAAGGTGGCCGAGAAACTGGCCTACGTCAAGGGCTGATTGCGGCACCGCTCTTGTGTCGTGCGACGGCCGCGCCCAATGGCCCGCTTGTTATTGTGGCCTACACGCCGCTGAAGGCGCTGAACCCGCCGTCCACGGGGACGACGATGCCGTTAACGAAGCTCGCGCCCGGGCTGCACAGCCAGATGAGCGTGCTAATCAGCTCGTCCGGCTCGCCGAAGCGGCCGGCCGGCGTGTGGTCAATGATCGTCTGGCCGCGCGCCGTGAGGGCGCCGTCCTCGTTGAGCAGCAGGCTGCGGTTCTGCTCGCCGATGAAAAAGCCCGGCGCGATGGCGTTGACGCGAATGCCGCCGCCGAAGGAGCGCGCCAGCTCGACGGCCAGCCAGCGCGTTGCGTTGTCCACCGCCGCCTTCGCCACGCCGTAGCCGACGACGCGCGTCAGCGCCCGCTGCGCCGCCATCGAAGAGACGTTGACGATGCTGCCCCTCTTCGCCTGCGCCATCGCCTCGCCGAAGACCTGGATCGGCAGGAGCGTGCCGTTCAGGTTCAAGGCGATGACCGGCTGCATGCCCTCGACCGGCAGGGTGAAGAAGGATTGGCCCGGCGGGAGGGTGGCCGATGGCATGTTCCCGCCCGCCGCGTTGACCAGGATATCGAGCCGCCCCCACTGCGCCAGCGCCGCGTAGCGGGCCGCTTCGAGCTGCTGGCGGTCGAGGACGTCGGCGGGCAGCGCCACCGCCTCACCGCCCAGGCGCTCGATGTCGGCGGCAACCGCCTCAGCCTGCTCGCGGCGGCGGCCCAGGACACCGACCCTGGCGCCAGCCTGCGCCAGCCCGCGCGCCATAGCGCCGCCCAGCACACCCGTGCCGCCGGTGATGACCGCAACCTGGCCGTCGAGACCGAACAGATGATGAAGTGTGTCCATGTGGTGTCCCCGCTTGTTGTAAATTGACAAAGGAGGTGACGATGTCCTACAGTTAGCGCGCCGAACCCGTTCCGAGAACGGGAGCTAACTCATGGTGGACAGCGACACCTTCCCACTGGAATTGTACGTCATGGCCGATGCCTTCGTCAAAGCCCGGTTGAGCGACGACGCCCTGTCGAGCGGTTGAACTAATTGTTGCCGTTATCGCGCTGGCGGTGGAGAGCCACCTCCAGCGCCTCCAAGGGGCGGCGGAGTTGTCACTCCACCGCCAGCGGGGGATGGGTAGCGGCACTATTTCGTTCCCGCAGACCGAGAAATTGCGAACATAGAGAATCAGATTGAGCGGAGGAGACGATGGGAGACAAGATGACAGCGACAACGTTGCCGTTGCGCAATTCCGAGGGCATGGATATCTTCGTGCGCCGCTGGGCGCCCGCCGCGGGGGACGCGAAGGCCGTCGTGCTCATCGCCCACGGCGCCGCCGAGCATAGCGCCCGCTACGCCCGATTGGCGGCGGCGCTCAACGACGGCGGCTACAGCGTTTACGCGCCCGACCACCGCGGCCACGGCGAGACGGCCGGCTCGCTCGACAACGCCGGCTGGGCCGGGCCGGACGGCTGGAACGGCATGCTGCGCGACCTCAAGCTGGTTGCCGACCACGCCCGCCGCGAGAACGCCGGCCGGCCCCTGTTCCTGTTCGGCCACAGCATGGGGTCGTTCCTGGCACAGCGGTGTCTCGAGCTATGGGGTGGCGAGCTGGCCGGGTGCATTCTGTCCGGGTCGAGCGGGGCGATGGCCGGCCTGAACGACATGCTGCCGATGCTGGAGATGGCGGCCCAGGGCGACGCCGCTCGCCAACCCTCCCAGGCGTGGGTGATGATGTTTGGCGGGTTCAACGCGCCGTTTACGCCCCAGAAGACGGGCTTCGAGTGGCTCAGCCGCGACGAGGCCGAGGTGCAGAAGTACGTAGACGACCCGTGGTGCGGCTTCGTCTTCTCGAACCGCCTGGTGGCCGACATGATGGCGGGCATGGCCGAGACGTGGCAGCCGGCGAATGAGGCGCTCATCCCTACGACCCTGCCGCTGCTCATTTTCTCCGGCGACCAGGACCCGGTCGGCGGGAACACCGAGGCGGTCAAGGAGCTTGTGCGGCGCTACGCGGCGCTCGGCATCGGGGACATGGAGGTCATCTTCTACCCGCAAGGGCGGCACGAGATGCTGAACGAGCTGAACCGCGCCGACGTGCAGCAAGACATCCTCAACTGGCTCGACGCCCACGCCGGGTGATTGCCTGGGTCGAATGGCAACAGCAAGGATCGCAAAGCCGCCCTATCATTCAAGGGCGGCTTCTGCATTATTTCCACAAGGCGCGGTTAGCCTGCCGCCCCCGCCGGCGAGGGAATGACACCCAACTGCCGCATCATGCCCAGGTCGTCATTGGAGCCCCAATGTTCAGCAATTCGGCCATCGGCAATGCGCATGATGTGAACGCCAGGCATCTCCACCCGACGCCCCGTCGGCGGAATGCCAAAAAAGTCGCCTAGGTGCGTGCCGCGCATAGTCGTGCGGGCGACAACCCTATCGCCCTCGGCAATCAAATCTTCGATGTGCCACCATTGGTCCGGGAATGCGGCGCGGAAGAGCCTGACGATGGCTTTGTGGCCGTCCAGGCCACTCTGCATGCCCGGCGGGTTCGTGTGGTCGAAGAAGTCGGCGGCAATGATGCGGTCGGCGACCGCCTCGTTCCCCTGGCTGATGTCATCTTCGAGCAACTGCCGGACGAGTTCCTTATTCTCTTCGAGGGACATGGCAAGTTCTCCTTGATGTGCTATACTTAGGTAGTCAGAATACTTGACGAATATAGTACAGTATCTTTACTATCTTGTCAAGGGGTTGGACGGCCTTTTGTAGTGTTTGGAGGCAGAACGCGTATGAGCAGCGAGATGTATCCGCGACAGCGCCGATTTCTCGGCGCCCTGTTGCGCGTGCCTTCGCAGGCCATCGTTCAGGAGATCCACAATGCCGTTGTGGCCGCTGGCTACACCGACGTGCGCCAACCACACATGGTTGTGTTCCAGTACATCGAGCGGGAGGGGTCGCGGCCGACGGAGCTGGCCGAGCGCGCCAACATGACCAAGCAGGCGATGGGCTATCTCCTCGATTATCTCGAGGAACGCGACTACGTCGAGCGCACACCCGACGCTGACGATGGGCGCATGCGGATCGTTCGTCTCACTGCACGAGGATGGGGCGTGATGTTAGCGGCGCGCGAGGCCATGCTGAAGATCGAGGCCGAATGGGGAGCATACTTAGGCGACGAACGCATGGATCAACTCATCCGCATCCTGCAAGACCTCGCGGTCATGTTGGGCGAACCTATCACGTTCTAGCGCGGGGTCACGGCACGCACTGAGCCGGACAGCACATTGTCGGCAATGGTGCGCGTGTTCTTTCCGTCCCACAGCCCCAGGCTTGAGGCGCGCTGCCGGCCGTCCGCCGCGTACACCAGACCAGCCGCGCTCCACGCGGCGGGCGCCGGCGACGCGCCCGTCAGCCGCGTCACCTCCTGGCCCTCCATCGTGACGACGCGGTCCGCGAAGGCGAGCCGCTTGCCCTCCGGCGACCACACCGGCGCGGCCGCCGCTGCGTTGGCGGGCAGCGCCAGGAGCTTATTGTCGCCCGCGTCGTGCCGGTAGTATAGACCGGTGTTCTGGCCGTCGGCGCCGACATACGCGATGCCGAGGTCACCGTTCGGCGGCCAGGTTACTGTGTAGACCTGGTTCGCCACCGCCTGACCGGTCTTCTTCTGCTCTACGTTGTACACCCAGTAGCCCTGGAAAGGCGCGCCTGGCGTAGATAAGGGAAACGCGATCGCCGCCGGCGCAGCGCCCGCGCCGGCGGCCTGGGGTGGAACGAACGCCAGGCGCTTGCGGGCCGCGTTCCAATACACCTGCGCGACGCCGCTGCCACCTGCCGGCCCGCACACCAGCGTGTCGTCCTTGTCATCCAGCGACACGCGCCGCAGCGCCACCTCGCACGCTGGCTGCCCGGCGCGCCGGCTCGGCCAGATCAAGGTATCAGGCGCGACCCAGACGCCCGCGCCGTAGCGCATGCCCTGCCCGTCGAATAGATATGGCTCAGTGACGCCGGGCGCGAGACGGCGGCCCTTCGCGCTGCCATCCGCCTTGATGACGGACAGCCCAACCGCCGCTGGGTCCACCCCCTGCGCTACCGCGTAGGCGAGCCATTGGCCGTCCGGCGACCAGGCCGGCCCGACCTCCAGTCCCGCGTCCTGCGTCAGGCGCGCGGCCTTCCCATCCGCGACGCCGACCACGTACACGTCCGCCTGCCCCTCGTGGTCCGACACGACGGCGATACGCTTGCCATCCGGCGACCACGCCGGCGGCGACTGCGCCAGGAGCGCGGCAAGGAGGGCGCGGCTCTCCGGCGCAGCAAGGCCGGCAGCGGAAACACCCGGCGGCAGCAGGTCGAGGAGCTTGCGCCGCTGCTCCTGCACGTCTATCAGCCACAACGCCGCCACGGGCCGCGCGTCCGCCGCCGACACCAGCCCCTCTCCCTGGACCACCGCGACCATCCGGCCATCCGGCGAGGGCGTCCAACTCAGCGTTGCCGTGCGCGCTGCTGGCGACGGCGTACCGACCTGGGTAGGGCCTGTGTCTGGAAACAGTAGACTTTGCCCATTCGCCGTGGGCAGCGGGTCCGTGAGAGCGCGGGCGTTCCCGCCGTCAGCCGCCGCCGCCCACAGGCTCCGCCCCTCCTTCTCATAGAACAGCACCGGCCCCGCCGGCAGCGCCGCCGCTATCTTCCCCCCCTCGCCCACGAGGGGCGAAGGGCCGGGAGAGAGGGTCGCAGGGGTGAGGGGCGCGGGGGTGAGGGGCGCGGGGGTGAGGGCTGCGGGGGTGAGGGCCGCGGGGGTGAGGGGCGCGTCAGGCGTGACAGGCGTCACCTGGACGGCCACCGTGCTCATTGAGTTTGTACACGAGGCGAGTAGCGCGGCGAGCAGCAATAGCGCCAAGACGCGCATGGAACCTCCGCATAGATCGGGCGGCTGTGCTGCCCCAAATTATAGGCGATGCGCTCCCCCACGTAAGGTATCGCTTGCGCCGAGGGTTCGACTATGATAGACTCAGCCCGGTTATGTTGGCCGTTGAAGGAAGCCTGGTTCGCCCAATGGAACGAGAGCGCCCGACGCCGATTCGCCGCGTCCACGTGGTCGGCACGTCCGGCTCCGGCAAGACCACGCTCGCGGCCCGCCTCGCCGAAATCATCGGCGCGCCGCACATCGAGCTAGACGCGCTTCACTGGCGGCCGCACTGGACGCCCCTCGACCGTCACATCATGCGCGCCTGGGTCTACGCCATGACCCAGGGCGAGCGCTGGGTGGTGGACGGCAACTACAGCTTCGTCCGCGAGATGCTGTGGGCGCGAGCCGACACGCTCGTCTGGCTCGATTACCCGCTGGCAACGGTGATGTGGCAGCTCTGGTGGCGAACGCTGACCCGTGCCCGGGGTCGCGCGCCGCTGTGGAACGAGAATCGCGAGAATATGTGGACGCACCTCGCCACGCGCGACTCGCTGTTCCTGTGGGCGCTCCAGACGCACAACAAGCACCGGCGGCGCTACCCGACGTGGCTGGCGGACCCCCAGAACGCCCACCTGCGCCTCGTCCACCTGCGCTCGCCGCGCGAAGCCGACGCCTGGCTCGCGCAGGTCGCCCAATCACTTGATTCTCAATAAGGAGACAAGCATGTCTTTTTCGCTCGAAGGGCGTGTCGCCATTGTGACCGGCGGCTCGCGCGGCATCGGCCAGGGCATCGCCGAGGCGTTCGCTGGGGCCGGCGCGGCCGTCGTCGTCACCGCCCGCAGCCTCGACCGCGTCGAGCCGGTGGCGCAGAGCATCGAGGCCGCCGGTGGGCGCGCCCTCGCCGTCGCCTGCCACACCGGCCACGACGACCAGGTCCAGGCGCTCATCGAGACGACGGTCGCCCAGTTTGGCCGCCTCGACATCCTCGTCAACAACGCCGCCACCAACCCCCACTTTGGCCCGTCGTACACAGCCGAGGTGGGAGTGTGGGCCAAGACCCTGGACATCAACGTCCTCGGCTACCTGCGCATGACCCAGGCGGCCATCCCGGCGATGAGGGCGGCCGGCGGCGGCAAGGTCATCAACATGGCGTCGGTGGCCGGCCTCAACCCGATGCCGGGGCTGGGAGTCTACTCCGTCAGCAAGGCTGCTGTCGTCATGTTGACCAAAGTCCTGGCTGTCGAGCTGGGCCACATGAACATCCAGGTCAACGCCATCGCGCCCGGCGTCATCAAGACGCGCTTCAGCCAGGTGCTATGGCAGACACCGGAGATCGCCAGCCGCGTCCTCCAGGCGACGCCGGCCGGCCGCATCGGCGAGATCGAGGATGTCACCGGCGGCGCGCTATACTTCGCGTCGGCGGCGTCCAACTACACGACCGGCGCCGTCCTCGTCATTGACGGCGGCCACCTGATTTCGTGATGGGTCAGCGGACGATGAGGTAGGCCACGACGATGCCAATGGCCGCGCCGACGAAGACCTGAAACGGGGTGTGGCCGAGAAGCTCCTTGAGACGCTCCTCGCTGATGGGGTGGCCCTGGAATAGCTCGTCCACGATCTGATTGAGGATGCGCGCCTGGCGGCTCGCGGCCCAGCGGATGTTCTGGGCGTCGAACATGACGATCATGGCGAAGATGGCGGCGATGGCGAACATGGGCGACTCGAAGCCCTCCAACAGGCCTGTCGCCCATGCGGCCGCGGCGACCAGCGCAGAGTGGGCGCTCGGCATGCCGCCGGTGCTCATGTAGAAGCGCAGGTCAATCTTGCGGTAGCGCGCCAGATGCACAATGACCTTGATGGTCTGGGCCGCGATCCAGCCCGCCGCCGCCGCCCATAGCACCTGGTTGCGGAGGATGCCGTCAATCAAAACGGGTCTTCCTCCTCGTCGTCGGCCGGCGCGAAGTCGTCCTCGTCCTCGTCGCCCTCATCCCGCGCGCCGAGCTGCCCGATGCGCAGCTCCGCCGCGTCGAGGTAGTGGCGGCAACGCTCCGACAGATGGACGCCGCGCTCGTAGAGCGCGAGCGCCTCGGCCAGCGGCAGGTTGCCCTCTTCGAGCCGACGGACCGTCGCTTCCAGCTCGGCGAACGCCGCCTCGAAGCCGTCTGCGGCCGCGCCCGATTCGTCCATCACGAGTGTCTCCTTCAGTCCAGCGTCTCTATCGCCCGGCGACGCCACCGATCGGTGTCCATTCTCGCCCCCTCATCCCCCTGCCCCTTCCCCCACAGTGGGGGGAAGGGGAGAAAACCCTCTGGCCCCCCTCTCCCCTTGTGGGAGAGGGGCTGGGGGTGAGGGGGCGAGTCACAAAGCAGAACCAGTTTACTCCAGCAGCCGCCGCTGACGGCCCACCGTCACCTCGAACGCGCCATCGGCGACGTGAACGCGCAGCCCGCGCCCGACCCGCGCCTGCCGTGTCTCGGTCACCACCGCGTCGGTCTCGGCGTCGGCGACGATGGCGTAGCCGCGCCGCAGCGTCGCCTTCGGATCGAGCGCAGCGAGCCGGCCGGCCTGGCCTTGCGTCTCCGCCCGCGCCAGCGCCACGCGGTGGGCCATGACGCCCGCCGCCCGCCGCGCCAGCTCGGCCAGCCGCGCCCGCCCGCCGTCAATGCGCGCCTGGGGCGAGAGGCGGTCCAGGTGGCGCGTCTGATGATCGAGGGCCAGACGCCAGCCGCGCAGCGTGTCCTCGGCCGCGGCGTCGAGAGCATCGCGGGCATCGGCGACGCGGCGGCGCAGCTCGGCGCGGTCCGGCGTCGCCAGCTCGGCGGCGGCGGTAGGCGTCGCGGCGCGCACATCGGAGACGAAGTCCACGATGGTGAAGTCGGTCTCGTGGCCGACGCCGGTGACGACGGGGATGCGGCTGGCGGCGACGGCGCGCGCCACCGTCTCCTCGTTGAACGCCCACAGGTCTTCCAGGGAGCCGCCGCCGCGCACCAGAAGGATCACCTCGACATCGGGCACGGCGTTGAGGCGAGCCAGGGCGGCGACGATGGCCGGCGGCGCGTCTGCGCCCTGCACCAGGGTCGGCGCGAGGGTGACGCGCACCATCGGCCAGCGGCGGGCGAGGGTCGTCTGGACATCGCGCCACGCCGCCGCCTGGGGCGACGTCACCACGCCGATATGGCGCGGGAAGTCCGGCAGGGCGCGCTTGCGCTCGACGGCGAACAAGCCCTCGGCCTGGAGCAGGTCCCGCAGCGCCTCGAACTGGGCGTGCAAAACGCCCTGCCCCGCCGCCTGCAGGGCATCCACGGAAACCTGATACTGGCCGCCGGCGGGGTAGACAGTAATGCGGCCGTGGACGACAACGGCCTCGCCGTGGGCGGGGACGCGGTCCAACAGCCGCATCTGGGAACGCCATATCACGCACTTAATCTGCGCGGCGTCGTCTTTGAGGGTGAAGTACACGTGGCCGGCCGCCGAGCGGCTCAGATTCGAGACTTCCCCCGTCAGCCACACATCCTGAAGCCCGAAGTCTGCCTCGAGCAGCTCCTTGATGTAGCCAGTAACAGCGGCGACGGAGAAGATGGAGGGCATGCCGCCAGGCTAGACGCGGGTGACGTATTCGTTGGTGCGCGTGTCTACGCGAACGGTGTCGCCCTGGTTGACGAAGAAGGGAACGTTGATGACCAGGCCCGTCTCCAATGTCGCCGGCTTGCCGCCGCCCGACGCCGTGTCGCCCTTGAAGCCGGGCGAGGTCTCGACGATCTTGAGGTCCACCGTCGTAGGCAGCTCCAGGTCCAGCGGCTCGCCTTCGTAGGACGACAGCTCCAGGGTCATGCCCTCCTGGAGGTACTTGACCGCGTTGCCGAGCTTGTCCTCGCGCAAGCCGAACTGATCAAAGGTCTCTTTGTCCATGAAGTGGTATTCTTCGCCGTCGGTGTAGAGGTACTCCACCTCGCGGTTGTCAAGGCGCACGTCGTTGACGACACCGCCGTTCGGGTACGTCTTCTCCACGTTGGAGCCGGTGCGCAGGTTGCGCAGCTTGAGGCGAATGGTGGCGCTGCCGCGGCCCACCTTGATATGCTGGTACTCGACGACGCGGAACAGGTCGCCGCCGTCTTCAAACGTAACACCTTTGCGTAGTTCAGTCACGCTGACAGTCATGGTTGCAACTCCCGAAAAAGGCATGAAACAAGGGTCGGCCACGTGGGCAACCCTTGGGAGGCCCGCTAGCGTCGGGCCGGGGACTGCTGATTTGTTCGCTGAAGTATAGTCGCGTCAGGGGTTTGAGTCAAAAGGTCGGCGGCCCTCACCCCCGGCAACCGCCGCTTCACCTCATGCGTAGAGAAAGCAGACCACTCCGGAGAACCGATGAACGTGACATACCCCGCCGTCGAACCTGAACCCGCCTCGGCCACGCCGGTCGTCGTCACGGCGGAACCGGCCGGCAGCCCCGGCAAGCGCGTTGACGCGACGGCCGCGCCGTGCATCGCCGCCGCCGGCGACGAGATTTTCGCCCGCGTCTCGAAGACGAATAGCATCCGCCGCGTCCTGCGCTTCCCGTTCCGCAAGCGCTGGTTCGTCGCCAAGTTCCATAGCCGCCTCATCGGCCAGGTCGTGTGGCATGACCTCGTCGCCGCCAAGAGCGCGTCCGACACGACGGCGCGTTACCTGCCCGTCGCGCCAACGCTGTTCGTCTACGCCCACAACGACCGCGGCCAGCCAAGCATCATCCGCATCCAGCGTTTCGTCCGCCGCCGCCTGGCCGACGTGACCGACGAGGAGCTTCGGGCGCCGGTCCTGGTCGCGCAGCAGCTCGCCATCATTGACGGCGCCGAGCGCATGATCGCCGCCGAGGGCTGGCTGCCCGACCCGTTCGGCTTCCCCGCGACCGCGTGGGACGCCCTGCGCTGGCCGTCCTTCCGCCGCTCGACCAACATCATGGAGGATGACGAGGGGCGGCTCGAGTTCATTGACATCAACAGCCCGCGCCCGTGGAAGCGCCGCTCGAACCCGCTCGGCCGCCTCGCGTTGTGGGTGACGAGGCGGGTGCTGGCGGGCCATCGGGCGAAGCTGGCCCCGATGCAAATTGGACACGCGCGGGATGGATTGACACAATATAGAGCATGAATGTCGTTGAAGAGCTTGTCAAGCGCCTGACGCGGCGGCGCGACAGGGGCGCGGTGACCCTGACGTGCATCGGCGAGAACGGGACGGAGAGCTTCGCCCGGGTATCCCAGGGCAACACGTTCCGGCATATCATCCTGCTCCCCTTCCGCCGCCGCCGCTTCGTGATCAAGCTCTATAGCCGCGTCGTTGGGGTCATCAGTTGGCAAGAGACGCTCGATGCGAAGCGCGGCTCCGACGAGGCGAGCCACTACCTGCCCGTCGCGCCGACCTTGTTCGTCTACGGTCAGGATGCCGTGGGTGAGCCGAGCATCATCCGCATCCAGCGCCAGGCGAAGGTGCGTATCTGCGACATGAGCGACGAAGAGTTGCTCACGCCGGCGATGGTGGCGCAGCAGCTCGCCATCCTGGACGGCGCGGAGCGCATGATCGCGGCGCGTGGCTGGCTGCCGGACATGTTCGGCCACCCCGACTCCTTGCGCCTCGTCGTGAACTGGCCGTCGTTCCGCCACTCGACCAACATCATGCTCGACAGGCAGGGGCGGCTCGTCTTCGTAGACATCAACGACCCCTATTTACTGAATCGCACCGACAACCCCCTCGGTCGGCTGAGCGTGGCGGTGGCGCGCTATCGCCTCGCCCGACACCGACGCTTCCTGCACCGAGCCCAATCGGTAGAGACGCGCCCTGGCGCGTCTCGACGTTGAAGGAGAAGAAGTGATGCACGGCGGTGATATGGTCGCGGAGGTTCTCAAGGCCCAGGGCATCGAGTTCCTGTTCACCCTGGTGGGCGGCCACATCTCGCCCATCCTCGTCGGCGCGAAGGCGCGGGGCATCCGCGTCGTGGACACGCGCCACGAGGTGAACGCCGTATTCGCCGCCGACGCCGTCGCCCGGCTGACCGGCTGCCCCGGCGTCGCCGCCGTCACGGCCGGGCCGGGCGTGACCAACAGCGTCACGGCGCTCAAGAACGCTCAGATGGCCCAGTCGCCGGTCGTCCTGCTCGGCGGCGCCGCCCCCACCATCCTCCAGGGGCGCGGCGCGCTCCAGGACATTGATCAGATGTCGCTCGTGGCGTCGCTCGTCAAGTGGTCGGCGCGCGTGGGGCGGGTCAGGGACATCATCCCGACGGTGGAGGAAGCCTTCCGTCACGCCCAGAGCGACACGCCGGGGCCGGTGTTCGTCGAGCTGCCGATTGACCTGCTGTACGATGAGGCGACGGTCAAGGCGCTCTACGGCGTCAAGGGATCGAGCAAGTCCCTGGCGCAGCGGGCGACGAACCTCTACCTCCAGCGCCACGTCAAGCGCCTGTTCGCCGGCGCCGAGAAGGCGAAGGCCGGCCCGATCATCGTCGTCCCGCCGCTGGAGCCAAAGGAGCGCCTGGTCGAAAAGACCGCCGAGGCGCTGGCGAAGGCCGAGCGGCCGGTGATCCTCGTCGGCAGCCAGGCCACGCTCGACGCGCCGAGCATCGCGCCGATGATCGCGGCGCTGGAGCATATCGGCGCGCCCGTGTACCTGTCGGGCATGGCGCGCGGTCTGCTCGGCCGCGACCACCCGCTGCACATGCGCCACAAGCGCCGCGAGGCCCTGCGCGAGGCCGACCTGGTCATCCTGGCCGGCGTGCCGGCCGACTTCCGCCTCGACTACGGGCGGCACATCGGCCACAAGGCGCTGTACGTCTCCGCCAACCGCAGCGAGACCGACCTGACCAGGAACCGCAAGCCGGACATCGCCATCCTCGGCGACCCCGGCGTGTTCCTCGCCCGCCTCGCCGAAGCCATGCCCCAGGCCGACCGCTGGGCCGAGTGGCGTGCGGCCCTGCGCGGGCGCGACGAGGCGCGCAACGCCGAGATCGGCGCACAGGCCGACGCCCCGACGGAGGGCCTCAACCCGCTGGCGCTGCTGCGCCAGGTGGACGCGGCGCTGGCCGACAACGCCATCATCGTCGCCGACGGCGGCGACTTCGTTGGCACGGCGTCGTACATCGTGCGGCCGACGGGGCCGCTGGCCTGGCTGGACCCCGGCGCGTTCGGGACGCTCGGCGTCGGGGCGGGGTTCGCCCTGGGCGCGAAGCTCGTCCACCCCGAGGCGGAGGTGTGGATTCTGTACGGCGACGGCTCGGCGGGCTACAGCCTGAGCGAGTTCGACACCTTCGTCCGCCACGGGGTCCCGGTGATCGCCGTCGTGGGGAACGACGCGGCGTGGATGCAGATTGCGCGGGAGCAGGTGGAGATGCTAGGGGACGATGTGGCGACGGTGCTCGCCCACACGGACTACCACTGTGTCGTCGAGGGGTTCGGGGCAGTCGGCATCAGGCTGGACGCGCCGCAAGGGATTGGGGAGGCGCTGGCGCGGGCGAAGGCGGCAGCGGCGAGCGGCCGGCCGGTGCTCATCAACGCCATCCTCGGCCGCACCGACTTCCGCAAAGGTTCCATCTCGATGTAGACGTCAGTATGGGACGATGACGTTTGTCAGCATGGGAAAGTGCCTGTGATTCAGGGTCACAAGCGATAGACCACCTAGAGCGGCTGTAGCGGCAATGAGCGAATCTGCTATTCCCGTGCCGTGGCTCCTACCGTAGGTGCGATGGTATAGTCCACCCTGTACAGCAATCTCCGTGTCAACGTAAATGCTATCGAACGTGCTGACGAACTTATCTAAGCGCACCCGTTCGGCGCCTTCTCGAACCCCAGCATAAAGTTCAGCGACCGTAATCACAGACAGAAACAAAGCCGTGGACAAGCCATCAATGTACTCCACAGCAGCTTGCCGCCCGTGGAGATAATCTATGAGAACGTCGGTATCAACTAGACAAGATTGCATTGTAATGGTGTGTTAGTCGTTTTGGCGGTCAAACTCGCGACGGAGACTGGCAAAATCGGGTAGGTCAGTCCGATCGCGCCACATGCCGGCGGCTTGCCTCCGTAGCGCGCGGCGATACTCTAGCTTATGTTCGGCAAGGAACTGCTCAACGACCTCGCGTACAAGCTCATCAGGCGTCTTGCCACTTTCTTCTGCCATGACGCGAAGTGCCGTCTCTTCTTCCTCGGTCAGACTAATGGACGTAGTTATCATCGTTCTAATCCTGGGGTCTTTCAGACCGCCGCTTTAACGCCTCACGCCTCTCTTTGGTCAGCATGAAGGAATAATATCAGCCGCTGATGGCTGTGTCAATAGGGCGTTCGCGGGCGTCGAACTCCTCCCGCGTCATGCCGAACAGAATCTCGTCCTGGTATACCCCGTCGGTGAACACGTTGCGGCGCACGCGGCCCTCGACCTGGAAGCCCAGGTTGGCGTGCATAGCGATGGACGCGGCGTTGCCCGACGTGGTCACCGAGTTCACCTTCTGGTAGCGCAGCTCCCAGAAGCCGTAGCGCAACAAGATGCGCAGCGTGTCGCGGGCGTAGCCGCGCCGACGGTGCGCGCGGTAGATGCGGGCGGCGAGGCCAAACGTCCCGAAGCGCGGGTTGCGCGTGTGGATGCCCGCCGTGCCGACCATCTCGCCATCGAGAGACTCCACGGCGAAGGACAGGTTCGTGGTCTCGTCGGCGTTGGCGGTGCGCGAAATCCACGCCGCCAGGCGGTCCTGCACCCCCTCCGGCGAGCGCGGCAGCTCCACGCCCGGCTCGAACAGACGGACGCCCTCGGTGTCCGTTTCCTCGGCGTAGATCACCGCCCAATCGTCGTGGCGCAGGGCGCGCAGGCGCACCTTCGCCCCCTGCCAGAAATAGTCAGTCACGAGTCAACTCCGCTATCATCACCATCACATTGACCATCCGGTTTCACAGTGGGACGAGGGTCCCCAGGTGGCGGTCGGTGGCGCGCACGACCGCGAGGGCCGCGACGGCCACGTCCTGCACGGCGTTGCCGACCGACTTGAACAGCGTGATCTCGTTGGCGCGCTGGCGGCCCGGCTCCAACCCGGCGGCGATAGCCCCCAGCTCCGTCCACTCCTCCGGCCCGACCGCCTCCCCCGCCTGCCACGGAATCACGAGGTCGCCGGCCTCAGCGATGGCGGCGGCACGCTCGTCCACGACGATCCGCGCCCGCGCCACGACGCCCTCGTCCAGCTCGCGGGTCGTCAGGGTGAACGCCCCAATCGCGTTCACGTGCGCCCCCTGCCGCAGGGCATCGCCGGGGAAGACCGGCGTCGGCGAGGTCGTCGCCGTGCAGACGATGTCGGCGTCGGCCACCGCGGCGGCGGGGTCGAGGGCGACGGCCACGTCGCGCGGGATACCGGGCTGCCCGGCCAGCCGCGCCGCCAGCGCCGCGGCCTTGCCCGGCGTTTGATCGTAGAGGCGAACGCGGTGAATCTGGCGCACGGCGCACACGGCCAGCGCCTGCGTCTCGCCCTGGACGCCCGCGCCGAACACGGCCAGGGTCGCGGCGTCGTGGCGGGCGAGCAAGTCCGTCGCCACGCCCGACGCAGCCCCGGTGCGCAGCGCCGTCAGCCAGCCGCCCTCGAGCGCGGCCAGCGGCGCGCCGGTGTCGGCGTCAAGGACAACGACCAGGGCATGGATGAGGGGCAGGCCGCGGCCGCTGTTGGAGGGGGTCACGGTGACGACCTTGAGGCCGAGGCCGCCGCTGGCGGCCAGGTAGGCGGGCATGATCAGGGCGACGGCGTCCGGCGCGAAGTTCAGAGCCGAGCGTAGCGGAACCTGCGCCTCGCCGAGGGCGAGCTGGGCGAAGGCGTGTCGAACGGCGGCGATGGCGGCGGGCATGTCGAGAGCGGCCTGGAGATCGGCGCGGGATAGAACGCGGAGCGTGGGCATGGCTAGAATGTCTCCTGGCTGTAGGCGCTCAACGTGTCAATGGCAGTGAAGCCGTGGCGGGCGTACAGCCGCGCGGCGTTGCTGTGGACGGCCGCGTAGAGGTAAGCGAGGTGGTCGCCCCGCTGCTGCGCCTCAGCCAGGCAGTGGGCCACCAACGCGCCGGCGATCCCCTGGCGGCGCGCCGAGGGAATGGTCCCCACGTTGGCGATCTCCACAACGCCGTCTATCGAGACGGCGGCGAGGGTGCCGAGCATCGTCCGCCCGCGTCCGGCGCACCAGAAGCGCCACCCGGCGTCGAGGTCGCGCAGGAAGAGCCGGCGCACAGGGAGCGGGTCCGTCTCCGCGCCGACGCCGTAGGCCGCCCGCCACGTCGCCAGGAAGACATCCACGTCCGCCGCCCCCATCTCGCGCACATCCCACGCTGTGGCGGTCAGCGACGTTGGGGCGGCGGCGGGCGCGCACGCCATCAGGCTCTCGTAGCGGTCCAGGGTGTAGCCGCCGAACTGGAGGCGGTCGCCCATCGCCGGCGGGGCCAGGCCGGCCAGCATCTCCCACGCCGGGCGTATGCCGCGCGCGCGGAAGTAGCGCTCCACCCGGGGCAGCAGGCGCTCACCCTCGACGTAGGTCATGGGCGCGATAAGGCGCGCGGTGTTGAAGAAGGCCCAGCCGAAGGCCGGATGGCTGTAGAGGAGCAGCGGACCGAGCGCCTCCGTCTGCCCGTCCAGGCGGCGGTGGCTCTCGGCCATGTGGGCGGCGACGGCGGCGCGAACCGCCGCCGGGTCGAGCTGAGGGTGGGGGGTACGCGCCAGGGTCGCCATACGGCTATTGTCGCACACTCACCCCAGTGTGTCAAGGGCGGGCGTGCAGCCAGAAGATGGCGATCATGGCGAGGCCGGCGACAAGCTCCAGGCCGTTGGAGAGGAGCCAGCCGACGAACCACGCGCCGGCGGCCTTGGTGGCCCGGCGCAGGTCGCGCAGGCGCAGGAACTCCAGGACGAGGATGAGGCCGATGGGCAGGAGGATGGCCCCGACGAGGGGCAGGACGAAGAAGCCGACGATGCTGGCGATGGTGACGAGGACCGTCGTCCGCCACGACGCGCCGCCCTGCCGCGCGCCGGCCGGGGCAAGCCACAGCTCGGCGGTGGAGGAGATGACGGTCAGGACGGCCAGGATGACGACGACGGCGACCGCGCCCCACGTCCAGCCGACGGCGACGTAGTACAGGACGGCGACGAGAAAGATGAGCGGGGTGGTGGGGATGACCGGCAGGAGGCCGACGATGAGGCTGACGGCCATCGCCAGGATGGCGAGCTGGAAACCGAGGGGTTGCGTCATAAGCAGAGTATACGTCGGCTGGCGGGCTGCCGCAAGGGCGGACTCGTCCCTCATCCTCCTGCCCCTTCTCCCAAAATGGGAGAAGGGGAGAAGATCATGGGGTGAGGGGCTTACCCGCCCGGAAAGAGGCTGACGCCGAACAGACTGAGGAGCTGGGAGCCGAGCAACACAGCCACCGACCCGGCGACGATCACGATGGTCGCCCAGCCCAGAATGTTATAGATGCGCCCGTTCTTGAGGTCGCCGACGAGGCGGTCGTCGTTGATGAGCAGCATGAGGAAGACGAGGATGACGGGCAGCAGGATGCCGTTCAGCACCTGGACGCCGACGAGGAGCTGCATGACGGGCAGGCCGGGGATCAGCGCCGCCGCCGCGCCGAGAACGAGCAGGGCGGTGAACATGAGGAAGAAGGTGCGCGCGCGGCGGAAGCTGAGGTTGACGCCCTTGCGGAAGCCGAAGACCTCGCCGATAGAGTAGGCGGTGGCGATGGGTAGGACGCCGCCGGCCATGAGCGCCGCGCCCAGCAGGCCGACGCCGAACAGGAGCGACGCCGCCTGCCCGGCGGCCGGCGCGAGGGCCTGGGCCGCCTCGGCCGCCGAGTTGATGTTGGTCTGGCCGTTGACGTGCAGCGTCGCCGCCGTGGCGATGATGATGAACGCCGACATCAGGTTGGAGAAGGCCATGCCGACGTAGGTGTCCACCTTCTCGGGGCCATAGTGCCGCCGCGCCACCCCCTTCTCGACCGTCGCGCTCTGCTGGAAGATCTGCTGGTAGGGCGTCAGGGTCGTCCCCATCAGGGCGACGAGGATGAGGACGTAGCCGCCGTCCCACTTGAACGATGGCACGAACAGGCCGTGGGCCACCTCGGCCGGGTTGGGGTGCGAGAGGAAGGCGGCGATGGGGTAGGCGATGAACGCCAGCGTCATCAGCAGCAGGATCTTCTCGACGCGGTTGTACGAGCCGATGACGACCAGCGCCCAGAGCAAGACGACGGCGATCGGTATCGAGATGTAGCGGGGGATGCCGAACAGCTCCGTGGCCGCGCCGATGCCGACGAACTCGCTGATGATGAGGCCGCCGTTGGCGATGAGGACGACGCCCGCCGCCAGCAACGCCAGGCGCAGGCCGAACCGCTCGCGTACCAGGTCGAGCAGGCCGCGGCCGGTCGCTGCGCCGAGGCGCGCGCTCATCTCCTGCACCACCGACAGCGACACCGTCATCAGCAGCAGCACCCACAGCAGCTCGTAGCCGTACTGCGCGCCGGTCTGGCTGTAGGTGGCGATGCCGCCCGCGTCGTTGCCGGCCGCGCCGGCGATGATGCCGGGGCCGAGGATGAGCAGCCAGCGCCAGATGCCGGTCGGGGCGCGGCGCAGGCCGCGCAGCATGACCTCGCGGCCCCAGATGTTGACGGTCACGCCGGGCTTCTGCAGGGCGCGCGCCTGGCGGGGGGCCAGGGGGGTCGGGGTCGCGGTGGCGACCGGCTCCAGGCCCTGTTCTGCGGAGATCGTACTCATGCAAACACCTTCGGCGCTTCGGCGCGCCAGGCCCCCGGCGCGACGCGGGCGATGGCCGCGTCCACCGTGATGGCGCCGACAATGCGGCCCGCACCGTCTATCACCGGGAGCGCGACGAGTTGGCTGTCAATCACGCGGCGGGCGGCGACGTCGGCCGAATCCAGCGCGCCCACTGTGATGAGATACGGGTTCATGAGATCGCGCAGCCGCTCGGTCGGCCGGGCGGTGACAATGTCGCGCAGCGACACGACGCCTTGCAGGCGCGCCGGCGCCACGTCATCCACGAGATAAATGAAGTTGACGAAGTCAGGCTCCTTGAGGCGCTCACGGAGGTTGTCGTCAATCTCCTCGATCCTGAGGTCGGCCAGGGTCACGACGATGTCGTTGGTCATGATGCCGCCCGCCGTGTTCTCCGGGTAGTGGAGTAGGGCGACGATGCGGGCGCGGGCGGTATCGTCGAGGCGGCCCAGGTACGTCTCGGCGGCATCGGGTGGCAGGTAGCCGACGAGATCGGCCGCCAGGTCCGGCCGCATCAGCGCGAGCAAGCGCGCGCCCCGCTCCTCTGATAGTTCCTCGAACACCTGCACCTGCCGCTGCGGCGGCATTGCCTCCATCGTCTTGGCGGCGACGCGCTCCGGCAGCAGGGCGATCATCTCGGTGGCGTGGAGGTACGGCAGCGGCTGGAGGAGCTGGGCAATCTCGCCGGTTGGCAGCCGCGCGATGCGCTCGTGGTAGTCGCCCGCCGCCAGTGCGTCCTGGGGATTGCCGCGCAGGAACTCGATGTACTTCCAGGGGACGCGGTCGTGGGACCGCCGCGCCAGCCGGCCCTGCGTCACGCGGCGCACAATCGCCAGCGAGCCGAGGTCGGCCTCGTCCAACCGCAGCAGGCCGTTCTCCTCCGAAAGCCACAGGTCGTTGAGGCGCGTTGCGCGCCGGCTCTGCAGGTCGAGCACCATCGCGTCGAGGATGTCGCGCCGCACGAGAACGGCGCAGCCTAGCCCTTCGGCCGAGATCGGCGCGCCAGCCGTCAGGTCCGCGACGCGAATCTGGCGCGCGCGGCGGTCAATGCTGCGCACCGCCTCCCACGGCAGGGACAGCAGACCCTCGTGGCGGTCGCGCCAGAGGATACCGGTGACAGGTGGGTTATCGCCCGCCGTCGGGTCCACGGTGACATCGGTTAGCTTCGCCGACTGTTGGCCGTCGGTCAGCGTGTACCGCAGCAGGTCGGACAGGATGAACATGGGGACTCTCTCGCGTGCAGCCGGGCAACACAGCCCGCCTCTTGTCATGCAAGAGGCGGCCGGGACGACATCCGTCACGCTCGGCTAACGCAAGAAGTGTACCAGGGGGGCGCTGGCGATGGCTCTCCAGCGCCAGCGCGATGCGCCTCTGCTGGCGGTGGAGTGACAACTCCGCCGCCCCTCGGTAGCGCGGAGATGGCTCTCCAGCGCCAGCGCGACAACGGCAACGCTTCAAGTACATCAGTCGTCGGCGGGATTCACCGTGGATGAGTCCAGGTCGCTAGGGGGGATGCGCGCCGCCCAGACGCTCGCCGGGTGACGCTCGCGCAGCCGGTTCCAGACGGCCATCATCGGCGCGCGGCGGCGATGCTGGAGGTACAGCGCCGCGCCCTGCCAGTACAGCGCCTCGGGCGCCAGGGCGCTCGCCGCGTCGTCGCCGACCACGCCGAGCAGCACCGCCGCGCGCTCGTAGCCCGCCCACGCCATCAGGGCGCGGGCCAGGCCGATGTGGAGCATCTGGAGGAATAGGGGCGGGGGCAGATAGCCGGGGGACTGGTAGTGGAGGGCGGCGCGGCGGTCGAAGACGGCGACCGTCGGCGTCCACAGGACGCGGTGGGCGCGGAAGAGCGCCTGCCCCTTCGCCTCGTGGAGCATGATGCGCGTCGGGACAAAGTGCTCGGCGATGAACGCGGCCACGTCGGGGTTGGGATACGTCACGGCATCCAGCGCTTCGCAGCCCGCTCAGTGCTCCTTGCTGAAATCGGCCAGGACCGCGCGGCGCTCGCGCCCCGCCCGCTCGATGGCCGTCTCCAGGTTCGTTTCCCACGCGATAGCTTGACTTGCGTTCATGCAACACCTCCGGCTCTATCTTTGCACTTTGCTGTGAAGCGGGGGTGTGGGTTTTGGCGGTTGCCGCGCGGCTCTACCTCCGTGGGGCGAGACGTGGCAGGCAACCGCCAAAGGGGCCTGCGGCCCCCACGAACCCTCTCTCCCCCGCGTCGTTCAGGGGCGCAGTCCCCGCTGAAGAAGGAAAGGGGTGGTTTGGAGGCTGCGCCCCTCCAAGCCTCCCCACCAGACACAAAGTGCAAACCTAGAGACCTCCGGATATGATCGCCACAAAGGCACAGAATCATGGCGATTCATGCGCGCGTCCCTTTCGACGATAGGCGTCATGTGTCTCGGCGGTTCGCGTCGCCGGCTATACGGCTAGTTTGGCCAGGTTCGGGCGCGCGGTCAATGCCGCGCGACTCGCTCAGGCATCGGGCGCCTGGCGGCGGAAGCGGCGGGTTAGGCGCGGCGAGCCGAGCGCCCACAGCCCGATGACGCCGATGATGCTCAGCACGACCAGCGCGACCAGCTTGTACGTGCGCACCGGCAGCACGAAGGCCAGGACGCCGCCGATGAGGGCGAAGGTGTAATAGAGGAGGACGACGGCGCGCTGCGACAGGCCGAGGTCGTAGAGGCGCTGGTGCAGGTGGTCGCGGCCGCCCGTGAAGGGCGAGCGGCCCTGCCGCCAGCGCAGGAGCACGAGCCAGGCCACGTCGAGGATGGGCAGGCCCAGGACGAGCAGGGCCGTGGCAACTTTCGCGGGCGCGAGGATGGCGAAGGTCGCCAGGGCGAAGCCGAGCATGGCCGAGCCGGCCGTGCCCATGAAAATCTTGGCGGGGTGGAAGTTCCACGGCAGGAAGCCGAGGCACGCCCCGGCCAGGGCCAGGGAGAACAGGGCGATAGTGGTCTGGTCGAGGGTGTAGGCGTGCCAGGCGAACAGGAGCGCGGCGATGAGGCCGACGCCGGCCGCCAGGCCGTCCAGCCCATCGAGCATGTTGACCGTGTTCATCATGCCCACGATCCACACGACGGTCAGCGGCAGCGTGACCCAGGCCGGGAACAAGATCAGGTCGTTGATGTTGGGGGCGAAGAGGTTGGGGAACACCTCGATCCAGACGACGTGGGCAATGGCGACGACGGACAGGAGCACCTGGACGACGAGCTGCGGCCACGGCGACAGCTCTTTCACGTCGTCCCACAGGCCGAACAAGAGGGCGAGGAGCATGCCGAGGAGGACGCCCTGGAGACGCCACCAGTCGTTTGGGTCGAATGGCGCGGCGACGATGCCCAGGCGGTCGGCGGCGTAGACCAGGGCGGCGGCGGCGAAGAAGCCGAGGGCCATCGCCAGGCCGCCCCAGCGCGGGATGGGTCGGGTGTGGATGTTCTTGGGCTGGCGCGGGACGTCAATGGCGCCGGCGCGGCGGGCGAGCCGGGCGGCCAGGGGTGTCGTCGCCCACGCGACGAGGGCGGCAGCGCCAAAGACGATAGCGGCGAGTGGAATCACGAATGATGATTCGGGTTGTCCGCGGTCAGGCCCTCGGCAAGCGCCGCTGCCGACAGATCCTCATCCGCGGTAAGGAATGTCATTGTGAACGGTCCAGCGGCGCGAACCGTCGCCTGAACATCAAGGGCGGCAGCAAGCTGAACAGCATCGTATCCACGCAGGCGATGTTTCTGCGTCAGCTCCATTGCCCGATCTACAACACACTGATAAGGCGCTCCGTGCCAGCCAAGGCCGGAGAAGAGGATATTGGTGTCAAACACAGCAACGTAAGTCACAGCTAGTCTTCGTGCATCAGTTCGTCCACAAAGGCGTCACGCTCGTCTTCGCTCATAGCATCCCAATTCAGGCCGCGCAGACCGGACAATCGGCGCAATTGGCTCTCTGCGAATGCCAGCCGTTCCTCGCGTCTTTGATGAGCCGCCTCGGCCAAAGCCAACAGCGCCGCACGCTTCTGGTCGGGAGGAAGTTGATTGACCAAATCCAACACCTGATCATCGGTCAACGTCAGCATCACCATGTAATCACCTCCTGCACCCATCACCCCGTGCCGAACTGGCGGTCGCCGGCGTCGCCCAGGCCCGGCATGATGTAGCCCGCCGGCCACGGGTCGCCCGCGCCCGTCAGCCGCTCGTCCAGCGCCGCCAGGTGGATCGGCACGTCCGGGTGCGCCTCGCGCAGGCGATGGACGCCCTCCGGCGCGCCGATCAGGCCGACGAACTTGATCCGCCGAGCGCCCCAGTGCTTGAGAATGTCCACGGCGGCCACGGCCGAGCCGCCCGTCGCCAGCATCGGGTCCAGGATGAGGACGACGGACACGGTTGGCTCGACGGGTAGCTTATTATAGTACGTCACCGGCTTCAACGTGTGCTCGTCGCGGTACAGGCCGATGTGCCACACCTCAGCCTGGGGCATCATGTCCCACACACCCTCGACCATGCCCAGGCCGGCGCGCAGGATCGGCACCAGCCCAATCTTCTCGGTGACTTCCCAGCCGCCTGCTTCGCGCAGAGGCGTCTGCACCTGTTTCTCGGTCAGGGCCAGGTCCGACGTCGCCTCGTATGCCAGGAGGATGGCAAGCTCGCGGACAAGCTCGCGGAACTTCTTCGGCTCGGTGGCGGCGCTCCGCAGCAGGGTGAGCTTGTGCTTGACCAGCGGATGGGTTGAGACAAAGACTCTGTCGGCGGCGACGCTCTCAGGCGTCACGCTCTCGCCGATCATGGCGACGCTGTCCTCCACACACCCTCCTTCTGCGTCATGATAGCGCAAGCCAGGAGTATCAGACTCCTGGCTTGCGGTGAAATCGTCCTACCACGCGCGGTGCTTCTCGCGCGCCTGCTTGCACTTCACGCACAGAGTCGCGCCGGGGAGGAGCGCGAGCCGTTCCGGGTCAATGGGTTGGCCGCAGCTCTCGCAAATGCCGTAGCGGCCCTTCTGCGCGCTTTCCATCGCGTATTCCAATTCCTCGACTTTGCGCTCGAGATTTTGGATCAGCGCCAGCGTCTTTTCGCGCTCGACGATATTGGAATCGACCTCGTCCTCGGCCTCATCCAGCTCCACCACGAGAAACTGCTCCAGCCGCTGGATCTCGGCCAGGGTCTCATCGCGCTCGCGCACTAAGGCGTCGGTGCTCAACTGTTCAGTCATTGCTCCTCCCGGCGACGCGCGTGGCCCATCGGTGAGGGTGGCTATAGGCCTCATGGAGCCACTTCGTCAAGTTGAATTGCATTGTGCTGCACTGCGTATTACGTGGTATAACGGGTAGAGTTTCTTACCCGATACGGCCACTAACTTGCGTATTAAAAGGAAACGATTGCGCCGCCTTGCGTCCCCTACGCCGGGGGTGTATAATACATATGTGCTAATGTCAAGCGACTAGAGGATGACAGGATGACCGAGCGCGCCATCACGCCTCAGGCGACCCCGGAAGACAAAAGCCTGGACCTCAGCCTGCGCCCGCAACGCCTGGCCGACTATCCGGGGCAGGACCGCGTCAAGGAGAACCTGGCGATCCTCATCGGCGCGGCCAAACGGCGCGGCGAAGCGATTGACCACCTGCTGCTCTACGGCCCGCCCGGCCTGGGCAAAACCTCCCTCAGCCTCATCGTCGCCCACGAGATGGGTGTCAACATCAAGATCACCTCGGGCCCGGCCATCGAGCGCCCCGGCGACCTCGCCGCCATCCTCACGAACCTCCGCAAGGGCGACATCCTGTTCGTGGACGAGATCCACCGCCTGGGTAAGGTTGTCGAGGAAGTGCTCTACCCGGCGATGGAGGACTTCGCCCTGGACATCGTTGTCGGCAAGGGGCCGACGGCCAAGAGCATCCGCCTCAAGCTCCCGCGCTTCACCGTCATCGGCGCGACAACGCGCGTCGCCATGCTCAGCAACCCGCTGCGCGACCGCTTCGGCGCGGTCTTTCGCCTCAACTACTACGACCTACCGACCCTGTCCCACATCGTCGAGCGCAGCGCCGGCATCCTCAAGGTCGAGATTGACGAACCGGGGGCGCGGGAGATCGCCCAACGTGGACGCGGCACGCCGCGCATCGCCAACCGGCTGCTGCGCCGCGTCCGCGACTACGCCGAGGTGCGCGCCGAGGGCCACATCAGCGGCGAGGTGGCGCGCGCAGCCCTGGACCTGCTGGCCGTGGACCCGCTCGGCCTGGACGAGATTGACCGCCGCGTTCTCAGCACCATCATTGACAAGTTCGACGGCGGCCCGGTCGGCCTGGACACCATCGCCGCCGCGGTGGGCGAGGACGCCGACACTATCATGGACGTGTACGAGCCCTACCTGCTCCAGCTCGGCTTCCTCGACCGCACGCCGCGCGGCCGCGTCGCCACCCGCCGGGCCTACGAGCACCTGGGGCGGCGCGGCGGCCCACCGCCGCAGCAGGGCGAGCTGGAGTTCGGCGGGTAGCGCTGGCCTGCCGCTCGCATAGAGAAAAGCATGTTTGACCTGCAATCCCTCGGACGCCTGATGCTCATCGGCGCGGTCGTGCTCGCCATCACCGGCGGGCGGCGGCTAGCCGCCGCCCGCCTGGGCATCCCCTTCTTTCAGCTGCCGGGCGACGCCACGGCGCAGCGCGGCAACGTCACCATCTTCTTCCCCTTCGTCTCGTGCCTCGTCCTCAGCATCCTCCTGACGGTCATCCTCAACCTCGCCCTCTGGCTCATGCGCCGCTTCTTCTAACCCCGACCACTTCGCCAGGTCGAGCCTCGACCGGGTCTTGACAACATTCAAGAAATCGAATATGATAGAGGCATGGAACAGATCATTTTGCAGGAGCGGGCCAGGCTGTTCAAAGCCCTGATGCACCCGGCGCGTCTCGCCATTCTGGAGATGCTGCGCGGCGGCGAGGAATGCGTCTGTCACATGGAGGCGACGCTCGGCTATCGCCAGGCGTATGTCTCGCAGCATCTCGCCGTTTTGCGCGAGGCGGGGCTGGTGCGTGACCGCCGTGAAGGCTGGATGGTCTACTACCGCGTCGTCCAGCCCGAAGTCTTCCGTCTGCTCGATACGGCCGCGCGAATGCTCGGCCAGCCCGAGGCTGCGCCGACGCAGCCGGTTGTGGCCGCGAGTTGTCCCTGTCCAAAGTGCGCCCAACAGGGCGAGAAGGTCGCCGTTTAGGGCGACTTTATTTTTGCCGAATCTTATTCAAGAAAGTGAATACCAAAGCGACAGATGGGGAAGGAGGCCATATGGCCGAGACGCTCAGCCTCACAGTTGACAAATTCACATTCCAGGTTCCCACCGACCGCGACTATACCGACGAGGGCGTGTGGGCGCTGCTCGAAGGCGACGGGGTACGCATCGGGGTGACCGACTATTTGCAGCAATCGGGCGGCGACATCGCCTTCGCCGAGGTCAAGCCCGTCGGGACGGCGGTCCGCCAGTGGCAAGAGGTGGCCTCGATCGAGACGATCAAGGTCAATCTGGCGCTGGGGGCGCCGGCGGCCGGCGTTGTGGCGCAGGTCAACCCGGCGCTGGCGGACACGCCGGAGATCATCAACGCCGACCCCTACGGCGCGGGTTGGCTGGCTGTGTTGACCCCCGCGCAATGGGCGGCCGACCGGGCGCGGCTGCTCGACAGCGCCGCGTACTTCGCCCACATGAAGGCGCAGGCGGAGCAACAGCGGAGGACGCCATGAGCAAAGTCATTATTGTGCCGTGCAGCGGCATCGGCAAGACTTACGGGACTGTGAGCCGCGAGGCGGCCTACGAGGTCGTGGAGGACCTGCGGCCTGAGACGGCGGGCATCGTCGCCCTCTCGACGCTGGTGCTTGGCGACGAGGCAGCCCGCGCGGAGATCGCCGCCTGCCCGGCCATCACCATTGACGGCTGCCAGCTGGCATGCGCGACCAAGATGGTGCAGGAGAGCGGCGGCACGGTGAGCGAGCAGTTCCCCGTCTTGAATGTGTGGCGGCGCTATCGGCAGTTCAAGCCGAAGGGCATTGCCGAGCTGAACGAGGGTGGGCAGCAGCTTGCCCACGCTCTGGCCGAGGAGATTGCCGCCCGCGTGGACGGGCTGGTCGCAGAGAAAAGAGACGGCGATGCCTGATTTGCCCAAGAACAAGGTCGGCATTGTGTCGTGTTCAGGGGAAGAGCTGCCACAGGGAACGATCACGCGGCTGGCGGCGCTCAAAGTGCTGGAGCAGATGCGGCCTGAGGACACGGTCACCATCTGCCTGCCGCTCTTCCTGGCCGGCGGTCAGGGCGACCGCGCGTTTGCGAAATTCTACCCCACCATCGCTATTGATGGCTGTGACAAGCGCTGCGCCGCCCGCGCGACGGAGATGTATTCCAGCAAGCCCGCCGCCAGCGTGATTGTGGACGAGATTATTGCCGAGCGTGGGTTGGGTGCGCCGGCGGGCTTGCGCCGCCTGAACGGGGCCGGACAACAGGCGGTGGAGGCGACGGCCGAGCGCGTGGCGGAACTGGTGGATGAGCTGCTCGGCAAGCGCTGGGACCGCCGCGCCGGCCGCGCAATCGAGCCAGCGGCCGAGGGCGAGTCGGACGACGAGGCGGCCGGGGTAGCGCGCTGCTCGTGCGGCTCGGCCATCCCGTTCCAGCGCGTCGAGATCGAAGGCCGCGCCGTCAAGCTGCTGGCGCTGCCCGTCATTTTCCAGCAGATGCGCGAGGAGAGTCGCCCAGCGGATACGGCGACGGCGCGCGACATCCTCGACACAGTGAAGGTGTACAACAGCGTGCCAGACGGCGCCGACGCCGCCTACCTGGCGGCGCTGCTCCAGGCGTACACGGCATCGCTTGAGCCACTGGAGGCGCGCACATGAGCCAGAGCGCCACCTATCACACCACGGTTACGTGGACGGGCGAGCACTGGGGTCGCATCACGATGGGCAACGGGCCGCAGATGGCGTTCTCCGCCCCGCCGGATGCCCACGGCCATGCCGATGTCCTGACGCCGGAGGATGCCTTCGTCGCGGCGGCGAACACGTGCATCATGATGATGTTCCTGTGGGCCGCCGAACGCTTCAAGCTCAAGCTGCTGTCCTACGACTGTCGAGCAGAGGGAACGAAGCTGATCGAATTGGACCGCACGGAGATTTTTACCCACGTGAGGCTCTGGCCTGTCATCCGCATCGCTGCCGGCGACGAGACGCCGGCAGCGGTCGAAGCCCGCGCCCGCCGCGCTCTCCAGTCGGCGCGCAAATACAGCCTGGTCGCCAATTCCGTCAAATCCGAAATCATCATCGAGCCGACGATCGAGGTCGCGGCTCAGCCCGCGCCACAGCGGGCGGGAGAATAGCAATGCTGACAATCAAAGTTCTGGGGTCGGGCTGCGAGAATTGCCACAAGGTAGAGGCGGCTGCGCGGCAGGCGGTCAGCGATCTTGGCATCGCGGCGCAGATCGAGCATCTCACCGAGCGCGCCGACTGGGCGCCCTACCATATCCTCTCGACGCCGGGTCTGGTCATCAATGAGAAGCTCGTCTGCGCCGGCCGAATTCCGTCTGTCACCGAGGTGACGGGCTGGCTGAACCGGGCTATGCCGCCGGCTTGATACGTGATCGAGAGAGATCAGGGCATGGCGGCCATGCGCTCGGCTGCCTCGCGCCGGTGAGCATTGATGAACAGCGCGATGCGGTTCTCGATGGCAATGCGGACCCGTCGAAAAACCTCTAGCTGCCGCTCCTCGCTGCCCGTGGCGGCCGCCGGGTCTTCGAAGCTCCAGTGGATGCGCTCATAGTCGCCGGGGAAGACAGGACATTCCTCGTTGGCGCGGTCACAGACAGTGATGACGTAGTCGAAGGTGTCGGTGAGGAACTCGGTCACATCCTTGGACCGCTGGTCGCGGACGTCTATGCCGCGCTCGTCCATGACCTTGATTGTCAGCGGATGCAGGCCCTTGGGATGGGTGCCTGCAGAGACGGCCTGGAATAGACCTTCACCCTTCTCGCGCAACAAAGCCTCGCTCATCTGTGAGCGCGCCGAGTTGCCGGTGCAGAGGAAGAGGACGCGAATCGGTCCGGACATAGTCGTTCTCCTCATGGGGTCGGGCAGGGATGGACGTGGGTCGAAGGCGCGGATAGGGTCGAGGATGAGCGATAGCTCGCCATAGAGATCGCGCAAGCGGCTCTTGTCTATGCTGTAGATGACGACGCGCGCATCGCTGGGTGACCGGTAGTCCACGATAAGTCCGGCGGCCTTGAGCACGGCCAGGTGGTGACTGACGAGCGCCTGAGAGAGACCGAGCGTGATACCGAGGTCACCCACGGACATCGGCCCCATGCTGAGCAGGGCGTACACGCGCAGGCGGTTGACCTCACCCAGGGCCTTCATCGCCTGGGCGGTCGCTTCAGACGGTACATCCCGCAGTAGCGGTTCCAGCGGCGCACGCTGTAACAGGTTGATCATCATCTATTTCCATCAGCGCAGACTTTATAAACGAGCGTTATTCAAACCGACATTTATATTTTAGCCGATTTACTGCCCGGTGTCAAGCTGCAAATACCAGATGTAGCTCGTGAACAGCAATTGGCGTTCGGCGGCGCCGTCGAACAGGGGCGCCAGCTGGGCCGCGAGCCAGGCGCGGGTGTCGGCGTAGCTCGTGTCCCCGGCTGCGACCGCCGCGATGACGTTGGTCTGCGTCATCAGGTAGTCGGCCAGGCGCGGCGGCGTGAACGGTAGCCAATGGCGCAGGTCCTCGCGCGCCACGACGCGGAAGCCCGCCGCCGCGGCGTCGGCGTCGGCGAGGGGCTGGCCCTGGCGCGGCGGCGCGGGGTAGCGCGCCAGGTGGACCGTCCGAAACCAGTCCCCGAACGCCGCGTCGCCGTCCATCTCCGCCTGGAACAGGTTATTGTAGATCACGAGCCACGCGGCGGGCCGTAGCACGCGCCGCGCCTCGGCCAGAAAGCGCCCTCGGTCCAGCCAGTGGAACGCCAGGGCGACCGTCGCCAGGTCGAACGAGGCGGCGGCGAACGGCAGCGCCTCCGCCCGCCCGCGCACGTACACCAGACCGGGCGCGCGATGCGCGTGCGCCAGCATCTCGCCCGACGGGTCCAGCCCCACGACCCGGCGCGCGATGTCGGTCAGCGCCAGCGCCGATTGCCCCGTCCCACACGCCGCGTCCAGCGCGCAGCCAACCGGCCCCGCCAGGCCCAGCCGGTCCCGAATCCGCGCCACAATCTCCGGGTGGACGTAGGGCCGCACGTCGGCGTAGCGGCGGCCCACATCCATCGTGGCAAAGTAATTTGGCATTCAAGCCCGTCCCCACTTGACAGTCCAGTGTGTTCGGCCTTTAATCACCCCATGCTTGATTATAATCACCTGGCACCGGAGCCTCATTATGTTCTTTGACCTTCCCCTCGACCAGCTACAAGTCTATACACCCGAGCGCGAGGAGCCGGCCGACTTCGACGCCTTCTGGGCGAACACCCTCGCCGAGGCGCGCGCCTTCCCCCTCGACGCCACCTTCGAGCCGGCCGACTTCGGCCTGCGCCACGTCGAGGTCGCGGATGTGACCTTCCGCGGCTACGGCGGCCAGCCCATCAAGGGCTGGTTCATCGCCCCGCGCGGCCGCCCCGGCCCGCTGCCGTGCGTCGTCAAGTACATCGGCTACGGCGGCGGCCGCTCCCTGCCCTACGAGCACCTGCTGTGGAGCGCGGCGGGCTACGCCACCCTGGTCATGGACACGCGCGGCCAGGGGAGCGCGTGGTCGCCGGGCGACACGCCCGACCCCGAATCGGACGGCGGCAACCCGCAGTACCCCGGCTTCATGACCCGCGGCATCCTCAGCCCGGCGACATACTACTACCGCCGCGTGTTCACTGACGCCGTGCGCGCCGTCGAGGCGGCGCGGGCGCACGCCCTCGTGGACCCTCAGCGGGTGCTCGTCACGGGCGGCAGCCAGGGC
>JAXLWJ010000040.1:0-50834 GCA_046328535.1 Anaerolineae bacterium
GAGCCGAAGGCGACGAGGCCGTAGCGCGACACCCGCCCATACGTCGGCCGCAGCCCAACGATGCCCGTCAGCGAGGCGGGCTGGCGGATGCTGCCGCCGGTGTCGGTGCCAATGCCGAAGAATGCTTCGTCCGCCGCGACCGCCGCCGCCGAGCCGCCGCTGGAGCCGCCCGGCACGCGGGTCAGGTCCCACGGGTTGCGGGTGACGAAGAAGGCGGAGTTCTCGGTGGATGAGCCCATGGCGAACTCGTCCATGTTGGTCTTACCGAGCAGAACCGCGCCGGCGTCGCGCAGCCGACGGTAGGCCGTCCCGTCGTATGGCGGGACGAAGTTGTGCAGGATGTGCGAGCCGCAGGTGGTGGTGATGCCCTCCGTAACGATGACGTCCTTGAGGGCGTAGGGGATTCCCAGGAGAGGGCCAGTCTCGCCGGCCGCGCGCCGCTCGTCGGCCTGGCGCGCCTGCTCCAGGGCCACTTCCGGGGTGACGGAGATGTAGGCTTTGACGGCGTTGTCGGCGGCGACGATGCGGTCCAGCACAGCTTCGGTCAGGGCAACGGACGTTGTCTCACCCGCCTGCAAGGCGTCCTGAGCAGCGTGGAGTGTCAGTGTGTACAAGCGCAACTCCCCGGAAAACGTGTTGGGAGACTATCAGTCGAGGATCGCCGGCACCTGGAACTGGCCGTCCACCTGATGCGGCGCGTTCGCCAGGACATCCTCGCGTGGCAGAGAGGGCCGCGCGACATCGTCGCGCATCACGTTCTGGAGCGCCAGCACCGACGCCGTGGGCGGGATAGCGCTCGTGTCCAGGCGTTGGAGCATTGCCGCGTAATCCAGGATGGCGGAGAGCTGCTCGGCAAAGAGGACTTTCTCGTCCTCCGACAACCCCAATCGAGCCAGCTCCGCGATGTGTTCGACGGTTTTCTGATCCAGAGGCATACGGAATCTCCTTTTCCTATTATACCACTCCACCCACGGAGGGCCAACTCATGCCCGAACGCCGAACGTGGGGCGCGTCCTATTCCATAGGACCTACGTGGGGACGTCGGGACCACGGTAGCTCTGCACAATAGCGTGGAGACCCGCTGCTGGCGGTGGAGTGACAACTCCGCCGCCACTGGGAGGCGCTGGAGATGGCTCTCCAGCGCCAGCACGATAGGCTCTTCCACGGCAAACTGCTGAGCTACCTCTACGGCCGCAGGAGCAGTCTTAGCCAGCCGGCGAAGGTACGCGGAGGGCTATGACGGCCGGAGGTGGCTGCCTCGTAGACGCTCTGTAGCACGCTCTCCTGGCCGGGGGCGCTGCCGCCGGTGACGGGGAGGATGACGGGCGGCAGGCAGTAGGGGCCTGTGAAGTAGATCTCGAACGGCTGGGCCTGGGGCGACATGTACACCGTCTGGGTCACCGGCGTGTAGCCGGGCGCCGTCGCGGTGAGGGTATAGCTCCCCGGCGCGAGGCTACACAGCGGCCCGAGGGTAAAGTAGCCATTGCGGTCGGTCGTGACCGTCACCGGCTGGATGAGGGCCTCGATGCTGATAACCGCCGTGATCGGCCCAGGCAAGCAGGAGAGCGCCCGACCTGTGATGAGCAGACAGCCCGGCGTCGGCGTGGCGGTCACGGTCACGATGGGTGTCGGGGTCCCTGTCGGCGCGGGCGTCGGCGTCATTGTCAACTGGGGCGTGATTGGCGGCGTCAGATACGGCGGCAAGACGGTGATTTCCGGGGTCGGTGTGTCCTGTGGTCCGGGCGGTTCGTTCTTGCCCGGCGTAGCCGTCGGCGTCACCGTCCGTGTCGCGGTCGCGGTGGGTGTGTTCGTCACTGTGACAGGCGTACTCATCGGTGGAGTCGGCGTGGTCGTCTTCTCCAGCCCGCCGCCGGGCGCTGTTTGGGTTGGCGTCGGCGTGCTTGTCGGCGTATCGGTTGGCGTGAGCGTCGCGGTCACGGTCTCGCTGGGCGTCGGTGTCGGCGTGTTCGATGGTGTGTTCGTGGGCGTGTTCGTTGGGGTCGCTGTGTCCGTTGGCGTCAGGGTCACAGAGGGTGTGTTTGTCGGCGTGTTCGATGGTGTGTTCGTCGGCGTGTTCGTCGGGGTCGCTGTGTCCGTTGGCGTCAGGGTCACAGAGGGCGTGTTCGTCGGCGTGTTCGTCGGCGGTGTGCCGGTGGGCGTAAGCGTCGGCGTCGGCGTGTTGGTGGGGGTCGCTGTGTCGGTCGGCGTGTCGGTGGGGGTCGCTGTGTTAGTGGGCGTTAGGGTCACGGAGGGCGTGTTCGTCGGCGTGTTCGTCGGTGTCGCGGTATCGGTGGGGGTACGGGTTGGTGTGCCGGTCGGCGTGGCGGTGTCAGTCGGCGTGGCCGTGGGGGTATCCGTCGGCGTGGCGGTCGGTGTCGAGGTTGCCACCGCGATGGCGGGCAGTGTGAAGAACTTGGTGCAGCACCAGCGGAACACCTCGGCAGACACGTCAATGGTGTCGCCACCTGCCAGGCCCCAGCCTGATGGAAAGACGAACTTCAGGCGATAGTCGGCCGGCGCTTCCAGGCCGAGAAACTCCCAGTTGCCTGACGCGTCGGTGGTGCGCTGAGCAACGGCCTGCTCCGACTGATCGGCGCCGACGATATAGAGATTGACCGTGACGCCAGGCAGGCCCGGCTCGCCAAAGTCCTGGCGGCCGTTGTGGTTGAGGTCCTCCCAAACCGTGCCGGCGATGCGGCCGTTGTTGCCAATGCAGCCCAACGGGCCTGTGCCGGGGCAAGGTATGAGGGACGGATCGAGGGTCGCCGTCGCTACCGGGTCGAGCTTCTCGGTCTTGCCCGACTCTTTCTTGGGCGCAGCGTCCTTCTTCTCGACGAAGTCTTGGAGGCGCAGCCCCGGGGCGGGGAGTGGCCCCGTATCGCGAGTGGACGCTCTCGTCGGCTGGGTCTGTGGAGCGGCAGGCTTCTTGGTCGCCTTAGGCGGGTTCGCCTCGGGGGTTGCAGCCTGGGCGGCTGGCATGAAGGCCAGCAAGGTCAGGAGACTGACGGCGGCGATCACGCAGATGGCGATAGCGGCGGCGCGCATGGGACCCTTCCTTGTTGGACAACAAAAGCGCCCCAGCTTGGTTCCAGCGCACAGTAGCAACTCGGGGGCGCTGGCGGCGAAGCAGGGGCGAGTGTTCGTCCATTATACAACCTGGGTGACGGGCCGTCAATGGGTGTGAAGAAAAAAGGCGAGCGTGGCGCGGTTTGGGGCCGGCCACGCTCGCTGCGTGCGGGGTCAGGGTATGCGGCTCAGGGCTTGAGCTGCACGTGCAGCCGCCACGAACCTTCCTTCAGGTCGCGCACCGACTCCAGCCGGATATCGAAGCGCTCGAGCCAGCCGGCGAGGACATCGGCGGCGGCGTGGTAGCCGCTGCTGATGCTCTCGTAGGCCGCGTGTCGGAGGCTCTCGGCCGTCCCTGGCAGAGCGACCGACGTGTCGGGGGCGCTCCCGCCGGTGACGGGGAGGATGATGGGCGGCAGGCAGTACGGGCCGGTGAAGTAAATCTCGAACGGCTGGGCCTGGGGCGACAGGTACACCGTCTGGGTCACCGGCGAGTAGCCGGGGGCGCTGGCCGTCAGCGTGTAGTTGCCCGGGATCAGGTTGCAGAATGGACCCATCGTGAAGTAGCCGTTCTCGTCGGTCGTCACGTTGATCGGCGAGGTGAGGTTCTCGATGGTGACAACCGCCGTCATCGGCCCCTTGATGCAGCAGTCCGTCCGCCCGGTGATGACCACGCATTCTGGCGGCGCTGTCGGGACCGGTGTCTTCTCCGACGGCGGACGATTCGTCGGCGTCGGCGTCGGCGTGTTTGTGCCAATCTCAGGGATCGGCAGCGTCGGCGTGTTGGTCGGCGTGTTGGTCGGCGGCACGGGTGTGTTGGTCGGCGTGTTGGTCGGCGGCACGGGTGTGTTGGTCGGCGTGTTCGTCGGCGGCACGGGCGTGTTGGTCGGCGTGTTCGTCGGCGTGTTGGTCGGCGGCACGGGTGTGTTCGTCGGCGTGTTCGTCGGTGTGTTCGTCGGCGGCACGGGTGTGTTCGTCGGTGTGTTCGTCGGCGGCCTGGTGGGTGTCGGCGTCACGGTGCCAAATTCGCCAATGGGCAGTGTCTCCGTCGGCGTCGGCGTGATCGTGCTGGTCGGTGTGTCGGTCGGCGTGTTCGTCGGCGTGTTCGTCGGCGTGTTCGTCGGCGTGTTCGTCGGCGTGTTCGTCGGCGTGTTCGTCGGCGTGTTCGTCGGTGTGTTCGTGAACAGGCTCGTTGGCGTGTTCGTCGGTGTATTCGTCGGCGTGTTCGTCGGCGTCCTTGTCGGCGTGTTCGTCGGAACCGGCGTATTCGTCGGTGTGTTCGTCGGAACCGGCGTATTCGTCGGTGTATTGGTCGGCGTATCCACCGGCGTCGTCGTCGGCGTAGACGTGGGAACCTGGATCGCGGGAATCGTGAAGAACTTGGTGCAGCACCAGCGGAACACGTCCGCGCTGATGTCAATGGTCGTCCCTTCGAGCGAAGACCAGCCCGGCGGGTAGGTAAACTTGAGGCGATAGTCGGCCGGCGCTTCGAGGCCGAGGAACTCCCAGTTGCCAGACGCGTCCGTCACGCGCTCGCCAACGAACTGATCGGGCTGGCCGGCCGTGACAATATACAGATCAATGATCACGCCGGGGAGGCCCGGCTCGCCGAAGTCCTGGCGGCCGTTCTTATTGAGGTCTTGCCAGACGGTGCCAGCGATACGCCCGTTGTTGCCAATGCAGCCCAACGGGCCGGTGCCAGGGCAGGGTATGAGGGACGGGTCCAGTGTCGCGGTTGCCACCGGGTCGAGCTTCTCCGTCTTGCCCGACTCCTTCTTAGGCGCAGCATCCTTCTTCTCGACGAAGTCCTGCAAACGCAGGCCATCAGCAGGTTGGGGCTTGACATCGGCGCCGCCCGAAGACCTGGTCGGCTCCGTCTGGGGCGCGTTGGCGGGTTTCTTCGTTGCCTTTGGCGGGTTCGCCTCGGGGTTTGCGGCCTGAGCCGCCGGCATGAAGGCGAGACCTAGTAGAAGTCCTACCAGGCACACAGCAAGAACAACGGCGGTTATCACGCGCATATAGCCCCTCCCTTGATACGATACAAGTATTCTTGGGCCAGCGTCGAGAACGTTGGGGGGCAACGGCCCAGACGGGCGCAAGCTGTCCGTCGGCCACAGCCTTGCGCTGATTTTATCTTATTGTTCATAACGGCGCAACTCCGTACTTGTCGCGCAAATGACTTGAAATGCAGAAAAAATTCACGTCCTTTCACAAAAGGACGTGAATTCTCTTCGCAGGATACGCCCAGTTGGGCGAAAGCACCCCAATACCTGCTCTTACCCATCCCCGGCTGGCGCTGGAGAGCCATCTCCAGCGCCTCTTACGGGCCGTGGAGTTGGCACTCTACGGCGAGCGGACCCACCGCGAGCGGAATGCGGCAATAACTGGTGGAAGTTCATCAGTCAGCACCGCGTCCCCACGATGTCACGTCGTCCAGACCGTTAGCGCCCGTACACCTCGGGGTTCACGCATGTTGGCAGCTGTTCCCCGCTCAGCCCGGCCAACAGATTGTCTGCCGCCATAGTAGACATCAAGCTCCGCGTCTTGAAACTCGCACTGGCGATGTGCGGCACGATCAGGCAGTTGGGCAGAGTCAGCAGCGGATCGTCCATCGGAATTGGCTCCGGGTCGGTCACGTCGAGGGCTGCGTAGGCGATCTCGCCGTCGCGCAGCGCCTCGTACAGCGCCTTGGGGTCCACGACGGGGCCGCGCGCCGTGTTGATGAGGATGGCGCTCGACTTCATCTGCTTGAAGCGGTCGGTCGAGAACATGCGCCGCGTTTCCGGCATGAGCGGCACGTGAACGGTGACGAAGTCCGCCTTGGCGAGCAGATCGTCCAGGCCCACCTTCTGCGCGCCCAGGCCGGCAACCGCCGCCTCGGGAACCAGGTCATCGTAGTACAGGACGCGCATGCCGAAGCCCTGGGCGCGGCGGGCCATCGCCTGGCCGATGCGCCCCATGCCCACAATGCCCAGCGTCGCATCGTGAATGTCCGGGCCGAGCAGCAGCAGCGGCCCCCACGTCTTCCACTTCCCCTCCTGGACGTAGCGCACACCCTCCGGGATACGCCGCGCCGCCGCCATCAGGAGCGCCCACGCAAAGTCAGCCGTCGTGTCGGTCAGGACGCCGGGCGTGTTGCCGACGGGCAGCCCCCGCCGCGTACACTCCGCCACGTCAATGTTGTCGAAGCCGACGGCCATGTTGCTCACCACCTTGAGCTTCGGGGCCGCGTCCAGCAGCTCGGCATCCACGCGCTCCGTCAGAAGCGAGTATAGCCCCTCGATGTCACGCACGCGCCGCAGTAGCTCGTCGCGTGGGATGGGCATGTCGCTCTCCCACACGTCGGCGTCGCAGTTCTCGCGCACGATGTTCAGCCCCGCTTCTGGCACGAGACGGGTGACCAGCACCTTTGGCTTCGACATGGACGGATCTCCTCATTGAGCGTGATGGATAGATTAGCTGCGCCGGCTGGTTTCGGCCAGCCAGTTCAGTATGACACCGTTGAACGACGCCGCCTTCTCCAGCATCGGCAGATGCCCCGCGCCATCCCAGACGTGAAGCTGAGCGCCGGGAATTCTGGACAGGGCGCGGAGGCCGCCGTCGAACGGTAAGATGCGGTCTTGCAGCCCCCACAGGATGAGGGTCGGGCAGGCAATCTGCCCCACGACCCCCTCGGCGATATCCAGGATGCGTCGTTTGACGCCGAACGGGCCGATGCCGCTGCGCAGGACGCGCAGGAACGAGCGCCGCGCGCCGGGCTGCTGGAGGATGCTGGCCCATGCCCGCACCCAGTGTTCCGGCACCTGGCGCGGGTCGGCGAAGAGACGGCGCAGGATGAAGCGCAGCGCCCACGTCCCCAGCATCGTCAGCAGCTCGCCCAAGAGAGGAATCGCCATCAGGCGGAACAGCCACGTCACCCGGCGGCTGAACCCGGCGCTGTCCACCAGGGTCAGGCTCAGGGTGTGCTGCGGGTGGCGCGCCGCCGTGACGAGGGCAATCAGGCCGCCCATGGAGTTGGCAACCCAGTGAACTTTGTCCAGGCCGATGGCGATGAGGAAGTCGTCCATGAAGTCGGCCACGCGCTCGACGTCCCAGTCGTACTCCAGCGGCTTGTCGGAGCGGCCGAAGCCGACGATATCCACGGCGAAGACGCGGTAGTGACGGGCCAGGATGGGGATGTTGCGCACCCAAAACTCGACGGACGCGCCGAGGCCGTGGACCAGGATCACCGGCGGCCCGCTCTCGCCCATCGTCCAGTAACGCACCGTCAGGTCGCCGACCTTCACGAACTTGTCCTCGAACTGTTCCACGTCCCACGGCAGCTCGGGGTAAACCGGGTAACCCCCGATCGTTGGCTCGGCCAGAAGCTCGTCGGTGGATGGAGAGTAGGTCATGGTAGTGACAATCCGTAGATGGGGCCGTACTTCTCGGCGAGATACCGCCCGAAGTACGTCTCGTCCAGGGGCTTCCCCGTGGCGCGCTGCAACAGCTCGTTGGTCGAGTAGAGGTGGCCGTGACGGTGGACGTTCTCCCGCAGCCAGCCAAGAATGAAACCCAGGTCGCCGGCGGCCACGCGGTCGTCGAAGTCGGGGTAGGTCTCGCGCATGGTATAGTAGAGCTGCGCGCCGATCAGGTTGCCCAGGGAGTAGGTGGGGAAGTAGCCGACGCCGCCGCTCGGCCAGTGGATATCCTGCATCACGCCGTTGGCGTCGCTCGGTGGGGTGATGCCGATGTATGCCCCCATCTTGGCGTTCCACGCTTCGGGCAGGTCTTCGACCGCCATGCGTCCCTCGATCAGCGCCTGCTCCAGCTCGAAGCGCAGGATGATGTGCAGGTTGTATGTCACCTCGTCCGCCTCGACGCGGATGAGCGACGGCTCGACGCGGTTGACGGCCAGGTAGAAGCGCTCGAAGTCGTCAGCGCGCAGCTGGTCGGGGAACGTGTCCACCAGGAGCGGGAAGTAGCGCCGCCAGAAGGGGCGGCCGCGCCCGATGTAGTTCTCCCACAGGCGCGACTGGGACTCGTGCATCGCCAGGCCGGGGCTGTTCGCCAGGGGCGTGCGCGCCAGGGACGGGTCGAAGCCAAGCTCGTACAGGGCATGGCCGCCCTCGTGAATCGTCGAGAACAGGGCCGACGTGAGGTCGTTCCGATCCACGCGCGTCGTCACGCGCACATCGTAGGGCGCGGTGAAGCTCGTCGTGAACGGGTGCGCGGACAGGTCCTGGCGGCCGGCCTGGAAGTCGTAGCCCATGTCGCCGAGCACGCGGATGCCAAAGTCCCACTGCTTCTGCCCATCCCACTCGCCCTGGATGACCGAGACATCCACCTGGGGCGCGGCCTTGATGCGCGCCAGGAGCGCGAGGGTCTGGTCGCGGAGCGGCCCGAAGAGCGACCCCACCTGCGCCGCCGTCATGCCCGGCTCGAACTGATCGAGGAGGGCGTCGTAGGGCGAGTCGGTGTAGCCGAGGTTCTCGGCGAGCTGCCGCTTCAGGTCGTAGGTGTGGCGCAGCGACGGGGCGAACAGGGCGAAGTCGTTGCTGGCGCGGGCCTGCCGCCACACCTCGACGCCGCGCGATGCCGCCTCGGCGAGCTGCCGCACCAGCCGGGGCGGCACTTTTACCGCCAGGTCGAACTGCCGCTTCATCTCGCGGACGAGGGCGCGCTCGGCGATGGTGTAGGCGCCGCCGTCGGCCATCGCCTCGGTCAGGCGCGCGATCACGTCGCCGGTGCGCGGCGCGGTCAGCTTCTCATGGTGGATCGCCGCCAGGGTGGCGGCCTGATGGGCGCGCCCCTCGCCGCCCTTCGGCGGCATCATGACCTCCTGATCCCACTCCAGAACGGCGCCGGCGGCGGCGATGTCGGACAGGGTATTGGCGATTTCCAAAAGCTCGCTATAGGTGTCTTGAATGCTGGTGTTCATGATTCCTATTCTTCTTAGGAGTTCCTCATTGACGTGCGTCCGCCACCAGACGGATGAAAATCGGTGTCACCCCGAGCAGAGTGAGGGGGCTGGACTGCGGCAGCCCAGATGCTTCGCTGCGCTCAGCATGACAATTGAAGGCTATTTTTAGGGTAGGCGCAGAGAAATAGAACGACTCTTAGTCTTCCCTTTGCGTCTCTGCGCCTTTGCGTTTCCTTTCTCTTGGAAGCCTGCCTGGGGCGATACTTTGGCTAGGCGGGTGGGGCGGGCTGATCCTTCACCGCGACGACGATGCCCTCGTGCAGGGTGAACGTGGGCCGCCCATTCACCTGGCGCGGCGCCAGGAACGCGCGCACCTCATCCGACGCAGTCTCCAGGCTCTCCCACAGCCACTCTTGCAACGCCGGCGGCACACTCATCCGCGCCGACCAGTCGCGGAAGTCCATCGCCTTGGTGAGCGTCTCCGTGTGAATGACGGTCAGTCCGGCGGCGCGAAACAAGCCAGCCAGCGTTGTCAGCGGAAAGAGCCAGTGGTGCGATGGGTCGCGCAGCGTCTCGAAGCGGTTGATGAAGGCGGCCGGCTCCGGCGACTGCGGGACGATGTTGTCCACCAGCACAACGCGCCCGCCCGGCGCGAGGACGCGCGCCATCTCGCGGGCGGCGACGATGGGGTTTGGGAAGTGGTGCAGGGCGATGCGGCATACCACTCTGTCGAACGAGGCATCGTCGGCCGGTAGGTCTTCCGCGTCGCCGCGCCGAAACTCGACGTTGGCGATCTCCCGCTCCCGCGCCAGCCGCTCGGCAACGCGCAGCATCTCGGGCGTCAGGTCTACGCCGAGTACATACGCAACGTGGGGCGCCACCGCCAGCGCGGTGTGCCCCACGGAAGTTGCCACGTCGAGGACGCGGTGGGACGGCAACAACGCCGCCAACTCGACGAGCCGTCCCAGCGATGCGCCCTGGGCGTGGGACGGGCTGGCGACATAGGCCTCCGCCGCACGGCCGAACTGCGCCTGAACACGGTCGCGGGTAGAGTCGCCGAGCGGCGCCCTCTCCTCGCCCATCACGCGCCGTTCGGGCCCGCGACGATGAGACTCGGGTCGCGGTACTTCTCCCCAACCTCCGGCAGCATGATCGGGATGCCGGTGACGATGGGGTAGCGGCGGCCGGTGCGGCGGTTGACGAGCCACTTACCGTTCACCAGCTCCAGCGGCTGCTTGTCCGTGGGATCTACGAGAATCTCCAGCAGGTCCGGCGCGACCTCGCCGCCGAGGTCGGCCTCGTTGATGGTCAGGCCGTCATCCCCACCCATCAGGGGGCCGGGGCTGGCGGCATTGCCGCCGTCGCCGCCCGCCGAGGGCTGGCCGAGGAGACCCCGCACAACTTTGTAGACAGCGTAGGCGACGACCCCGACCAGGCCGAGGACGAGTAGAGTCTTCAAGAAACCCTTCATTGGTTGCTCCTTCGTGAATGCAATTGCGTACGCCTTAGGTTTTACGCATTTCCAGGCGGAGTGTCAAACGGGGGCGGCAACCGACTCGCGCTCGACCAGGTGGGGCGGCAGCAACGCCATGCGCCCCGGCGCGTCAACGGGCGCCGCGCCGCCGTGGGCCGCGGCGATGGCGGCGATCCGGTCCGCTGCGCTCGCCAGCCACGCGCCGTCGTCAGGCGGCGGTAGCTCATCGTCCCACATCTCCCGCGCCGCCTCCCGCAGCTTCTGTCCTTTGTCCTTCTCGTCAATCAGGGCCAGCATCATCTCGACCGCCGCCTGCCCCAACGCCTCCGTCGGCTGCGCGACGGTCGTCAGCGGCGGGTCGGTGAAGCCGGCCAGCATAATATCATCGAAGCCGACAATTGAGAGGTCGCGCGGCACAGCGCGGCCGGTCATGCGCGCCGCGCGCAGCGCGCCGATGGCGGCGATATCGTTGTAGCAGAAGATGGCCGTGGGTGGCTCGGCGCGCCGCAGCAGCTCCAGGGTTTGGGCGACACCCTCTTCCGGTGTCCACGCTGTGACCGGGGCATGGGCCAGCAAGGCGGCGTCCGGCGCCAGCCCGGCCTCGCGCATCGCCTCGGCCCAGCCGCGCTGCCGCTCCTCGGCCGCCGTCGCGCCGGTCGGGCCGGGCAGGTGGCCGATGCGCGTGTGGCCGCGCGCCAGGAGATAGCGCACGGCGAGGCGCGCGCCCGCCACGTGGTCGCAGGCGACGGAGTAGAGGGTGCGCCCACCGGCCTGGTTGTTGATCAGCACGATGGGGACGCCGATTTCGTCCAGCAGCGACGTGTATTGCTCGCCGACGCGGGACGCCTGGACGAGGATGCCGTCCACACGGCGCTCGCGCAGCATGCGCACGGCCGCGACCTCGTGCTGCGGGTCGCCCGCGCCGACGACGATCAGATCGTAGCCATGCTCCTGCGCGCGCGCCCCGACCGCCTCGACGACCTCCGACATAAACGGGTGGGCGATGCGCGAGACGACGAAGCCGAGGCTATAGGTGCGGCCATGCACGAGGCCGCGCGCGATGGCGCTGGGCGTGTAGCCGAGGTCGGCGGCGATGCGGCGGATAGCTTCGGCCGTGTCCGCGTTGACCACGGGGCTGTAGCGCAGCGCCCGCGAGACGGTGGAGTGGGAGACGCCGGCGATGCGGGCGATGTCCTTGATAGAGATGCTCACGGGGCACAACTATATTCACAGTGAGCCGCGTGGTCAAAGGCTTTTTGGCGCGATTTGCCCTGTTGGTTGCCCGAACGCATGACTCGGATGTATAATCACTGGACAGCACTGTCGCCCTGAGCAGCGCGAAGGGCCTCCGAAGCGCCGGGATGCTTCGCCTCGCTCAGCATGACGACATGGCTGTCACCCCGAACGGAGTGAGGGGTCTGGACTACGGCCCAGATGCTTCGCTGCGCTCGGCATGACAGCCCAGGCTTATTTTCAGCCCAGGGGTATTTTCAAGGGAGCATGTCGCGTGGCAGAGTTCAATTACGGCGGTCAGGCAGTTATCGAAGGGGTCATGATGCGCGGGGCAGCGCACGCGGCGATCGCCGTGCGCGACCCGAAGGGCGAGATTGTCGTTCACGAGGAAGTCCTCACGTCACCGATTTATACGAGCCGCTGGGGCAAGATGCCCTTCGTGCGCGGCCTGGCGCTGCTGTGGGACGCCCTCGGCCTCGGCACGCGGGCCTTGATGTGGTCGGGCAACGTCGCCCTCTCCGAGGAGGGGCAGGACGTGCAGTTCCAGGGGCCAGCCGCCTGGGGCACGCTGGCCGTCTCGCTGGCGGCCGGCATCGCCATCTTCTTCATCCTCCCGCTGCTGGCCGTGCGCTTCCTCGATACCTATATCGCCTCGGCCTGGGTGAGCAATACCGTCGAGGGCCTGCTGCGCCTGGGCATCCTGCTGGCCTACATCATCGCCATCGCCCAGCTGCCGGACATCAAGCGCGTGTTCATGTACCACGGCGCCGAGCACAAGACGATCAACGCCTACGAGGCGGGCGCCGAGCTGACGCCGGCCTCGGTCAAGCGCTACAGCCTGCTCCACCCGCGCTGCGGCACCGGCTTCCTGCTCATCGTCATGGTCGTCTCGATCTTCGTGTTCGGCTTCCTGGGCCGACCCGACTTTCTCATCCGCATCGCCTCGCGCATCCTGCTGATCCCGGTCATTGCCGGGATCGCCTACGAAGTCATTCGTCTCAGCGCGAAGTACTACGGCAAATACCTCCTGGTGCGCGTCATCATCACGCCGAGCCTCCTGCTCCAGAAGCTAACGACGCGCGAGCCGGATCTGGGCCAGATCGAGGTCGCCATCACCGCGCTCCAGCACGTCCTGGCCGCCGAGGGCCTGCCGCAGCCCACCGCCTCGGAAGACGAGGCGCAGGCGCGCGCGGCGATCGCGGCGTAAACAGGCAAGAGGAGTATATGCCGCATAGCGTGGCAGGGCAGGTGGCGCTCATCACCGGGGGTGGGCGCGGCATTGGGCGCGCGACGGCCGAGATGCTGGCGGCGGCCGGCGCGCTCGTCGCCGTCTCCGCCCGCAACCCGCACCAGATCCAGGCGACGACCCAGGCGTTGCAGGCCCTCGGCGCGGACGCCATCGGCATCGTCGCCGATGTAGCTGTGGCCGACGATGTGCGCCGCCTGGTGGACCAGGTCATCGAGGTCTTCGGCACCGTGGATATCCTGGTCAACAACGCCGGGACCTTGCCCCCCATCGGCATGGCGTGGGAGGTGGACCCGGACGAGTGGGCGTACAACATCGGCACGAACCTTGTCGGCGCGTACCGCCTATGCCACGCCATCGTCCCGCTGATGATCGAGGAGGGCGGCGGGCGCATCATCAACGTCTCGACCGGCGCCGCGCGGCGCGTGAACCCCGGCTGGTCGGCCTACTCGGCGGCGAAGGCCGGCCTGGACCAGTTCACCCGCGTCCTGGCCGCTGAGGTCGCGCCCCACGGCATCTGCGTCAACGCCATCTACCCCGGCGTGACGGACACCCGCATGCAGGCCGATATCCGTACCCTGTCCCCTGACCAGTTCCCGAACGTGGACCGCTACCGCCAGCTCCACGCCGAGGGCCGCCTGCGCGACCCGCGCGAGCCAGCCGAGCTGATCTTCTGGCTGTGTACGTCGGCGGCGCAGGACGTCACGGGCGAGGTGTTCGATATCAACGATGCGTCGGTACGCGAGCGCGCGGCGCGCGACCTGAACCGCCCGGTCCTGCCAGGGCCAGAGCGATAACCGTTTCCTACCCGAAGACCGCCTTCGGGTTTCTCTTGACCGTCGTCAACCGATCTACGAAAGGACCCCCGCCCATGGCCTACGAGCACGTGCAGCTACCGGAGACTGGCGAGAAAATCCGATACGAGAACGACACGCTCATCGTCCCTGACCATCCCATCCTGGGCTATTTCGAGGGCGACGGCATCGGCCCCGACATTACCCGGGCGTCCCTCCGCATCTGGGATGCGTCGGTCGAGAAGGCGTACGGCGGCCAGCGCAAGATCGCCTGGATGCAACTCTACGCCGGCGAGCAGGCCTACGACATCTACGGCGACTACTTTCCCAAGGAAACACTCGCCGCGCTACGCGAGGTCGTCGTCTCCATCAAAGGCCCGCTGACGACGCCGGTCGGCGGCGGCTTCCGCAGCCTCAACGTCGCCCTGCGCCAGGAGCTGGACCTGTACGCCTGCGTCCGCCCCGTCCGCCACTTCCCCAACATCCCCAGCCCGCTGCGCCACCCGGAGAAGGTAGACGTGGTCATCTTCCGCGAGAACACCGAGGACGTGTACGCCGGCATCGAGTACCGCGCGAACACGCCCGAGGCGCAGAAGGTGGTGGACTTCCTCGAAAAGGAGATGGGCGCCCACTTCCTGAGCAACACGAACGTCGGCATTGGCATCAAGCCCATCAGCGAGTTCGGCTCCAAGCGCCTCATCCGCAAGGCCATCCAGTACGCTATTGACAACAACCGCAAGAGCGTGACGTTCGTCCACAAGGGCAACATCCAGAAGTTCACCGAGGGGGCGTTCCGCAGCTGGGGCTACGAGCTAGGCAAGGACGAGTTCGGCGACGTGACCATCACCGAGGACGAGCTGTGGTCGGAGTACAACGGCAAGCAGCCGGCGGGCAAGATCGTCCTCAAGGACCGCATCGCCGACATCATGTTCCAGATGATGCTGCTGCGCCCGGACGAGTTCGACGTCATCGCCACCCCGAACCTCAACGGCGACTACCTGTCGGACGCCGTCGCGGCCGAGGTAGGCGGCGTCGGTATCGCCCCCGGCGGCAACATCGGCGATGGCATCGCCGTGTTCGAGGCCACCCACGGCACCGCGCCGAAGTACACCAACCTCGACAAGGTCAACCCCGGCTCGCTGCTGTTCTCCGGCGTCATGATGCTCGACTATATCGGGTGGAAGGAAGCCGCCAACCTCATCACCGAGGCGTACACGGAGACGGTCAAGGACAAGATCGTGACCTACGACTTCGCGCGCCAGATGGACGGCGCGACCGAGGTCAAGACCTCCGAGTTCGCCACGGCGATCATCGAGCGCATGGACCGCGTCCTCCAGCGCGCGTAACATCAGTATGCAGTGGCGGTTTCAACCGCTCTTTAGCCCTCGGAACGCGACCAGAGTCGCAACGACATAGCTAGAATCTGCCTCGCCCCCGGTCTGCGCCGGGGGCGATTGTCTGCGGCGAGGATCTCTGGACCGCGAAGAGCCGCGAAAGGCAGTCCTGGTATCAGCCCTTTCGCGTTTTTCGCGTCCTTTCGTGCGTGTCGCGGTCACTCCTCACCCCCTCACCCCCTCTCCCAGAACGGGAGAGGGGGAACATGAGGCTCTTCTGGCTCCCCTTCTCCCACAAGGGGAGAAGGGGTGGGGGGATGAGGGAGAAGTCTCCACCGTTTACAAACACTGTACGCACCCCGGTCATCCACGCGCGTTGGCATTCCCTCGCTGACGCGGCTATACTTTCGCCGTTCCGACCGAATTTGATGAGTGGGTGAATGCGCCTATGAAAATGGAGATCGTGTCGCGTGTGACGGCGGTGTTGGCCCTGGTTGCGCTGGCCGCGCTCCTGGCGAGCGCTTCGACGGCCCAGGCGCAGGAGAGCGCGAAGCCGTTTGCCTTCCCGTTCGCCGGGCCGCCTGGCCCCAACACCTGGCTGTTCGGCCAACCCTACGGCAACACGACCTTTGCCTATCGCAGCCGCCTGGGCGACTACCGTATGGGCCAGGGCCTCCACTTCGGCATTGACATCAGCGCCAGGTGCGGCACGCCTGTCCTGGCCGTCGGCGACGGCGTCGTGACGGACGTGGACAACGTCTACGGCTTTGGCTCCGGCCCCCACAATATCATGATCAACCACCCCAACGGCTACGCCTCGCTCTATGGCCACCTGCTCCAGCGCCCGACCCTCGCGCCAGGGACGCCAGTCAAGCAGGGGCAGGTCGTCGGGCTGTCGGGCGATCCGGACGCGACGTGCTTCTCGCGCCCGCACCTGCACCTCGAGATCCGCGACACCAGTCACCGCCACGCCTACAACCCGCTCAACTTCATTGACATGGACTGGGACGCCATCTCGCTCTACAATGCGTTTGCCCGCGCCTGGCAGCGCAACCTCGACGACCCGCGCGAGTGGACGGACCCCTTCGATCAGCCCGATACGACATTTGGCGGCCCGCTCCTCAACGATTTCGCCAACCCCTGGCCGCCGTGAGCTGTCCAGAATGGAATAGTAACGCAAAGGCCGCCGGTCAACATAGCTGTCACCCTGAGCGCAGCGAAGGGTCTGGACTGCGGCCCAGATGCTTCGCCTTCGGCTCAGCATGACAATTGAAGGCTATTTTCAGGGTAGGCGCAGAGAGGTAGCTCCGCACAATAGCGTGGAACGGCGGACTACCCCCCCCATCCCCCCCGCTAGCAGGGGGAAGAAGAGGGCTGCGTTCGCCATCCCCCCGCTGGCGGGGGGACGAGAGGGGGGGTCTCCACGCTCAACTGCTGAGCTACCCGCAGAGACGCAAAGGGGAAAAACCCAGGACTTTCTCTGCGTCTCTGCGCCTTTGCGTTTCCTGCTCTTCGAGGAGGAACTCTTATGCAAATCCTTGATCCTGTCGGTGAAGCCCGCGTCGTCGTCCTCCACCCGGACGACGACGTTGCTGTAGCGCGCACCCCGCTGGTGGCGGGACGCGCCGTCGAGGCGGACGGCCGCGCGGCCATCGTGGCGCGGGAAGTCGTCCCTGTCGGCCACAAGATCGCCCTGCGCGCTGTCCCGTCCGGCGCGCCCGTCCACCGCTACGGCCAGGTCATCGGCTTCGCCACGGCGGATATCGCGCCCGGCGCCCACGTCCACACCCACAACCTGGGCGTTGCCGACCTGGAGCGCGATTTCGCTTTCGGCGTGGACTGCCACCCAATCAACCTTGTGCCGCAGAACGAACGCCGCACGTTCCAGGGCTACATCCGCCACGACGGGCGCGTGGGGACGCGCAATACCATCGCCCTCATCTCGTCGGTCAACTGCTCAGCGCACACGACGCGGCGCATCGCTGAGCGGGCGCGGGCCGAGCTGCTGCCGGACTACCCTTTCGTAGACGACATCGTGGCGCTGACGCACAAGAACGGCTGCGGGACGCGCTTCGGCGGGCCGGAGATCGCCATGCTCCAGCGCACGCTGGCCGGTTTCGCCCGCCACCCCAACGTGGCCGGGTTCGTCCTGGTCAGCCTCGGCTGCGAGATCAACCAGCTTGCCCCGCTCATCGAGGCGCAGACGCTCTACATGCCGGGCGAGGAGCGCCGCCTGCCGCCGATGGTGATGCTCCAGGAGGAGGGCGGCGTGGCGGCGACGGTCGAGCGGGGGCTGGCGGCCGTGGCGCAGCTGCTGCCCGTCGCCAACCGCGCCCGCCGCACGACGGTGGACGCCTCGGCGCTGAGCCTGGCGCTCCAGTGCGGCGGCAGCGACGGCTGGTCGGGCATCACCGCCAACCCGGCCCTAGGCTACGCCTGCGATCTAATCGTGGGGCAGGGGGGCACGGTCGTGCTGTCCGAGACGCCGGAAATCTACGGCGCCGAGCACCTGCTGACGCGGCGGGCCGTGTCGTCGGCGGTCGGGCAGCAGCTGGTCGACCGCATCGCGTGGTGGCAGGACTACACCGGGCGCAACGGCTTCGAGATGGACAACAACCCGACGCCGGGCAACAAGGCCGGCGGGCTGACGACGATCTACGAGAAGTCGCTGGGCGCAGTCGCCAAAGCGGGTACGTCACCTCTGGTCGAGGTCTTGGAGTACGCCTACCCAATCCAGGAGCGGGGCTTCGTCTACATGGACACGCCGGGCTACGACCCCGTGTCGGTGACGGGGCAGGTCGCCGGTGGGTGCAACATGGTCGCGTTCACGACCGGGCGGGGGAGCTGTTTCGGCTTCAAGCCGGTGCCGAGCATCAAGATTGCCAGCAACAGCGAGATGTACGCACGCATGCTGCCCGACATGGACGTGAACGCGGGACGTATCCTCGACGGCGCGACCATTCAGGAGGTCGGCGAGGAGATTTTCGAGCTGCTGCTGCGCGTCGCCAGCGGCGAGCCGTCGAAGAGCGAGGCCCAGGGCATCGGCGAGGAGGAGTTCAACCCCTGGATCATCGGCGCGACGATGTAGACAGATGCCGACTAAAGTCGGCGCTACAATTCTGCTGGTAGCTCCGCAGTTTGCCGTGAAAGAGCCTATCGTGCTGGCGCTGCAGAGCCATCTCCAGCGCCAGCAGCGGGTCTCCACGCTATTGTGCAGAGCTACCATTCTGCTCTGTAGCGCCGACTTATGAGGATTAACAAAATAACCGCGCCATAGCCCGACGGCGCCGGGCTAAAGCCACGGCGCTAAGGAGGCAAAGTCCCTGCGGGACTCAAGCAGTCCGCAGGACTTCGTCTTCTTAGCGCCAGTGCTTCAGTCCGCGCGATAGCGCGGTAATTTCGGTAATGTTCATCAGTCGGCTCCTTCAGCGCGACGCGATTACGCCCGTCATTCCCCTGCTGGCGGGAGAGCAAGGGGGTCCCCACGGCATGTTAAGCGCGTGTTAAACCTTTGACTTCCACTCTCGTTTCAGCTAGGATAGCTGAAGAGCGTGATGGCTGCGCCGCCGGGGTTCGATTCTCAGGAGGATGGGTGTGCAAAACGTAGAATTGGGGGGCGCGCGCGCCCGGGCGCAGGCCGCGCCTCGGGTGGCTGGGGGACGGCGGCGCTACTGGCGCGAGACGCTGCTGGCCTACCTGTTCCTGGCGCCGGCGGCGATCCTCCTGTTCGTGTTCAGCATCCGTCCGCTGTTCTACGCCTTCTACATGAGCCTGAACACGTGGAGCCTGCGCCGCGGGCCGGTGGAGTTCATCGGACTGGCGAACTACCAGCGCCTCTTCCAGGACGACAAGTTCTGGAACTCGCTGCTCGTCACGTTCTACTACGTCATCTTCACTGTGCCGGTGACCCTGGGTCTCGGCTTGCTGATCGCGTACCTTCTGTTCCAGGGCGTTCGCGGCCTGTCCCTCTACCGCACCCTCTACTTCCTGCCCTTCATCACCTCGCTCGTCGCCGCCTCGACGGTCTGGGCGACGATCTTCAACCCGCAGAGCGGCTTCATCAATAACATCCTGGGCAAGCTAGGCATGAGCGGGCCGAAGTGGCTCCAGGAGCCCAATGGCGTCTTCCAGCTCGCCGCCACCAACTTCGGCGTGCGCTTGCCGGAGTGGGCGGCCGGGCCGAGCCTGGCGCTGGTGACGATCATGATCTTCGTCATCTGGCAGCGCCTGGGCTACGACATCGTCATCTACCTGGCCGGGCTGTCGAACATCCCCAAGGAGCTGTACGAGGCGGCGCGGATTGACGGCGCCGATGGCTGGCAGCTCTTCCGCCACATCACCGTCCCGCTGCTGTCGCCCACGATTTTCTTCCTCATCGTGATCTCGACCATCGGCGCGTTGCAAGCGTTCACCCAGATCGTCACGATGAACCAGGCGGCGGCGCAGACCAAAGGCGGGCCGCTGGACACGACGATGACGACGACGATCTACCTGTTCCGCATCTTCTACGGCGAGGCCGGCCCGCCCAACTACAGCTACGCCACGGCGATGGCCTTCGTGCTATTCCTCATCATCCTCGGCCTGACGCTCCTCCAGCGCTGGAGCAGCAGCCGCTGGGTGCATTACTCGTAGGTGGGAGAGACCACGACATGGCGACTGCTGCTGTTGACGCCCGCAACGACGCCGCTCGCCGCCAGCGCACCCTGCGCCAGGTGAGCACCCATACCATCCTCATCATCGGCGCGCTGGTCGCCATGTTCCCCTTCGTGTGGATGGTGCTGACGTCGCTCAAGACGTTCCAGGAGTACGCGACGCAGCAGTTTCTGCCGGCTGTGCCGCAGTGGAGCAACTACGCTACGGCGCTGACGATGGCGCCCTTCGGGCGCTACCTCGCCAACACGCTGTTCATCTCGGTCTCGACAACGGCGCTGGTGCTGTTTACGTCCGCCCTGGCGGCCTACGCCTTCGCCCGCATGAACTTCTTCGGGCGCGAGGTCATCTTCATCATCTTCCTGACGACGCTGATGATTCCGTTCGAGATCACCATGATCCCGAACTTCCTGACCATCCGCGACCTGGGCTGGATTGACAGCTACGCCGCGCTCATCTTTCCGTTTGGCGCGAGCGTGTTCGCCATCTTCCTGCTGCGGCAGTTCTTCGCCCAGATCCCGTCGGACTACTACGACGCGGCCGTGCTGGACGGCGCGAGCCACCTGCGCTTCCTGGTCGCCATCGTCCTGCCCTTGTCGCAGCCCGCGCTGGTGTCCGTCGCCCTGTTCACGTTCCTGGGGAGCTGGAACTCGCTGCTGTGGCCGCTCATCGTCACCAACAGCCCGGAGATGCGGCCCATCCAGGTCGGCCTGTACAGCTTCATCAACGAGGCGAGCACGAACACGCACCTGCTCATGGCGGCGTCGGTCATCGCCGTCGCGCCTATTCTGGTGCTGTACTTCTTTGCGCAGAAGCAGTTCATCGAGGGCATCTCCGGCTCCGGCTTGAAGGGATGAGGAGATATGCCACAGCGGCGCAGAGGACACGGAGGAATGAAGGGCCGAGGCTTGTTGTAGACCCGAGTTGTCAGGCTGAGCGCAGCGAAGCATCCCGCCGGCCCTCGGCGGAGAGACCCTTCGCTCCGCTCAGGGTGACAGCGATTGATATTCGTAATTTTAGGAGGAGTACCCCATGAAACGCATTCTGTTGATCCTGGCCGCGCTGCTGGCCGTCGCCGTTGTCGCGGCGGCGTGTGGCGGCGCGGCGACGACGGCGCCGGCCCCGCAGGCAGCCGCCACGACGGCCCCGGCCGCGCCCACAGCGGCCCCGGCCGCAAAGGCCGCGACGGAGCCGACGAAGGCGCCGGCCGCGGCGGCGACGACAGCCCCCGCGGCGGCCACGAGCGCCCCGGCGGCCGGCGCGGCGACGAAGCCCGCGACGCCGCCCACCAACACGCCCATCCCGACCCAGGAGTCGCCGGCCGGGCAGAAGATCGGCAAGGGCGTGGCGACCGCCGCCGAGCTAGACGCGATTGACCTGACCGGCAAGAACGTGGACATCGTCTTCTGGAACGTGTTCACCGGCGCCCAGCAGCAGGCCATCAAGCAGGTCATTGAGGACTTCCAGAAGCAGTACCCCAACATCCGCGTGACGTCAGTCTACAAGGGCAACTACAACGACATGTACAAGTCGGAGCTGACCGCCATCGCGGGCAACGCCGTCCCGGATGCCGTGTGGAGCTACCCGAACCAGATCGCCGAGTATGCCCGCGAGGACGTGTCGCAGCCCCTCGACCCGTTCATGCAAAGCTCGAAGTATGGCCTGGGCGACCTGTCGAAGCAGATTGACCAGTGGGTGTTCGACGCCTACAAGTACCCGGATTTCAACAATCAGATTCTGAGCCTGCCGCCCGCCGTCAGCCAGGAGGTGATGTACTACAACGCCGACCTCCTCAAGCAGCTTGGCTACGACAAGCCGCCGGAGACGTGGGCGCAGTTCGCCGAGGTGTGCGCCAAGCTCAAGACGCAGATGCCCGACAAGCAGTGCTTCGCCTTCCGCACCGACGCCTCGAGCTTCGCCCTCCAGGTCTGGGCCCGCGGCGGCGAGCTGCTGTCGGCGGACCGCAAGGCGGCGGCGTTCGACAAGGCCGGCCTGGAGACGATGCAGTGGTACAAGGATATGCTGGACAAGGGCTATGGCTACCAGCCGGGCCAGCAGTTCGGCGAGCAGACCGACTTCGGCCTGGGCAAGACGCTGTTCACCTTCGGCACATCCACCGGCGTCCCGTTCTACAAGCAGGCCATCACGGACCAGGCGACGAACAAGGAGCGCTTCACCTGGGGCATCGCGGCTTACCCGCACTCGACGGCCAAGCCGGTCGTCAACCTGTTCGGGCCGAGCTACTCCATCAACAAGACGACGCCGGAGCGCGAGCTGGCCGCCTGGCTCTTCCTCAAGTACTGGATGAGCGCGCAGCCGTCCGGCACGTGGGCGACCATTGCCAACTACTTCCCGGTCAACAAGGAAGGCAACACCTCGCCGGCGGTTAAGACCTACCTCGAAAAGAACCCGGTCTACGCCAAGGGCTTCGACCTGTTGCAGTACGGCCGCTCGGAGCCGAGCGTCGCCGGCTGGCAGGAGTCGCGCGATGCCATCACGCAGCAGATTACCGGCGTCATCACCGGCAAGTCCACGCCGGAGCAGGCCAACGCGGCGGCGATGAAGGCCGTGACCGACGCGGTCAACCGCAAGTAACGCGCGGGGTTCGCGCCTGAGACTCAACGCGGGGGGCATGGCGCGCCATGCCCCCCGCTCTTGTGACCCTGTTGCGCCTCAGACGCCGCCAGCGCCTTTGCCAGCGCCCTCGGCCATGAACTTGACCTTGTAGACGGTGTCGCGCACGCGCTTCTCGTCGGCGTCGTTGCCATGCTCGACGATCTCGCCCAGGATAGGAATCGCGGCGCTGTACTCCATGTGGTAGTTCAGCCACGACACGCCGTCGCTGGCCCCAAAGCCCTTCTTCGGCCCGACGCGGAACCAGTGCCAGGCGCGGTTGTTGCGCACGTCGGTGGCGACCTCGATCTCCTTCGTCTCGCGGTTGGTGCGCAGCGCCGTGATCTTGCCATCGCCGTCCATGCCCTGGTACTGGTAGTTGAACGTCCCGCCCTCGGCCAGGCCGGTGAAGTTGGACATGCTCTCGATCTCAGGGAACCACTGCGTCCAGGTATTGGGGTCGCTCACGATGCCCCATACGGTTTCCCAACTCGCATTGATTTCTTCTTCGTAGTCGAACTTTGGCATGACTATAGTCTCCTCGTTACAGGCTGAAAGTCGTGGTTGGCGGGGAGGGCTGGCGCGCCGCGCCACCCTGCATTATACCCCAGGCCGCACCTTGCTCCAACTGTTTATCCCGTCGGCGCGGCTCGATACGAGAAATCGTAAGGCGATCTGTGCTATAATCCGGGGTGAAGCCACCCCAAGACCATCGCGCGCCCCCGCGCCCATGCCAGGAGAGCCAGCCCATGCACGTGTCCGATATCGAGACCCCCGCCCTCATCCTCGACCTCGACCGCGTCGAGGGCAACATCGCCGCGATGCAGGCGTACTGCGACGCGCAGGGCCTCGCGTTTCGCCCGCACATCAAGACGCACAAGATCCCCGCCCTGGCCCACTGGCAGATGCGCGCCGGCGCGGTCGGTGTCGCCTGCCAGAAACTTGGCGAGGCCGAGGTCATGGCGGCGGCGGGCATCCCCGACATCCTCATCCCGTTCAACATCATCGGCCCGGCCAAGCTGGAGCGGCTGGCCCGCCTGACGCGCCAGGCCGCCATGAGCGTGGCCGTCGATTCCGAGGTGGCGGCGCGGGGGCTGAGCGACGCGATGGCGGCCCACGGCACGTCGGTGGGCGTCCTCATCGAGGTGGCGACGACCATCGAGCGCGCCGGCGTTGTCGCCATCGAGGAGGTGGTGCGACTGGCGCAGCTCATCGAGAGCCTGCCGGGGCTGGTGTGGCGGGGCATCATGCTCTACCCGAGCAACGCCGAGAACGCGGCGCATCTCGGGGCGGTGTGCGCGGCGCTGGACGCAGCCGGGCTGACGCCAAAGGTCGTGAGCGGCGGCGGCAGCCCCTCGATGCGGTCGCACCATGAAATCCCGCGGCTGACCGAGGTGCGCGTTGGGACGTACATCTTCGAGGACATGACCGGGGTGCTGGGCGGCTACTTCAGCCTGGAGCGCTGCGCGGCGACGCTGCTGTGTACCGTCGTCAGCGCGCCGACGCCCGACCGCGTCATCCTCGATGGCGGCTCGAAGACGCTGACGACGGAGGGCGGGCCGCCCTTCGGCTACATTGTGGAGCTGCCGGCGGCGCGCATCTACAAGCTGAACGAGGAGCACGCCTACGTGGATGTGGCGGCGTGTCCGGTAAAGCCGCAGATCGGCGACCGGGTGCGCGTCATCCCCAACCACGTGTGCGTCGCCGTCAACCTGCACAACCAGGCGTATGGCGTGCGCGGCGAGTGGGTGGAGGTCGTCTGGCCCATCGCGGCGCGGGGGTTGGTGCAGTAAGCGTTAGTGTCCCACGCCGCCAAGCCAAGAAGTAACCGCGGAATACACGGAACACACGGAATGAGAATGGGCATGTTTCCACAGATCGAGGCGCGTAACCTGGAGGGGCGGGAGTTCCACCTGCCGGCGGACTTCGAGGGTGACCTTAACATCATCATCCTGGCGTTCCAGCGGTGGCAGCAGGACATCATTGACGTCTGGGTCCCGCACCTGGACGCCCTGACTGCGCGCCGCCCCGGCGTCCGCATCTACGAGCTGCCGACGCTCGCCAACCGCTACCGCATGGTACAGCGGTTCATTGACGGCGGCATGGCGGCGGGCATCGCCAGCAAGGACGCGCGCGAGCGCACCCTGACGATCTACACCGACAAAAAGCGGTTTCTCGCGCCCCTGGCTGTGACCGATGAGAGCACCATCACCCTGCTGCTGGTGGACAGGGACGGGCGCGTGCTGTGGCGCGGCGCGGGCGAGTACGATGCCGGCACGCTGGCGGCGTTGGAAGGGGCGCTCTTGTTAACCGCTCGTTGAAGTCGCTCTTCGCACTTATGCAATCCCCGATGGCGTTGGTATAATTCATGTATGCGCTTCGAATGGGACCCGAACAAAGCAGCCATCAACTTCCAACGCCATCAGGTCAGCTTTGAGGAGGCCATCGAGGCCTTCTTCGACCCCAACGCGCTTGACGACTATGATGCAGCGCATTCCGGCGCCGAAGACCGCTACAATCTCATCGGGCTGTCCAGCCGTCGCCTCTTGTTTGTCGTGTACAAGGAGGTCGCGGCGGAGGTGATTCGAATCATCTCCGCTCGGCGCGCGGATGACCAACTCAGGAGACTCTATGAGCAACGAGGATGAGCTTTTCGTCGTAGAGGTGACCGAGGAAGACTATGCGGCCGATCTGGGGGGTGGTCTTCATGCTGACGAAGTGCTGCCGCCGGGACGGCATGTCTTTCGGCGTGGCGCATTCCTGGCTCGCCATAATCTCGCGTCGGATCAATCAGCGAGTGACGCTGGTGTTCTGGTCACGGTGCCGGCTCATTTCGACGGCGACCAGATCAAGCTCGATGTCGCCGTTGACTTGAAGCCTGGCGCGCGATTGCTCGTGACAATTCTTGACTAAAGAACACCCTCACACCTTGATGTGCATCCACTTGTTCTGGCGGTAGCGCACCCACATCATCACGGCGCGGAATGCGCCGTCCAGCACGGCGGCGACGAAGACCCACGCCAGGCTTAGCCCCAAGATTGGCCCCAACAGAAACGCCAGCGGCAGGCGGATCAGCCAGATGGACGCGCTGGTAATGACCATCGGGTAGCGCGTGTCGCCCGCCCCGCGCAGACCGCCGGCCAGCACCTGGCCGATGGCCTGGAACGGCTGCGTCAGCGCCAGCACCTTCAGCGCCGAGACGCCGATGGCGATAATGACCGCGTCCGACGTGTAGACGCGCATCAGCGGCTCGCCCCAGAAGAACATCACCACGGCCACCGCCGACATGATGACCAGGGCGGCCAGCGTTGCGTAGTCCGTCGCGCGCTTGGCGGTGTACGGTTCACGCGCGCCGAGGTACTGGCCGGTGAGGGCCGTCGCGGCGATGGCATAGCCCAGGCCGGGCATGAAGCTGAACGAGATCATGTTCATGACCACGCGCTGCGCCGCGTAGACCTCCGTCCCCATGCGGATGGCGACGACGCCGAACAGGAGCATGCCGACGCTCATCATCAGCTGCTCGCCCATCGAGGGCAGCCCGATGTTGAACATGCGCCGCAACACCGACCAATCCGGCCGCCAGCTTCCGCGCAGCTTCAGGTGCAGCTTGCCGCGCCCGAAGATCAAGACGCCGAGCAGGAGGATCATGCCGACGGCGCGGGCGATAGCCGTCGCCCAGGCCGAGCCGATGATGCCGAGGGCCGGGAAGCCAAGATGCCCGTTGATCATCGCCCAGGCGAGGACGGCGTTGATGATGTTGGCGACCACGGCGACCTTCATCGGCGTCTTGCTGTCGCCAGCGCCGCGTAGGGCCGCGCCGAGGATGAACATGCCCAGGATGAAGATGCTCATCGTGGCGGTGATGCGGAAGTAGATCGCTCCGTCCACCACCATCTCCGGCTCGCCGCCCATCGCCGCGATGATGGGGAAGGCGAGATACCAGCCCAGGATGCCGATGAGGATGCCGAGGACGGTGGCGACCATCACGGATTGCTTGAGCACCCAGTTCGCGTCGTCGCGTTGGCCCGCGCCGGTACTGTGGGCGATGAGTACCGTCGTACCCGTCGTGATCGCGGCGAAGCCGGACTGGATGACCCACAGCACCTGGATGGCGCTGCCCACGCCGGCCAGCGCATCCGCCCCCAGAGCGCCGACGAGGATCATGTCCACGACGCCCATCAGCGTCTGGAGCAGGTTCTCGACGATGACCGGCCCGGCCATGCGATTGACGCGGCCGCTGACGCCCTCGCTTGCAACAGCGACTCTTCGGTTCAACGGCCACAGCAGCGGCCACAACATCATCACACGCTTCATGCAATCCATCCCTACAGAAAAGGCACGCCGACAGTCCCGCTCGCGCGTCTCTGTCGGCCATCGGTCCACAAAGAAAGAAGGGGCTTCAGCAGACGGGGACCATCGTCGCGTTCCCTATGATAAATCTTAGCGCGAAATAGGGCAAGAAATCATCAGTCATCAGGCGGATGAGCGCTCGTCCCATCGAATCATCGGAACAAGAAACAACGGCCTGAGCGTGTGAGAGTCACGCGCAGGCCGTTGTCTCTGAGAGGTAGGGTGGGAGGTTAGCCACCTTGCCTTGTATTATAGAGCGCCTCGATTAAGCCTCCATTAACCCTACCTTAGCCGATCATGAATACTTTGCTCTTCCCCGACGGGGGCGCGCTCCGCCGCCGGGCGTGTCGGCTGGAGCGCCAGGTCCAGCGCCTCGCCGACGGAACGCGCCTCGAGCACTTGCAGCCCGTTCGGTGTGTTTAGCTCGCTGTTGCGCGGGTGGCGCGGCATGAGGACGCGCTTGAAGCCGAGCTTGGCCGCCTCGTTGAGGCGCTTCTCGGTGTGGCCGACAGAGCGCAGCTCGCCGGATAGGCCGACCTCGCCGAACACCGCCAGGTCGGGGGCGACGGGCGCGCCGCGCTGCGACGACGCCAGGGCGACGGCGACGGACAGGTCCACGGCCGGCTCGGTGATGCGCAGCCCGCCGACGACGTTGACGAACACATCCTGCACCGCCAGCTTCAGCCCGACGCGCTTGCTCAGCACCGCCGTCAGCAACAGCAGGCGGTTGAGGTCAATGCCGTTGGCGGTGCGGCGCGGCACCTGGGACGCCGTCGCCGAGGTCAGCGCCTGCACCTCGACCAGCAGCGGGCGCGTCCCTTCCACAGTGACGGCGACGGTCGAGCCTGGCACGGCGACCATGCGTTCGGCCAGGAACGCCTCGGACGGGTTCGCCACCTCCACCAGCCCCTCGCGCCGCATCTCGAACACGCCCACCTCGTCGGTCGAGCCGAAGCGGTTCTTGACGGAGCGCAGCAAGCGATAGGAGTGGAAGCGCTCGCCCTCCAGGTAGAGCACGGTGTCTACGGTGTGCTCCAGGATGCGCGGGCCGGCGATGGCCCCGGCCTTGGTGACGTGGCCGACGACGAAGATGGGGATGTTGTCGCCCTTCGCCAGGTGCATCAGCCGCGCCGCCGACTCGCGCACCTGCGAGACCGAGCCGGCCGTCGCCTCCAGCTCCTCGAGGTAGACGGCCTGAATGGAATCGACCACCAGGAGGCGGGGGCGAAGTTGCCGCGCCTGATCAATGATGGCGTTGAGGTTCGTCTCCGACAGGAGGTAGAGGTCGTCGGCGTTCACACCGAGGCGGTCGGCGCGGAGCTTCACCTGCCGCGCCGACTCCTCGCCGGAAACATACAGCACCGGCTTGATGCGCTGCGCCATCATCGCCGACACTTCGAGCAGCAGCGTACTCTTGCCGATGCCGGGGTCGCCGCCGATGAGGACGAGGGAGCCGGGGACGATGCCGCCGCCCAGCACGCGGTTGAACTCCTCGATGGGCAGCTCGACGCGGGCCAACGAGTCGGCGGCAATATCGCCCAGACGTTCCGGCTGGCTGCCGTTGCCGGTGGCGGCAAAGATCGTCTTGCTGCGGGCGGCGCGGCTCTCGTCCACGACCGTCTCGACCAGGGAGTTCCACTCGCCGCACTCCGAGCAGCGGCCATTCCACTTCGGGAACGACGCATTGCACTGCTGGCACACCCAGCGCGTCTTCAGCTTAGGCATGGGGCCTCTCTCGATAGGACACGTCATCCGTTCTCGATATAGAACATATGTCCAGTTATTCTAGCAGAAGACGCGCTGATACGCAAACCCGAGCCACTACGAGCCGACGCGCCTCACGGCGGGTGGGTTCCACGTGCCGTCCAGCACCCGCGACTTGGGCGCGTACAGCCGCATGGTGAGGTTCCACGCGCCCGTCGGCGATGGGAGCCAATTGGCGACTTTGTCAGGGCCGGGGTTCGCGTGCTGGATGTAGATATCCAGGGAGCCGTCAGCATTGTATGTCAGGGCGTCGCGGTCGCCGACAGTGAAGCGGTTGATCTCGTTGGCAACCTGGAAACCTTCGGCATCATACATGGTGATAGACCAGAAGGCGCCGACCGGCGGCAGATTACTCTTGTCGAAGTGCAAGACATACTTGTTGGCGCCGTCGTAAGCCTGGCCGTCGCCGTCAACAGAGCTGAGGGGGTAGATCGCATCTACAGTCTGGTTCGCGCCCAGACCCACCATGGCGATAATCGCGCGCTTCAAATAGCTGTCGCCGTAGACACCCATCGTGTCCGTATTCATCTGCCAGCCGTTGACAACACGCGCCATCGTCGGCAATTTGGCCTGCATGGACTTGAGCGCAGCGGCGGGGACTTGCTCCAGCGCCGCCTGAACGGCGGGGGCGAGCTTGTCCCACGCGAACGTTTCGCCCGGCGTCAGCCCCATCAGCCGTCGGCGGGCAACCTGGGACCAGTCGGTCTTGTGGGGGCGATGCAGCTTCATCAGCTCTGCCCCATACGTGAAGAAATCCTTCGCCGACATGCCGTTGACCTGGCGCAGCGGCGGCGTCTTCATGTCTACTGTAGGGTCGAACGTAAACGACGGCGGCTGCGGCGGATTCGGCCACTGCGACATGGGCGTAAGCACGTAGCCGTCCTGCACCTTGTGCACGGCGTCGTAGTCCGCCGGGCCGTTTGTCTGCGTGCGTCCGATGATCCAGACATACGGCGTCGGCGCCTCGATCTTCTCGATCCCTGCCGGTAAGTCGCCCTGCCAGCCCTCGGCGACGAGCGCAAACTGCGCGGCCGCGGTACCCGATGTGCGTGACCCCGGCGCAGCAAAGACGTCGGTCCACATGTCCAGGATAGGCAGCAGGTAGTAGCGCCCTTGAGTGTCTGGCACCGACAGGACCGTCGGTTCGCGCGTCAGATCCACCCAGGCCGACGAGTATAGCGTATCGAAATTCGGTCGCACGACCTCTTTGAAGTTGGCATCTGGAAAGGCGCGCATATGAGAGAATGCGCCGGTTGGGCCAAAGCCGGGCACCTGCTCGGCCGGCGCGTTCGTCATGACGCGCCGAGTGACGGCCATCGTAATCAGCGGGTAGAGGAAGATGTAGCCTTCAATGCCAACTTCGAACGCCTCCTGCGGGTCAGTGATCATGGTGGAACTCTTGGATGCAGTTGTCACAATCTTCTCCTTTGTCTGGTAACAACCTGTGGCGTTTCGAGTCCTTTTCGCGCTTTTCGTGGCCCAACGCCTCGCCGCATCAGGACGCGCCGGGGAGGCGGGCGCGGACGCGGTACACCCAGTACGCGCCAGGCTCGGCGTTGGCCGGCGGCTCGCCGATGTCCACCGGCTCCAGGTCGAGGGTGGTCGCCAGGGCGTCACGCTGCGCGTCGGTGAGAATCATGTACGCGCCCACCGGCGCTGACGGCAGCTTCTCAACGCGCTGCTTGTCGGTGTCCGTCTGCTCCAGGTCCAGCAGCCCTTCCAGCAGACGGTAGACATTCACGCCGTTGCCGTTGCGCAGGTCTTTCAGGTTGCGGTCAACCAGGACCATCGAGCCATCTGTCTTCGAGGCTTCGACTGCGGCGATGACCTGCCACAGCCGCGCATTGGTATACCCCTGGGCCGCCTGGTACGAGTAGAACTGGTCGAGGCGGGCGAGGGCATAGCCCACGCCCAGCACGACGGCGAGCGCCGCCGCCACCGCCAGCGCCCGTCCCACCCAGCGCGGGCGGGCCGTCGCCCATGCTGTCAGTCCGCCTGCCAGGAGCGCCCCCATCGCCGCGAATGTCGGTGGCAGCAGCGGCGCGAGGTAGCGGCCCTCGATGTATGCCTCATAGCGGCGGTTGAAGATGGGCACGAGCGCGAGGGCCGCCAGCCACAGAGCCGCCGGCAGGCCGGCGCGGCGGGCCGTCATGATGACAGCGCCGATGGCGAGCGCGCCATAGAGGATGAGAAGCGGCGACAGAAGAACGGCCGGCTGGGGCGGCAGAGCGCCGGGGAAAGTGGAGCCGGTCAGTTCATATGCGGTTAGCAGGAAGCCGCGGACGTTTTGGGCATACACCTCGGCGGTGAGGCTGCCGGTCCAGGCGTAATCCCGCGACGACGCCAGCGCAATGGATGCGCCGCGGCTGACGAGCGCGTAGCCGATGAGGTTGGCGATGCTCAGAACGCTGACGAGCGCGGCGAGCCACAGCCAGCGTGTCCTGAGCCACGCCGGCCGCATGGCGACAAGCCACGCGGCCGCGCCGATCACGAACACGACGATGGACGGGTGGGTCTGGAGCGCCAGCCCGCCGAGAAGGGCCGCCGGCACGAGTAGCCGCGGGTTGTTTCGCCGCACCGTCTCGCTCACCGCCAGGAAGAACAACGTCGCCCAGAAAGGCGACGTTGTGTTCGACCAGGCGATATGGCTGCTGACCACGACCGGCACGAATGAGACGGCCATCAGCGTAGCGGCGATGACACCGGCGAGCCTGGCCCTCGCGGGCGCGCGCGGATGGTAGAGTGCGGCCAGGCTCACGCCGAGAACATAGGTCAGGCCGACGGTCAGCGCGCCGAGGATCAGGGAGAACGTGCGCGGCCAGGTCGCGTCGCCGCCGGCCCATAGCCCGGCCGCCAACAGGTAGTGGTACAGCGGGCCGATGTACGTGTCCTTCGACACAACCGGCAGGATATGGCCGCTGGCAATCTCGTGAGCGAACTGGATTTCGCCAATCTCGTCCGTGAACGACGGCACAAGCTGCAAGGCATCCAGGCGGATCCAGGCGGCGATTGCCGTCAGCAGCGCCGCGAGGAGACCATCCAGCAGAATGAGACGCGGGATTGCGGGGCTGAGCGCGGACTTCACCCGCGCCCAGGCCGGGTCATCATGCCACGCTGGTGCGGCGGACATTGGCATTGATGAAGGCGACGATGTCCTGAGTGGACGTACCCGGCCCAAAAATGCCAGAGATGCCCAGCGCCTTGAGTTGCGGCACGTCCTCGTCGGGGATGATGCCGCCAGCGATGATGAGGACGTCGTCCAGCCCGTTCTCTTTCATCAGCTCGACGATGCGCGGGAAGAGGGCCATGTGGGCGCCGGAGAGAATGGACAGGCCGATGACGTCCACGTCCTCCTGGAGCGCCGCCTCGACGATCATGTCCGGCGTCTGGCGGATGCCGGTATAGATGACTTCCATGCCGGCGTCACGCAGGGCGCGGGCAACCACCTTCGCGCCTCGGTCGTGGCCGTCCAGGCCGGGCTTGGCGACGAGGACGCGGATTTTCCGATCCATGAGAGTCTCTCCTTTTACGCCCCATCTGCGGTGGGCGCGATGATTTCGGCCACGGACGGCGCCCCGAGGATGCGCTCGGCAACCTGGCGCATGGTGCGCCGCTCGCGGCGGCTGGTGAAATGAATGTATTTGTAGGCGTCCGGCTCGGTCAGGCCCGCTTCGGCCATGAGGCGGGCCTTGGCCTGATCCACCGTGGCGCGGGTCTGCTCAGCCTCGACCAGCGAGGCGTGCTCGCCGCCGAGCGTCATCTTCTCCCTGAAACGCGCCTGGGCGACGGCGATGGTCGGCGCCAGGTCCGATTCCTTGACCGGCTTGACCAGGTAGCCTAGCACGTCGCCTTCCCGCGCCCGGCTGATGGTCTGGGCATCGGAGTAGGCGGTCAGCAGGATGATGGGGATCGGGTCCTCCTGGCTGATCTCCGCCGCCGCCTCCAGGCCGTCTTTGCGCGGCATTTTGACGTCGAGAAACGCCAGGTCGGGGTGATGTTCCCGTGCCATCTCGATAGCCTGCTGGCCGTCGCGGGCCGCCGCCACCACCTGGTGTCCCAGGTCTATCAGCATCGCCCGCAGGCCCAGGCGAATAATGGCTTCATCGTCAGCAATCAAGATACGCAAGCCCATGCTCAGCTCCCTGCTTTCAGGATGGTCAGTGTGGCCGCGGTTCCGCCGGCCGCGCCGTTGGCGAGGCGGAACGTGCCCCCCAGATCCTCCTCGATCAGGGTGCGGATGATTTGGACGCCAAGATTTGATTCGACGGCTGCGTCAAAGTCGGGCGGCAGCCCGCGCCCATCGTCCGTCACGGTGACGACGACCTCTGCGCCCCTGTCGGCGATGTCTATGTGGACGTGGCCCTCCGCCTCGGCCGGAAAGGCGTGCTCCAGACTGTTCTGCACAAGCTCCGCGACCGCCAGGGCCAGGGCCGTCGCCGGCTGCGAGGGCAGCGTCGGCGCGGCGCCCCCCACCGTCACCTCGATCGCTTGCCCCGGCTGGAGCATGTTCCGCGTGACGAGGCCGGCGACGCGCTCAACGAGGGCGCGGGCATCTACGCGGCCGATGGACGCCCCGGCCAGAATCTCGTGGACGGCGGCGATGCTCAGGATGCGGTTGATGCTCTCCTGAAGCGCCGGCCGCGCGGCCGCGGCGCGCGGGTCGTTCATTTGCAGGCGCAGCAGCATCGCTACCGTTTGCAGGTTGTTCTTCACCCGGTGGTGCATCTCCTGCACCACGGCGGCGCGCACCGAAAGCTGCGCGTTTTCGATGGCGAGCGCCGTCTGGTTCGCCAGTGTCGAGAGCAGGTTGACATCGTCGTCGCTGAACATCTGGGTCGTCGTGGTGTAGCAGCGCAGGACGCCGATGACGCGCTCGCGCACCATGAGCGGCACCGCCAGCAGCGAGCAAAGCCCCTCGCGCCGCGCCCGCTCCGGGTCGCGGAAGCGGGGGTCCTTGCGCACGTCCACGACCACGATCGGCCGCCGCGTCTGGGCGACAACGCTGGCGATGCCCTCGCCGAGCGGCCGCGGCGGGCGGTGGATCGCCTCGGCCGCGCCGCCGGCCGTGGCGTAGATGACAAGCTCGCCGTCGCCCTGCTCGAACAGGAGGAGCGACGCCGAGTAAACCTTCATCGTCTTGGCGACCATCTCGACGATGACGCCCAGCATGTCTTCCAGGTACAGCGAAGAGGTGATGGTCTGGCTGATTTCCTGAACCGCCGTCATCTCGGCGACCTGCCGCTGCAACCGCTCGGCCATGAGCGCCTTTTCGAGCGCGCCCGCCGCCAGGTCGCCGATCAGCCCCAGAATCTCGATTTCCTCCGCGCTCCACTCGTGGCGCGGTCGCGTCTGGACGTTGATCGCGCCGACGACGTGGCCCTGGTTGACGAGTGGCACAGCGAGCAGCGAGGAGAAGCGCGCCTCGTCTGTCCCCGGCACGTAGTGGAAGCGGGGGTCGCTGTGGGCCTCCGACGACCAGGCGGCTTGATTGTGCAGCACGGCCCAGCCGGTCAGCCCCTCGCCCACGTGCAGGAAGCCGCGGCCGATAGCGGCGCGGTTGAGGCCGGTGGACGACTTGAGCACCAGGCCCTTCGGGTTCTCGCTGAGCAGGTAGATGGAGCACGAGTCCATGCTCATCACCTGGGCGGTGCGCCGGGTGATCAGCTCCAGGCTGCTTTCCAGCCCCCAGGCCGAGTTGATGGCTTTGCCGATCTCGCGCAGAGCGTCGAGCTGCACGCGCTTGCGCTCGATCTCGCGCTCCAGGACGCCTGTTTCCACTCTATGCAACCCCTACCGTCCGCCGTTCCAGCCGCTGAAGTGGTTGGTGATGGGCAGGCGGCGGTCCTTGCCGAAGGCGCGTTGGGTAATCTTGATACCCGGCGGGGCCTGGCGGCGCTTGTACTCGTTGATGTTGACCATGCGAATCACCCGCCGCACCACCGCCTCGTCGTAGCCCATAGCGACGATCTCTGCCACCGAGCGGTCATCCTCGACATACGCTTCCAGGATACCATCCAGCACGTCGTAGGGCGGCAGCGTGTCCTGGTCCGTCTGGTTCGGCCGCAGCTCGGCCGACGGCGCCTTCGTGAGCGACCGCTCCGGGATGACAGCGCCTAGGGTGTTGCGGTAGCGCGACAGGGCGTACACCGCCGTCTTGTAGATATCCTTGATGGGCGTGAAGCCGCCGGCCATGTCGCCATACAGCGTGCTGTAGCCGACTGACACCTCGCTCTTGTTGCCGGTCGTCAGGACGAGCCAGCCGTACTTGTTCGACAGCGCCATCAGAATGTTGCCGCGAATCCGCGCCTGGAGGTTTTCCTCGGCGACGTTCGGCTCCGTGCCCGGCCAGGCCGGGGCCATCGTCTCCAGGTAGGCCTGGAACGTGCCGTCAATCGGGACGAGCTTGTACTCGATGCCGAGGTTTCGCGCCAGCGCCTCGGCGTCCTCCAGGCTGTGGGTCGAGGAGTAGCGCGAGGGCATGGCGACCCCGACGACGTTGGCCGCGCCCAGGGCGTCTACAGCGATGGCCGCCGTCAGCGAGGAGTCGATGCCGCCGGATAGGCCGATGACGACCTTCTTGAAACTGTTCTTCTGGACGTAGTCGCGCGTGCCGAGGACGAGGGCGCGGTAGATTTCGGCGGTGTCCGACAGGGGCGGCGCGATGGGGCCGCGCGACAGCGGAACGAGGGGTTCGGCCGCGCCCGTGTCCGATATGTCCGGCAGACGCGCGACGCCGATCGCGCCGTCGCCCGCGTAGACGAGGCGGTCCTTGCGGCGGCGCGGGTCCTTCAGGCGGCGGCGGAACACGTCGTCTATGTCGAGGTCGGCGACGACGAAGTCGGCCTCGAACGCCGGGGCGCGGGCAATCAGCTCGCCGCCGGCCGAGTACACCAGGCTCGAGCCGTCGAAGAGAAGCTCGTCTTGGCCGCCGACGAGGTTGCAGTAGGCGACGATGGCAACGTTGTCGGCGGCGCGGGTGGCGATCATGCGCTCGCGGTTGACGCGCTTGCCGGCGTAGTAGGGCGAGGCTGAGATGTTGATGAGCAGCTCCGCGCCGCCGGCCAGCGCCTGGGTTTCGGCCGGGCTGGTCGGCGACCAGATGTCTTCGCAGACGGTGACGCCGAACGTCACGCCGCCCAGGACGAACACCGAGTCGGCGCTGCCCGCCTGAAAGTAGCGGTCCTCGTCGAACACGCTATAGTTCGGCAGGTAGGTCTTGTGGTAGACACCGGCCAGTCGGCCATCGTGGCAGATGGCGGCGGCGTTGAAGATGTCTACGTTGGCGTCCACGAAGCCGATGATCGCGGTCAGGCCGACGGTGTCCGGCAGCAGTGACTCCAGCGCCGCCAGGTTCGCCTGGATGAACTCCGGCTTGAGGAGCAAGTCCTCCGGCGGGTAGCCCGGGATCGCCAGCTCCGGGAACACGACGATCTGGGCGCGGGCTTCGCGCGCGTGGGCGAGGCTGTGGCGGATGAGGGCGCAGTTGCCGTCAATGTCGCCGACCGTCGTGTTGAGCTGGGCCAGCGCGAGGCGCAGCCGTCGCGGGCGCAACGCGTTGATCTCGATATCCAGTCGCTCCGCGACTCCGTTTGGCATGGGTACCTACCTCTCACCTTCAAGGCCCAATTATGGCGTAGTCTCCAACGCGTGTCAATCATTCTCTATCTTTGCAGTTTAGTACAACGCGGGGGTGGGGCCTGCGGCCCCGCAATCCCCCTTTCTCGCCCGCCCGATGGGACGTTGCCATTCAGCGAAAGGCAAAACAGGGGAAGATTTGGAGGGGCTTGCCCCTCCAAACCACCCCCACAAGAAAAGTGCAAAGATAGAGACTCATTATTGAGTGTCGTTCGCCAGCGGGGGCGAGAATCGCTAGACTATAAGTATGAAGAACTTCTGGGGCTTCCTGCTGCTGGTCTTTCTCATCGCCGTCATCCTGCGGGTAGACATCTTCTTCTACGTGTTCTACCTGTTCGCGGTGCTGGCGGTCGTGACCCATTGGTGGACGCGGCGCGGGCTGCGCGGGATCACGGTGCAGCGGGTCTATGAGGAGCGGGCGTTCCTGGGTGAAATTGTGGAGGTGACGCTGACGGCGCGGAACGGGGGGCGGCTGCCGGTACCGTGGCTGCGCATCCAGGAGGGCGTCCCCATCGAGATGGCGTCGCCGCCATTCGTGCGGCGCGTGGTCTCCCTCTGGCCGGGCGAGAGCGCCACCCTGAAGTATGCCCTCGACTGCCGTCGGCGGGGCTACTATCGCCTGGGGCCGACGAGCCTGGGCGCGGGCGACGTCTTCGGCTTCGGCGAGGACCAGGCGCGGGAGGGCCGGGAGAGCTACCTGACCGTCTACCCCAAGATCGTCCCGCTGACGCGCCTCGGCCTGCCATCGCGCTCGCCCTCGGTCAGCCTGCCCAGCCGCCATCGCCTGTTCGAGGACCCGTCGCGGGTGCGCGGCGTCCGCCCGTACCAGGCCGGCGACTCGCCGCGTCGCATCCACTGGACGGCGTCGGCGGCGACGGGTGAGCTGCTGCTCAAGCAGTACGAGCCGGCGATTGCCCTGGAAACGATGGTGCTGCTCGACCTGGCCGAGGACGACTATGCCGTCCACCGCCGCTACAACGCCTCGGAGGTGGCGGTTACCGTCGCGGCCTCGATCTTGAGCCACCTGGCGGGCATTCAGCAGGCGGCCGGGCTGGCGGCGAACGGCTACGACCCGCTGAGCGGGACGGCGCCGATGACGCTGCCGCCGGGCAAGGGGCAGGCGCACCTGATTCAGGCGCTGGATGTGCTGGCGCGCGTCGAGTTGGCGAAGGCCGAGGGGGTTGTGGAGTGGGCGCGGCGGGTGACGGCGGGGTTGAGTTGGGGCAGCACGGTCGTGCTGGTGCTGCCGGCCGAGCCGGACGACCTGGCCCCGCTGCTCCTGCACCTCCAGCGCGCCGGGTTCAGCGTCGTCCTCGTGCTGACGCAGGGGACGCCGAGCGGCGCCGCCGCGCGCCTGGGCATCCCGGTGACCCGCATCCAGTGGGAAACCGATGTTCCAGAGCTGGCCCACTTGGGAGTATAATTTGGAGGTCTCACCGTGACGACGCTGTTTTATTCTTTCTCTGCGCCTCTGCGCCTTTGCGTTGCAAATCCGTCTTCAGAGTAGCCATGATATCGGTTGCGCCGCCCCGCGCGTTGCGTATCCTGCGCCCAGTTCTCGTCGCGCTCATGTTCGCGTGCATCGCCGTGAGCGTGGCGCAGTTCGTGAACGCCTTTGTGCCCGACTGGAACCCCGTCTACATGGTGGTGGGCATCTTCCTCGTCAGCCTCGAAGCGTTCTACGCGCGGCAGATGGTACGGCGGGAGCGGATGTGGGGCCGCGAGTGGTGGACATTCCGCCTGGCCGAGTGGGTGGTCATCCTGGTGGCGCTGAAGCTCGTGAGCTACGTCGCCCGCGGCCCGCAGGCGTTCCTCGCCGACCTGGCCCAGTGGCAGCAGGACCCGCGCAACATCGTGACCATCGAGTTCATCATCGTCGTCGTTCTGGCGTACTTCGCGTGGATGGGCGCGGGCGACGTGTCCCGCAACTTCGAGGAGCTGGCGCAAGCGCCGGAGAGCGGCTACTTCGACCCGTCGCTGAGCCTGGCCGAGCTCCAGGGGCTGTTCTTCAACGGCGGCATCGTGCTGCTCGTCGTGACCGGGCTGACGCACGTCGGGGTGGCGACGCTCTTGCAGTTGGACCGGCCGCCGGTGGGTGGCCTGATTCTGAATGTTCTGCTATACTTTGTGACCGGTCTCCTTCTGCTCAGCCAGGCGCGGTTCGAGCTGCTGCGCACGCGGTGGCGGTTCAACGACATCCCCACCGCGCCGAACCTGGCGCCGCGCTGGGCGCTCCTGGCCGGGGTGACGCTCGTTCTGGTCGCCGTCGCCGTCTCCGTTCTACCCACGCGCTACACCATCGGGCTGCTGACGGTTCTCAATTGGCTGCTCAGCCTCGTTCTATCCGTCCTGTTCTATACCTGGCTCATCGTCACTTACTATGTCTGGGTGTTAATCAACTGGCTGCTGACGCTCCTCTTCGGGCAGCCCCAGGCCCCGCCGCTGCCGCCGGCGATGCCGTCGCTGGGCGCGCCGCCGCCGATGGTACAGACGGGCGAGAACGAGTGGCTCGCCATGCTGCGCGGGATCATCTTCTGGGCCGTGCTGCTGTTCGTCGTCGGCTACGCCCTGGTTCAGTTTATGCGGACGCGGCGGGAGTGGGTGGCGGGCGCGGCGCGTCGGCCGGGCGTCGGCCGGCTAATGAGCCTCTTGGCGACGTGGTGGGCGTGGTTGCGCGGAACTACCCGCAGTGTCGCCAGCGCTGTCCGCGAACGCATGGCCCGCGCCGCGCCGACGACTCTTCCGCCGCCGCCGCGCTGGCTGCGGTTGGGCGGGCTGGCGCCGCGCGAGCTGATCGTCTACTTCTACCTTTCGACGGCCCAGCGCGCCGCGCGGCTCGGTGTCGGGCGCGCGCCGAGCCAGACGGCGCGGGAGTATGCGGAACGGCTACGGTCGGCCGTGCCAGAGGGCGCTCCAGATGTCGAGACGCTCACCACAGCGTTCGAGACGGCGCGCTATTCGGCCGGCGCCGTGACGCAGGGGGACACGCGCACACCGCGGCGAAGTTGGGAGCGTCTGCGCCACATCCTACGATCCCGGCGCTCGCGCTAATATGGAATTTGACGAAATAGTGCCGCTACCCATCCCCCGCTGGCGGTGGAGTGGCAACTCCGCCGCCTCTGGGAGGCGCTGGAGAGCCATCTCCAGCGCCAGCGCGATATCGGCAACGAGTTCAAGCTCGCGCCATCGGGGAACGAAACTTGCTTGTGTTGCGAACGGAGGGCTAAGTCAGGCCATCTTTGCTCGGCGCTCGGGGCCGCCGCCCCAGGCTCATCTCTATCTCCGCTGCTGCCCTCTCGATGTCCGTCCGATCTGCAAGAACAACCGAGAATCGTTTGGAAGGAGTAAGGAAAGATGGCTTCCCTGCACATGTTGTCCAAGGTCGGTGACGTGCGAGTGGACTGGGACCCGGAAGCGGTCAAGATCGGCGACCCTGAGGCCCTGGCGGCGATTGCCGAGGCGGAGCGCATCCTGGCTGAGGCGCGCGCGACGGGCGCGACAGCGTTCATCGTGAAGGACGGCGAGCCGGCCCAGGTCATGGACGAGTTCGACCCGCAGGCGAATCAGAAAGTCGTCGTCGTCCCCCGCATCGTCGGCGGATGAGGTAGAGGGAACCCGCCATGCCGCCTGTGCTGATACCCGTGGTCGTTCTGGCGCTGGCCGCCCTGGTCGCTCTCGCGGTGGTGTGCTGCGTGCCTCAGCCGCACCTGACGCGGGCCTGGAACAGGTTCGTGGATTCCGTGGCCGCGCAGTATCGGGCAGAGCAGACGGCGCGTCGTCTGCTGCGTCAGATGCTGCGCCCGGATGAGTTCAAGCACATTGAGGAGCGCGGCTACCTGGAGGTCGCCAGCCCCAGCACGGCGGGCCGCGTGTACCGCATCCCCTACGGGCCGGGCCGCGTCGCCGTGTACGACAACAATCGCTTTACCATGAGCCTATGCGTCCAGCCGACCCAGTGGCTGCCGGGCGGTGACGTGACGCTCATGCACAAGCTGCATATCGAGGCGAACGAGGAGCAGTACCTGGCGACGGCGAACCACCTCCGTTTCGCCTGACACCGAACCGCCACACAGCTACAGAGAACACAGAGGACGAGGACATCAACCTCCTCTCTGTGTTCTGTGTGGCTGTGTCGTTTTGCCACAATCTTGGCGAGTTCTTAGGGCAGTAACACAAACGCTGCGCAGTGGCGCGGCCGAAACAGTCCGAAGTGGCGACGGTCGAGTGTCAGGATACGGACGATGTCGAGGCGCTCCGCCATCGCAACAATCACACAATCCACGAAGTCTACGCGTGCATCGGCGTACTGCTCAAGAATCGCCGCCGCGCGATCAAGGTCATCGGTGGTCAGCGGCACGAGGCGCAACTCGCCTCCGGCAACGGCTTTCAGGAAACTGACGAGCACCGAATAGCCCACATCTCTCAGCAGCAGGTAGGCCAGTTCCGGTACAACGACGTCGGGTAGCAGCAAGTCGTCCTCTTCCTCCAAAGCTATCGCTGAAATCTCGTGTTGGTTATCATTCTCGGCGATCGCTGCGAGAAGAACGCCCGTGTCGAGCAATGCGGTCATGAGTCAACAGTCCAGCCATGACTGCGGTCTACTTCGCGCTCAAGAATCTCCTCGGCTTCAGCCGACGCGCGTGGATTCCGGGTGTGGCCGCTGGCGATGAACGAATAGCGGCGGCCCTTCTCACGGACTTCATGCCGCTTGGGGCGGACGAGTACGTAGTCCTCCTCAACGACGACTTCCACATCATCGGCGTCGTGCAAATACGACTTGGGGATGAGCACACCTTCATCCGTGACCTGAATCGGTACGACGTTCATACAGCCTCCCGTTGCCTCAAGTATAACGACGGATATCAGCGCGCACAAAACCGCCTCCGCGTCAACCGTACCCCGAGATGCCTCTACACGCGCATGACGACCGGGAGAATCATCGGGCGGCGGCCGGTGCGCCCATAGACGAACTCGCCCAGTGTCGCCTTGATCATTTCCTCGACGCCCTCCGGGATGCGGTGGGACTGGCCGCCAATCGCCTCGATGACGGCCTGCCGCGCCTCGTCGAGCATTTCTTCCGCGTCGGGGCGGTAGACGAACCCGCGCGACACCAACTCCGCGTCCACCAACTCCCCCGTCTCATCCAGCACCGCAATCGCCACCAGGAAACCGTCCTTCGCCAGGTGGTGCCGGTCGCGCAGCACAACCTGGCCGATGTCGCCGATGCCCAGCCCGTCCACGAACACGTTCACCGCCGGCACCTCGTCAATGATCTCGCCGCCGTCGTCGCCCAGCGCCAGCACCTCGCCGTTCTCCAGGATGAAGATACGCTCCGGGGGGACGCCCAGCGCCTCCCCTAGCTCGGCGTGCATCACCAGGTGGCGGAACTCGCCCTGAATGGGGACAAAGTACCGTGGCCGCGTCAGGCTGAGCATGAGCTTCTGTTCCTCGCGGGCGGCGTGGCCGGAGACGTGGACCAGACCGACAGCCCCGCCGGGTAGCGGCGCCGACTGGTAGAAGACGCGCGCGCCGAGGCGGAAGAGGTTGTTGATGGTGCGGTAGACCATCTCCTCGTTGCCGGGGATAGGCGTCGCCGACAGGACGACCGTGTCGCCGGGCTTGATGCTCACCTGGCGATGCTCGCCGTTGGCGATGCGCGTCAGGGCCGACGTCGGCTCACCCTGGGAGCCGGTGCAGACGATGGCGACGCGGTCGTTGGGCAGGCGGTCCAGCTCGTCCACCCGCAGCAGTCGGCCCTGGGGAACGGTCAAGTAGCCTAGCTCGCGCGCCATCGCGCTGTTATCCTGCATGCTCCGACCGACGGCGCCGACCTCGCGCCCATGCTGGTACGCCGCGTCTATGACCTGCTGCACGCGGGAGATGTTGGACGCGAACGTCGCCACGATCACGCGCCCCTCCGCCGTGGCGAATATCCTGTCGAAGGTCTCGGTGACGGCCTCCTCCGACGGGGTGTGGCCGGGACGGTCGGCGTTGGTGCTGTCGGACAGGAGGGCCAGGACGCCGCGCGCGCCGAACTCGGCCAGCTTCTGCACGTCGGTGGGCCGCCCGTGGCGGGGCGTGTAGTCGAACTTGTACTCGCCGGTGTGAACGACGAGGCCGGCGGCCGTCGTGATGGCGTAGCCGACGGCGTCCGGTATCGAGTGGCTGACGGGGAATGCCTCGACCGCGAACGGTCCCAGCGCCACGCGCGAGTCCTGGGCGATGGTGTGCAGGTCGGCGTCGCGCAGGAGCTTGTGCTCCTTGAGTTTGACCTCGATCAGGCCGCGCGTCAGGGGCGTGGCGTAGACCGGCACGCGGTAGGGCGGGGCCTCCGGCGTTGCCGGCTCGTCCGGTCCGCCAGGCGTCGGGGGCAGGCCCTGGAGGTCGCGCAGGAGGTAGGAGATCGCGCCGATGTGGTCCTCGTGGCCGTGGGTCACGAACAGGCCGAGGAAGTCGTCGCGCCGCTCGCGCAGGAATGTGAAGTCGGGGATCACGATGTCTATGCCGAGCATGTCGCGCTCGGGGAACATCAGGCCGCAGTCAATGGCGATGAGTTTGCCGGCGTACTCGATGACCGTCATGTTGCGGCCGATTTCGCCGACGCCGCCAAGGGGAATGATATTGATTCGTTCAGGCATGAGACCTCTAGATAACATGACAATTATAGTTTCTGCATCACGACCGCGCTTTCCCGCAGGTAGGTGCGGCTGCCGCCCCAGCGGGCGAGCTGCTGCGCGCTCGTGTTCATGCGCCGCGCCACGTAGACGCCGTCGGTCACGAGGCCGAGCCGCTGGCCGATGCGCGCCAGCAAGGCATCTGTCGGGATGGGGACGCCGCCATAGGCCGAGTTGGCGACGACGCAGACAAGGTGCGCGCCCGGCTTCAGCACCCGCGCCTGCTCGGCCAGGGCCAGGTACATGTCGTCGAAGTAGGCCTCGATCATCGCCGGGATGCGCGAATTCCATAGGTTCGCCCCCTCAATCGCCTCGATGAGGGCGGTCAGCGGCGGGTAGTTCAGGTAGCCGGTCGGCGAGATGGGCGCGCTGACGTGGGAGCGCAGCGACGAGCCGCGCACCTGGCGAAACTCGCTCGCGCTCTGCACGAAGTCGAGCAGCCACATCTCTAGCTTGTACACCTCGGCGTAGTCGAAGGAGTTGAGATAGGGCGGCGAGTAGACGATCATGTCCACGCTGTTGTCGGTCACACCGGCCAGCCGCCGCGCGTCGCCCTGGCGGACGCTCACGTCGGCCAGGAGGGCGCGCTCGCGCACGTCCGCCCGCTTGCGCAGGTCCTCGATCATGCGTCGCGCCTGCCCGGTGAATGCCTCGCGCACCGGCGCCGGCGTTCGCGCGCGCCGAACCACCTTCAGCCCCTTGCCGTCCTTGCGCGCCAGGCTCGTCCGCTCGACGATGGCCGCCAGGGCCAGCTGGAAGAAACAGCGCCACAGCGGCTCGGCCAGGGCGGCGATACGCTCCTTGACCAGCAGCAGATCGGCGAGGGCGTCGGGCGTGTAGAGGCGGCCGAACGACGACAGCGTCGGCGGGTCTATCGCCGGCGTCCCGCCGCTGGCGGTGAGGTCGGGCAGGAGGGCGTCGAGGGCGTCTGGCTCGTAGCGCGGCCAGGCCAGCTTAGTTTGCCCGACGAAGGCGAGGAACGGGTTGTGCTCGATGCCGAGGGCGTCTATGCCGGCGAACTGGCACGTCAGCGCCGTCGTGCCGGAGCCGCTGAACGGGTCGAGCACGAGCGGGCCATACGCCGACTGCGAGCGGTGACCGAGGCGCGCGCCGCGGCGGGCGACGTGGTCCGGGAAGGCGGGGTTGGCGAACCGCTGGAACGCCCAGTGGACGATGCCCGGCGCGAAGCCCTCTTTGAAGTAGTACCAGCCGTGGATGGGGTGTTCGAGGTTCGTCCCGAAGTTGACAATCGCCTTGAGCTTGGGGACGTTGTCGTAATCGTAGGGGACCCCCGCGTCAATGTCGCGGTAGACCGGTTCGAGGGCGTTCATTACCGGCAATGCAAGCTAGCACAAGTCGAGGTGGAAGAGCCACTTGTCGCCCGGCGACGCCTGGCATTGAAACGCCAGGCTGAGGATGCGAAGCCCACTGAAGTGGGCTGGGAGCGCATGGGCAGCACAGCCTGCTTCAGCAGGCTTTGTCGTATCAGCCACCGACTTGAGTCGGTGGCGTTGGCGGGCGTCAAGTCCGATAACCTCATGAGGCTGACTCTAAAATAGCGACAACTGCGTCGGCGGCGTCTCGTCAGTCCCCGTGTCATCCTTCGCCGTGGGCGGCGCCTCTTCCTTCTCCAGGGCGGCCAGGAGGCGCGGGATTTTGGCGAAATCCTCCTCGATTTGCCGCTTGACATCCGGGCTGCGCAGGCCCGCCGCCGGGTGGTACATCGTCATGACTACGCGGTCGCCGCAGCGCCGCGCCCGCCCGTGAACCTGGCTAATCTTGAGGCCCGCGCCGCAGAACCAGGCCATGCTGTAGCGGCCCAGGGTGATGATCACCTTCGGCTGGATGATGGCGAGCTGCTGCTCCAGCCACGTGCGGCACGCCTCGATCTCGTCCGGCAGCGGGTCGCGGTTGCCTGGCGGGCGTGACTTCACAACGTTGGTGATGTACACGTCCTCGCGCTTCAGCCCGGCCAGCCCCAGCAGCTCGGTGAGCCACTGCCCCGACGCGCCGACGAACGGGCGGCCAAGCTGGTCCTCGCGCTGCCCGGGCCCCTCGCCGACGAGCATGATCTGGGCGGTCGCCGGCCCCTCGCCGGGTACGGCCTGCGTGCGCGTCTTGCACAGGTCGCAGCGCTCGCAGGCGCGCACCTCCGCGTGAAGATGGTCCAGGGCCGCGCGGCGCTCGCTCACATCCATCGGGGCAGTCCTCCAGGGCAAACAGGGGTATCAGGGGACACTCAGCAAAACCCACGCCAGGGCGGCGGCGGGCAGCCTATACTGTGATAGTAGCGGAGACCCGGCCCAAAGTCAACCATGAGTTTGTCGCCTTAAGGCGAAGGCGCAAGGACGCGACGACGCCAAGAGACACAAAACTCAAGGCCCATTGCGTCATTGCGTCGTTGCGTCTTTGCGTTCCCCTGCTTCGGCGCCATCCCAGAGGCTGCCGGATGTGGTATAATTAGAGAGGGTGGTTTAAGCGGCGCGGCGCTACGAGGAGGCGGCTATGGCAGTCACGGAAAAGATGGCGGTGACAGAGGCGCAGGTCTGGAGCGCGCTGGAGGATGTCAAGGATCCGGAGATTCCAATGGTCTCCGTGGTCGAGCTGGGCATCATCCAGGCGGTCGAGCTTGACGGGGATAGTGTGCGCGTCACCATCACGCCAACGTTCTCCGGCTGCCCGGCGATGGATGTCATGCGCGAGGGCATCGTGGAGCGAGTGCGCGCCCTGGGCGCGGATCGAGTGGAGGTCAATATCTCCCTCACGCCGCGCTGGACCAGCGACCGCATCGCGGCCTCGGCGCGGGAGCGGATGAAGACCATCGGCCTGGCGCCGCCGACGAAACACGGCGGGGAGTTGGACCTGGAGCTTTTGCCGCTGGTAAGATGCCCGTACTGCGGTTCGTCAGACACAGTAATGGAGAACCCCTTCGGGCCGACGCTGTGCCGCGCCCTGCACTACTGCAACTCGTGCCAGCAGCCCTTCGAGCAGTTCAAGGCGCTATGATAGCCGCTGCTGCGGCGGATCGTTCCCGGTCACACCATTCCCCATAGCCAGGGCGACTAGCTCAGTTGGTCAGAGCGCCTCGCTTACACCGAGGAGGTCGTAGGTTCGAGCCCTACGTCGCCCACACCGCGCAGCGATGAGTCCACCGGGGTCTCGCTGCGCTCTTTTTTGCGATGGCAACGCGGAGTTGTACATAAACCGACCCTTCGCCCTGGCGCGTGAACGTGGCTGTCACCCCGACGAGAGGAGGGGGCTGGACTGCGGCGGCCCGGATGCCTCGTACCTCGGCGTGACAGCGAGCGTGAAGTTTCTGAGCAGGCGGGCTTTGCCGCCGAAGCAATCTCACGCGAGATGAACCACGCGCTGTCGTCGCATAGACAGTCCCTTGCAAGGGCGAGGATTGCTTCGCTGACGCTCGCAATGACGGCTTGTTTTGAGAGGCTTTATGCGCATTGGAAAACCCTGGCTGATGATGCTCGCGCTGTGCGCCCTGGCCTTGGCGGCGGTATCCCCGCTGTCCGCCGCCGTCAAGACCTACGGCGCGGACCGCTTCGACGTGGACATTGTTGTCGCGGCGGATGGCTCGGCCGACGTGACCGAGACGATCACCCTCCGCTTCCAGGGCGGGCCGTTCACCTACGCCTTTCGCGGCGTTCCCAGCCGCTACACCGGCGGCCTGAGCAACTTCGAGGTGAGCGAGAACGGTCGGCCGTACACACCGGGCGAAGGCCCCGGCCACTTCTCGACCGACGTGGCCCAGACCAGCACCGAGGTACGCTGGTTCTTCGACCCGACGAGTGACACGAGCCGCACCTTCACCCTGCGCTACCACGTCAAGGACCTGGTGCGGCTGGACGAGGGGCAGGCCAACGTGCGCTGGGGCGCGGTGCCGCCCAATCACGACTACCCCATCGCCGCCAGCCGCGTGACGGTGCGGCTGCCGGCGAACGCGCCCATCGGACACACAGAAACGTGGGAGCACGACGCCGAGGTGACGGTCAATGGCGCGACTGCCACGTTCGACGCGACGAAGATCGCCAACAACCAGCAGTTCGTCGTCGGCGTGTGGGCGCCCCTCGCCGCCTTCACGAACGTTCCGCCCGCCTGGCAACGTGTCGAGGACGCGCAGGCGGCGCGGCAGCCGGTCAACCTGATGCTCATGCTCCTGCTGTCCGGGGCGACGCTGCTGCTGGGCGCGCTCGGCCTGCTGGCGCTGTGGCGGCAGTTGCCGCCGCTGCCCCGCGTCCCGGCCGAGGCAGCCCGCTACACCCCGCCGGACAATCTCCCGCCGGCGCTGGCCGCGTCCATCGTGCGCGGTGGCTACGCGCCGGGTACGCCGCTGGCGACGCTGTTCGACCTGGCGGAGCGCGGCGTGCTGCGCCTCGAAGAACTGCCGAAGGGCCACGGCCTCTTCGACAAGGCGGATTTCGCCCTGGTTCGGGAGGACTCGGACGTGGCGCTCGCGCCGTTCGAGACGGCCGTGATCGAGGCCGCCTACGCCAGGGCCAACAACCCGACGCGGGTCCTATCCCACGACCTGGGCAAGGGTCTGGAATCGGGACAGGGCGCGATCAAAAAGGCCGTCACCGCCAGCCTGACGGAGTTGGGGCTGCTGGACCCGGCGCGGGCGAAGGTGGCGCGGTGGATGATGATCGCCGGGATCGTGCTGCTGCTCCTTATCGTCGTCGCCGTGGCGATGATGCTGCTGTTTGGCCCATCGGCGCTCATCTTCGCCGCGACACTCTTCATTCTCGGCCTGACCGCCGTCGTCATGGGCGCGTCGGTCTCGAAGCGAACGGCGACGGGCGCGCGCGAGGCGGCGGCGTGGGGCGCGTTCGAGACGCACCTGAAGCGGGTCGCCGACGGCAAGACACCGCAGCAGCCGGAGATCATGGAGCCGTACCTGCCATACGCGGCCGCCTTCGGCCTGGAGAAGAAGTGGGCGAAGCGGTACGAGCTGGCCCACGCCCCCACGCCCGCCTGGTTCCACGCTGGTGGCGGCAGCAGCAGCGGCGCGGAGTGGGTGGCGTTCGCGGCGGTCATGAATGCGGCGTCCAGCTCGGCCGGCGCGGCTAGCGCAGCAGCCGGCGCGGCGGCGGCGGGTGGCGCGGCGGGCGGCGGCTCCAGCGGCGCGGGATGAGATACGCCGGTTGACTCCGGCGCCCCGAACGGATGTGCGCTGCTCTGTCAGGTCAGGTAAGGAATCATGCGCCCGATATCTCTAAACGGTTGAGATAATCAACATACGTGAGTCGAACACGCTCAACTTTACGGAGAGCTGACGTAGGAGACCCGACAGGTGTTGAATCACCCTGTCGGGTTTTGCCTAGACGACGCGGGTATGATGGACAGTTAGTTCCCTGACGAAAGGCTACACACGCTATGATGCGATTCGACCGATTCACAGAGAAAGCGCAAGACGCTATCGCTCGGTCGCAGGAGATTCTCCTGCGCTATCGCCATACGCAGCTTGACACCGAGCACCTCTTCCTCGCCCTCCTGGAGCAGGAAGACGGTCTCGTGCCGAAGATACTCGAGCGCATGGGCGCCTCCACGCCGGCGCTGCGAAAGCGCACGGAAGATATATTGAAGACGGCCCAGGCCACGGTTGCGCCTGGCAGCAGCACTCCCCAGCAGATCTTCGTCACACCGCGTCTCCAGTACGTCGGTGTGAACGCGCAGCGGGAAGCGCAGCAGCTCGAAGACGAGTACATCTCGACCGAACACCTCCTCCTGGCGATTGCCGAGGACCGCGACGGCCCGGCCGCGCGTCTCCTGCGCGAGTCCAACATTACCAAGGACGGCATCTTCGCCACCATCAAGGACATGCGCCAGGGGCAGAAGGTCACTGACCCGAACTCTGAGACGAAGGGGCAGACCCTCCAGAAGTATGGCCGCGACCTGACGCAGCTGGCCCGCGAAGGCAAGCTGGACCCGGTCATCGGCCGCGAGGACGAGATTCTGCGCTCGATGCGCGTTCTCGCCCGCCGCACCAAGAACAACCCGGTGCTCGTGGGCGAGCCGGGCGTGGGCAAGACGGCGATTGTCGAGGGCCTGGCCCAGCTCATCGCCATCGGCGACGTGCCCGGCACGCTGGAAGGCAAGCGTCTGATCGAGCTGGACCTGGCGGGCATGCTGGCCGGCTCGCGCTTCCGCGGCGAGTTCGAGGAGCGCCTCAAGTCGGCGATGGAAGAGGTGCGCAACTCCAAAGGCGAGATCGTCCTCTTCATTGACGAGCTGCACAACGTCGTCGGCGCGGGCGCGGCCCAGGGCGCGATTGACGCCTCCAACATGATGAAGCCGGCGCTGTCGCGCGGTGAGCTGCACGTCATCGGCGCGACGACCCTCGACGACTACCGCATGCACATCGAGAGCGACTCGGCGCTGGAGCGCCGCTTCGCCCCCGTGTTCGTTGACGAGCCGAGCGAGAGCGAGGCCCTCGAGATGCTGCGCGGCCTGCGCGACCGCTACGAGAAGCACCACGGTGTCAGGATCACCGAGAAGGCCCTGGAAGCCGCCGTGCACCTCTCATCCCGCTATGTCACCGATCGGCAGCTGCCGGACAAGGCGATTGACCTGATTGACGAGGCCGCCGCCAAGACGCGCATTGACATCTACTCCATGCCCAAGGACGTGCGCGACATGCGCGTCGAGGCCGCCCGCCTGATGAGCGAGGAAGAGGAGGCGTGGCAGAGCCGCGACTATGAGCGCGCCGCCCGCGTCAAGAGCCAGCGCATCCAGATGGAGCAGGAGTACCAGGGGCTTGTCGAGGAGTGGCGGCAGGAGAAGGGGCTGGACGAGATCGTGGACGAGGAGGACATTGCCCAGATCATCCACTCGTGGACGGGCATCCCGGTCTCGCGCATGATGGAGGCCGAGAGCGCCAAGCTCCTGAAGATGGAGGAGGCGCTGCACGAGCGCGTCATCGGCCAGGATGAGGCCGTGGCGGCCGTGGCCGACGCCATCCGCCGCTCGCGCGCCGGCCTGAAGGACCCGCGCCGGCCCATCGGCTCGTTCATCTTCCTGGGCAGCACCGGCGTTGGCAAGACCGAGCTGGCGAAGGCCCTGGCCGAGTTCCTGTTCGACGAGGACGACGCCATGGTGCGCGTGGACATGAGCGAGTTCCGCGAGGCCCACACGGTGTCGCGCCTGATTGGGGCGCCGCCCGGCTACGTCGGCTACGACGAGGGCGGGCAGCTGACCGAGGCGGTGCGCCGCCGCCCGTACCAGGTGGTGCTGTTCGACGAGATCGAGAAGGCTCACCCGGAGGTCTGGAACGTGCTGTTGCAGGTGCTCGAGGATGGGCGGCTGACCGACGGCCACGGCAACACCGTGGACTTCCGCAACACCGTCATCATCATGACCTCGAACATCGGCACGCGCATGGCGCAGCAGGGCGCGCGCGGCGGCACCATCGGCTTCCGCACCGGCCCCGACAGCGCCAACGTGGCGAGCATCGAGAGCTTCCGCGAGAACGTCGTGGACGAGCTGAAGCGGGCCTTCCGCCCCGAGCTGCTCAACCGCATTGACGAGATCATCGTCTTCCACAACCTCGCGCCGGAGCACATCCGCCGTATCGTGGACCTCCAGGTCGGCTACCTGGCCGAGCGCATGGCGGAGCAGCGCTTCAACCTCGAGCTGAGCGACGCCGCCTGCGACTGGCTCGCCAGGGCCGGCTACGATCCGGAGTACGGCGCGCGCCCGTTGAAGCGCGTCATCGCCCGCGAGATCGAAAGCCCGCTGAGCCGCGAGGTGCTGGCCGGCCACTTCAAGGCCGGCGACACGGTCATCGTGGACGTGGCCGAGGTGGATGGCAAGGAGAAGCTGGTCTTCGACCGCCGCGAGGGCGCGGTCTCGCAGCTCGAAGACGCCCTCAACGCCAGCGACGACGACAACGAGTAAGTCTCCAATCGTCGCGTCTGGCAGATAGAACTAGCCACAGAGGCACAGAGGACACAGAGTATTAGGATATAAGGCCTTCTCTGTGTTCTCTGTGCCTCCGTGGCAATTCCCTCTTCAGGTGGTATTATGCAGCCCAGGCCCATGCCCCGCGTGGGGCGCAACGACCCCTGCCCCTGCGGCAGCGGCAAGAA
>JAXLWJ010000041.1:0-46992 GCA_046328535.1 Anaerolineae bacterium
CATCGGCCGCCTGGTGGGGCGGCTTGACGCATTGCCGCTCCCGCCGGGCCTGGTCGGCCTGCCGGGGATGGCCGAGGACGTGCGGCGGATGCTGCGCGAGAGTCTCGACGCCTACGCTGAGCAAGACGTCAGCCGCGCCGAGAGAGTGGCGCAGGAAGACTATGAGATTGACAAGCGGTACCAGAGCGTCTTCGAAGCTCTCAGCGACTTCATGGACTCCGGTAAGCCGGAGCGGCTGGGCGGTACCTATCTGCTCTGGGTGGCCCACAACCTGGAGCGGGTGGGGGATCGCGCCACCAATATCGCGGAGCGCGTGATTTTCGCGGCCACCGGCCGCCTGGTAGAACTGAACGCTGATTAGGCCCTGTCGCCTGCGGCGGCTGTTGATCGGGGATGGCGAAGCGTCTTGCGCTGAGGCGGCGGGACGCTTCGTTTATACATTGCCAGAAGTTGACGGCTTACATATTAGGTATATGCTTATGAACTTAACGATGTGTCGGATAGTTAGTTTTCAAACGACGGGAGGGCATCAGTGACGATGCGAATCGTACTTTCGCGGCAGCTTGGCGAAGTACGCAGCAACCTGCTCGACCTGGGAGCGCAGGTCGAGCGCGCGCTCGCCCAGGCGATGACGGCCTTGATAACTCGGGATGGCGCGCTGGCCCAGGAAGTCGTTGAGAACGACCAGCGGCTCAACCAGTTGCGCTACGCCATCGAGGAGCAGTGCGTCGAGATCATGGCGCGTCACCAGCCGATGGCGCGCGATCTGCGAGACTTGCTGACCGCCGTCAACCTGGCGCAGGAGCTGGAGCGCATCGCCGATCACGCCAAGGGCATTGCCGTCCTCAGTCTGCGGCTCGAGGGCGGGCCGATGCCGCCCGACCTCACGAGCCTTCAGAGCATGGCCGCCGACGCGCAGTCCATCCTGCGCCACAGCCTCGACGCTTACGCCAGGGGCGACGCCGCGATGGCGTACCGCGCGGCGGATGAAGATGCGCCCATCAACGCCCGCTTCGCCGCCGTGACGCAGAGCCTGGTCGAGTTCATGGCGAGTGACCCGTCGGCCCAGATGCCGGCGACGTATCTCCTCTGGATTGCGCACAACATCGAGCGCGCCGCCGACCGAGCCACCAATATCGCCGAGCGCGTCATCTTCCAGGTGACAGGTGAGATGGTGGACTTTGGCGCGGAGACGGTTCCCGGCCAGGATTAGCAGTCTCGCAGCCACTGCGTTTTCGTTTTGACGCATCGCGGCTCTTGTGGTAAGATGAGGCGCGTTTGACGCCGCATCAACGGAGACGCGATGCCGACCCTGCTGATTCGCCATGCCACCCTACTGGTCACCCTCGACGATGACCGCCGCCGCATCCCTGACGGCGGCCTGTTTGTTCGCGACAACGTGATTGAGGCGGTTGGCCCGACGGCCGAGTTGCCCGAGACGGCCGACCGCGTCATAGACGCTCGCCAGCAGCTTGTCCTGCCGGGCCTGGTCAACTGTCACCACCACCTGTACCAGACCCTCACCCGCGTCCTCCCCGCTGCCCAAGACGCCAACCTCTTTAACTGGCTGAAAACGCTCTATCCGATCTGGGCCGAACTCGACCCGGAAGCCGTCTATGTCAGCGCCTACGTGGGTCTGGCCGAGTTGCTCCTGTCCGGCTGCACCACCGCCGCCGACCATCTCTACCTGTTCCCCAACGGCGCGCGGCTGGATGACGAAATTCAGGCGGCCCAGGAGCTTGGCATTCGCTTCCACCCCACGCGCGGCAGCATGTCCCTCGGCGAATCCCAGGGCGGCCTTCCGCCCGACCGAGTTACCGAGGATGAGCAGAGCATCCTGCGCGACTGCGTGCGCGTCATCGAGCAGTACCACGACCCCGCTCGCTACTCCATGTTGCGCATCGGCGTCGCGCCCTGCTCGCCCTTTTCGGTCACACCCGACCTGATGCGCGAGAGCCGCGCCCTGGCCGACGCCTACGGCGTGCGCATGCACACCCACATGGCCGAGACCCGCGACGAGGAGGATTTCTGTGTGGCCCGCTTCGGCGCGCGCCCGGTCGAATACGCCGAGGAATTGGGCTGGGTCGGCAATGACGTATGGTGGGCGCACGCCGTCCACGTAGCCCCCGCCGAAATCGGCGTCATGGCGCGGACGCGCACCGGCGTGGCGCACTGCCCGTCGTCGAACATGCGCCTGGCGTCGGGAATCGCGCCCGTCATGGCGTACATGCAGGCCGGCGTGCCGGTGGGTCTCGGCGTGGATGGCTCGGCCAGCAACGACTCGTCCCACATGCTCAGCGAGGCGCGCATGGCGATGCTGCTGCAACGTGTCGGCGGCGACCCGGCGGCGCTGACGGCGGAGGAGGCGCTCTGCCTCGGCGCGCGCGGCGGTGCGGAGGTGCTAGGGCGGGACGATATCGGCTACCTGGCGCCGGGCATGGCGGCCGACGTGATTGGCATCGCCCTGGACACGCTGGACTATGCCGGCGCCTGGGTGCATGACCCGCTGGCCGCAGTCGTTTTCTGTCGCCCCCCAAACGTCACGTGGTCGGTGGTGAACGGGCGGGTTGTGGTGGACGAGGGCCGCCTGGTGAGCGGCGATCTATCGGCGATGGTCGCGCGACATAATATGATCGCGCGGCGGATGGTGGAGCGAGCGCAGCGATGAACGGGTTACTGATCCGAGGCGGAACGATTGTGACGGCGGACGGCCGCGCGCGAGCCGACGTGCTGATTCGCGACGAGAAGATCGTGGCGGTCGCGCCGGAGCTGGCGGCGGATGGGGGCGACAGGGTGCTGGACGCGGGGGAGTGCCTGGTCATGCCGGGGTTGGTGGACGCCCACGTTCACATGGCCCTGGACACCGGCATCTATCGCACAGACGACGACTTCGCCATCGGTACGCGCTCGGCGGCGGCAGGCGGCGTCACCACCATCGTTGACTTCGCCACGCAGCTCGCGGGGCAAACGCCGGTCGAGGCGGTGCGCCTGCGGCAGCAAGAGGCCGACCCTCTCGTCTATATTGATTACGGCCTGCACTGCATGATCACCGACTTCCCGATTGGCCGCGAGCCATCGCTGGCCGACCTGGTGGCGGCCGGCGTGCCGAGCGTGAAGGTGTACACCACCTATCGCCCGAACTATTTCTGCGACGACGCCAAGCTGCTGCGCATCATGCGCGCGGCGGCGAATGCGAATGCTCTCGTGATGGTTCACGCCGAGAATGATCCGCTGGTCACCGAAGCCACCGAGACACTGGTGGCGGCGGGCCGCACCGGGTTGCAGTACCACGCCGTGGCGCGGCCGGCCCTGGCCGAAGCCGAGGCCGTTCACCGCTGCCTGTTTTTGGCGCGGGTCGCGGGCGCGTGTCTTTTCGTCGTTCACTGCTCGACGCCGGCCGCGGTGCGCCTGATCCACGCGGCCAGGGATGCGGGGCAGTGCGCCATCTCCGAAACTTGCCCGCAGTACCTTCTGTTCGCCGATGATGTCTACTTTGGTCCGCGCGCCGAGTGGTACATCATGCAGCCGCCGATTCGCCCTGATGTCCTGCGCCAGGAGCTATGGAACCTGGTCACCCAGGGTGACGTCAATTCGATAGGCACGGACCACTGTGACTATTCCCTGGCGCAGAAGCGCGCGACAGGGCAATTCACGTCCACGCCCGGCGGCATTCCGGGTGTCGAGACGATGCTGCCCTTGCTGTACACGTATGGGGTCGAGGCGGGGCGGCTGTCGCTCGAGCGCCTGGTGGCGCTGACCTCGACGAACCCGGCGCGGGTCTACGGGCTATATCCGCGCAAAGGCTCGCTGGCGCCCGGCGCCGACGGCGATGTGGTTGTTTACGACCCGCGCGGTCGCGGCAGCATCGAGGCCGCCGCGCAACATACCATCGGTGGCTACACGCCCTACGATGGCTTCGCTATCAGCGGGGGGGTGAAGGCCACCATCAGTCGCGGGCGAGTTGTCTATCTGGATGGGGAGATTCATGGGGAGCCGGGCCAGGGTCGTTTTGTGCCTGGCTTACCCTTTGATTCGAGTGTCGTGGCGACCCTGTCGCCGCACACAAGTCGTTCCTAGCCTAGGAGGAGTGAGATCATGTTAAGGAAACACATATGGATTGGGCTGCTCGTGCTGGCGCTAACGCTGGTTCTGGCGGCCTGCGCTCAGCAAGCCGCCCCGGCCGCCCCGGCGCAGCCAGCGGCTCCGACAACGGCTCCGGCGAAGGCTGCCGAAGCGCCGAAGGCCACCGAAGCGCCGAAGGCCGCCGCGCCGACCGCCGCCCCGGCCGCCCCAAAGGCGACTGACGCGCCGAAGGCCGCCGCGCCGACCACCGCTGCGGCTGCGGCTCCGGCAGCGGGCGCGAAGAACACGCTCATTGACATCGCTGTCGGTGACGAGAATGACAACGGCTGGAATAAGGCCCACATCGAGGCGACGACCTCGGTATCGAAGCAGCGCGGCTGGGACTACGTGGCGTACAAGAACCTGAACCCGGCCAACCCGGCCAAGCCCGTCTGCGAGAACGTCGTCGAGGAGCTGATCGGCCAGGCCAAGAAGACCAACCCGAACGGCAAGATACTCGTCCGCTTCAACAGCGACGACTTCATCCCGTGCGCCGAAGCTGTGGCAAAGAAGCACCCAGAGGTGTTCGTCGATCACATTTCCGGTGACCACGTCCTCAAGGGCGGCGCGCCGACCAACCTGACGAACAACATGGGGACGATGGAGTACGCGAAGATCCTGGCCGGCTGCGCCGCTGCGAACCTGACCAAGAGCGGCCAGATCGCCTACCTCAACGGCCCCGACAACGCCGAGACGCGGCGGTTCTTCAATTCGTTCGCGTGGGGCGCGCAGTACTGTGGGAAGAAGCTGAACAAGGATGTCAAGGCCACGAACTTGATCCTGGGCTTCTGGTTCCCGATCCCCGGCCAGACCAACGACCCGCAGCAGCTGCTCGGTCAGGCGCGGGCGCTGGGGGCGGACGTGTTCGCCAGCGGCATTGACACGCAAGACGCGCTCCAGTTCGCTAAGGCGCTGAAGGACAAGGGCGAGACGGCGTACAGCTTCCCGTACGACTATCTGCCCGCCTGTACTGCGGCGCCGAACTCGTGCGCCGGCATCCCGTTCTTCAACTGGGTTCCTGAAGTCAACTACGTCATGGACATGGTGGAGAAGGGGCCGTGGAAGAGCGAGTTCAAGATGTGGGACCCCGACTGGAAGAACGTATTCACCGCGAATACGCCGGTTGGTTTCTCGCCCGGCACAGCCATCAGCGACGAGGCCAAGGCCGCCGTGACCGCGCTCGCCGCCGACCTCGCCAGCGGCAAGGTCAAGCCGTTCCAGGGGCCGGTGAACTGGGCCGACGGTTCGGTCTGGGTGGCTGAAGGTTCAGCGCCCAAGCTCATCCCGGATGTTTGGTACACTGAGAAGCTGATCCAGGGGACGCAGGCGTTCGGTAAGTAACTCAAACCCACCGAGGACAGGCGCAGGGATGACCCGGCGCCTGTCCTCCTCATCTGAGTGCGAAACACGGTGGCCCATGAGAGTGGAGCTTCTGAACATCACCAAGCGCTTTGGTGACCTCACCGCCAACCATGATGTGTCGGCGACGTTCGAGCCGGGCGAAGTCCACGGGTTGTTGGGCGAAAACGGCGCGGGCAAGTCCACACTGATGAAGGTGCTTGCCGGGTGGTATGTGCCAGATGGCGGCGCGATCCGCCTCGACGGCAAGGACGTGGTGTTCCATTCGCCTCAAGAAGCTCTGGCGCATGGCATCGGCTACGTGCCGCAGGACCCGCAGGATTTCCCACCGCTGACGGTGCTCGAACACCTGGTGGTCGGAACCCCCGGCTGGGCGGTCAGGCGCGATGCGCTCGTCAAAGACCTCGAAAAGGTGAATCAAAACCTGGGGTTCGATCTGAAACCCTCGACTCGCATCCAGGACCTGACCATCGGCCAGCGGCTCCAGCTCGCTATGGCCCAGGTCGTGGTGTATGGCGCTAAAGTCATCATCCTGGACGAGCCGCCGATGGGGTCCGGGCTGCGGGACAGCCTACAGAAGCTGGCCGCGGAGGGCCGTACCGTCGTCTTCATTACCCACAACATCCCCGACGCGGTGACACTCTGCCACCGCATCAGCGTGTTGCGGCGTGGGCGCCGCGTCGGTGGGGTCGAGCAGCCGGTCAACCAGGGGGTTCTGGTCAAGCTCATGTTCGAGGAGGACCTGCCGCCGGCCGGGGAGCCGCCCACCGGCGGCGAGGCCATCGCCGTGGATCTCAGCGCCGTCAACAGCCGCACCGACCCGCCGCTGTCCAGCATCAACCTGAAAGTTCACGCCGGCGAGGTCGTTGGGTTGGCCGGCATCGAAGGCTCCGGCCAGGCGCCGCTCCTGAGTGTTCTGGCGGGGCGCGACCGCGTCACGGCCGGCGCCCGCACCTGTAACGCGCGCCGCGTTCATCTTGTCCCGGCCGGCCGCCTCGGCGAGGGCCTGGTGGACGGCTTCAATGTCGAGGAGATGTTGGCGCTGGCGCACCCAACGGATGTCAGGCAGGGCTGGCGGCTCGATCCGGGGCGCATGGTCCGCCTGGCAGAGCGCGCGATCGCCCAGTTCTATATCAAGGGCCAGGCCAAGTCCCCGGCGGGCAGCCTGTCGGGCGGCAACCAGCAACGCCTCATGCTGGCGTGCGTTCCGTTCGACACCGATCTGCTGCTCCTCGACAACCCGACGCGCGGGCTGGACGTGCCGACGGCCGGGTTCATCTGGACCTGGATCATGGAGCAGTGCCAGCGCGGGGCAGCGGTCGTTGTCGCATCGAACGAGCTAGAGGAATTGTGGTCGCACGCCTCACGCATCGTTGTGCTGGAGCGCGGACGCATCACCGGGGAAGTGACTCCGATGGGCGGCTCATTCGCGCGACTGAAGCAGCTCGTAGGTGGAGCTGAAGGGGAGGGCGAATGAGCTTGCGTCAGATATTTGCGCCAGCCCAGGACGCAGCCGGCCGGCAGCGGCTGCGGGGCGGCGACCTCGCCGTCCGCGTTGTGGCCGCTCTCGCGGCGTTCCTCCTGCCGACGATCTTGATTGCCCTGGCGGGCAAGGACCCGATCGCCGTCTACCAGGAGTTCATCACCGGCCTGACGGTGGGGCGTCTGGGCGACGCGACGATGTATGCGGCAATCCTGATCATCTGCACGGCGAGCGCGATGATTACGTTCAACGCTTCACTGTGGAACATCGGCATCGAAGGGCAGCTCGCGTTCGGCACCATCGGCGCAACAGCGGTGATGATCCCGATGCGGGACGCGCCGAGCTATATCCTGGTTCCCGCGATGATGGCGGGGGGCGCGGTCGCCGGCGCCCTGTGGGCCTCCCTGGTCGCTCTGCTGCGCCTCATCAACGTCAACGAAATCTTCAGCGGTTTCGCCCTGAACCAGATCGCCGGCGCGCTGGTCAAGTTCATGCTCGTCGGCGTGTGGTGGGAGATTAGCCAGAAGCGCATGTCGGGCATCCCCTTCCCTGAGAACGCCGCTCTGCCCGCCCTCGGCCCGATCAACCTATGGATGATCGTCCTGTCGCTCGTCGTTCTCGTCGCCACGGTATGGGTGCTGGCGCGGACGCCGGTCGGTCTGCGCGTGCGCGCGGTTGGGTTGTCCCGCGTCTCGGCCAGCTTCTACGGTATCTCGGCGAACTGGGTGTTCGTCGCGACGCTGCTCGTTGGCGGCGCACTGGCCGGTCTCGCCGGCATGCTGACGTCCTCCACATACTTCCACCGCTTCGCGCCGGATGTCACGTCGGGCTTCGGCTTTACCGCCATCCTGATCTATCTGATCGCGCGCATGAACCTGATCGGCGTCATCCTGCTCTGCACGCTGTTCGGGCTCATCAACGCCGGGACGATTGGCCTCCAGACCCGTTTGGGTATTGACCCAAGCCTGGCCGGCCTCGTCCAGATCAGCATCATCCTGGCGCTGTACCTGCTTCAAGGCAAGGACAAGCCATGATGCGCCTCAGCGTGCCAATCGCTCGTCAAGTCGAGGAGAGCCGCCATGCCTGACCGGATGCTGATGCTCCTGCTGGCCCAAGTTGTGAAGCTTGCCACGCCCCTGCTCATCGCGGCGCTCGGCGAGACCCTGGCCGAATCCACCGGGGTGGTGATTCTGGCGCTCGATGGCATCATTATGCTGTCGGCGATGGTCGCCTTCGCGGTGAACTTCAGCGCCGCCAGCCTTCCCCTGGGCATCCTGGCTGGCATGCTCGTCGGCCTCGGGCTGGCGGCGCTGTTTGCTGCGATCGCCATCAACCAGGAGCGCGACCAGTACGCGACCGGGCTGATCATCGGCACGCTGGCCATTGGCGTCGCCAACTACCTGGGCAACCCGTTCATCGGCAAGACGGCCGAGACAATGCCCGATCTGCCCATTCTCACCGGCGTCCCGGTTCTCTCCGGCTTTCTGAACCAGAGCGTGTTTACCTACATTTCCTACGTGGCGATTGTCGCCATTGCCTACTACCTGTACCGGACGCGCCCCGGCATTACGACGCGCGCTGTTGGCGCAAACGTCGAGGCGGCGATTCGCCGGGGCCTGCGGACGAAGCGCATCCAGGTGCTGGCGGTGCTGGCTGCTGGTTTGATGGCGGGGCTGGCGGGGGCGGCGTTTACGCTTGACACCAAGCCGGGATGGACGCAAAATCAAACACTTGGCTGGGGCTGGCTGGCGCTGACCATCGTCATCTTCGGCCAGCGCAACCCGATCTGGGTGACCGTGGGGGCCTATCTCTTCACCTTCCTGTCGGCGGCGACCATCGTGCAGATCTTCTTCCCGGTGCTGCCGGCCCAGCTGACGGGCGTCGTTCCCTATGTGATGATGCTCATCGTCCTCGTGATTGCGAGCCTGTGGCAGCGTTCACGCCAGAGGCGGCTGGCGTAGCGAAGAGGGATGCTTCACCACGTTGAGCATGACAGTCGGTGCTATGACATTCGGCGCTTGTGACAGAGGAGGCGAGTCATGGCGAAGGACAAGGATAAAGGCAAGGACAAGAAAGACAAGGTGGCGAAGGCATCGGGCCAGCCAGACCCGTCAGCGGCGTCTGCGGCGCCTGACACGAACGGCGCCATCGCGCCCGTCCTGACAGATCCCCTGGCCCCGCCGGTCGAGAAGAAGCCCAAGCTAGACAACGACTTCTATCTGAAAGAACTGAGCCGGCTTCAGATCGAGCTTGTCAAGATGCAAGAGTGGGTGAAGTACAAGGGGATGAAGGTCGCCGTGATCTTCGAGGGGCGCGACGCGGCGGGCAAGGGCGGCGTCATCAAGCGCATCACCGAGCCGCTGAACCCCCGCTGGGCGCGCGTTGTCGCCCTGCCCGCGCCGACCGAGCGCGAGAAGACGCAGTGGTACTTCCAGCGGTACGTCGCGCACCTGCCGGCGGCGGGCGAGATCGTTCTCTTCGACCGCAGTTGGTACAACCGCGCCGGAGTCGAGCGCGTCATGGGCTTTTGCAGCGATGTCGAGTACCAGGAGTTCCTGCGCTCTTGCCCCGAGTTCGAGCGCATGTTGAGTCGGTCGGACATCATCCTCGTCAAGTACTGGTTCTCGGTCAGTGAGGAAGAGCAGGAGCGCCGCTTCCAGGCGCGCATCCAGGACCCCACGAAGCGCTGGAAGCTCAGCCCGATGGACCTCCAGTCGCGCGAGCGGTGGGTGGAATACTCCCAGGCCAAAGACGTCATGTTCGCCTACACGGACACCAAGCAGTCGCCGTGGTACGTCGTAGACGCGGACGACAAGAAGCGCTCGCGCCTCAACTGCATCAGCCACCTGCTCCAAGTCGTCGGCTACGAAGACCTGACACCTGAGCCGATGACTCTGCCGCCGCGCCCGACGGCCAAGGGCTATGTGCGGCCGCCGAAGCACGAGCAAACCTTCGTACCCGAGCTTTACTGACACCCCTCGTGGCGCCGCGTCGGCGCGGAGAGAGTGAGGCCTCGATGGCGAGGACACAAGCGCGCAGCATGAAGCGAGACAAGCGCATGGCAAAAGCCAATCTGCCGGGGGCGAATGGCGATAGCGCCGCCCCGCCGGGCTATGACCCCAAGCTGTTCTTCAACCGTGAGCTGAGTCTGATAGACTTCTCGCGCCGGGTACTTGAGGAGGCTCAGGACGAGCACAACCCGCTGCTGGAGCGCGTCAAGTTCCTCTCCATCGTGGCCTCGAACCTCGCCGAGTTCTTCATGGTACGCGTGTCCGGTCTCAAGCAGCAGGTCGAGGCTGGCGTGATCGAGCTGTCTGAGGACGGGTTGACGCCAGGCGAGCAGCTCACCCTCGTGCGTCAGGCCGCTCTGAAGCTCATGGAAGACTCGCGCGTCTGCATGAGGGAGCTTCTGCCGCGGCTCGACTCGGCCGGCATCCACATCCTCGACTACGATGAGCTGGACGAGTACCAGCGATCGGGCGTAGACGAGTTCTACGACCAGGTCATCTTCCCGGTGCTCACGCCCCTGGCCCTTGACCCCGGCCGCCCGTTCCCGCACATCTCGAACATGAGCCTGAACCTGGCGGTCATGATTAGGGACCAGAGCGGCCTCGAGCGTTTCGCCCGGGTCAAGGTACCGGACACGTTGCCGCGCCTCCTGCCAGTGCGCCCGCCGAAGTCAAGCCCGTCGGGCGACGGTGTCGTCTCGACCAGGTTCTACTACGTCTGGTTGGAGCAGGTCATTGCGGCGGACCTGGCGAGCCTGTTCCCGGGCATGGAGGTTATCGAAGCGCATCCGTTCCGCGTGACCCGTGACGCTGAGATGGAGATCCAGGAGCTCGAGGCCGAGGACTTGCTGGAGACCATCGAGCGCGGGATTCGGCAGCGGCGTTTCGGCTCGGTGGTGCGGGTCACTGTGACCAAGGAGCTGCCGGAGCATATCCGCGAGATTCTCAGTGAGAACATGGATGTTGACCCCGCCGACATCTACACCCTCGAGCCGCCGCTGGGCATGAGCGACATGCGCACGCTCTTCGGCATTGATCGCTATGACCTCAAGGACCCGCCATTCCTGCCGGGCATTCCGCCAGACCTCCAGGACGAGCCAGATATCTTCGCGGCCATCCGCCGCCGCGACATTCTGCTGCATCACCCCTACGACTCGTTCAGCCCGGTGATAGACTTCCTGCGGGCCGCGGCGCGCGACCCGAACGTCCTCGCCATCAAGCAGACGCTGTACCGCGTCGGCCGCAACGCGCCGGTCGTCCAGGCGCTGCTCGAGGCGATCAGCAACGGCAAGCAGGTCGCCGTGCTGGTCGAGTTGAAGGCGCGCTTCGACGAGGAAAGCAATATCGAGTGGGCCAGGGCATTGGAGCGCGAGGGTGTCCACGTCGTGTACGGCCTTCTCGGTCTCAAGACCCACTCGAAGATTGCCCTCGTGGTGCGCAAGGAGGCCGACCGCCTGCGCCGCTACATCCACCTCTCGACGGGCAACTACAACGCCGTCACCGCCCAGCTCTACACGGACCTGGGCCTGCTGACGTGCGACGACGAGATGGGCGCTGACGCCTCGGATATCTTCAACTACCTGACGGGGTACTCGGCCAAGAGGGACTACCGCAAGTTCCTGGTGGCCCCGGTGAACATGCGGTCGCGGCTGAAGGCGCTCATCGAGCGCGAGATCGAGCACCAGCGCACTGGCGGCGAGGGGCATATCATCTTCAAGATCAACTCGCTGGTTGACAAGCAGATGATCCCGCTGCTCTACAAGGCATCCCAGGCGGGGGTCAAGATAGACCTGCTGGTGCGCGGCATGTGTACCCTGCGGCCGGGCGTCCCTGGCGTCAGCGACAACATCCGCGTCATTAGCATCGTCGGCCGCTTCCTTGAGCACAGTCGCCTGTACTACTTCCGCAACGGCGGCCAGGACGAGGTGTACCTGGGCAGCGCCGACCTGCGGACGCGCAACCTCGACCGTCGCGTGGAGATCCTCTTCCCGGTCGAGGATGAGCGGCTGATCCGCCAGGTGCGCGACGAGATTCTGGCGACGTACCTGGCTGACACGGCGAAGGCGCGCATCCTGCTGCCGGACGGGCGCTACGAGCGGGTGACGCCACTGCCGGGCGCTCCGCCGTTCAACGCGCAGGAGTGGCTACTAAGGACGCACGCGAGCATGTCCCAGGACGGCCGCCGGCACTGAGCAGGTCCTTAGTTGACGGAAAAGCAGTGAAGGCTGTTGCTACCGAGTCGGCCGCCTGTCACCGTCAGGCTCAGCTCGCGGCGGCAGCCGTAGTGTCCGCAGCCGGCTAGGAGATGGCCGCTCACATCGTACACGTTGCCCGACTCGCTATACGTGCGGCTGCCCGTCCACGTGAAATTGTCGGTGGTCGTGTAGTGCTCCGTGTATAGTCCCTGTTCGCACGTGATGTCCCACGTGAATGAGGTATCACTGAGCGCGCGGCACGTCAGCGGCTCGCACAGCCCGGGCGTAGGCGTGGGTGGCGCCGGGGTTGGCGTGGCGTCCACGTGGAGGCTCACGAAGTTGCTGCGCGCAACGAGCCACGGGGCCATGACGTCAACCCAGAAGCGGTAATCTCCCTCCGTCGGCGCGACGGTGTAGCTCGTCTCATCGCCGCTATAGATCATGGACTGCTGCCACGGACTCGTCAGCCGTTCCTCGAACACGTTGAATGTCGGCGCCGCCGCCCCTTCGCAGGACCAGCGCAGGACATAGCGGCCGCCGCCCGCCGCTTCGACCTCCAGCCGCGCGACAACCGGCCGCGTTGGGATGGCGGCGCCTTCCGCCAGGTACGGTAGATGGACGAGGATCGGCGTCGGTGTGGCTGTCGCGGTGTCTGTTGGGGTGGGACCGAACGTTAGGGGGACGGTTGCCGTCGCCTCAACAGTTCCCGTGTCCGGAGACGTAGGCGACGGGGAAGGCGTCGGCGGGTCGGTCGCATCGCGAGGAGACAGCGGGAGTGCGCGGGCGGTGGCGCGGGCAGGCGAGGCGTAGCTCATGCCCAGGACGAGCAGCAGGCTCAGCAGGAGCGCGCCTGACAAGGCCAGCCAAGAAATAGACCGGGGCGACACGGTAAACCTCCCAGGCTGCGCGTCGTTGCGGCAGCCGGTGTTAGGAGCGTACCATATATCTTGACACCGAAAGACGGGGTGAGTGTAACGTGTTCCGGTGACGCTGTCAAGTCTTGCCTCGTGTCCAGCGATGGCGAGTCTTGCTTTGCACTCCTACGCTGCATGTGATACAATTCGCTGAACTATTGGGCGCATGGGTAACGACGCGGTGGGCGACCTGGCGGAGCTTGAGATACCGAGCGCCTACCGCGCAGCAGAGTTGCTCGGCGGCGACATCACGACGGCGACGATGCGCGCCGCAGACGCGCGGGACGGCCAGAGGGTGGCCCTGCGCGTGGCGCGTGTGGCTGACGAGATGGTCTACGAGCGGTTGCGGCGCGAGGCGGTGATGGCGGCCAGCGTCGAGCATCGCTACATTGCCCACTTGCTCCGCTATGACGACGAGGGTCGCCCGTGCCTGGCGTTTGAAGACATGGTGGCGGTTCTCGCGCCCCGTCACGGGTTAGGGTTGCGCGAAGTTTTCGCCCTCGTCCGCCAATTGGCCGAGACGCTGGACTACCTGCACAGCGAAGGCCTCATGCACGTGTCCCTGGCGGCGCAGGATGTCGGCATCGCGGCGGATGGCACACCGCGCCTGCTCAACCTGGGCTGCGCCTACATGGACGCCAACCCGGACGAGTTCTACTGGCTCCAGGCGAGCGCCGAGACGATCGCGCCTGAGTTGCTGTGGGGATACCATCCGACGCCGGCATCGGACGTGTATAGCCTGGGGCTTCTGGTGTACACCTTGCTGACGGGGGTCAACCCGTTCGCGCACCTGCCGCCCCACGAAGAGATGCGGGCGAAGGTTGGGCCGCCGCCGCCTGTCCTGCGGACTGTGGCTTCGATGTGGCCGGACGAAATGCGCGCCGTGATCGAGCGGGCGATGGACGAATCGCCGGCGCGGCGCTATCGGTCGGCCGGCGCGTTTGCGCGGGCGCTGGCGCAATCAGTGCGCTGACGAGGTGGTGTGAAGTCATTCGCAACGTCAAACTCAAGACCGGGCGGCTTGCCCCACGCCACCGCCAGCCTGATGCCGACGGGTGAGACAGCCCTGCGCCGCCGCCACGGCGTCTACCAGAATAATCTGGGTGTCGTCACCAACGGCCGCTTCGCCGTCGTCGGCAAGACCGGCGACCGCGCGCCCGGCGCCTCATCCTCCTCCTGACCGTTTCCTCAATCCATCCAACAAAAGAAGATTGGAGAGTCTATGGCTGCTACACCTGGGCCGGTTGCTGAGATTCGCGACCGAGTCGCGGCTCAGCGCGACACAATCATCGGATTCCTGCGGGACATCGTGGCAATTCCATCCTATGACAGCCTGATCGGGCCGGTCGGCGAGCGCGTCGGCGAGGAGATGCGGAAGCTCGGCTACGACGAGGTGCGCTTCGACAAGATGGGGAACATCCTCGGCCGCATCGGCGAGGGGCCGCGCGTCCTCATCTACGACAGCCACATTGACACTGTTGGCATCGGCGACCCTGAGGCGTGGGAGTGGGACCCGTTTATCGGCAAGGTCGAGGACGGCGTACTCTACGCGCGCGGCGCGTGCGACGAGAAAGGCTCGACGCCGGGCATGGTCTACGGGTTGGCAATCGCGCGCGACCTGGGGCTGCTCGACGGCTGGACGGCGTACTACTTCGGCAACATGGAGGAGTGGTGCGACGGCATCGCCCCCCACGCCCTCGTCGAGGCGGAGGGTATCCGCCCGGACTTCGTGGTCATCGGCGAGCCGACGCGCATGCAGGTCTATCGCGGCCACAAGGGGCGCGTGGAGATGAAGGTCGTCTCGAAGGGCCGCTCGGCGCACGCGGCGAGCAACTTCCTTGGCGACAACGCCGTGTACAAGATGCTGCCCATCATCGCCGGCGTCCGCGACCTGGACCCGCACCTGCACACCGACGACTTCCTGGGCAAAGGCACGATCACCGTGACCGATGTGCATGTCAAGACGCCGTCCATCAACGCCGTGCCGGACGAATGCACGGTCTTCATTGATCGGCGCGTGACGTTCGGTGAGACGAAGGAGCAGGCCATCGAGCAGGTGCGCGCGCTCGTTCCCGCCGACGCGCCCGACATCACTGTCGAGATGCTGTTCTACGACGACCCAAGCTACACCGGCTTCGTCTTCCCCGTTGATAAGTACTTCCCGTCGTGGGCGCTGCCGGCCGATCACCCGCTCGTGCAGGCGGGTGTGGCGGCGGGGCAGCAGCTGTGGGGCGAGGAGCTGCCGACGGGTAAGTGGAACTTCAGCACCAACGGCATCTATTGGATGGGCAAAGCGAACATCCCGTCCATCGGCTTCGGCCCCGGCGATGAGTTGACCGCGCATACCGTGCTCGACTCAGTCTCGCTGGACGACGTGGTGCGCGCGACGGAGTGGTACGCTCTGCTGCCGTCGCTCATCGGTTGAGGCGTCAATAACCTTTCACTATCGCTGTCACTCTGAGCGGCGCGAAGAGCCTCCAAACGCGCGGGGGATGCTTCGTTTCACTCAGCATGACTGCTCAGGCCCCTCAAGAGGAGACCCCTGCGATGCAAACAGGACTGCGCGGCCGAGACTTCATCGGCGATACCGATTGGACAAAAGAAGAGATCGAGACGGCGCTGGACGTGGCGTTCGACCTGAAGCGCAAGCGCGCCCTCGGCGAGTCCCACGCGCTGCTGCGCGACAAGGTTCTGGCGATGCTGTTCTTCTTCACGAGCACCCGCACGCGCGGCTCGTTCGAGGCGGGCATCGCCCAGCTCGGCGGCCACGGCGCGTTCATCGAGGCGACCACGACGCAGATTAGCCACGGCGACACGGCGAAGGAGATCGGCGAGATCTACGGCCGCTACTTCGACGGCATCGCCATCCGCCAGTGCGACTGGGACTTTGGCAACAAGTACATCCGCGAGGTTGCCAAGTACTCCCGCGTCCCGGTGCTGAATATGCAGTGCGACATCTACCACCCGTTCCAGATTCTGGCCGACCTGATGACGATCCACGAGAAGCTCGGTAACAATCTGCGGCGCAAGAAAGTGGCCGTCTCGTGGGCCTACGCCGCCAGCTACCAGAAGCCCATCTCCGTCCCGCAGTCGCTCATCCTCCAGCTGCCGCGCTTCGGCATGGACGTGGTGCTGGCGCACCCACCGGAGTACAAGCTGATGCCGAGCATCATGGAAGAGGCGGAGCGCGAGGCGAAGCGGTACGGCGGGTCGCTGACCGTGACGCACGACATGGACGAGGCCTTCCGCGATGCCGAGGTCGTCTACCCCAAGTCGTGGGGCTGCATGCTGACAACATCCGACCTCAAGGAAAGCGCCACGATTGGCGAGAAGTACAAGGACTGGATCTGCGACGAGCGCCGTATGGAACTGACGGCGAGCGCGGGCAAGGACTGCGGGTACATGCACTGCCTGCCGGCCGACCGCGGCCTGGAAGTGGCCGACGCCGTCATTGACGGTCCGTCCTCTTGGGTGTACGATGAGGCCGAGAACCGCCTGCACGTTCAGAAGGCGGTCATGGCCCTGACGATGTGGTAATAGGGAGACGTTTTATGCCAGGACAGGAAAGCCGCAGAGTCGCGGTGGTTGCCATCGGCGGCAACAGTCTGATCAAAGACAAGACGCATCAGACGGTGCAGGACCAGAACCAGGCGGCGATGGAGACGAGCGTCCATATCGCGGCGATGATCGCCGCCGGCTGGCAGGTGGTCGTCACCCACGGCAACGGCCCGCAGGTCGGCTTCATCCTGCGGCGCTCGGAGCTGTCGCGCCGCGAGCTGCACGAGGTGCCACTCGATGTGTGTGGCGCCGACACGCAGGGCGCGATTGGCTACATGTTGCAGCAGAATCTCTACAACGAGTTCGTCCGCCGCGGCATGAACGATCGCGCCATCACCCTGGTAACGCAGGTGGTCGTTGACCCGGCGGACCCGGCCTTCCAGACGCCGAGCAAGCCCATCGGCTCGTTCATGGACGAGGCCGACGCTGCCCAGCGGCGCGAGGAAGGCTGGGCGGTCGTGGAGGACGCCGGGCGCGGCTGGCGGCGCGTGGTCGCCTCGCCGCAGCCGCAGCGCATCGTCGAGATTGACGCGATCCGGCGGCTGATGGCGGACGGCTTCATCCTGATCGCCGTCGGCGGTGGCGGCATCCCCGTCGTGGCCGATGCGGATGGAAAGCTCCACGGCGTCGCCGCGGTGATTGACAAGGACCTGGCTTCGGCGCGTCTGGCGACGGAGATTCAGGCGGACCTGTTCCTGATCTCGACGGCGGTAGACCGCGTCGCGCTCAACTACAAGAAACCGAACCAGCAGAACCTGGCGCGGCTCACGGTGTCCGAGGCGCGGCGCTACCTGGCCGAGGGCCACTTCGCGGCTGGCAGCATGGGGCCTAAAATAGAGGCGTGTCTGCGATTCCTCGACGAAGGCGGGGCCGCGGCGTTGATCACCAATCCGGAGTCCGTCGAGGCGGCCCTGCAGGGTCGTTCTGGCACCTGGATCACCGCCGACAGCGCCGCGCCCGACTGGGTTCCAGCGGCCGATTTGGAGGATGTTGAGGCGTGAGCGCGAGGTCGGCGGAGCGAGCGGCGTCTGGGAGGGCGCTCGCCCGCCCCAGGCTGGTGGGAGATATCGTCGGCGTGGCCGTCCTGGTGGCGGTTGCGCTGGCGCTGTTCGCGCCGCTGTGGCTGCGCGGCCAGGTCTGGAACGATGGCGACCTGGGCTTCTTCTACTGGCCGACGATGCAGACAGTCTCCGCCGCCGTTCGCCAGGGGCATCTGCCGTTGTGGACACCGGACATGCTCGGCGGGTTTCCGCTCTACGCCGACGGCAGCGTCGGCACGCTCTTCCCCCTCAACTGGGTGCTGCTCCTCTGGCCGACCGCGCTGATGCTCATCCCGTTTGGCCGCACGCTCCTGGCGGCGGTGGGCATGTATCTCTTCGTGCGGACGCTCGGCGTCGGCCCATTGGGCGGCGTCGTCGCCGGCCTGGTGTTCGCCCTCAACGGTTTCGCCGTCGCGCACTTCAGCCACATAGACCTCGCCAACGGCACGGCGATGCTGCCGTTTATGCTGGTCGCCGTGGAGATGAGCCTCCGCAGCAAGGGGTGGCCGAGGGCCGGGTTGTGGCTGCTCGGCGCGGGCGTCGCCTACGGCCTGGCGTGGGTCAGCCTGCACCCTATGGCCCCCCTGATGAGTCTGCTGGTGTTCGCTCCGTGGGTCATCTATCGCGGGCTGACCCAGCGCAGCCGCGCCGGCGTCGGCTGGATGGCGGCCGCGCTCACCGTACCCGTTGTCGTCGCGATCGGATTGAGCAGCGCGCAGATTGTGCCGATGCTGGAGCTGGCGGCGGCGTCGCCACGCCAGACAGCCGGGCTGCGCTTCAACTCGTCGTACAGCCTGCCGCCGTATGACCTGATCGGCCTGATCTGGCCGACGTTCTTCCACTCGGCGAACGGCGGCGTGCAGTGGGGCCTGTGGAACCTGGAGACGCTGACATACATCGGCACGCTGCCGTTCGTGCTGGCCCTCGTGGCGGTGACGGCCTGGCCGCGCCGACGGCATGTCGGTTTCTTCGTCGTCCTGGGTCTGCTGGCGTTGTGGACGGCGCTGGGACAGTACGCGCCGATTGGGCCGCAGCCCTGGCTGTATGCCTTGCCGGGCTTCAGCGTTCTGCGCGCGCCCACCCGCTTCTTCTACATCGTCTCGTTTGCCGGGGCGTACCTGGCGGCGGTGGGCGTCCACTGGTTAGCGGCCCGGCAGTGGACGGCGGCGCAGGCGCGGCGCGTGAAGTGGCTGCTGGTGGCGCTCGTGGCGCTGGCCGCGCTCATCCCTATCGCCGGCGTCGGTGTGCGCTTGGCCATCGCCAGCCAGCCGAAGCAGGTCGAGCGGGCGGTGTGGGCGCTGTATCTCAATCTGCCCCACGGCAACGAAGTGCCGCCGGAGACGGCCATCGCCGCGCTGCAAGAGAAGTTCGCTTTGACGAGTCAGGAGATGTGGCGGGCGGTGGGCCTGCTCCTCGTGAGCGTCGCCCTCATCGCCGCGTGGCTGGCCGGGCGGCTCCCGCGCTGGGCCTGGGTCACGGGCATCGGGCTGGTAGTGGCCGCCGATCTCTTGACGCTCGCGCCATTGTACACAACGCCTGTGCCGTTGGACGAGGTGACGACGCTCCAGCCGGCCGGCCAGTTTCTCGCGTCCCGTCTCGGCCACGGACGCTACTTGAACACAACGCCCCTGGAGGCGCCGCTGACGAACCTGCCCTTTGGCGTGCCGGATCTCAACGGCCAGAGCAGCCTGAACATGGAGCGGCCGTGGGGGTACGTGGCGACGGCGCTGCGGCCTGCGAACCGCCTCGCCGACTTGGCGGGCGTCGAGTACCTGCTAGCGCCTAATGCTATACAGGAGTATCGGCGCTGGTACAACGCGGTCGGCTTCAACCAGGAGAACGCGCTCGCCCTGCTGACGACGGAGTCGCCGCCCACAGCGGGCGTTTTCAACGTCCCGCCGCGCCCGGCCGACGAACTGCGCCTGGCGCTGGCGCTGGCTCAGGCGGTGAATGTGCCGCAGGGCGTCGAGGTGGGCGAGGTGGTGGTCAGCGACGGCGCGGGCCGGGAGCAGCGCTTCCCGATCCGCGCCGGTATCGAGGCGAGCGAGTGGGCCTACAACCGCCCGGACGTTGCTGCGCAGGTGCAGCACGAGCGGGCCGAACCGGCCTACACGTGGCGCGCACCCGACGACACGGCCGCCGCCTACGACCGCCTGGTGTTCTATGCCCACGTCCCGTTGGCGCGGGTCGGCGATGGGGCGTTCGAGCCGACGTCGGTGACCTTCCGGGCGACGCGCCCTGGGGCTGCGCTGCTCGTCTTCGGCGGGACGCTGCTCGATGGGGCGACAAGCAGCGTGGTGAGCCTCGACAGATACATGCTCGACCGCTATCTTCTGGCGTACAGCCTGCCTTACTCGGATCGGAGTGACAAAGGCTTCCGCCTGTTCGAGAACCGCACGGCGCTGCCCCGCGCCTACATGGTGGGCGGGGCGCTGCGGTACGACCAGCGTTGGCAGGCGTTGGACAGGCTCACGCAGCCGTCGTTCGACCCCACGTGGTGGATGACCGTCGAGGGCGACACGCCCCCCGAGGCCGCCCCGCTCGTTTTCCCTGGACAGACGACGAGCGCCCGTTCGCCTGCGACTTCCGACGCGCCGGCCTTCGCGCCGGTCGAGTGGCTGGAAGACAGCGCCACGCGGGTCGCGCTGAAGACCCGCTCCGATGCGCCCGGCTTCCTGGTGCTGGCCGATACGTACTATCCGGGCTGGACGGCGACCGTGGATGGGGTGTCCACCCCGGTGCTGCTGGCGAACTACACGTTCCGCGGCGTCTATGTTCCGGCCGGCGAGCATACGGTCACGTTTGGGTACGCGCCGCGCAGCGTCGCGCTTGGCTTCGCGTTGACAGGCGCTACAATTTTGCTGGTGGCGCTCGCGGCCGTCGGCCTGGTTGCGCTGGGCCGGCGACGCCGGGCGGCGGGCGGGAGCGCCTAACCCATGTTCATGTTCGGCCCGATTGTCTTCTTGCTCGGCGCGAGCCTCGCCATCTACGTCGCCTACGACCTGTACAAGCACTGGGACACGTTCTGGGATGACGACATCACGCCCCAGGAACGCATGCAGGCGACGCGCATAGCGATCTTCATCCTGGTACCCATCGGTGTCCTGCTGCACGAGGTCGGCCACGCCCTGGCCGTGTGGCAGCTGGGCGGGCGCGTCGTCGAGTTCAACTGGTCTTTTCTGTCCGGCTACGTCGTCCCAGAGGGGAACTTCACCGCCGCCGGCAACTGGTGGATCTACTTCTCCGGCAACCTGGTGTCCATCCTGCTAGGCTTCGCCGCGCTGCTCGTGCTGCTGTTCCCCGTGCGACCGATGGTCAAGTTGCTGGCGGTCAGCTTCGCCGAGGTGCAGCTGTTCGTCAGTCTGCTTGGCTACCCGTTGCTGAGTCTGCTCGGCGTCGAGGGCGACTGGGTGGGTATCTACGGTATTCCGCCGACGCCGCTTAAGCTGGTGATTGCCGCGCTGCACGTCGGGCTGCTGGTGGCCCTCATCATGGTGATGCGCGACCTCCGAGTGCGACGATGGCGGTTGCTGCTAGGACGGGACGCGCAACGCCGGGTGAGGGCGCTCGAGGCGCGGATCGCCGCCGACCCATCGAACCTGCAACCGCGCCTGGAACTGGCGAGCTACTACCGCCAGCAGGGGGAGGCGGGGCTGGCGCGGCAGACGTTGGCGGAGGCCGTCGCGGCGTCGCCCAACGACCCGAACGCTCTGCTGGCGGCGGGGGCGATGGCCGAAGAGGGCAAGAAGCCGCAGCAGGCCGCGGCATACTACCAGCAGGCGCTCGATCGTATTCCGCCGGGGCCGCAAGCGGCGACCGTGGCGGTGCGCCTGGGCCAGCTGTATACGACGATGGAGCGGCCGGCCGATGCCGCCGCCGCCTTCTCGCGGGCGATTGAGATCGGCCCGCCGAGCGCTGAGGCCCGCTACTGGCGCGGGCGGGCCTATCTGCGTCTGCGCGAGGACGTGGCGGCGCAGAACGACTTCCGCGCGGCGGCTGCCCTCGACCCTTACGGCGAGGTGGGGCGCATGGCCGCCCAGGAACTGGCAAAGGAATGAGGCTATGGAGCACGTGACGACTCTGCGCTGTGTCGTGTGTGATGAGGAGTACGAAGTTCACGCGGTAGACTACGTTTGTGTCTGCTCCGGGGATGAGGGATTGCTCGAAGTGTCGTTCGACTACGCCCGGCTCGCGGGGGTATGGGATCGGGACGCGCTCGCCGCCGACGCCGACCACTCCATGTGGCGCTACGCCCCGCTGCTCCCGGTTCACGCGGAGACGATCTCCCGCGTCGTAGGGCGCGGGCCAGTGGCGCGCGCCGGCCTTCCGACGTACCCCTCGCCCCTCGCCCAGGTCGGCGGGACGCCCCTGTACGACGCGCCGCGCGTGGCGGCGAACCTGGGCTTGCGCCGCGTGTGGATCAAGGACGACGGGCGCAATCCGACGGCGTCGCTCAAGGACCGGGCCAGCGCCCTGGTGACGCTCAAGGCGGTTGAGCGGGGGGCCGAGGTGGTCACAACGGCCAGCTCCGGCAACGCGGCGGCGGCGCTGGCGGCGATGACGGCGTCGGTCGGGCTGAAGGCGGTCATCTTCGTGCCGCAGACGGCCCCGCCGGCCAAGATCGCCCAGCTCCTGACCTACGGCGCGGAGGTCTATCTCGTCAAGGGAACTTACGACGAGGCGTTCGACCTGTGCCTGGCGGCGTCGCGGGAATACGGTTGGTACTGCCGCAACACGGGCTACAACCCCTACACCGTCGAGGGCAAGAAGACGGTCTCGTTCGAGATTTGCGAGGGGTTGGGCTGGCAGGTTCCCGACCGCGTGTTCGTGTCCGTCGGCGACGGCTGCATCATTGACGGGGTGTGGAAGGGCTTCAAGGACATGCGCGCCCTGGGCTGGATTGACCGCCTGCCGCAGCTCGTCGGTGTGCAGGCCGCCGGCTCCGACCCGCTCGTGACGGCGTGGGAGAGGGGCACGGAGACCATTGTGCCGGTCGCGGCGCACACCGTCGCCGACAGCATCTGCGTCGGCATCCCGCGCGATGGGCTGAAGGCGCTGCGGGCGGTGCGGGAGAGTGGCGGGCGGTTCATGCGCGTGAGCGATGACGCCATCCTGGCGGCGATTCCCCGCCTGGCGCAAGAGGCGGGCGTGTTCGTGGAGCCGGCGGCCTCCACGGCCTACGCCGGTTTGCTGGCGCTGGCCGCAAGTGGCGAGCTGGATCCGGACGAGACGGTGGTTGTGATTGCGACTGGCAACGGGCTGAAGGATGTGGCCGCGGCGATGCGGGCGGTGGGGGCGGCGACGCAGATCGAGCCAACCCTGGCGGGGCTGGCTGCGGCGTTGGCGGGCAAGCCCACCCAAGAGCCGACTGAAGTTGGCGCGACAAGATAACGATAGCGAGGGACAATGACAAAGGCGATTCTGGGGCCGACCTTCGAGGAGATGCTCCACCCCGATACGATTGATGCGGCGGTTCGGGCTGAGGCGGTGACCGCCCTGACCGAAGCGCCGCTGGACCCCATCAACCTGTACAACATCACCTGGCGCGGCGCCGACAACCGCATCAAGTACGAGGTGCTGCCCCACGAGCTGACCGGCGTCGAAGCGCCCATTGTTGTCATGTACGGGCGCGACTTCCCGACGGGGGCGCACAAGGTCGGCGCGGCCTACTCCGTGCTGGCGGAGATGCTGCTGTTCGGCCAGGTGGACATTGACAAGCACACCGTCGTCTGGCCCAGCACCGGCAACTACGGTATCGGCGGGGCGTGGGTCGGCGGGCGCGTCGGGGCGAACTCCATCGTGGTGCTGCCGGAGGGCATGAGTCGCGAGCGGTTCGAGCGCATCGCCGAGTACGGCGCGCAGGTCATCAAGACGCCGGGCGTCGAGTCGAACGTCAAGGAAATCTACGACAAGACGTGGGAGCTGCGCCGCGACCCGAACATTCGCATCCTCAACCAGTTCGAGGTGATGGGCAACTACCGCTTCCACTACCACGTGACCGGCAACACCGTTGTCGAGCTGGCCGCCGACCTGGCCGCCGAGGGCATCGGCGCGGGGCGCATCGCGGCCTACTGCTCGGCGATGGGCAGCGCCGGAACGATCGCAGCCGGCGACCGCATCAAGCAGGTCTTCCCGGACGCGAAGACAATCGGCCTGGAACCGACCCAATGCCCCACGCTCTACAACAACGGCTACGGCGGCCACGACATCCAGGGCATCGGCGACAAGCACGTGACGTGGATTCACAACGTCATGAACATGGACGCTATTATGTGCCTCGACGACATCGAGTGCAAGAAGGGCCTCCAGGTACTCACGTCGGAGGGCGGCTGCGACGTGTTGGTGAACCGCTACGGCATCCCCTATGAGAAGGTGCTGAGCCTCTCCACGATCTTCGGCATCTCCGGCGTCTGCAACGTGCTGGGCGCGATCAAGACGGCGAAGCACTACAGTCTCGGCAAGAACGACGTCATCGTGACGATCTGCACCGACGCCATTGACCGCTACTACTCGGTCATGAACGACATGGCCGCGGCCTATGGCCCGATTGACGACGCGCGCGGCACGGCCTACGTCGAGGGTATCTTCCGCGGCCAGAAGACCGACTGGATCAAGGACGGGACGCCGGACATGCGCCTCCAGTGGCACAATCTCAAGTACTACACGTGGGTGGAGCAGCAGGGCAAGACGGTCGAGGAATTGGACGCCCAGAAGGACCCGGCGTGGTGGCTGCAACACCAGGCGCTCGTGCCTGAGATGGACGCGCGCATCAGGGCCGCGCGGGGCGCATAGGCCGATGGAACAGGCCCCGGCTGGCGGCCTGGCCGGCGCGGCTATCGGCCCCCCCACCACGGAAGCGCAGTCGCGCTGGCAGGTCTGGCTCCTACGGATCGGGCCACCGCTGGTATTTGCGCTGTTGAGTGTCGCGCTCACCTGGCCGTTGGTAACGACGCTGACCACCCGCTTTATCGGCGTTGGCGTAGATCCGCTGAGCAACACGTGGACGCTGTGGCACGTGCGCGAAGCCGTCCTCGGCCACGAGCCATTGTTCTTCGTGCCGCGCAGCTTCTACCCGGTCGGTGTGCCAATCCTGACGCACCTGCCAGGGCCGCTCATGGGCTTCGTGGCGCTGCCGTTCTGGGCGTGGGGAGCGGTCGGCGCGTACAACGCCATCATGCTGCTGGGCGTGTTTCTGACGGGGTACTGCGCCTACCTTCTGGCGCGGGACCTCGATCTGGCGCCGGGCATCGCCCTCTTCACGGGCGTCAGCCTCCAGCTCGCGGCCATGCCGGTGGCCGGACTGCTCGGCCACACGGACAAGACGCTGCTCGGGCTGCTGTGCCTGATCCTGCTCACGTTCCTCCGCGCGTTGAACCCGCTGCGGAGCGCGTGGTGGGGGGTTGTCACGGGGGTCCTGGTCCTCCTGGCGGCGCTAGATTCGGGCTGGCATTTCGGGATTCTGACCATCGCCCTGCCATACTTCTTCCTGGTGGGGCTGGCGATGGCGAAACCCGGCGCGCGCGGCCAGGTCTTCCGCCGCGGCGTCGTCGTGGGGTTGACGGTGATCGCGCTGGTCGGGCCGTTCGTCTACCTGATTGTCTCGACGACGCGAAGCCTCGGCATCAGTACCGAGGTTGGCGCGCAGTCCAGCGTCTACGCGCCCGACCTGCTGGAGTTCTTCCTGCCCAGTCCCGTCAGCCGCTTCCTGGGAGCGTGGGCCAGCGACGTGGGGGCCGCCCTCGGAGTCTACGCCGCGCGGCCGTGGAGCATCGAGCGCGCCGTCTCTCTCGGCTGGGTGTCCCTGGCGCTGGCCCTCGTGGCGCTGCTGGCGCGGGTGAGGGCGGCGCGGCCCTGGCTAGGGTTCACGCTGCTCATGGTCGTCATCGCCCTCGGCCCGTTCCTGTATCTGGCGGGCGCCGACCGTTTCACGGCGCTTCAGTTTCGCGTGCCTCTGCCGTACAGTCTGGTCGTGGCGATCCCCGGCTTCGGGTTCATGCGCGACCCCGGGCGGTTCATGATGATGGGCTTTATCGGGCTGAGTGTCGCGGCGAGCTACGGTCTGGCCTGGCTCACCGAGCGGGTGGGCGCGACGTGGCGCCGCCCGCTGCTGGGCGGCGCTCTCGCGCTCGTACTGCTCCAGGGCTGGCCGCAGCCGTGGCCCTTCGAAGCGCCACGGCCGGCGCCAGCGTTCTATCAGCAGCTTGCGAGCGACCCGGCGATGTACGGGGTGTTCGACGTGCCGCTGCCGTATCCTGGCTACACGGCGTACTACGAAGATTACCAGATGACCCACGGCAAGGGCATTTCCGCCGGCTACATCTCGCGGGCGTACCGGTACCATCCGGTGTTCTACTGGTTCTACTCGGACAACATAGACCAGCCCGATTTCCTCGTCAATGGCCGGCCGACGAACGCCCAGGTCAACGCCGTGTACGACATGGCAAAGGCGGGCTATCGGTACGTGGTCTGGCACAAGCCGAAGCCTGAGTACACCGACTTCCCGCCCGGCGGTTTGATGGACGGCGCCGGCCAGAAGTTCATGCAGGCTGCCTTGCCGGGCGCGACGCCAATGCAGGAAGACGATCTGGCGCGCGTGTACGCCCTGCCGGCGGCCGACGAAGCTCGGCTGCAAACGGTGACGCTGACCCCGACCGAGAACTGGTACGCAAGGGACGGCGCGATGCGGTGGGCGCAGTCACCGGCGAAACTCGTCGTCGCCTCCCCCCAGGCGGGGCCGGCGGCGCTGGACATCGAGATGGCTGCGGTATATGATCCTGGCGCGGCGTCCGGCGCTCGGCCCCACGGTGTCCTGACGGTGCAGGTTGGGGATGGCCTGCCCAGGGACTACGCGGTGACCCAGGGTGAGACGTTGTCGCTGCCGCTCGATTTGCCGGCGGGAAACGAGACGGTGACACTCAATTTGCAGGCCGGCAACTTCGTACCCGCCGGCAGCGGCTCGCCCGATACCCGCCGCCTCAGTTTCGCCATTGGCCAGGCTAATCTGCGCACGGAGACCGCTCAATGATAGGCCTTGTTTCACCACATCCCGCTCGCGGTGGAGTGCCAACTCCACCGCCCGTCGGAGGCGCTGGAGATGGCTCGCCAGCGCGAGCGCCATGAGGGCAACGACCGCCGCGTCTTGAAGGAGGCTTCGATGACCCAGCGTAGCGGGAACTGGACGCACTATCGGACGTGTAACCTGTGCGAGGCGATGTGCGGGCTGGAGATTGCCCTGGACGGCGAGCGGATCGTGGCGATTCGTGGCGACAAGGCGGACCCGTTCAGCCAGGGCCACATCTGCCCGAAGGCGACGGCGCTCCAGGACATCTACGCCGACCCCGACCGCCTCAAGACGCCGCTGCGCCGGACCGCCAGCGGCTGGGAGGCCATCTCGTGGGATGAAGCGTTCGACGACGTGGCCGCCAACCTCAAGCGCATTCAGGCCGAACACGGCCCGAATGCCGTCGGCGTCTACCTGGGCAATCCCAACGTCCACAACCTGGGTAGCGCCCTGCTTGGCACGACGTTCACGCGGGCGCTGCGCACGCAGAATGTGTTCACGGCCTCGACGGTGGACCAGCTCCCGCACCACTTCGCGGCGCGCATGATGTTCGGCCACACGTTCCTGCTGCCCATCCCCGACGTGGACCGCACCGACTATTTCCTGATCCTGGGCGCGAACCCGCTGGCCTCCAACGGCAGCATCATGACGGCGGCCGGCATGGACCGGCGGCTTAAGGCAATTGGGCGGCGTGGCGGCAAGATCGTGGTGCTGGACCCGCGACGGACGGAGACGGCGGACCGCGCCGACGAGCACGTCTTCATTCGGCCCGCCGCCGATGTCCTGTTCCTGCTCGCGCTGATTCGCACGGTCTTCGCCGAAGGCCTGGCGACGCCGGGGCGATTGGCCCAGTTCACTGACGGCCTGGATGACCTGCGCCACCTGGCCGAGCCATACACGCCCGTGGCCGTGGCGGAGGCGACCGGTGTTCCTGCCGAGACCATCGAGCGCCTCGCCCGCGAGTTCGCCGCTGCGCGGTCAGCGGTCGCCTACGGGCGCGTTGGCCTCTCGACCCAGCCGTTCGGCGGGCTGTGCCAGTGGCTCATCAACGCGCTGAACATCATTACCGGCAACCTGGATCGACCGGGTGGCGCGATGTTCACGACGCCCGCGCTGGACATCGTTGACAAGCACCGCGCCGGGAAGTTCGGCCGCTGGCGCAGCCGGGTGCGCGGCTGGCCGGAGTTCATGGGCGAGCTGCCGGTGGCCTGCCTGGCCGAAGAGATAGACACGCCGGGCGAGGGGCAGATTCGGGCGCTTGTGACGGTGGCCGGCAATCCGGTGCTCTCGACGCCCAACGGCAATCGCCTCGACGCGGCGCTGGCGGGTCTGGACTACATGGTCGCGGTAGACATCTACCTGAACGAGACAACGCGCCACGCCAACATCATCCTGCCGCCGACAACGGGTCTGGAGACCGAGCACTACGACGTCGTATTCCATGTCCTGGCGGTGCGCAACACGGCGAAGTACTCCCCGCCGCTGTACGACCCGTCGCCGGACGCCCGCCACGACTGGCAAATCTACCGCGCCCTCGCGCAGCGGCTGGCGACCGCCGAACGCCCGTATGACGCGGCGAACCCGATGAACGCGGCGCCGCCGGCGATGTTGCTCGACTTTGGCTTGCGCATGGGGCCGTATGGCAAGGACGGGCTGTCGCTAGACAGCCTCAAGGCGAATCCGCATGGTGTAGACCTGGGGCCGCTCCAGCCGCGTCTGCCGGAGCGTCTTTTCACCGAGGACAGGCGCATCCACGCCGCGCCCGAGGCGATGACGACGGACCTGGCGCGGGTGCAGGCGACGTTCTTCGCCCACGGCAGCGGCCGCCAGAACGGCGATCTCCTGCTCATCGGGCGGCGCGACCTGCGCTCGAACAACTCCTGGATGCACAACAGCCCGCGCCTCGTTCGAGGCAAGAATCGCTGCACGCTGATCATGCACCCGCAGGATGCTGCGTCGCGCGGGTTGACCGACGGCCAGTTCGTCCAGGTTGAGTCGCGCGTCGGCGCGATTGCGCTGCCGCTCGCCGTCAGCGACGAGGTCATGCCCGGCGTCGTCTGCGCGCCCCACGGCTGGGGGCATGGCCGGCCGGGCGTGCATTTGCGCGTGGCGTCGCGGCATCCTGGCGCGAGCTTCAACGATCTCAGCGACGAGACGTTCCTGGATGATCTGACCGGCAACGCCGCGCTCAACGGCATCGCGGTGCGCGTCAGCGCCGCGCCGGCCGGCGTGGCGGCGAGTGCGGCCGAGCCAGCGGTGGGCGCGTGATCTGTTTGCGGCGAGATGTCGTCGGGCGAGAGGCTAGCGGGCAGTGAGTAAGGGCGGGCGAGTCGCGGTCGAGGCGGTTGTGGTGTTGGCCGTGCAGGGGGCGCTGGCTGTCATTGCCACCTATCCCCTGATCCTGCGGCTAGGCGCCGGCGTACCGGGTATCGGCGACCAGCTCCAAAACGTGTGGAATCTCTGGTGGGTCAGCCGCGAGACGCTCGCCGGCCGCCCGTTTCCGTTCGACACGACGTATGTGTACTACCCAACGGGCGTCAGCCTGGCGTATCACACTCTGATGCCGCTAAATGGCTGGCTGGCGTTGCTGCTGGAGCGCGCCCTGGGCGCCAACCTCGCCACGGTATACGGGCTGGTAACTCTGGGTAGCTTCATTGCGACCGGGTTCGCCACCTATTTGCTGGTGCGGGCTGAGCGCCTGAGCCAGACGGCGGCGCTCGCCGGCAGCATCGTCTTTACCTACGCGCCAATTCGCATGAGCCGGCTCGTGTTTGGCAACCTGAACCTTTACAGCACGGAGATGATTCCGCTGGCGGCGCTGTTCGCGGTGAAGCTGACGCAGAGCGGGCGGCGACGATACGCCGTTCTTGCGGCGATCATGGTGGGGATGACGGCGTGGCTGGACCTGTTTCTCGCCCTGGGAAGCGCGCTCACCGTACTCCTGATTGTCGCGTTGGGGTTGCCCTGGCGTCAGACGGCGCGGGCCAGCGCGAGAACCATGATCGAGGTCACTCTTCTGACGGCCGTTCTGACGCTGGCTTTCTCCCTGCCGGTGGTCTGGCCGATGGCGCGTGATGCGGTTCTCTTTCGCGATCAGTCGGATCAGCGCCAGGCCTCGATTGACAACAGCGCCGACCTGTTGGGTTTCGTCGTCCCGGACAATATGACCGCGCCCCTCGTCAAGCGAGCCGTGCCGGGCGCGGCGGCGTTCATCGAGGGCGTCTACGGCTCGTTCCAGGGCAACGACGCCGAGAAGAACGTCTTCGTCGGGTATACTGTGCTGGCGCTCGTGGTGGTGGCCGCATTCCTGGGCCGACGCCCCGCTGTCTGGCGCTGGCTGGCTATCGCCGCGATCTTCTTTGTGCTATCCTTAGGCCCGCTGCTCCACGTGGGCGGCCAGGTTATTATGAGCCGCCTGCCGTATGGCCTGCTGGCCTCGACGCCCCTGATTGGGTTCGGGCGCTCGCCGGACCGTTTCGCGCTCTTCCTCATGCTGGCGCTGGCCGTGGTCGTCGGCCTCGGCCTGACTGGCCTGGAGGCGCGCCATTGGGCTTTTCGGTGGCTCAGTGTTGCCGTCGGCGCGCTGGTCTTTATCGAGTTTCTCGTAGCGCCGATCCCGATAGATGGCCGGGTCGCGGCGATTCCAACGTATTACGCCGCCCTGCCGCCAGTGGCGAGCGGGGCGGCGGGTATCCTCGATGTGCCGATTGACCTCTATGGCGCAGCCGGGCCGGGGGATCGCCACATGCTGTACCAGACGGTCCATGGTCGCCCCATCGTCGGCGGCTACATCTCGCGCACTCCCACAGCGGCGCTCTGGCCCTTTGACAGGCCGTTCCTACGGGCGCTGCGTGTCCGAATCTATGGCGACACGGAGCCGTACCACTTTGACAATGCCACGCTGGCGCACGCCATCCCCGACCTGTGCGCTTTAGGCGTGGGGCGGGTTGTTTTGCACAGCGACGAGCTGCCGCCGGACGAAGCGCGTACCGTGCGCCAGGCGCTCACTCAGGCGTTGGCGGCGCCGACCTACGAGGACAGTCGCCTTAGCGCGTGGGATTTTGACGCGAGCCAGCAATGCGCCCGCGCGCCATCGAGCTAACGCGCTGCGGCGAGCGCGGGGTACGTATCCAGGGCGAGCAAAGTTCGTTATAACACCCAGTGCAGTTGCGCTGGGCGGAGGGAAGATGCTTATCACACACGGCGCCGTGGTCACGTGCGACACACCCAACGCCGTCATTGACGACGGCGCGGTGATGATCGAAGGCGACACGATTGTCGCCGTCGGACCGACGGCGGACCTTTTGGCGCGACATCCCGATGCTGAGACGCTGGATGTTGGCGGCCGCCTGGTGATGCCGGGGAACATCTGCGCCCACACCCACTTTTACGGCGCGTACGCGCGCGGTCTGGCGATTCCCGGCCCCGCGCCGAAGGACTTCCCGGAGATTCTGACGCGGCTGTGGTGGCAGCTCGACAAAGCGCTGACGCCGGAAGACGTGTATTACAGCGCCCTGGTGTCCCTGGTGGACGCCGTGCGGCGCGGGACGACGACCCTCTTCGATCACCACGCCAGCCCGAACGCGATCGGCGGTTCCCTGGACATTATCGCCGACGCGGTTGGGGAGGCGGGACTGCGGGCGTGTTTGTGCTATGAAGTGTCAGATCGCGACGGGCCAGAGCGGTGCGAGGCGGGGATTGTGGAAAACGCGCGCTTTATCGAGCGCGTGCGGCAGCAAGGCGGGGCGCAGCTGGGCGCGTTGTTTGGGCTGCACGCGGCCCTGACCTTGTCGGATGAGACGCTGGATCGCTGCGCAGCAGCCGTTCCCGAGGGCGTAGGCTTTCACATCCACGCCGCCGAGGGGCCGGCGGACCAGGAGGCGTCGCTCTCGCGCTACGACATGCGCGTGATCCATCGGCTCAATGCGCGAGGCATTCTGGGGCCGCGTACTATCGTGGCCCACGCCATCGCCATTGACCCGTGGGAGATGGAGACGCTGCGCGACACGGAGACCTGGGTGAGCCACCAACCGCGCTCGAACATGAACAACGCCGTCGGCGTCGCCGATGTGCCGGCCATGCTCCGCGCCGGCATGAAAGTCGTGCTGGGGAACGACGGCTTCTCGAACGACATGTTCCAGGAGATGAAGTTCGCCTATCTGCTGCACAAGTCGCATCGCGGCGATCCCCGTGTCATGGGCGGCTACGAGGTCATGACGATGGCGCTGGCGAACAATGCGCGCCTGGCCGGCAGCATCTTCGGCGCGGGGCGACTCGGGCGGCTGGCGTCGGGGGCGCTGGCGGACGTCATCGTCCTGGATTACTACCCCTTCACTCCGCTGACGGCGGATAACGTGCCGTGGCACATTCTGTTCGGCATGGACGGCTCGAATGTGACGCACACCATCGCCGCCGGCCGCCTGCTGATGAAGGAGCGGGAGCTGCTGTTCCTGGATGAGCGCGAGATCATGGCGCAGGCTCTGGCGCGGGCGCCCGGCGTGTGGGAGCGGTTCGCCGGCGCTCGGTCATCCCTCACCCCCTAGTGCGTCGGCAAGGGACATGTTCGGCATCGTGCGCCCGCGCGACGCTCGAAGCGTCGCGCTACTGGATGGAAGCCCGAGGGGCTGAGAGCCAGCCTCCTAGGCTTGCCCGTCGTAGCCTGCCCGTTCGACGGGCAGGCGGGCCTGGGTCGCCTACGAGGTCCGTTCTCCTGACGGAACTTGATTGACATCTACCAAGCACGCTATTACTTTACACTTGAGGATCGCATGACCAGACAGACTATCGCTATCCTGGGCGGGACCGGACCCGAGGGCAAGGGCCTTGCCATGCGCTGGGCCGCCGCCGGCTTCTCCGTCATTATCGGCTCGCGGGACGCCGCCCGCGCTCAGCGCATCGCCGACGAACTGAAGGCCCTGGTTCCCGACGGCAACCTGACCGGCGCCGCAAACCGCGACGCAGCGCAGCAAGGCGAGCTTGTGGTGCTGACCACGCCATTCGAGGGCCAGCCGGGGCTTCTGGACGAGGTCAAGGAGGCGCTGCAAGGGAAGATCCTGGTGACGGCTGTCGTTCCGCTCGACCCGGCGGCGAAGCGCCGCGCGCCCCAGATGGCGGAGGGGCCGGCGGCGGTGCAGGCGCAGCGCCAGGTTGGCGAAGGGGTCAAAGTCGTCGGCGCTTTTCATAATGTTGGCGCGCACCAGCTCCAGGACCCACAGGCCGAGGTGGACTGCGACGTGTTGGTTTGCGGCGACGACCGCGCGTCGAAGGACGCCGTCATTGCGCTGGCCGAAGCTGGCGGGATGCGGGCGTGGGACGCAGGGGCGCTGGCGAACGCCATCATTCCGGAGGGGCTGACGAGTGTGTTGATTAACATAAATATCCGCTACAAGAGCAAGGGCGCCGGGCTTCGCATCACAAACGTACCCGGCGCGACGCAGGCGTAGCCCGAGCGATAGCCGAAGACATCCCATGCTCCCACAGATCACTCTGGTTGCCGTGCCGAACCTGCCGGTGATTCAGCCCGGCGACGATCTCGGCGCGCTCATTGTTGGCTCACTAGGGGCGGCCGACTGGCCGCTGGCCGCTGGCGACGTCGTGGTGGTGGCGCAGAAAGTCGTCTCGAAGATCGAGAATCGCCTGGCGCGGCTGGACCTCGTCGAGCCAGGCGAGGCCGCGCAGGAACTGGCGCAGCGCATCGGCAAGGACCCGCGACTCGTCCAGCTTGTGCTGGATGAATCGCGGGCGGTTGTCCGCACGGGGCCGGGACTGCTGATTGTGGAGCAGCGCAACGGCCTGATCTGCGCCAACGCCGGCATAGACCGCTCCAACATCCAGCAGGGCGGCGAGGGCGAGTGGGTGGCGCTGCTCCCCCTGGACCCCGACCTGTCCGCGCGCCGCCTGCGCGACCGTCTTGTCGAGCTGACCGGCCTGCGGCTCGCCGTGATTATCACCGACACCCACGGCCGGCCGTGGCGGGACGGCGCGTCGGGCATCGCCATCGGCGTCGCCGGGATTGCGCCCCTGCAAGACCGGCGCGGCGAGCGCGACCTGTTTGGGTACGAGTTGCAGCACACCATCGTCGGTCTCGCCGATCAGGCGGCGAGCGCAGCCTCGTTGCTGCAAGGGCAGGCGGCCGAGGGCCAGCCCGTCGTGGTCGTGCGCGGTCTGGCGTATGAGGCGCGCGAAGCGTCGGCGGCTGAGATTCTGCGCCCACGCGAGCGCGACCTGTTTCGGTAGTGATGCGGTCGGTAGCGGGTGTGGTAGCTCCGCCGCCGGCAGGCGTCTCCACGCTATTGTGCGGAGCTACCACTGGCGTTGACCGAGAGCCGGCTTTGACCTACAATTCGCCTGATTTCAGCGAGGGCAACAACGCACAATGCGAAATCTTATCGAAATCTGCCATCCCGAAAGCATCGAGGACGCGCTGACGCTGCTGGCGCGGTCGTCGCCGCATACCGTTGCATTGGCGGGCGGCACAGAGCTTGTCGGTCAGGCCGACCCGTCGGTCGAGGCCGTGGTTGACCTGTCGCAGTTGGGACTCGACGCCGTTCGTCTCGATGACGACGGGCTGCGCATCGGCGCGATGGTGACGCTGGAGAGTCTCGCGGGCAGCGAGGCCACGCGGCGGTTTGCCGGCGGCGCGCTGGCCCGAGCCGCCCACAGCGCAACCAGCAGCCTGTTGCGGCGGCAGGCGACGCTGGGCGGCGCCGTCGTCACAGGGCAGGCGAGCGAGCTACTCGCCTTGTTGCTGGCGCTTGGCGCGGCGGCGGTCGTCTACGCGCCGGTGGCGTCAACCATGCCGCTGGCCGCCCTATGCCGCCGATTGCCAGAAGAACCCTGGCTGCTCACCGAGGTGGTCATCCCCCGTCGCTCGCGCCTGGGGGTGAGCGCCCACTGCGTCCGCCGCACGCCGGGTGATGCCCCGCTGGTGGCTGTGGCGGCGGCGCTCACGCTCAACGATGGTGTGGCACAGTATGCGGGCGCGGCGGTCGGTGGCGCAGGGATGCGGCCGACCGCGCTCGGCGCGGCCGAGGCGGCGCTGGCCGGCCAGGTTTTGAGTAACCGGACAATAGAAACGGCGGTCGAGGCGGCCGTGGACGGTGTGTCGCCGGCGAGCGACCACCGCGCGAGCGCGGAGTATCGCGCCCATGTGATAGGCGTCCTGCTGCGACGCGCGCTTGCCGAGGCGTGGCGCATGGCGCTCGACCCATCCTGAAGGGAGTAGTTGACATTGAAGCGGTTATGGATTGTGCTGATTTTGGTGGGATTACTTGTGGCGGTGGCGGCGTGCCAGGCGGGCGGGTCGCAAGACACCGGCCAGCAGCAGCCGCGCCCAGATGACTCCTTTTTCGTGCTGAACTCGTACAAGGACCAGAGCGGCCGGTTCACGATGGATGTGCCGCTGAAGTGGAATGTGCAGCCGCAGCGCCTGGCGCAGGATAACATGAAGGTAGCCACGGCTTTCGTCGGTCCGGACGGCTTTGCCTCCGTCACCCAGTTCGACTTCGGCAAGGCGCCGGGCGAGCAGGCGGACCAGCTTCTCGACGCTTTCCTCCAGGTGACTGGCGTGACGCAGAACAAGGACTATAAGCAGTTGGCGCGTGTCCCTGTGTCACCCACGCAGGTCATGATCGAGATGGAGTACACCAACGCCCAGGGCCGTCCCCTGCACAGCCTGGGACAGCTGCGGGTGGACGGCCAGGTCATCTCCCTGGTTTCGATCAACTTTAACAAGGATGTGTGGCCGCGCGCCGTAGCTGCGGCGAAGCGAATGCTGGATAGTTACACCTTTACCGACAACAAGGGTGGATGATGAACGTCCATGTCACAATCAATGGTGATGCGAAGACCCTGGACGTAGCGCCTGGCGAGCGTCTCTTGACGGCGTTGCGCGCGGCGGGCTGCAAGGGCGTGAAGCACGGTTGCGAGACGGGCGAGTGTGGCGCGTGCGCGGTTCTCGTCAACGGCGAGCCGGCGCTGACGTGCGTCCGCCTGGCGGCCAGCGCCGACGGCGCCCACATCCTGACCATCGAGGCCATCGGCGAGATGCCGGAGCCGGGGTGGCGGGCGAGCAAGGGCCTGGATCCGATCCAGCAGGCGTTCGTTGACACGGGCGCGATTCAGTGCGGCTACTGCACGCCGGCCATGGTGCTGGTGACCAGGGACCTCCTGGCGAAGAACCCGCGCCCCACCGAGGCCCAGGCGCGCGACGCCCTGTCGGGCGTGCTGTGCCGCTGCACCGGCTACACCAAGCCTATCGAGGCTATGCTGCGCGCGGCGGCGATCCTGCGCGGTGAGCCGGTCGCGCCTATTAAGGGCGGGCCGCCGCCGGGGCGCGAAGAGGCCCTGAATAGCGACCGCCGCCCGCCCCAGGCGCTCGGTCCCTCGCCGCGGAGCCGCAGCGGTGAGACGGAGACGGTCGCGCCGCCCCGCCCGATGGTCGCCCTCACCCCGTCGCCCGCCGCGCCCCAGGCGCCCCCGCCCCTCAAGGTCGTCGGCAAGCCAGAGCGCAAAGTGGACGCCCAGAAGCTGGTGCAGGGCAAGCCGGCGTTCGCCGACGATGTGGACATGCGCGGCATGCTCTACGCCAAGGTGCTGTGGTCGCCCGTCGCCCACGCCTGGATCAAGCGCATTGACGTCTCGCGCGCCCGCGCGCTGCCGGGCGTCCACGCTGTCCTGACCTACCAGGACCTTCCGCGGGTCATCTATTCAACGGCCGGCCAGTCCGACCCAATTCCCGGCCCGCTGGATGCGTTCAGCCTGGACCGCAAAGTGCGCTTTGTCGGCGACCGCGTGGCGTTCGTGGCGGCGGAGACGGAGGCGATAGCCGAGGCCGCCCTGGAGCTTATCGAGGTCGAGTACGAGGAACTGCCGGCCATACTGGACTCGCGGCAGGCGATGGCGCCGGACGCCCCGCTCATCCACGACGAGCCCGAGTACGTCAACTTCGCCGAGTCTGACCCGTCGCGCAACCTGGCGGCTGAGATTCGCATTGACATCGGGGACGTGGACGCCGGGTTCGCCCGCGCCGACCGCATCTTCGAGGCCGAGTACCGCGTTCCGAAGGTGCAGCAGGTCAGCATTGAGCCGCACATCGTGGTGACGTACTGGGACGAGGATGATCGCCTGGTCATCCGCACCAGCACCCAGGTGCCGTTCCACGTGCGCCGCATCCTCGCGCCCGTCCTCAACCTGCCCCCGAAGCGCATCCGCGTGGTCAAGCCGCGCATTGGCGGCGGGTTCGGCGGCAAGCAGGAGGTGCTGATCGAGGACGTGGCCGCGCACCTGACCATTGCGACAGGGCGGCCGGTGCGCTTCGAGTACACCCGCGCCGAGGAGTTCATCTCCGCGCGGTCGCGTCACCCCATGATCGTGCGCATGAAGACCGGGGTGCTGAACGACGGGACGATTGTGGCGAACGAGATGAAGGCCCTGTCGGACACAGGCGCTTACGGCTGCCACGCGCTCACTGTGACCGGCAACACCGGCCACAAAGCGATGGCGCTCTATCCGTCCTACTGGCCGAACAATGAGGACGTCGCGCCGGATGGCCGCCCGCAGCCGCACGTGCGTTTCCACGCCGATATCGTCTACACCAACACGCCGCCGGCCGGGGCGTTCCGGGGCTACGGCGTCCCGCAGGGCTTCTTCCCCCTCGATTCGCATCTCGAGGATATCGCTCGCGCCCTAAACCTGGACCCGCTGGCGTTCAGGCTGAAGAACGCGCTCAAGGCGGGCGACGAACACCCCTTCAGTCGGGCGTGGTCGGAGGGGCGCGAGCCGCGTCCTGAAACTATCCGCACGTGCGCCCTGGAACAGTGCGCGTGGCGCGGCGCGACGCTGGTGGACTGGGCGAAGAAGGCGGGCAACGCCGAGTGGCGCAAGGTCAAGGGCGCCCCGCACCTGCGGCGCGGCATCGGTGTCGCCCTCGTGATGCAGGGGACCGCCATTCCCTACCTTGACATGGGGGCGGCGTCCATCAAGCTCAACGACGACGGCTCGTTCAATGTCCTCGTGGGGGCGACGGACCTCGGCACCGGCTCGGACACGGTCCTGGCGCAGATGGCGGCCGAGGTGCTGGGCGTTGGCCTGGACGACATCATCATGTACTCTTCCGACACAGACTTCACGCCGTTCGACAAGGGGGCGTATGCGTCCAGCACGACGTACATCTCGGGCACGGCCACCGTCAAGGCGGCGGAGAAGTGCGCCGAGCAGATTCGCGCCGTCGCGGCGGCGATGCTGAACGAGCGCTATGCCCAGGTTGAGACGCCGGGCAGCATGACAGTCGAGGGCGGCCGGACGGCAGCGCCGGAGACACCAACCTATGAAATCGCCGGGACGCCGCAGGACGGGCCGCGCCTGGTCAAGCCGTCCGACATCGAGCTGCGCAACTGCCGCGCCTACGCCCCGGACGGCCGCTCCGTCTCCCTCGCCGAAGTGGCGCTAAACTCGCTGCACCACGCCAACCAGCACCAGATCATGGGCGTCGCGTCCTACGTCTCGCCCGAGTCGCCGCCGCCGTTCGCCGCGCAGTTTGCCGAGGTCACGGTGGATAGCGAGACGGGGCAGGTGACCGTGGATAACCTGGTCATGGTCGTGGACGCCGGGCGGATCATCAATCCGCTAACGGCGGGGGGCCAGATCGAGGGCGGCCAGGCGCAGGCGCTGGGCTACGGCGTGTGCGAGGAGATGCCATACGACGAGGCGGGGCGGACGCTGGTGACCCGGCTGGACGACTACCGCGTCTTCCGCGCCGACGAGATCCCACCGATTACGGCCGAATTCGTCGAGACCGACGAGCCATCGCACCCGTTCGGGGTCAAGGCGGTGGCCGAGATTCCCATGGACGGTGTCGCGCCGGCGGTGGCGAACGCGATTCGCGACGCCGTGGGCGCGCGGGTCTACGAGATTCCCGCGACGCCTGAGCGCGTGTGGCGCGCGCTCCAGGAGCAGCAGCCGCAATTCTAGCTCGACCGACATTCGAGACGCGAGGGCGGGCCATCGGCTCGCCCTTGCGCTACCCAAGCAATGCGTCTAAAAAGGAGTACCGCATGATTCTAGGCGCCGACGAAGCCCTGATGCTCCTCAAAGAAGGCAACCGTCGTTTCGTTGAAGACCGCATGCTGCACCCCAACCTGAACGCGGATCGTCGCGCTGAGGTGGCGCGGCAGCAGTCGCCGTTCGCCGTCGTTCTGGGCTGCTCCGACTCGCGCGTCCCGGCCGAGCTGGTCTTCGACCGTGGGATTGGCGATCTGTTCGTCGTCCGCCTCGCCGGCAATGTCGCCGGAACAATGGGCATGGCGAGCCTCGAGTTTGCCGTAGAGTACCTGCGCGTGCCGCTCATCGTGGTGCTCGGCCACGAACGCTGCGGCGCGGTGCAGGCGGCGCTGGATTTCGTGGACAGAGGCACGGTCTACCCTGGCCAGCTCAAGGAACTGGTGAATACCATTCAGCCGGCGGCTGAGGCGGCCCAGGGGGCGACGACGGAAGAACGCCTGGAGAGCGCGATTAAGCGTAACGTTGTCCGCGTGGTCCGCGGCCTTGAGCAAGTCCCGCCGGTACTCGCCAGCTACGTTCGCAGCGGCAAGCTCAAGATCGTGGGCGGGTACTGCGACCTGGACACCGGCGAGGTTGAGTTTCTCGATACCAAGAGCTAGCCGCCTGACGCAGACCTAGAATTGCTGCCGCGTGCGGTCCTCGTGTGGTGTTACGATCAGCGTTGCGTCTATATCCTCTTCCTCGACCGTCATGCTTGGCTCACTCGGCAATGGCACGCCGAGGGAGAGGATGGCGCGGTCGGCGCTCCAGAAGACATGCTCACTCCCTATCTCGTCCAGGAAACCGGTGCGGCGCAGGAGATTCTCAACCCGCGGCTGTATGGCGGCCAAAAGCAAATCGCCCCCGCCTCCGTGTTGGCGATGCCACAGCTCACGGAGGACTTCGATGCCGGTCGCGTCTATCAGGGGGACGCCGCGCATGGATAGGATGAGGGCAGCATCTGTGGCGTCGGCCGTCTCGACCTCGTCGAGCATCTTGCGCGCTGCTGCGAAAAAGAGCGGACCACTCAGGTAGTAGACACTGATGGGTGTTCCCGGATGGATGAACTGATGTCCGGCAAGGGTCATGCGCTGGCTATCTACGGTCTGGCGTGTCACCTGCAAATCACTCATCTGGGCGACGAAGATGAGGGTACTCAGGCCGAAGCCGACGATAATGGCCTGCGTCAGGTCGAGAAAGACCGTGGCGGCTAGGGTGACGACGAAGGCCGCCATGGCGTGCTTGAGGCGCTTGCTGAAGAAGAAGTTGATCGCATGCCACTCATTCATTCGCCACGCAGTGACCATGAGAACACCGGCTAGAGCAGCCATCGGAACGCGGGCGATCACCGAGGCGAACAAGAGCGCAACCAGAAGCAACAAAATACCATGCAGCACTGGGACGACGCGCGTGACGCCGCCACTCTTGATGTTGACGCTGGTGCGGGCGATGGCGGCTGTAGCCGGTACGCCGCCAAAAAGCGGAATGACGATGTTGCCGATGCCTTGCGCTACAAGTTCGACGCTGCTATGTAAGCGAACACCGGTCATGTTGCCGGCGACGGCGCCGGCGAGCAGCGTCTCAATAGCGCCCAGCGCTGCGATCGACATCGCCGGTATGACCAGGCTACTCAGGTCTCGCCACGGTATGCCGTCAAGCCGCAAGCGATTCTCCAATAAGATGCTACGCGGGACGGCGCCGATGACCGGAACCTCCCATCCTAGCGCCACAACCAACAACGTGGCTATGACGATGCCCACCAGCGACCCTGGAATGCGCCGGCCCATAGGGACGTGCGGCCAGACAATCATGATGCCCATGACAATGACGGTTACGGCAACCGCGAAAGGGTTCGGCGAGACGCCATGTTGCGCGTAGTACAACAGCCGTTGGGCAACGTTGTCGAACGGTGGCGTCTTGATGCCTAGTGCGTTGTCTACCTGTCCCAGAGCGATGATAATGGCAATGCCGCTGGTGAAGCCGCTGATGACCGGCGCGGGAATGAGGCTGACGACTCGGCCGAGACGGAAAACGCCCAGGATGATGAGCATCACGCCCGCGAGCAGGCCGGCCAGCCAGACGGCGGGTAGCCCTGAGCGAACGGCCAGGGCGATGAGGACCGCTGACATGGCGCCCGTGGGGCCGGAAATCAGGTAAGATGAGCCGCCCAGCAGACCCATGATAAGGCCGGCGAGGATGGCCGTCACCAGGCCGGCGGCGGCGTCAGCGCCGGAAGCGACGCCGAATGCCAGAGCGAGCGGCAGGGCAACAGCCGTCACTGTGAGCGTCGCGAGCACATCCTTCTGGAAGACGACGACATCGTAATGTGCGAACTCGCGCCGAACGAGCGCGAGCCACTCTGTGAAGAGGTTCATTAGTGATTATCTTGATCTGATGTGGAGAGACGGTCGAGGAAGTCGGCAAACATCAGCAGATCATCCCGCGTCATACCGAACACGCGCGGCAGGTCGGCCGTGAGTTCTGAGACCCGATCGGTTCTGAGGTCGAACGAATACGCAGTGCGGACCACATGGCGGAAGCCGAGGTACTCGCTTAACGCATCGCGTGTCTCAGCGCGCAGGATAGCTGGCCTGAGCGCGGCGATGGGTAGGGCGGACTGTGCCAAAAGGTCGCGATGCCAGGACGGTCCAGAAGGGACGCTCTGATCAACGTCGCGGGCGATCAGTTCCAGCAGGCGTTCGACGCCTGTGTAGAAGCTGTGTAGGTCGAGCGCCGCCGAAGCCAGGAAGAGGTCCGCGTTCTCAGGCTGCTCCACGGCGCGATCAAGGGTACTCTCAGTGCGCCGGACGACGTGGTCCATGGCGGCTAATTCCGCGCGTATCCGCTCTGACAGCACCAGATAGCGGCCAATCACAGCTCAACACCGTCGCGTTCAATGGCGGCAAGCAGCGCAGGAGAACATGCGCCAACATCTACTAAGTTGATCTCGATCTCACGCGAGAGGTCTTGCACAGCGCCCATCGCCTTCAACCAGTTGGCCGACGTCAAGCCCCAGGCGGCTACGTCCACGTCCGATTGTTCCGTGAACCGCTCAGGGTCGAGCAACGATCCAAACGCCACGACACGCGCAGCGCCGTAATCCCGCTTGAGCAGCGCCGCTGCCTCTCGCGCCAGCTCCCAGCCGCGGACGCGGCGCGCATCCCGCCGGCGCCGTTCCGCTTCCAGTCGGCGCAGTGCGGTGCGCTTGTATACCGCCATCTCCTCTTCAGAGATGTGGGGCGGGAGCGTGTCACCTGCCATTGACAATCTCGTGCTTGTCGGGGCCACTGATAGGGACATTCTAGTGCGGCGGCGGCGGAATGTCAAAACCGGGCCTGACACTCTGGCGGGGCGATGATGCCTTCCCATCGTTCCTAAGCGAACACCTCGGCGGCCATCGCTGGCGCCGGCCACACACCGGCGACGCGCCGCCCGCAGCCGGGGCAATGCCCATCCCCCATGACGTCCAACGTCACCTTGAAGCCATTGCGGCGAATCAGGGCCGTGTTGCAATGGGGGCAGTAGGTATTGTCGTAGCGGTGGCCGGGGATATTGCCGACATAGACGAAACTCAGACCGGCTTCTTTGCCTAGCCGCCACGCGTCTTCGAGCGTTGAGGGCGGCGTGCTGCGCGTCGTGAAGCGATAGGCGGGATAGTAGCTGCTAATGTGCCACGGGGTATCTCGCCCCAGCTCGCGGACGATGCGTCTGCCAATGCCCGATAATGTCGCGTCGCTGTCGTTGACGCCTGGAATCACAAGGGTTGTGATTTCGAGATGGATCGCGCGCTGGCGGGCCAGACGGGCGATGTTCCAGACGTGTTCGATGTCGGCGCCTTTGCTGAAGTGCGCCATGGACGCCGCGTCGCCCTTGATATCCACATTCATGGCGTTCAAGCCCGCGTCGGCGAGCAGGGCGAGCGCTTCGGGTGTCATGTAGCCATTTGTGACGAACGTCTTGTACAGCCCGGCCGACTCCGCTCGCCGAAACACATCCAGCGACCACTCCAGGGCCAGCGTCGGCTCGTTGTAGGACATGGAGACGCCGAGGCACTGGAGGCGCTGCGCCATGTCAATGAACTGCGCCGGCGAGATGTACTCCGCCTTCGCCGGCGGTGGCACGCGGGCAATGGCCCAGTTCTGGCACCAGGGGCAGGCGAAGTTGCAGGACCAACTGCCCGCTGTGAGAGTAGACGAGCCGGGGTAGAAGTGGTAGAACGGTTTCTTCTCGATGGGGTCAACGCCAAGCGACGACACAGCGCCGTACACCAGGGTGTACAGCGTGCCGCTGTGATTGACACGGGTGCGGCACCAGCCCTTACCGCCTTCCACCAGAAGGCAGCGGCGCTCGCAGACGTTGCAGCGCACCTTGCCGTCTACTGGTTCTTGCAGAAGCGATTCCTGACTTGTCAGTGCTATCATATTTTCTCCGCGCGGCAACATAACTTTCCAAAACGACTCTCGTGATTCCGATGTTGAGATGAGGCACGGCCGGCGGTAGATGGTGTGGGAGAGACAAACTGGAATGGCCGTCTGAGTCGCCGACGAAAACGGGCCGCCCCGCAGCCGGGAACAGCCCATGCTCGTCAACGACTTTGTTGACGGCAAAATAGCGGGTCGGGATGACGCTCAGCCAGGTCCCGACCCGCGAAGTGTGAGAGGATGAAACTTGCTGCCGGGCTAGGACTGTCGCGCCGCCATCGCCCCGACGAACCGGCCCGATTGTGGGACATCACCTCGCCGCCGTCAATGTCGCTGCGACGAAGATTGACACAATCCGACCGCATAGGCATTATACAGTAAGAGTCGAGGGTCTTAGGTGGAGAGTCCGCAACGCATGGTGAAGGTTTCACCATGCGTTGATAACTCGGCCCGCTTGGGGCATTGTGCAAGGGCTGCCGCGGCAAGGGCTGCTCGTCCAGGCGTGCCGCCCTTGCCGCGGTCTATCGGTGTGACACGTCACGGCCTGGGAACGGCGTACACGCTAAGAACGCCGTTGGGCTGAGCGATATAGAGCTGGTCATTCGCGATCGTCAGCCAGCCGCCCTTAGGCTGGTTGACGATGACCTCGTGGCCGGCCCGGTTGATGCCCCACGTCTGGCCGCTCGAGGCGATGAAGACCTCGTCGCGCGTTACGACGGGCGCGCCAGCTAGAGTGTCACTTGTAGTGAACGACCAGAGGGGCTGCCCTGTCGCTGCGTCGAACACCCGCAGAACCGCCCCGTCCAGGGCGTAGACCTCGTTGTCGGCGACGGCGGGCGTTCCGATGAAATCGCCGGCGACGCGCCACTTCTCGCGTCGGCTCACAAGATCAACCGCGCTGAGCGGCGAGCCGCCCATCCGCTGAGTCGTGAAGTAGGCCGTGTTGCCGGCGATACTGGCGATGCGGTTCATCGAACAGAATTCCCAGTCGCAGCCGCTGTCCACAGCCCATGCCTCGGCGCCTATTCGCGGGTTCCAGGACTTGAGGATCCCGGAGACCAGGCTGTACACGGCGCCCCCGCTATAGGCCGGAGTCCATGAGTCGTTCTGGGGAAGCTGGGCAAACCAGAGTTGCCGGCCTCTGGCGGCGTCAAAGCCGTACATGCCATCGTAGTAGCCGCCGACGATGAACACCTTGCCGTCGGCAACCGCCGGCGCGTAGTACTGCCCCCATTGCGCAGCGAAAGGCGCGCTCCACACTTGCGCGCCCAGCAGCGCGTTGAGGGCGAAGAGGAAGCTATCCTCGCTGTGGTTGTTCTGCTGGAAGTAGACGTTACCGTAGGCGATGCTGGCCGGGTTGACGGAGTATTTGTCGTCGAGGATGCGCCGCCACAACTCGTGACCGTCTTGGGCGTCCATAGCCAGGATGCCGCCCCTGCCGTGGTACGAGTTGCTGTTGGCGACGACGAGACCGTTGGCTACAGCCACCTGCTCCAACGCGCGCGTGTGGGTCGCGCCGATCGTGTTCCACACATCGCGCTCCCAGGCCAGCGTCGCGCCTTTCATGCTGCCCTGCGATGGGTTGTAGCCGCTATGCCCAGGGTCATGGCCGAACGTGGGCCAGTTGGCAGTTAGCTCGGCTTGCAGCGTGAGCGTGATGACCGACGGCGCGCCCCAATGACCGACGCTGTTTTCCGCGCGCACGTACAGCCGCCGCTTGCCTTGCCAGCCCGTGGTATCAAGTGTGGCGGTGATCTGCTCGGTTGGCTCATCGAAGCGGCCATCGGCCGCGAGCATGGGCCTGCCGGCGCCCGGCTCGCCCACCTCATCCAGAAAGTACTCGGCTCGTCGGATCATGGAGACGGCATCGGGGTTCGTGTCGTCGGCGGTCGCGCTCATCTGCACCGGCATACCAGCCCAGGCAGGGTTCGGTTGCAGGGCAAGGTCGTGGATGGCGGGGCCGACGGTGTCTATGCCGGCGCCCGTGGTGAACGACCATGTCAAAGCATCGTGTGCTTCGCCGCCTACGCCGTTGAGATTGCCATCTAGACCATTGCCGCTCAGGTCACGCACGTCAGGGCTGAGCCAGACCGTGACAGACACGGTGGGCGGCAGGAGCGCCTGCGGCGTGAGACGGAGAGCGCGGGTGGCTGCATCATAGGCGCGTGTGACCGTCAGCGACTCACCGTTCACGCGAAGCTGGGCCGTCTGCGGCGTGATGGTTTCGGGCGCGATCGCCTTGTCGAAGACCACCTCGGCGAACGTATTGCGGCTGACCGATGTCGCGCCCGGCGCCGGGGTTAACGGCCACCCGATGGGCGGCACGCGGTCGCGGAACGTCTCGCGGAAGCGGTAGCGCTTTGCGCCCAGGGTATGGCCGACGAGCAGGTCCATATGGTGGTCGCTATCGGTATCGGCGAGTGTCATGGACCAGGGCGACCCTCGCAGTATCTGTGTCGGCTGACTGGCATACGCATGCTTGAATAGCCACAGTTCACTATCGGTGGCGGGTCCGATCCTATTGACATGGACGATAAGCTGAGGAAAGGGCGTGTCCATCACGTATGCCAGAGTCAAGGGATTGGGGGAACGCACGCCGGGCAAGTAGAGGGTACGAGGGATCAAAGAGCGCGTGGCCGCATCATAGAACGTCAGGTAGTCGTTCTCGACGGTGACGATTTCCAGGCCGCCGCCGCCGTCCACATTACCGACGGCCAGGGCCGTCACGCGCTGCGTGGGCGGGCCTTGCCACTTGAGCTGGCGCGTCTGCGCGTCGTAAGCCTGTAGGTAGCTGTTGCTCCCGTGGAAGAGCAGGTTGAGGTGACCGTCGCCATCGAGATCGGCCACCGCCAGGCCGCGCACTCCCTCGCTGAAGGCGGGGCTTTGCCAGGTGTACTCCAGCGTGTCCAGGCGGTGGATGTTCACACGGTTACTGCTGTAGCTGACAAGATCGCGCACGCCATCGCCATCAACATCGCCTACCCACACCGGCGTGAGCGGCGTCGAGAAGGTGGTTTTTTGGAGACGGCGGCCGTGATGGTCCAGAATGTACAGATCATTCCCGATGCCGAGGATCACCTCCTGCTCGGGGTCGGAGTTGACGTTAGCCAGGAGCGATGTCAGCGCAATGCCGGGGTAGTCGGAAGGTAAATCAATGTCAATATGCAGGTCAGGCTCTTCGCGTCCAGTTGCGCTGTCAACGACGAAGTAAGTCGGGCCGCCGTAACCACTATCGCTGGCGTATGTGAAGATGACCAGCTCCAGCGCGTCGTCGTCGTCCAGTTGCATGGGAATAGGGCCATAGGGTCCGTCCAAATCGCGCGATGTGAACAGGGCCGTGCGGCGGCTGATCGGCGCCAGGAAGAGATGGTCAGGCGCAGAGCTTGTTGTACCTGCGCACCAGATAAGGTCTGTTTCCCCATCGCCATCGGCATCGCCCAGGCCGATGCCGCACGAGCCATCAGCGCCCTTGTTCACCACCCACAACGGCTGGTGGGTCGCGCCGTCCCAAAGGCGAATAGAACCTGACTGTTCTTCTCCGCCAATGATGTCGGGTACACCGTCGCCTGTCACGTCGCCGGCGTACAAGGCCTCGATCCACCAGTAATAGCCGGGCAGCTGATACGCGGGCGCGCGTAGTTCAACGTCGAAAACTGTGATGCGATTCACGTTGCTGATCAGCTCATCGCGGCCGTCACTATCAAGGTCGGCGACAACCATCTGTGAGCCGAATCCCGGCTCGTAGAACCACTGCTCGACGGATTGGGCGCGGTCAATCACGATGCCGTCGTT
>JAXLWJ010000042.1:0-42607 GCA_046328535.1 Anaerolineae bacterium
GTGGTACAGAAGAACTGGACGCCCTTTCCAGGCCGGTTGTGGCAGCGCAACTACTATGAGCATATCATTCGCGACGAGGCTGACCTCGACCGTATTCGCCAGTACATCGCTGCCAATCCGCTAAAGTGGGTGAGCGACGATCTCTACCCGTCGTAGAAGGGAGGGTGAGCGCACATGGCATCCTGGCCGACTGGCTGGGGCGCGGTCCGTTCTTCGCCTTGCCGTCCGCGCCACGGCCGCTGATCCACAGTTGCTACTCCTGGATGCGCTGTCGCGGCCGCCGGGCAGCGAGGTCCCTATCCATGACTAACGCTTGGAGCGAACATGACGAATACCCAACCGAACATTTCCGTCTTCATCTCCGCCGACATGGAAGGCATCAGCGGCATCATGATGCCCGAAATGTTATACAGCGATTCGCCATTCATCGTGGCGCGTCAGATCTCTGTGCGCGTTATCGGACAATACCGCAGGCACGTCTAGGACACGGTGCTGGCGAGACTGTTGAACGCGCGCCAGGCCTTGTACAGCTGCGCCATATCGTCCAACACAATCTCGACATGGCGTCCGTCCAGGCGTCGCGAGCCTGGTATCGTTGCTGCTACCTCCGCGTACATCGACTTGCCCCACCCGACCACCAGGTGATAGGGCGCCTCCATCTTGAGCGGCGCCGGAGGTGGGCTAGACACCGCTGTTCTGGCTGCCTCGCGGATCAGTCTCCGCGCCTCGTCAAGGCTCAGGCACTCGGCCGCATAACGTCCGACAGCACGCTTAACGATGGCCGTCTGCAAGCCATCGCCCAGGAAGTCTTTCGCCTCGGCGGCGGCTTTGTCATCCCCTGTGACCAACGCGATAGGAACGCCTAGCGACCCGGCTAGCGCTGCATTCAGGCCAATCTCCCCGACCTCACGGCCATTGAGGAACACTTCATAGATGATGCCCGACCAGGTGTGATCGAGGATCGCGTCGGGCGTGCCGGCTTTCGCGTGGTAACCGACGAAGAAAGCCATGTTCCAGCCTTGATCGATGCCCGTCATCATCGAGAGCGGTTTCGGGCTCCCGCTAATGAGCGTGGCCGCCGGATGCAGATGCTCGATGAGAATGTTGCGCATCGGTCCGTGGCTATCGTTCACAATTATCCTTGTTGCGCCGCCCTCCAAAGCGCCCTCAATGGCCGCATTGCAGTCATCGGTCATCAGCTGGCGAGCGCGGGGGTAGTCTGCCTCACCTGGGGTCGTATAGACGTTGTCAACGACCCCACTAATCCCCTCCATATCGGCGGAGATGAAGACGGAAATGTTCGGTTGAGTGTCAGTCATGTTCGCTCCAGCCCAAAAGGTTCTCGATGCCCGTATTCTCGTCGGGTCCAACCGGATTAATCACTACCACAAGATCGGCTATCTGGGTTCTGATTGTAAGCCTCGACGCCCGTCTGGGTCAATTCGGACTCAACCTTCGCTACTGTGTCAGCATCACGGACCACAAGTGTTCGTCGCTGTAATCAATGACGCCTGACTCGCCCCAAGTTTTGACATGCGCAGAGAGGTTCATGTGCCGCCGGGGGCAGATGAACCTCTCTGCGATCGTCCTACTGATCAAAGGCTGGGATACGGAAGCGTGCGGTAGAACTGTACGTAAGCCCCGGCGAGGATGGAGAAGGTAGCCGCGTCTCTCAGCGTGACGAAACTTCCGTTGTTGTCTGCGCCGATGGCAGTGACAAGCGAGTCAAAGAGGGTGTGCGTGCTCATCTCCGCCACCACGACGTCGCCCACGGCGACACCGGCTGCACTGGCCACATACATTTTCATTGCATGCTGCGGAACTTCGAGCAACGTGACCGTGTCGAGATCGAATGCGATCGCCCAGGCGGGAGGTTTGCCGATCTCAGGAGCTAACGTCGAAAGCAGATCGCCTTTACGCCAGGCATTGGGCGTCACACTCAAACCGGGAACAAGCCCTGTCTGCCGGCCACCATTCCCGTTAGACGAATATCCGTCCATGATGGCGAGAATCCCATATTGGTTTGCGGGACTTGTAAAGATATAGGAGCTCAACCGAGCGACGACCTGGTTGCCTTCAATCACATGGGACTTGTCGCCGAAAGGTATGGCGATTCCGTACTGTGGCGCGTCTCTATCGTCGGGCGCATCGGCGGGCGAGCCAATCATGTTTCCGACAACTGTGGCATAGCACTGTCGATTGAGTACAATGCCGACCTCCGTCCTGGTGCCAGGGCTGAGGTAATCGGGCTGAGTCTCGTCACTCGTCGGCTGGACCGGGGACTTGATATATGAGATTTGGTTGCCCGTTATATTGGAGGCTCTGGTGTAGCAGGCAATGCCATACGAATAGCAGTTGACAATGAGATTGCCGGAGACCGCATTGTTTTTGCTCTCAACCCGCCAGTTCCCCGTCAGGAGGCCTCCCTGAAGGAAAATCCCCGCTCCGCCCGTGCAGCCGATCACGGAATTCCCCTGGATTGTGCATGGGCCGTGGTACGCCACCTTGATGCCCGATGAGCGGCAGTCTTTGACAAGATTGTTGGCGATCACGCCGACACCATGATAGTCAGCCTCGCCCCACATGATCCCGGCGCCGCCAGAGTCGTAGACTGTGTTCCCCTCAATGATCACCGTACCGTCGGCCTGGATGAGGCTAGAATTGGGGCTATAGCCGCCATTGTTGCCGGGGAACAGCGCTCGGCTCACGATGTTGCCAGCGATTCTCGACTGATAGGCGCGCCCGTTGAAATTGATGGCCGTGTAGAAGCAATTGTCTACGCGATTATCGTGAATGCTGATGTAGCCCTCGCCCCCCTCGACGCAGATGCCCACCGTGGACAGGTCCAGGACGATGCACCCTTCTACCTCGAAGTCCCTGACTCGGCGAGCCAGAATACCACGCCCGCTGGATAGCGCAAAGTATTCCGGGCTTCCAGTGCCTTGAATGGTCAGATGACGCACGGCACAGGCGTTCAGAGCCGACGTCGGAGCGAAGGTCGTATGGGGTTGCGTCGAGAATAGTATCGGAACATGCCGGTTCTGGGTCGTCTTGATCACAGAGACCGGGCCGCAGCCCTCCAGAACGATGTTGTTGCCTGACACGCAGAGGCAGGCGTCGCCTCGGCCCGCCCGCCGCTGCGGCGAAACGCGATAGTGGCCGGGTGGGAAGAAAACCACGCCGCCCCCAACACCAGCAGCGGCATCAATTGCCGCCTGAATCGCCTGGGTATCGTCGGTCGCGTTGTCCGCCTTCGCCCCGAACTCCTTGACATTGAATATCTCGCCCGACACGGAGAACCACTACGGACCCTGAGTGAGCCATAGTCCGCGCGAGTGGTCCGTCACGTAGGCTAATGAGCCGGGGGCATTGGTGGGCGGCAGATTCTCAGCAGCATATTGGGGAACTCTGACGCCCGAATCCGGCCGCGATTGTGTGCTATCGTAGGCAACTTCGCACGCGGGCAGGTGGACTGTAGTATTCTTTATGCCCTGAGGTATATCTAGACCGGCGTTGGTCGCATTCGTCGTGCTGGCTAGTCTGGCGAAAGCAACCACATTCGCGGCGCCGACGCCCGCCACTGCTGCGTGCAAGAACTTGCGGCGAGTCCAATGAGATGTCATGACTTTCTCTCCCGCTGTAACGTCGTCCAGTGAAGTCCCTGGAACGACTTTCCTAGCGAAGGGACCTGAGCTCGCCAACAGGTGCCGGCGAACCCAGGTCTCCATCCTACATCACATCACGGCGCGGCGAGTGGCGAAGGCAGTTTGGCGGGCGGCCCCATTTGCCGCAGCGCCGCATCCAGTTTCGCCGCTTCCTCCGTCAGCGAGGACGTCTTGTCGAGCAGCGCCGACGGCATCGCCTTGTCGGCCGACTGCGTCGGCTTGCCATAGGCGGCTTCGATGCTCTTCTCGTCTGCTTGACCGAACAGATCGGGGTGCAGATAGTAGCCCTTCTCAGCAGCCGGCTTGTCCTCCTCGACGACGATGGGGTGAGCGCGGGCGTACGCGTCATGACGAATCCCCGTCACCTGCCACGACACCTTGCCGTTGGGGGAGCCGCCGGCGATCTTGAAACGGTGGTCGGCGACCTCGGCCGCGACATAGAGGTTGGGGCCGGGCGCGCCGATGGCCGTAAGCTGGTAGCGAAAGTCCCGGTTCAGCGCCTCGAACCAGTCCGGCAGCGCGACCCAGGCCTCGCCCTTCTCGTCCAGCGTGGCGTTGCCGTTGTAGACGTTCATCATATCCGGCGACTCGACAAAGGAGTGAGACAGGTACTTGTTCGCCGGATCCAGAGGGTGGTCAATCTTGAACGCCCCGGCCGACTTGGACAGCGTCCCGATGACGCGGACGTTACCGTTGAAATACCCGGCATATCCGCTTGTGCTCTTGCCCCAGACACCATAAGCCGCTGATCCATTATTGGCCTCACCCTTGACACCCGTACCGCTCGAACCAGTGGCTAAACCATAAACGGCCGATTGCATCCCACCACCACCGGTCTCCGCATATACACCATCCCCTGCGCTGCTAGTTCCGACGACGCCCGTTCCTCCACCTAGGTGTGATCCCCACACGCCAAAACCCTTGTTGTTGGTACCGGCGTTCACACCCTTGACACCAACGGACAGATCTCCTGCAGTATTCGCGAATACACGTCCGATGACGCCGGCGGCTCCATCGTCTGTCGATACGGTGTCACCCCATACGCCCGGGAGTGGGCCGGCATCTACATCATGGCGGCCGTACACACCAATTCCGACGCCGCTCCGCCCGACCAATCCCCAGCCCCATGTCGACGAACCGTACACGCCCCAGCCATTCCCTACGTTGGCGCCAATTAGCGCGCTCGACCCTGGGCTCGACAAGCGCGAATTCATCCGCCCAACGATAGCGCCGGCCGAATCGGCAGTCGAACCGTTGTCAACCCACAAACCGTAGCCGCCACTGCCGCTCACGTAAGCGCCAAACGTCTCCGCCAGAGCGTTGATGGCCGCCGGCCCATTCGATTTTCCGTCGCTCGGCCCCTGCGCTGACGCCGTAGCGGACAACATCAACGCCAGGATACCTACACCCACAATGACCCATTTCACCGATTTCATGATAGTCTCCTTTGAGCCGTCAGGCTGATAGTCGTTTCCTACATCTGAATGCGTATACTGTCAGCACAGGAACAAAATCTGTCGCGTCGCCGCCTTGGTGACCTTGTGTCCCACCCGGTCTTGTATCGTTAGCGTATAGACAACGGTGAATGTCCCTTCGCAGCGAACGGGCGCCTCAACAGCCATGCTCCCTATGGCGTCGCTAATCGGATACGTCGCAAACACATCGCCCCGATCCTGGAAGCGGGCCGTCAGCGTTCCACTGAACGGCGCACAGCCGCCGGTTGCGCGCCAGCTCACACGCGACGTCCGGTAATTCCGCGAGTCTGGGCTGACACCCAGCTCGAGCGTCACGGGGACTAAACAGGCGAGGAACTCGGTGTTGACGGTTGGTCCTGGCGCCGGTGGGGCCGGGGGCGGAATCGCCGTCGTCGCGGCAGGCGGCGGCACGGGCGGTGGCGCAGGCGGCGGCGCGGGTGTCGTCGGAGCAGATGGCGGCGCGGGCGGCGGGATGACCGCGGTCGCCGGCAGCACAACGCGCACGGTCACCGTGTAGCGCTGGACGCTGTCGTCGAGCGCCACCACCCTCAGGGTGTACGTCGTCGTCGTCTTGGGGCATACCTGCGCTGTCTCGTGGCCGCCGACACCTCTCTCCCCGCCCTGGTCATTTACGTAGATGGCGCGCACGTTTTCCACATCCCACGCGAGAGTTGAGCATTCTGGGAAGGTCACGGTTTGAGGATCGGCGGTAAAGCTGACGCTTGCCGCTGCCGGCGCAATCGCCTCGATCCGCACCGAAGCTGACTTTCGGCTGCCGTCCAGCAAGACAGTGTTGAGCGTGTACGTCGTCGTCTCAGTGGGACAGACCTGGCGATTGCCCCGGAAGGCGACAGCCTCGTCGCCGAGGTAGACCTGATCTACGTTGTCAACGTTCCAGAACAGGGTCGCGCACTCCGGAGGCGTGACGCTCGTCTTGTCGGCGCGGAAGCTGATGGTGGGGCCCGGCACTGTGATGACGGCCGACAGCGTCGTTCCCACCAACTCACCGCCCGGCATGCGCATCTGCCACGTGCTCGTGTACGCGCCAGGCCGGCCTGGCGCGACCATTGGCGCCGAAACATTGGTCTCCTGGCCGGGCGCGACAGGCGGCAGCGGGACCGCGTTCTGTTGTCCCAACTGCGTGCCACGCACGAATACCACTTCGGAGCCACCCGGCCAGGCGCAGCTGCCGCCGTTGCGCACGCGCCAGGTCTTCGTAAAGGCGGCGCCGGACGCGAACGTCGTCCCGTCTGGCACAGTGATGTCGCTGACGAACGCGAGGTCATAGACACACGGGGGCGATGTGGACGTGGCCGGGGGCGTTGGAACGAGGGTGTCTGTCGGCGGCGGGGTCGCGGTCGGCATCGCAGTGGGCGTGACGAAGGAGAAACCGACAATCGCTTCTGGCTGCTCCTGGTTGCCCGCCCCGTCACTCGCCCGGGCGATGAACACGTAGTCGCCCAGGTCCCCGAAGCTTTCAGCCACGGTCTCCGGCGTGCTTGCCAGGGCAGGCTTGTTGCCGCGGCTCTTCGGGTCGCCTGGATGCACGACGATCGCCTGATCGTAATTCTGCCACGTCTCGCCCAGGTCGCGGCTGAAGGCAATGGCTGCCACGCCACTCCCGCCGGCATCGGACGCGCACATCCTCACCGTCACATCGCCCTCATACAGGTTCCCCTCGACCTGTTTACCCTCCACGCTGATGCTCGTTTTCGGAGCGATCAAGTCGCGCTTTCCCTTGCCCATCAGGGCACACTTACCGGGCCGCGGGAACAGGGCCGTCGCGGTGTGCGTCGCTGTGTCAATCGTCGTATCGAGCGTCTCCCACTGCCTGCCCGCCGGCGCATTGGGATTGAGCATATAAAGCTTGAGCGAGCCTGGGTCCACGTTCTGCACGTCGCCCGAATCATAGGTGAGCGTCACCTTGAGTGGACTGCTGAACGTCGGGATGGCCTTCCCCTGGCTGTCAAAAGCCTCGACGACACACGCGCGCCCCAGCCCCAGCAGACCCGCCGCGGCTGGATCGGGCGCGGCGGGGGAGAACGGCGGCGCCTTGCACCCCGACGCGACAGCTTGATTGAGGGCCGCGGGTGGCTCATCCGGGGCCCAGGAGGCCAGGAGATACGAATTGGGCGGCAAGACAGGGTTGGTCGGGCACGTCGTCAGTGCTGTCGGGGCCTCGCCCTGCCCACCACCGCCACCCGATACTGACCCCACCTGCGCCTGCTCCTGTCCCGTCGGCAGCGAGAATGTCTGACCGAGGGGGTACTTCCAAAGGTAGCGGCTGCGGCTGCCCCGATAGGCCCTGGCGCCGCCGGCGGTCTGGAACGTCGTCGGGTGGCTCCAGGGATCGTCGGCGCCGAGGAAGCCGTAGGGGTCTACGACCTCGTCCGGCCCGAACACGCCGTCTCCGTTCGCGTCGAAACGCACCTCAAAATGCAGATGGATGCCCGTACTCAAGCCCGTTGTGCCCATCGTTCCGATGCGCTCACCCGCTTTGATGGGGACCGAGCGCCCGCCACCGTCGCGGAAACGGGTAACGGTTCTGTCCCAAACAGCGTCGGGCTGCAAGTGCAGATACCATGTCTGGTAGGTTCCGACGCCCTGAATAGGATGGTTGATCTTCACAAGGTGATTGCCGTCATTCCAAACTGTGACTTCGGCGATGACTCCATCGGCTGCCGCCAGAACGGGCGTCGAGTTGAACTGTCCAGCGATGGGAGCGAAGTCATACGCTGGATGCCCGGTGTACAGATGGTCCCGCTCGCGAGAGCCGTCAAACAGGAGCATATCAGGCACATTGGAGGGTTCAATGCCTGCCATAGCCATGCCGTTCCAGCGGACGGGGTAGACGGGGAACTCGTGGTCGAGGTAGCCGTTGATATGGCCGCCGCTGTAGCCGGTGGGGTTAGAGGCACGCGCAAAGCCGCGGGGCGATCCATCGTATGGAATCGGCAGATCGAGAAAGCCTCCCGACTCGACGGGGACAACGGGCAGCGCCGGCTCAGCCTGGCGCGCGACCGGGGCGTCCGCCACGACCATAGGTGGAACGGATACCACGCCCGCCAGAGGCGCGGGGCAGCCCGCGGTCGGCGTTCCCGGTGGTACGCTTGCCGCTGCCGTTGTAGGCGTTGCATCACCCGGTGCCGCTGGCTTCGGAATGATAGAGCTGCACGCGCGCCAGAGAAACAGGGCGAGCAGGAGGATCAGCAAGACGATCAGCGCGTTGCGCCAGCGGTGTCGAGACGGCGATGTCGGAGTTGTCATGGTGCGCACCTCCATGGAAGTGCAAAGCGTCCCTGACCGGCCTAGCGCCTGTGAGGCGGAATGGTCGCAGGTCCGATTTTGCGGGCTTCGTCCTTTGCCTGACCAGCCGGCTGGCTGACCAGATGCAGATAATAGGTTCCAGCCTCGGAGCCTGGTTCGCTCGCGCAGCTTTGCGCCGCGTAGCCTTGTTGAACACGATAGACCAGGACGAAATACAGTCCGGCCAGGACAGGCTCATCCGCCGGGCGCCCCGGCGTCACGGCGATTTCTTCAGCCGCAGCCCCGCACAACCGCGACTCCATCTTGATCGGGCACGACGTATGGTCGAGTGCAAGATCGCACATCTCGCCTCGAACCTCCACCCCAATCGGCCCATACAGGCCGAGATCGAAGTCTCGCCCATTGGGAATCTGATCCAGGCGAATGGTCGTTGTGGCCCCAGCAGGAACGTTGACCAGGTAGTAGTCATAGTGGTTGTCGTCGCAGAACTGCCCGAAGTAGTCCCCCCCCGGCGCGAGCGGTTGGGAGCGGGCCGCCTGGTCCAGATACTGGTTCCGGTCAAAGAGGTCGCACAGGTTGCGCGTCACGGAGGGCCAGAAACGGCGGTAGAGGGGGCGCCCAACCTTCCAGAAGCCGCCGCCAACCTCATCGCTGACATTCCCGAGCGCGCCGGCGTCGGCCTGACCGATGGTGCCGCTCAAGTCGTACTCGGCGTAAATCGGGCTGCTGCTCTCTTCGCCACCGAGCGAACGCCCGCCGCCGCCGTCAACCGTCCACCAGGACAGGTCATAGACGCCCTGGGCGCTCGCCTGTGACCAGTTGAAGAGCGCACTCAAGAGTGCCAGAAGCGCAAGAAAGATCGTCACGCCGAAGACGAGAGTCCGTAACATCGCCGCCTCCTCTAGCGCAACATCACGAGCATCTCGACGACGCCCGTACCGCTGTCCAGGTTGCCTAACGCCTTGCCAATCACCGTGCCGGGCGCGGGCGAGGCGGGGGCGCGCATAGCGTGGCCGCGGGTCGCCGACGCCACGAGCAAATCGCCGGCCTGAATGAGGCCATTCTCAGTGCTCACCTTCACAGGGACCCGCCCGATCAGGGCGAGCTGCGGTTCGGTTTGGCGGAGGGCGCCGGCGGGGTCCTTCGCGTTCAGACTCACGCCCGGCTGCGTCGAGATGACACCAGCCACAGCTGTCGTATTGGGGGTCGCGGCCAGGCGGAACTGCCCGGCATGGTCCGGGTCAATCTCAACCACGTCGCCCGGCTGGAGCGTGTCGGTCGCCGCGACAAACTCGGCCACATCCGCACCGCCGGTCTGCGTTCCCCCATTGAAATAGCCCCGGCCGTCGCCGTCAATCCGCGCCTTGTTCGTCCCATTCGCCTGGAAAGCGGCGATTGCCGTCGGCGTATAGGACCCTTCATAGTCGGCGACCAAAGGGGTGCCGGCGTCAACAGCCATCGCTTGCACGGCAATACCCGGCGCGATCCATCGTGTGACGCCGGACACGCCGATCGGCCCTTCGCCGTAGACACCCGTCCCGGCGGTGACCTGTGGCGGCGGCGCGACAATGTTGCCTTTGTCAGCCAATTCGCGGCGCCCGATTCTGCCGCTGACCCCGAAGCCGCCAGGCCCGCCCACGCCATTGACGCCGATACCGCCTGGGGCTATCGTGAAACCGTTCACGCCAATCCCATTTGTAATCGTACTAGACCCACTCACACCAACCCTGCCCTGACCTTGCACCCCTATCTGGGTCTGTCCTGGCAAGTCCGGACCTTCCCCCGTCCCGCTCACGCCGGTCATGCCGTGGCCGCTGACGCCGATGCCCCAGCCGCCACCGGCGTGGCCGTAGACGCCGACGCCCGCCTTATACGGAGCCTCGCCGTAGATAGCCCAGGCGCCGGATTCGGGGACAGCAAGGACGCCCACCTTGTCGCTTTCGGCATAGATGCCTATGCCCGCCGTGTTGGTTATGCTCAGCAGGGGCGTCTGGAGGCTGCCTAGAATGACGGCCCCAGGCTGTAGGCTGTGGGCATATGGGGCGGCGGTCAAAGCCTGGCGTGGCAACAAAGGCCGGTAATACGTCTCGGTGCTACACCGCGCCGAGACTTCGAGCCAGCGCGCCTCGCCATTGAACACATGCGGCCCGAACTCGGCCTGGCGGTTCAGGACCACGGTGAATAGCCCGTTGCGCAGGACCTGATCCGTGATCGTCTGGGTCGAGCCGAGCTGCTGCCCATTCACGGCTGTATCAAATAAGGCGAACTGGAAATCACATCCGCCATTGTACGGTTCGCCGTTGACCTTGAGCTGCCCCTGGTACGTGAAGGAGGAGTCCACCACCGTTGCGCTCGCCCGCGCCAGGGTGGGCGGCATTGGCCCTTGCGCGTTGCTCAGCGGCGGGCGCGCAAGGAGGGTTGTCAGCGCAAGAGTCACGAGCATGAGCATGCACAGACACGTAACCACGAGAGAGAGGCGCGGCGCTTTCACGGCTTGCTCCTTCCTGGAAGATGCCAATGGACCAGGCGCGCCTGGTCTCGATCCTTGTGTAACGGTATCGCGGCCCCGGCAAGTTCAACGGGTATGTCGGCGTCGAGCATCGGCCCTACGAGGAGCGCCAGGGCTAGGCGTCTCTGCTCGCCTTGTTCTGCGGCCGGCACAAACGGCGTCGGGGCCTTGTCAGCGGCGAGGGAGTTGGCCGGCTCTACCTGCAACCCGCAATCGAAGAGCGACGGGAAGAGGGCGCATACTCCATCGTCTAGATATGCGATCTTTTTCGACGGCGCGGCCTTCTTCTGCGCCGGCGCTCCCTTCTGAGGATCTAGCGGCAGCTTCGGCGGCGACGGCGCCTGCTCAAGCGCCGGCTTCTGCTCAGGCGCCGGCTTCTGCTCAGGCGCCGGCTTCTGCTCGGGCGCCGGTTGCGCCGCCGGCTGCTTCTTTGGTGCGTCGGGCTTGCGATGCGCCGGCTCGGGCGCTTGAGGGGCTGCTGTGGGAGCTGCCATGCCGGTCGCGTTCGGCGCTACAGGCTGCGTGTCTTCTGCGCTCTCCGTCTGTGGAACAGATGGCGACGTTGAGACCGGTACGGGAGTTCTCGTCGGCACGCGAGTCGGCGGGCGGATCGTCGCAACCTTCGTCGGCGTCTGCGTGAGTGGTCGCGGCGTCGGTGTATCCGTTGGCCCCTCCAATCGGACGCGAATGAGCACCGCGCAGGACAGGTCCCCGCCTGCCGTCTCCGCGCGCCAGTTGTACGTGTGATCTTTGCGGGGCGAAACACGCCGCTCGCCCTCGCCCGGTACTCCTTCAGCCTCGAGATACAGCGCCACAATGTTGTCCGCTTTCCAGTGGAGGACGGTCGAGGCGCCTCGATCAATCTCGTTCTCGTCAGCCCAGCAGCTAAGCGATGGCGACGGTATGGGCGTGAGGGTTGGGGTCTCAGTGGCCGTCGCGGTCGGCGTATAGGTCAGCGTGCGGGTCGGTGTGCGGGTCGAGGTCGAGGTCAGTGTGGCCGTCGGCGTATCGGTCGGTGTTGGGGTCGGCGTTGGAGTCGGCGTGAGGGTCACAATGAAGAAGCCCTGTACAGCAGGAGGCCGCTCGTCGTTGCTCGCGCCGTCTACCCCGCGCGCCATCACAACGTAGTCGGCCAGAGCGCCGAAGCTCTCCGCCGCCGACTCGACGCGGCTCGGTGTGTCGGCGGCTGCGCCACGGCTCGGTGGATCGCCGGGGTGGAACACGAGCGGCCCCACGTAGGGCTGCCACCCCAGGCCCAGGTCGCGCGAGTAATCGAGCGCCGCCACGCTGCTGCCCCCGGCATCGGACGTACACATTTTGACGGTAACATCGCCGACATACACGTTGTCGTGGAGCAGTGTTCCCTCCAGCGTGATACCGGAACGGGGTGGGATGGTATCCACGATAGGCCTGCCCATAAGCGCGCACTTGCCTGGACGCGGGAACATAGCGCTCGCGGTGTTGTTCTGGGTATCGAGGGTCGTATCCAGCGCCTCCCACTGCTCCCCAACCGGTTTCGCGTCGTCGAACAAGTAGAGCTTGAGGCTTTGCGGATCGACACCCCGCACGTCGCTCGGCTCGTACCTGAGCGAGACCTTGAGCGGCGCGCCGAATGTTGTGATTGGTTTGCCCTGTTGATCGAACGCCTCGACGATGCAGCCGTTGCCCGTACCGAGAAGACTGCCGCTGTTGGCAGCGATGGCCGGGGTCGTCGCGGGGAAGGGAGGGCTGAGACAATCACCGGCCAGGTCCTTGTTGAGGGCCACGGGATCAACATCGGGCGCCCAGGCGGCCAGGACGTAGGAGTTCGGGGGTAGGATGCTGTCGCCAGGACACGCTGCCACTGATATAGCCTCATCACTCCCACCACCACCCGCGGCTCCAATGCTCTCGGCTCCCGTGGCGAGGTAATACGTCTCACCGAGCGGGAAGCGCCACAGGTAGCGGCTGCGTGTGCCGCGGTTCGGGCGCAGCCAGGCTGCCCCGAACGCCGGCGGATGCGTCCAGGGATCGTCGGCCCCGTAGAAGCCATAGGGATCAACAACCTCGTCTGGCCCGAATTTCCCATCGCCGTCCATGTCCTGGCGCACCTCGAAGTGAAGGTGAATACCCGTGCTCTTGCCCGTCGTGCCCATCGTCCCGATCTGCTCGCCGCCCTTGATTGACTGGCCCTGGCGTCGGCGCGTCGCCGCGAAGACGGCATCATCCTGAAGATGGAGATACCACGTCTGATAGACGCTGCCATCAGACAGGTAGTGGGTGATTTTCACCATGTGGTTCCCGTCGCTCCAGATCTCGGCGCTGGCGATCACACCGTCTGCCGCAGCCAGGATGGCTGTGTCGTTCAGATGTCCCCGACTCGGGGCCAGGTCATAGGCCGGGTGACCACTATAGAGCTGATTGTAGCGGCGGCTGCCATCGAAGATGAGCAAGTCGGCTGAGTAACGATTCGGCTCGGCGCCCCCCATGCTGAAGCCGTTCCATATCACGGGATAGATTGGGAATTCGTGATCCAGATAGCCCGTGATGTGTCCGCCGTCGTAGCCGGTGGGATTCGACGCGCGGGCAAAGTCACGCGCAGTCTCGTCGTGGGGGAATGGCAAGTCGAGGAAGCCGCCGGCGAGGACAGGCACGGGCGGCAGCGCGGCGGGCACGGCCGGGGCTGCGACGGGCGCCGCCACGACTTGCAGCGGCGGGGCCGTGACGACCACAGCCGGCGCGGCCGGGCAGCGCAGGGGAGCAACGGTGGCGGCAGGCGGGGGTGCGCCGACCTGCCCTTCGGGTGTCGGCGTAGTGTCGGCGGCCACGGTCTGCTGCGCCGGCGGCTCCGTCGTGGCAATCGGCAGCACGCAGTTGGGCCGTTGCTCGCGGAAGGGGAGCCGGTCACACGCGAAGCTGGAGAGATAGGTGGCAAGCGCGCACAGGCCCAGCAGGCCCAGCAGCGCGAGTAGGATGAGCCAGCGGCGACGGCGCGGCGACGAGTCGTCACCGCCCGACGGTGGTGCGCCGGCCGCAGATGGACCTTGTGCCGACATAGTGTTATCCTCCCGCCTTCAGGCGCAGACGACGGATGCATCCCGTCAACTGCCCACGCAACGTCCGAACTTCTGTACGATCACGGCTAATTCCCAAAGCACGTCGCACGGTCCCGTGGTTCCGCCGTGTAGAACTCCCGGTCACCCTCGATCGTGAACGTGAACGGCTCGCGGGTTAGCTCTTGCCCGTTCAGCTTGGCGGTCATCACCCACGTTCCCGAGGGCAGATAGTCTTTGTCAGCTCGCGCTGTAATCGTCGGCGTCACAACGCCATCCCCGCCCTGATCCCACTGACACGCATAGTGGACATAGACCTGACCGTTGACGCTCCACGTGCGCTCGATCTGGGCGCCGGGCGGGAGCTTCTGAAAGCTCCAGCGAGTGAAGATCTCGCGCGTCCCATCTGGGAATGTCTTCTGCGTGTTGCTCAAGTCGGCGCGGCAGGTCTCCCCACAGGCGGCAAAGCCGAACGCCTGCGGCGGCAGTGGTGGGCTGACGATGGGCGTTGACGTCGGCGTGGGAGCGGGCCGCGTCGGCGTGGCAGTCACAGGAGGAGGTCCCGGCGGATGTATGAAGTCGTTAATTGCCTGCACAACTGAGGGGAGCAGCCGATAGCCGCCGTAGATCACGGCCGCGGCCAGGCCGATAATGAGCAGCCACCGCAGGAGCAGGAGCATGCGCGGCCACCAGGGGTTAGGAACCTGAATGAGCGACCCAACGGCCACGAGAGGCTCGCGCACGCCGGCCGCGCGCATCTCGACAGTAAACGGCGTCGTGCGCCGGGTCTCGCCGCGCGCCAATGGTGTAGGCCGTACCGTGACCCGTGCTCTTGCCTCGCCGTGGGGCGCGACCTGCAGGCTCGGCGGCTTGATACTCAACGCGCACGCCTCGCTGTTTCCGCGTTGCGCAAACTCAACGTCCATGGCTGCGCTGCGCGGGTTCTTCACAAGGAGATCGAAAGTCGCCGCGCTCCACGTCGTCTTGCTGAGCGGATCTAGCGTGACGCTGAGCGGCTCGCTGCGCGGCTGGGTGAACTGTCCCGATGTCTCGGCTGGCGATAGGAGAGGGCTGGCTGGTGTGGCGTGAACCGTGAAGGGACGTACCCGCTCACGGTCGCTGCTCATGTCGCGGGGCGTGATCGTCAGGATGGCTGTTGCCTCACCGCCGCTCGCCACGGTCAGCCGCGGAGGGTCGAAGGCAAAGTCACACGCGGCTACCGGCTCGTCCGCCCCTAGCTGGAAGGTATCGCCGATCTGGCTCGGGTTAGCGAGGCGCACGACGTAGCAGCCCTGGTCCGGGGACAGTGAGGCGCTATTGCTCAGGTCCAGGCGTGGTGGCGGAGGAATCAACTGTGTATAGCGGCCAACAGCCTGGCCCAAACCAAGCGCGCCGTCCTCGGGCGTCGCTATGACGGTAAAGGTGTAGGGGCGGGATGCGCCCTCGACGCCCCGGCGCGGCCGCACTGTCAGCCGACTCGCCTGTGAGCCGCTGTCGGTCAGCGTGATGGCCGAGGGATCGAAGGTATAGCTGCATCCGTCGTCGTCGTCGGAGGCGCTGAGGCTGACGCGGGTTGGCGTTGCGCGAGCGCTAGACACGCGGACGGTGAAATCAGCGCCGGCCTGCCCGTCGCCGCGTTCGGGCGTCAGCGCCACCACCAGACCTGGGCGGTCACCAACCTCCAGCACGAGGTCTATTCGCTTGGACAGGGCCGCCTCCGAGGCCTCGGCAAGGACGGCCATCGGGTAGATGCCCAGGGGGGCATCTCTGCCCGGTGACAGGCTCACAGCGATGTCTTGCGTCTGACCGGGCGCGATGTCCACGAGGCGTGGATTTAGCTCGACCCACTGCGCCGGCGGACCCTGGACGCTCACCTGCAGCGAGGCGCGAGCGCCACCGGCGTTGTTGAGGGTGACCAGCACACGATCCTTGCCGCCCGGCGGGATGATCAGGTGCTCGGCGCTCGCGCTGAGGCTGAGCACCGGCGGTCCAAGCAGTATCGGCGCCGGTCTGTCGTTGTCAGGCGGCGGCGGTGGTGGCGGCGGCGGTAGGACCGTCAGATCGAGAGCGGCGCGGCCTGTGTCGTTCGCGTCGTTCTTGCTGATGACGCTCACAGTCATGTGGTATGTCGCCGGCGCTGCCGCGATCGGGGGACACACGTGCAGGGTCGTCGTGTCGCTATCGCCTGGCAGCAGACCGACCTGGTCCTTTTGCAGACTGGCCCAATCCGCCTCGACGCCCTCGATCTGTAGCCGGTACTCACCCGGAGCTTCGCTGAGGTTGCGAATCGTGGCCTGCACCGCGTCCTTCTCGCCGGGCATGAGGTCAACAGTGGAGCGATCGAGGCTGATTTTCACGCGACCTGACATAGCCGCCTCCTCACCACAGCAACGTGATCAACCGGAGGGACGCCAGCAGGAGGAGCAGCAGCCCGACGGCCACAAACGAACACGGCCATTGTCGCCTGGCTGCGCGAACCGCCGGCCGGTGCAACACCACGTCTTGCCATACCGCCTGCTCTGGCGCACCCTCCGGTGTGGCGGCCACGCGAATGTGGTCGTCGCGCGGCCCGTCTGCGGGTGACGGTGTCTTGACGGTTACGTAGAGCGTTGTGTAATCGGTCGTTTGCGGGCCGAGCGTCAGTCGCGGTGGGTCAAAGCGATAGCCGATGTGGCCGTCAGCGTCTGATGCCGTCAGTGTGACTGTGACAGGCGCCCAGCCTGGGTTGCCTACCTGGATGCGAAACTGGCCGCCACTCGTGTCCTCGATTTGAAGCGGGCTGACGTCGAGGGCAAGCGCCGCCGCCTCGGGCAAGACATACTGGGTCGTCGCCGAAACGGGCGGCGCGGGCGCCGGCGGGCTATTGTGCAAATGAAACTGCCCCTCGCCGGTGATAGTCACGGTCAACCGCCGCCCATCTGTGTTAGCGCGGCGTGGCCGCACTGAGAGGGTCGCCTGCGCCGCTTCACCAGCGGGCACAGACAGGGCAAAAGGATTGAACACCGCGAAGAGTGCGTTGGCGCTATCGTTGGCGCGCAGGTTTAGAGTGAGCAGGGCATTGCCCTTGTTGCGCACACTGACCTGGTAGGTAGCGTCCGGTGTGCCGCGCGCCTCGCCGGGAGTCACGTCGAGCGCCCACGCGCCCACCCGCTCGACGCGCAGCTCCGCCGTCTGCGACTCCGCCTCGCCAGGCTTCTCTCGGGACAGCGCGGTGATGCGCACCGGGTAGGCGCCAGCAAGCGCCCCCTCGACCGCCGCCGGCGGGTGAAAGATAATGCGCGCGGTGGCTTGACCCTGGGCGAAGACGAGAACGGCGGGCGGGACGATCTCGACCCAGTTCGGATCCACGCCCTCGACACGCAACGCCGGCTGATCGAGTTGCGCCGACCGATTCTGGATTGTCGCCAGCAGCTCGGTGCTTGCGCCAGGCCTCACATTTACATATGTCTTGTCAATCGAGAGAGCAATCAAGGCAGCCATGCGCCCTCCCAGGATCGTTTAGTTTGCCCTTAAGTTAGACGGCAGCACACGCAGAACCTGGAACACCCAGTTCAAGAGCGCGCGCACTGGGCCGGCAAATGGAAGGTGAAGCAAGAATTGAACGGCGGGATGAGTATAAAGGTCCAGGAAGTTGCCTTTCTGACTCCATAGATCGCCCTCAACAATGGCCGCAATCAGCGCCGCGGCCATGCTCACAACAAACAACATCACCAGCGCCCAGACGACCCATCCGCCAACGCGACGGATCAGCCTCAGCACGTCAGGCGGGCCAATCTGGACGAGGGTGGCCGGCGCCGGCGGTATTGCCGTACCGTCTTGTAGGATTCCGAGCACAAGGAACTTGTGCGCCTTCCGATCACCTGGTGATACCCTGATCTTGGCAGACACCCGCACCATCGCCTGACCGTCGGCCCCCGGCGCGAGGCGGACAACGCTGGGAGCGATAGACACACGGAGCGCCCCTTCATCGTCTTTGACATCAAGGGCAACCTGAACGGGAATTGAGCGCGGGTTACTGACTCGCGCCGAGTAGGTCGCGCTGTTGCCGCCGCGAACCTCATGCAGCGGCTGCACCAGGCTGAGCGTTACCGAACGCGTGGGCGTCTGGACGAAGCGTCCCTCTTCGCTCTTCGCGGCGGGCAGCAAGTCGCCATTGCGCGTCGCAGCAATCGTGAAAGGGTAAGCTTTTTCGCTCGGCCCCTCGAGGTCCCGCCTGGCGGTCACGGTGACCACCGCCTCACCTGCCCCGTGCCTGGGGACGGGAAGGCTTGGCGGCTGGAAAGCAAAATCGCAGCCATTCTCGGGGTCGCTGCCGGACAGGGCAAAGATCACGTCCGCATTGTTCGGGTTGACGACGGTGAGGGTATAGGTAAAGCTGCGCTCCGCAGCGCCCACTTTTGGTCGGAGATCGAGCGTCGGCGGCTTGCCGGCCTTCTGGGTGACAGAGACGGTGGCTGGCTGCGTGCTCTCGCCCGCCCCGGTCGTCGCCGTGACATTGACTTTGAAGGTGCGCGGCGGGTCTTCGGCTGCGAGAGGCGTGCGCGAGCGGATGCGCAGCGCGCTCATCTTCGTCTCGCCGGGCAGCAAGCGCAATTGGCGCGGCTCGAACGTATACTCACCGAGGCCTTCCTCGTCGCTCGCTTCAAGCCCAAGCAGCAGATCCAGGTTATTGGTGGCGGGCGCGGCCAGTTGCACCGTCACCCCGGCCGTACTGCTGTCCTGTAGCTCGGTCTTCGAGGGGGAGACACTCAGCGTGACAAGGCCAACAGGGGGGACGTCGACGCTCAGCGACAGCTCGACCCGATCGCTGACATTGTTGAACGAGATCACGCGCAAGGTGAAGAGATAGCTGCCGGCCCGACTTTCCGGTGTCGGGCGCACTGTCAGGTGTGCCTCTTCCGACGCTCCAGGCATCAAGTGGACCTGGAGCTTGTCAAAACTGACCCAGGTCGGCGGTATCCCTTGCGTCGAGAACCCAAAAATGTCCAGCACCGGCCCCTTGTTTGTCAACTGCAACGGCCAGGTTGTGGCTTGGGGTGAGGAGGCCTTGTCAATGACCGGCCTGCCAACCGTAACCTCAGGCATGACGCCTACTCCTCGCGTAGTGTGTACGTCGTATGGCTTGGCTTCTCGCTCTCAATGATGTGCCGAATTCGTTCGAGAATGTCCTCGCGCGTACGCCTCACTATGTCCTCGCGCAGTTGCGCGGCCAGGGCTGCATCGGCTTCAGGACTGCCTTGCTGAGCGTCGGCGTGGGCCATGTCCATCTGCGCCACTTCCTCTGGACTTGGGAGGGGCGCGCGTTCCTGGGCTAAAGCGTCGAGGTCCGCGCTCCGAAACACCACACTGAAGTGGAAAGGATGCGCTGTGTCGCCGTCTTCGAAGATCTGGGGGGTCACACCGGTGTAGAGCGTCAGGTAGTCGCGCAGCTCGCCCGCCGTGCCCCGCCGCAGGTAGAGATCCACAGCCTGCTGGATAAACATCCGCTGTCGTTCGGCCGGCCAGTTTTCGTCGAGGGACAGGCCGAGCCAGCCACCTAGCCAGGGCAGAAACTCCTCCGGCGTCAGGTGAGGATCGAAGTAGGCGAACAGTTCGTCAATCTGGCGTTCCAATGGCATCCAGATCGAGTCGAAGATCAGAAGAAACCCATTCAGGAATGCCCGCGAATCGAACCCGGCCATCTGAATCATGTCGCTGTCACTGTAGATAGATGGCAGATAGTCTAGCAGGCGACTGCGTTCCTCCCATCTCTGTTGATCAGGCGGGGCGAGGGCCTTGTGTGCCTCCAAGACGACCATAGCGCCTTCTCCTACCGAATGAGCGTCACATCGTGAAAGTACGACACGAGAACTGCATCCGGCGCGATGTCAATGATCTGCGTCTCTCGTCCCAGGCGTTGCGCCCCGAGCGGATCACTCCAGTCGATTGGGTAGAGCTTTAGCTCGGTCGCGTACTCGACACCGGGCACAGCCTGAATGCGAGCGTAGACTTTGTCAATCGTCAGCGGCCTCCCAAAAGGCCAGCCTTCCCCCTCGAACCCGCCATATATCGGGTGGAGAAAGGTGTAGAGGGCAGCCTTGACGTCGCGTTGGACGCGGCTCGGGTCGGCCGGCGGTCTGGCCTTAATCCGAGTGGTCACATAGATCCAGGTATACTGTGGCGCGCGGATGTCTAGCCGCGTGGTGAGGAGGCGGCGGTCGTCAAGGTAAGCACGGAGGCGCGCCTCGGTCTCGGGCTGTAGGAGCAGTTGCTCCTGCAGGCTCTTCTCGACGGCGAGGCGCTTCGTCTGGGTACGCAAGGCCTCATGCTCGTCAATCATGCGCTGGAGCTGCATCTCCGTGCTGGGGAGGAAGCTGGGGATGACCAGCAGTCGCACCACACCAGGTGGTGGCGCTGCCGGCTCGCCCTCGCGGGCCTGGAGACAGCGTACGCGCCCCACACCCTCAACGTCCCGCGCGAGGTTCTCGAAGTCATCCGGGGTGACGGCGCGCATCCGCGTCCGCAGGCGCTGGGGGGCGCGCAGCTTGGCATCCTCAAGGTCCTGCGCCTCCGTGCCGCCTGTAAGCGTCGCATCGTTGACCACCGACTGGACATACGGGAGGGTCGTTTTCAGTTCTGTCACCTTGCCGGCGGCCACGTTTCCACGCACCCCGCCGCCCACACGATAGCGGCGGATCCGAATGCGGCAATTCTGGGGCGGGATCGCGCCGAATTGTGGCTCGGTGCCTTGCGGCTGGCGCACCACCGGACCGAATTCCACAAGGCCGGACGCCGGGTCCAGTGTGTAGTGTTTGTCGTCCTTGCAGGAGTCGCCGAAATCGGATACCCGCTCCCAGGCTGCCCAGTCGCTTTGGCCTGGCGAGGTCTCGACCTCGACAACCTCGTCGCCACCTTCTGGCTGCAGAACGTTGGGGCGCTGAAGGCAGAAACACTGGCCTGGCAAGCCATTGCTGACGCCTAACACCTCATCGCTCACAGGCTCCGCCTGGACAACCGGCACCGTGATGCCCAGGGTATACGTATCCACCCAGCGAATGTGCGGGGACAGGGTGTATGGCTTCTCGCCCGGCAGAAGTGTCGCGGCCGGGGAGCAGCGCAGCCAGGTGCCGGCCTCGCGGTTATCTATCCGGTGGGGGCGCAAATCGTAGGGCAAGAGGAAGGTGATCTCGCCGCTCTGGTTCAGCCCGGCCGTGTCGTCGACCGCTGGCTGCACACTCTTCCAGCCTGTTCGCTCGCCGGCCCAGACCTCCCAGTTCCACGGTGGCTTCTTCGGATCAATGCCAATCCCCTCGGTTGTCTTGCAGGCCACCGAAACGAGGAGCGTGTGTGCGCTCAGGTCTTCGAGGATGCCGAGGTAGAACGCCTGGGGAGCGGCGGGGGAAGCGGACCAGACAGGGAACGGCTTTTCCACTTTGCGCGCCTGGGTTTCGCCAAGCTCCGCCTCCGAGTGGTCGGCGAACTCTACGTTGTCCTCGGTGGTCAATATCCATCGCAATGTCGCCGGTCGGACCTCGGCCTCAGTGACCGTCGTGAAGACCACGGCTTCCTCGGACTCAGTCCGCTGCGTTGCCACCTCCGTCCACATGGGGATGACGATTCGCCGATTCGGCTCCGCTTTACTGGACAAGGAGAAACGCACATCGCCTTTAGCCGGCGTAGCCGGCTGAAGGCGCACGCCGATGAGGTCGAGGAACGTGATGAAGTTCTTATCGGGCGCCTGGTTCAGACGAAACAGGTATTGCTCGGTCATGTAGGCAAACAGCTCGATGAGCGTGACGCCAGGGTCGCTCACGTTCTGGTCCGTCCACTGTGGGCAGTAACGTGGAATGGCGCGCTTCGCCTCGTCCACAAGCTGCTGAAAGGTTCGGTCGTCAAGCTGCGGGGTTGGCAGATGCATAACACCCATCCTTCGTCACAGACCGCCCGGCTCACCTGGAATCCTGTAGAATGGATAGACCAGGCTGCGCTCGTCGTGAGTCGCCTTGATACGGTACTGAATGTTCAACAGCAGGACATGTCGGCTCTCAGGGCTGATAGATGCGTCCACCTCCAGCACCTCAATGCGCGGCTCCCATAGGCGCAGCGCCTCCTCGACATACATCTCGGCCAGCCCCATTGTCTCAGCGTTGGCGTCTGCAAAGACCAGTTCATGCAGGCGGCTGCCGAACGTGGGCCGCATCACGCGTTGACCCACCGGCGTACTCAGGATGATCCAGATAGATTGGCTGATCTTGCTATCGCCCCCGCTCAGAACCACACCGCCACGGCCACTCACTTGAGGCGGAAATGCCCAACCGCGGCCGACAAAGTCGTTCATGCGCCCCTCCGCCTACGGTCCAATAAGGACGGTTGTGCAGCCAGGACCAGCGATAGGCCCTGGCGGTCCAGCGGCACATTGCGTCATATCACCCACGCGCGCCGCTGGCTGTCCGCCAATCAAGACAGTCGGTGAGCCTGGCGGCAGGATCGGACCACCAACGTGTGGAACAGGTCCCGAAGTCGCGGGACACACAATGAGATCGCCAACTCGGGCGGCCGGCAAGCCTCCGATAAGGACAGTCGGGCAACCTGGCCCCGTAATGGAACCTCCATGCCCCGCCAGATCCGATACCCGCGCCGCTGGTTGTGACATGATTCGTGCGTCCTTGTTGCGCTGCCTGGCCTGGCCGTCACTGGAAGCGCTAGTTGAGCTTGATGGGCTGCCCTTGAACGGTCACCGGCCCACTGCCCTCGATATCCACCAGATTGCCCTTCAGGACAGTCATGGCCTGGCTGCTGATGTCGATCCCGGCTTTCCCGGTCAGGGTAATCTTGCCATCGGCCTCAATCGTCAGGTTGCCATTCACCTTGATCTGCATTGAGTTGTCGGGCGTGTGAACCACGATTGTGTTGTTGCCGCTCTTGTCGCTGATTTTGATCTGCTCGTTGCCTGTTGTGTCGTCGAGAGTGATGGCGTGGCCGGCGTGAGACCTTATGGTGATCTGCTCTTTGCCTGTTGTGTCGTCGAGGGTAATCGTGTGGCCGTAGCGCGTGCGCATGACGCGCCTATTGACCTTGCCATCCCCTCCGACAGCCTCATCGACAGTGAGGGGTGGTTTGTCACAACCGTTCCAGAGCGCTCCCAGGATGAAGGGCCGATGAATGTCGCCATGCTCAAAGCCGACAAGAACCTCGTCATTCACCTCGGGCAGACAGAAAAGACCTCGTTTCGGGCCAGCCATGGGGGAAACGACGCGCGCCCAAGCACTCTCATCTTGCTCCGACAGCCAGGGGAACTTGACTTTTGTACGTCCCATGCCTTTAGGGTCTTTATTGTTCGTCACCAGCCCGATGACCATCTGCATCCCCAGCTGTCGCGCGGACGCACCTTCCAGCAAGCTCCACACGCTGCGGTCGCGGCGGCCACTGACGGTGAAATGCGTCACTGTGCCCGCACCGGCCGTCCACACGTGGGTGACCTGGGTCACATAGTACATGCCCTCGAATCGACCCCCCACCCCCTCGATCTGAACCTGGCGACCGGGCACGATGTCCCCGTTGCCCGTACACGTCCCTTCGGCTTCGACGAACGTTGAGCTCGCCTCGTCCAGTGCAGCCTGCGCATGTTTCTCAGCCTCGCTGGGCGACCGCACGAAGCGATCGACAATGGCAATCTTCGCTTCACCCCACGCCTCTTTGGCGATACTGGCGCCCGGCTGCGCAATGCCTATCTCCGGCGCGCCCTTGCCTCGCACCGCGCGGCCAACCACCGCTTCCTTCTTCTGCGGGTCCCACCCACGTACCTCGACTTCATTCACCTGCTCGGCAGTGGACAGGCGCGGCCGCCAGCTCATCAGGGTCTCGCCCCATTTGAGACGGACGGGCGAGCCGTTGGGCGTCGGCTTCCGAAAATGGAGTCGGGTGTCCTCTACCCAGACTTCATAGCCAATCCGACGGGCGCGCTCCAGAAGGAACTCGGCGTTGGTCTGATTGTTCTGAAACACATACTCGTGTACCTCGGACGTGCTATCAATGTTGCCGGGGGTCAGGCCGGCCTCTGCGGCGAGCTTTGTCGCCAGGTCCGAGTCGGTAACGCCCAGGAATGAACGACGGTGGCGGCCGCGGTAGAGCTTGTGGAGGAGGTCGTAGCCCCGGACGACGAGAGACGGCGCGCCCTGCTCCAGATCCGGCTCCAAGCCGACGATTTTGCCGGAAGCGACTTTGATGGGCGGACGTTCTCCCAGGAGAAGCTCGACCTTCTTCCCTTCACGAAATGTCGGATCCTGGAGCCACTTCATATCGTAGCTGTGGAGACGGAGGGTAAACATGCTCGGAAGGTGAAGGGTGTGATCCACGACCACCTCCAGCAAGTCACCCACCGCATCCTGCGCTATAAGCGCGCCCTCGACTTTGACGGAGATTTGTCCGACGTGCGTTTGGTCAGCCATACTCTGCTCTCCCGACGCCATGCTCCTCTATCACCTGCCCACCATCCCATGCGCGCCACCCTAAAGCGGGGGAATCGTCAACACCATCCCTGGCTTCAGATTCAGCGGGTTGAACAAACGGTTGGCCTCGGCGATGCGCCGCCAGGCGTTTGCATCGCCGTATTCCTTATAGGCAATCCAGTCGAGGCGGTCGCCCGTCGTCACAACGTGGACACGCCGCCCTGGGTCACCCGCAGATGTTGGGTTCTGCGACGGAAGGTCCTTTGGATCTGCCACCTCTTTCAGGGTCAGCGTGGCTGTCGCCCGAATCGGGACGCCATCCTCGGTGAACAGCGTGTACTTCACGGTGCAGTTCGTGATGTAGCACTTGAACTGGAACTTCGTATCGCGCCCCCACTCCAGGAGGCATTCCGGCGGCCGCCCTATTTTGCTGTGGGGCGCTTTGTCTTTGAGGCGCTTATCGATCATCATGAACGCAAACAGCATGTTGGTTAGTTTTCGTACGTTCTTCTGACCGCCGCGGAAATTGGGCAGCGATGTGTCGAAGAAGAGCTCGAGCTGCAGTTGCCGCGGCTCGCCGCCTCCGAAATCCCAATGCGGCACGTTACCGGTCTTCTTGTTTTGCCAGGTCCACGTGTTGGTCTTGGACACAGTGTATTCCGTCGGGTTGAACATGAACTCGACGCTCTGGCCGTCATACTCGCCCTCTTTGGCCGTCAGGCTGCCGTGCGTAACCTTGCCCATATATTCACCCTCACAATCCGCCCGCGTAGACCTGGTGGCGGTCACGCTCGGCGCGCAAACGCGCTTTGATGAGTGAGTAGACTTGGCGCGCCAGCCCATCGATGTCGGCCGAAGGCGACGACGGCCCTCTGGGCGCGGTTGCGGCGCTCGTGTCCCCATCCATCGAGCCGCGCTCTGCCCCCTCGGCGTCCGCCGTCGTGGATGGGTCATTAGTGGAGCGGCGGGCTATCGCCTCCGTTGGTGGAGCGTCAACCGTGATCATCGCTGGCAAGTGCGTTGGCGTCGGTGCGGGTTGCTTGCGCATCACACGCGGCTCTTTTGGCCAGCCGTGCTCGATTATTCTCTGGACCAGCCCTTCCTGCTCTCTCGCGTAGCGCTCCTCGGCGTCCTCCGGGGCCGGCTCCGCATCGGCTGCTTGCTTGAACGCCAGGACCTGGCCGACATGCGCCAACTCGTGACCGAGCAAAGCCAGCCCACGAATGCTGCCCAGATCCAGCCGCCCCGGCGCAAACACAACGTGGTCGCCCGTGGTGAACGCCTCGACATTGAGCATCTCCGCAACGCCTGCCGTATGCAGCCGCACGCCCGACAGGTCGCGGCCCTGCAACCTCTCCATAGAGCGCCGCACCGTCACAGGTAGCGGCTCGCCCGCGCCTACTGCAGGGAGCGCCGCGAGCGCCTCAACCGCCCCACGGCTGCGGGCCGAAGGCAGACGCCGCACAGCTTGGAAAGCAGACGGCTCGTCTGGGCGCGGAGACTGCGCCAGCATCGGCAGCCGCCCTATGATCGGCCACGCCGAGTCGTTGGATGCCCTGGTGATGGCGTCCAGCGTGCCCTCAGGCTGGGGGGTTGAGCGCAAGGGCAGCGGCATGGCGACGGATTGACTGTCCAGGGGGCCGTCATGGAGAGGCGCTAGAACGCGGAGGGGTCGCCAGGTGGACACGTCGGGCAATTGCCGCAGCTTGCCGGGCGCGCCGCCTTCGAAATCCTCATACCGCCTTGCCGGCGCTTCAGGAACGATCTGGTCTCGTATGGCAGTCAATCGCGGAAAGCCGCCAACACGCGGCCGCGGCCTGGCTGTCCGCCCAGGGCCATCGGCTGATGACAGACGAGACGGCAGACCCGACGCTGTCGTCAACCGCTTCGGCCCTGTGAAGCTTGCTAGCGGGCTAGCGTGATGGGCGACAATGGCTCGCGCGAGAGCTTGGGTTGGCATCTCTTGTGCGTCACCCAGGTCGAGGGCAGCGGCCGCCCCCGCGACACCGAGCATTTCGGCTGCCGGCTCCTCAACTACCGCCGATACGGGCATGATTGGCGGTTGGGATGGCAGCCCGGCGGATGTCGCAGACACAGTGTTAAGACCTGCGGCGGCTGTCGTACCCGGCGCCGGCGGACGGCCCTGGCTTCGCTGCGCCGCGCCTCTGGCGGACAGCGCCGCAGCCCGCGCCCGGACGGGCAACTCGCGTGGTCGCTGCCCCTGAGGCCCTATCGACGCGGTTGCCGAAGCGGCGGCAAGCGGCGTCACGTGGCGCGCCAGCGTGTTTCGCGCGAGCGCCGCCAGCCAAGCTTGTTCGGGCGCGCCGAGCGCCAACGTACCGGATGTCAACCTGACATGGGCGGCGAGATCGGTAGGCCCAACAGCCCAAGCTAACCCGACAGGCTCTGATCGGGCCAGGGTTCCCGTCTCAGCTTGCAGAACAGGCTGGGCTTCCGCATCGGCCGGCCAGGCCCGATCCTGCGGTCTGACGATGGGGCGCCGGATTAAGGTCGCCTCGATGGATGGCAAGATACTGAGGACAAGCGGCGTAGCCTGGCGCGTCGGTTGATCGTCTGCACTCGTACGCACCGGCCGGCGCGGCGGGCGGACGGCTGCCATTGGATCCGCCTTGGCGTGCGCGAACACGGCCGGGGGCGGTCCACCAACCAGCATACGCCTCAGCGCGCCCTGCGCCGTCTCCCGCTGGATAGCCCTTTGCCCGGCGATGCTGATCGCCTCGGCCCCATCACTCAGAGCTTGCCCCGCCCCCGCGCCGAGCGTCGGCGCCCCACGTTGCTGTTGCTTAGCGAATGGGCGCGCCCTATTCCACGGCTCGCCAGACAAGGTGGGCGCAGCAGCAATCGAGGGAATGAGAGGGTTGTTGTCGCCCGTGTCGAACACCGCGTCGTCAGACGTCGGGTCATGCATCTCAACTGGCGCGCGGCGTGGACCGTGAGCCGAGTGGCGGCGACCCCAGCGGTACGCGTACTGCGTCCGGGGCGCGCCCATGCTCCAGGGTACACCTACGCTGAGCCAGGGCGCTGAGACGGCCAGGGCGTTGACCTTGCGGCTGAAGAGCGGCGCCGACCGCTGTAGATAGAACGGGCGAAACAGTGCGACGGGGAGCTCAAGGGCGCCCTTTTGCAGGCTAATGGCGGCCCAACCTGGGCGGTTGGCCAGCCCTCCATGACTGATTCGAGCCAGGGTCTTGAGAAACACGGTAGACTCACTTAGCCATTCGGCAACAGCCCCTGATGGGCCAGTGTAAGTGTTTCGATGGCGATCGCGTTCTGTTCCGCCGACAGAGCTGACGCGGTCCACTTGACAGGGTAGGCATCGACGAATGTCCACGTCCGAACCGGCGCCGTGGCTTGCGAGTCCATGAGCGAGACCGTGACGTTGCACAGCTCGATTTCGCCCTGGATCATCTTCATCACCCACCGCCAGAGTTTCTGCCCGTCCTCGGCGATGCCGCGCTTCAGGGTCAGGTTGCCGTACTTCACGCGGCCTGGTAGTCGGTGGACCTTGGTCTGCTCGCCACCTTCCTTGTAATCGAACGTCTCGACCTCGAATTCGAGGCCGGAACACTCTGTGAAACGAGCATCTACGCCAGGGCCACCCTTGAACTCGATCTTGAAACGAAAGGATGCCGAGGGGTCGCACCTGCCAGTCGCCACTGTATCCTCCTACAGCCTGTGAGGGCCTGCGCGCTCGCGGTTCACCAGCAGCTCGTCGCGCATGAGCGCATAGACTCGCCGCGCGACAGCCTCCGGATCGGCGCCCTGGGACGAGGCAGCGCCTCCGGCGCTCGCCTCGCGCTGTTCACCTTGTTCCGCCTGTCGCACGGTGTCGGTGATGCCCTTCCCCAGGGACGCGGCGGGGGCATACGTCATCGTCGCTTCGGGGCGCCCCTGCGTCAGTTTGCGTGCGGTCATCCTAAAGTCGAGCATGATCTCTATCCGGGCCAGAACTGCAGCGGGATTCCTTCGGTCGTAGCGGCGCCGCCGGCATCCTCGTTCATCTGCCTGTTGATGGCCGATATTTGTTCGATAAAGCGGTGACGGTCCCCGTGCTCAAGGTTCAGAATATCGGTCAGCGACCAGTGGAAGTGGTACGCGATGAAGGCCACCTCCTCGAACAGACTGTCGAGGGGGTAGCCCACTATCCCCCCGCCTGGCTTACCTCCACCTGGAAGCTGTGGCTACACTCCGGGCAGGTGACCGTCAGCTCGGCGGCGCCATCGCTGTTGACGCGGCGGTAGAGGTCTTGGAGATAGGCGAGGTCGGCGGCAAACAGATTCTCGATGGTGTGGGTGTTAACTTCGCCCAACTCTCCCAGCTCGGTCACAACGCGCGACAGGATGAGGACGCTGAGATACGCCGGGTTGCTCTTGACGCGTGGATCCCGCAGCGGGGCAATCTCGTCCATGGCCGTCGCCAGCCGCATCTTGCCGTGGCGATGCAGGCCGCCATTCGTGTCCACGTAACCTCGCGGGAGGTCAAACTCAAACTCGGTTTGCAGCGGAGAGGGTGTTGGAGCCGGCATATCTCATCTCCTCACGAGAGGGTCTTGGGTGCGCGCTCCATCACGCTGAAGCGCGCACATCGAGCCAATGCTACTTCTGGCGCTCGAAGTGCTCGCATACGAGCGTGATCTCCTCGACAAGCACCTCGTTGGACCCGGACTTAGGACCTGGCATGGTGACCTTCTTGGGCCACGCCTGCACGACGTTGTACACGAGGAGCGGCGTCCCGTCGTAGTCGCACAGATGGATCGTGCCGTTCGAGCGCGCCGCCGACATGTTGCCGTCTTGCACCTCCTTAGCCCACTTCCACGCCGAGTCGTCTTCGGTGACGCCGCGCTTGCAGGTTATCTCCGGCGGCTTCATCTGGCCGGGCGCCGCGTAATAGCCGGGCTTGCCATCCTTCTCCGCGAACTTGTATGAGATCACCTCGAACTCCGCTGAGGCGACCGACACCTCACTGAACACCCCCTTGAGCTTGGGGAAGTCCACGATGTAGCGGGGTGAGGTCAACGGTTCGTTAGGTCGTCCTTTTGGCATGGTTACCTCCTATGGCCGGGGCAGAGTTACTCGGTGGTCGAGCCGCCGCCGTCCCACTGACCAATCTTGAACACGACAAACTCGGCCGGCTTCACCGGCGCGATGCCCACTTCAATAACACAGTAGCCGAGGTCGCGCAGTTCCTTAGGGTTGGTGTCCTCGTTGCACTTGACGTAGAACGCCTCTTCTGGCGTCTTGCCGAACAATGCGCCCTCGCGCCAGCGGACAGTAAGATAGGCGGTGATGTCGCGGCGGATCGCAGACCACAGAACGCGGTCGTTCGGCTCGAAGACGATCCAGTTTGTGCTCTGAAGGATGGAGTCTTCGATGTTGCAGAACAGGCGCCGCACGTTGATGTACGTCCACTGCTTGTCGGTCTTCGACAGCGTGCGCGCCCCCCAGATGCGAATGCCGCCGCCAGGGAATGCCCGGATACAGTTGACGCCCTCAGGGTTGAGCACCTCCTGCTCATTGCGAGTCACATTGCACGCCAGGCCGGTGACGCCGCGCAGCGTCTCATTGGCTGGCGCTTTGTGGACCCCGCGTTCGCTGTCAACGCGAGCGTAGACCCCAGCCACATACCCGCTCGGCGGGAGCATCACCTCTTCGCCGCGCGCCTTGAACGTCACCCACGGGTAGTACATTGCCGCGTACTTGGTGTCGAAACCGGCGCCGTTGAGTCGCCAGTCTTTAGCGCCCTGGATGTCCAGCTCCGGTGGCATGTCCAGGATGGCGAAACGGTCCTTCATCATCTCACAGTGGTCAATCATGGCCTTCTGCACGGTCTTGACGTCGTCAAGCGAGAAGCCCGTGTCTTCACGGTGTGCGTACGCAGAGAACACGTCGGGGCACATCAGCATGGTCACGTCCTCGAACGCTTCCAGGCCCTTGATCCCGGTCCGCTCAGCCACGCTGCCCACGAACATCTCCGGCGTAATCTTGGTCTTCGTGGCGAGAGCGGTCTGCGGCGCGGCCGGCGCCTCCGTCACGGTCAGCGTCACCCTATGCCCTACGGCAAGTGGACCGGCTGCGCCGAGAAGCTCAGCCGCCAGCCAGCCATCGGTCTGCTGCGTGAGGACATCCACCACTCCCCGGTTCCGTTGCCCACGCCCCAGGATCAAGTTGGGGATCGTCTTTGGCTCGGCGCCAGGCAGTGTTACCACGAGGTTGAACGCACCCTCAGGCGCGCCTTCGCCGGACGGCTGGACCTCGACCGCGATTTCGGCGCCGGGTTGGATAGGCCTGGCCGTGGTGAGTTTGAGGACAGCCTCATTGTTGGCGTTCGGTAAGGTCGCCGAAGCCATCAACAGGCGTTGCTGGGTCGGGGCAGCGGCGCTATCCGCCCCATTGACCATGGGGACGCCGACGATGTAGACCTGTCGTCCACCATTGAGGAAGTATGCCGCAACGGACTGGTGCAGGAAGCCGGTCTGATAGGCCTGCTCCAGGTCACCAAACCGATCCGTGAAATCGGTCCAGCTCGTCACGAGAGTCGGGGTCTTGGGGGTGGGATGCGCCTCTGGCTCAGACTGGCCGACTTTCATGACCTTGACCGTGTCTCGACAGAAACCGACGATGGCCAGGATCGAGGTCGCCACACTTTCGATGGGGCGCGCGCCCGTGCTTACCTCTTCGACATAGACACCGGGCGCCTGATAGTTGTACGGCATGCAAGAACCTCCTTGACTGCATGATCGGCGGTGGCAAGTTCGGGCACGCGTTTAGGGCATAGGCGCCTCCACTTCTCGTGTCAGAACGGGCGCCGCCTCGCAGCTCTCTGGCGCGGCTATAGTCACAGGCACGCGTGTCGTTGTGCCCTGCGCTGCCCGCTGTATCACGAGGGTATAGTCACCCGGAGCGACGACGTCGAAGGCGTAGCGTCCATCTTCGCCGGTTGTCGCCGCCGCGCCGCTCTGCATCTCACGCTCGCCGGCGCCGCGCACGAGGCGCACCGTTGCGCCGGCGACAGGCGCTTTGCTGGTCGGGTCGCGGACGACGCCACCGACCTGGATCGGCAGTGTCTCCCAGCCCGGCTGAAGGGCCTGCCGCGTGTGCGCCCGCCCCTGCCGGTCGTATGCGACGGCCTGTTCGCCAACTTTGACGATCTTTGCGAAGACGAGCGGAGCCGTGACAAATTCCTCCAGGTCCAGGTCGAGGGTCACGACGAGGGTAATGGCGGGCCGTAGCTGGTTCTCGAGTGCGCCCCAGAAATCGGACACATTCTTGAGAACGCCATCCGGCTGCGCCACGTGGGTGAGGACGGGGTGGACAAGCTGCTTCAGGCTCCCCTGGAGGATGTCCTCGGGCAGCGGCGAGTGGCGAAACAGGGTCGCGAGAACGGCCCACAGGAGACGGTGCTGGTCCTCAGTGACCGTCGTCCAGCACGTGATCATGTACGACAGATCGATGCGCACAGGGCGGCGTTTCAGGCGAACGGCGCTGCCGGTGCTCGGTTCCGCCGCCCACGCCATCTCACGCCGCTCGAGGTTCTCCCGAATATCGAAGAGATAGAGGTTGACGGTGGGGCGTGTGACGGCCTGCGTCGCCCAGTCGCGGGTCGGGATATCGAAGATAATGTCCATATCGGCCGGCGCGAAACCGGCCTTCTGGATCAACAGCTGCTTGAGCGTTTCATCAAGGTCGTTGAGCATGGGACGCCCCTGGCGGGCCTGGTCAAGCGGACGAAACAAAAAGCCATCGGCTATTTGTCAGTATAGCCGACGGCCATTACTCCGCTATTAGCCCTCTATTAGCGCCCGGTTAGGCACGAGGAGAGAGTGGAACGCAAACGGCGCAAACAGGAGGATGATTATTCATCATTTCGTGAATTTCACCTCCTTGTATTCGATGCGACCGTCTTCACGGATGATTGCAATCACCCATTGCTCCTTGCCTCCAAATCGCGCCCGGAGAGCAGCCCAACTTAGTGAGAATCTTTTCTTTGCACCAATATCTCTAAAAAGGGCATGCATCCGTTTATGCAGTTTTGGAGCGAGAGCGAGCAGGTTAACCGTCTCGTGGCTACCGCCGAGGTACAGAGGAATCAGATGATGAATTTCACCGCGCGCTTTCTCAAATTGCTCCAGATATAGGTCCCTGTAAAGCATGCGCAGCGCCTTCGTACCCGTCAGAACGGTAATACGTGCCCTGAGTACTCTGTGTACCATCTCCCGCACGTCCCTCTTTGCATATGCGCGACGGGATGCCCGAAGACCTCTCTCGACAATATCCTTCAGTTCCTCTCGTTGTTGTTCGTTTGCCAACTCCCCGATGGTCGTCCGAGACCGGCGCAGCCTGCGCAACTGGACAGCAGCTAGTACGCCTGGCAGTTTCTTCGCTGCATCGAGAGCCTTCTCGATTGCTTGACGCTGGGCCTTCGTGAGTTCCTTGGCTGGGCTAAAACCTGCTTGTACCAGTACTTCGCGATCGCCGTCTTCAACGCGCATCGTGTGAAATCGGTAGCGCAGGCGCAAGTACCGGGCCACGGCTCGAATCGTCAGTAAGCTTGCGCCTCGCGCCAAGTATCTGTCCAGTGTCGCCGCGGCTGCCGCAAATGCTCGTTCCTGGCGATGCTGGCGCTTCTCCTCGTCACTTCCTCGTTGCTTGCCCTTTCCAAGCCCCAATCTCTCGTTCACTCCCTTGATACCTTGCGTAGCTTTGCTTTTGACGTAAGCTACCCCTTGCTGCACTTTCTTCTTGCCCCACTCAAGGCCGGCCTTCCCCTTGTCGAGCAGCTTCGTGACGCCAAGCTTCCGCAGGCCTTTGGCAAGCCCACCCAACACGAAGTTGAGGGCTTTGTCGACAGGGGCGCGGAGCTTCTGGATGATGTCACGCACCTTGTGCGCAATCCCGCCGATGCCCAGTAGACTGGCAAGGAAACCAATTGCGATGGGAACCAGGTTCGCCAGCGCCATCTCGACCTTATTGGCCGCGCCCTGGATATTGCCGGTGATAAGCTCAACCACAGAGCCAGCGATAGCGGCAAAGAGGGCCTTGATCCGCTGCGCTTGCTCTATCAAGAACTTGATAACGTTGTAGATCATCTTGATGATGGCAATTAGTCCTGAGACAGGGTTGAACATTGCCAGCACCTTCATCACCGCCGCCTGGATAATCTCCATGATCAGCCAGTCCTTCACCATGCCCAGGAGCATGTCCTTGAGATTGGCTAGCTGATCTTTCAGCAGTTCCCACAATCCGCCCAGACCCTCGCTCATGAACTTCGATACGTACTGCCACACTTTTTCGATGACTCGCATGTTCCGTTCGCCGACAAGCGAGGTGATCCGCGCCTTGATCGCGTCCCCCGTCAAGCCTAGCACCTGCAGGACGAGCGAGAGGATAGACTTCAGGCTAAAGTCTTTCGGCAGCTGGATGCCGGCTTCGGCCACCGCGCCGAACAGCCAGCTTATCAGTCCCGCTAGAAGGTGCTTCTGGATGTTCCCCCAGAACTGCCTGAAGCCCTGTCCAAGCGCCTTGAGGACATTGCCCAGGAACTTCCCAGGGTGGTGAACAATATCCATGATAGCGCTGCCCGCTCGGTTGAGGAGGGCCATCATCTGCCCGGGCTCAACGCCCGCCATCGCCAACGAACCCATGAACATCCCTAGCTTTTGACGTTGCCACCAGCTCAGATCGGCCTGGGGCGAAGACGCTGCGGCCGGAGTGGAAGCTTCGGGCGCCGGCTGGAGGACTGATACGCTGGCGGAATCGGGAACCACTCGCGAGCGAGCTACATTCGGGGGAACAATCGGGCCGGACCGACGCTCTGGCACAATCGAGGGGGACACCGATGCAGCGCCAACGTGACCGTTTCCCCGCCTTACGAGACGGGCAACAGCCTGGTTACCCTCTAGACGTTGGAGGCGGAGTAGATAGTCAGCTTGTACGTTGACCTGCCCTCGGCCGCGAGCGGGAGTACTGCCCAGCGGGCTAAGCTGCACCCTGTCACGTAGCTTCTCCGCGCTGCCACTAACCGAAACCGTATCGCCTGTGCTAACCTCTCCTTCGGAAACGACGGCCTCGGCAGAGTAGGAGCGCTGGGACTCGCTGAGCCGTTGCGACGGCGCTGGGGTCTTGTGTGAGGCTGTGTGGCTCATGAACGACCTCCGCCTTCTTTCACTCTCGCTGTGTCCAGCTAGCCTGCACCGCCCTCCTCCTCTTCCTCTTCCGGCGCCGCCTGCCGCTGGACCTCTTCCTCCTCTTCGGGCGCGGCCTGCCGCTGGACGCCGGAGTCACCAGCCCCGGTCTGCTGCACAACGTGGGTCAGCTCGTGGGCCAGCAGGTGCTGCCCCTCGCTGGTGTCTGGGCTGTACTTGCCCTCGCCCATGTAGATGTCGTGGCCGTGGGTGAAGGCCTGGGCGCTGACCTCACGATTCATCTGCACGGCCTCGCTGCCCGTGTGGATGCGGACATCGCCGAAGTCGGCCCCAAAGCGCGGCTCCATGGACGAGCGAACACTGTCCGGGAGCGGGCTGCCGCTGCCCTTCTGGCTGCTGAGGCGGCTTTCCAAGCTGCTGCTCGCCTCAAAGCCCCCGTCCGCGGGGCTGCGCTGCAAGCGCTTCGTCTGCACCTCGTCTTCGGCGTCCTCGTCGCCCTCCCGCTGGACCAGCGGCGTGATGGCGCCCGCCGCTGGCTTGGTCTGCACCGCCTCCTCTTCCTCTTCACCATCCGCCTGCCGCTGAACAAGGGTAGGGCCTGAGGATGGGCCTGTCACCTGGTCGGCGACACGGTCCGCCTCCCACTCGTACATGTCGTCGGGCGGCCCAACGGTGAGTTTGGCCTGAATGAGACGCTGCACTGCGCTGTTGCCGTAGCCGCGCTGCAGCGCCAGCATATTGGCGGTGACAGCCCGATCCGGACGAGTGACTGCACGCCGCATCGCGGTCGGATCGTCGTCAGCATGGGCCTCACCCGGGGTATTCTCAATGTCAGCAGGTTTGTGGCGGGCGGCCGCGTCCAGCTCGCGGCGGATGGCTGCACGATCCATAGCGTCAGACATAGCATCCTCCTGTCCTTGTCTATCTGCCAATTCGGGCCTAACGTTCGGCACAGCATACTGTGGCCTCGTCCTCCTGCGAAACAGCAAGGCGGTGAAGAGCTTTACTGTAACACAAGGATGCCACTTGGGCTGGAGCGCCATCATGACGGCTGAGTCAGGTCAGCCTGGGTCAGGACTTTGATGCGATTTTGAATCGCAGAGATGATTTCACGCTCGTGGGCGGCGAGGTCCTCCACCGTTCTAAGCTTGTGCTTCTTGACAAGCCGAGCGCACACCTTCTTGAAAGCCGTGTCAGAGCTGCCTGCTCCCCTCTGGACGGTTCGATCCATAATAGCGACTTTGCCGGCTTCAGACTTGAGGACGTCGGCGTACTGACCACTGATGGTCACTTTGCCTGATTTCACGGTGAAATTGGCGTCTGAGCGATAGTAGGCTGCCTTAGCCCGCACAATCTGGGCCGCCTGAAATCCGCGCGATTCTGTGCCGGCATTCTGGAAGACAGCCGTCAGCCGCTTGTCATCCATGATGGCCTGCACCGCGGCCTGCCCGCGCAGCTGCTTCCCCGATGATGGGGCCACGACAACGAGCCCCTTGGCATCGACATCTATGCCGAGCTGATAGAAGTAGGTGTCGAATTCTTTCGGGGCCGACGCCTTCATCTCGCGAAGAACGCCGCTTAGCGAGCCTGTCCCGGCCTTTCCTGTGGTGAACTGGATAAACCCTACGGAGACAAAGCCAGTGTCATATGTATTGATAGCTTCAAATCCCCCCTCCTTTGTCGAGACCTTCTTCATCACCTTCCTAACCGTCGCGTCGATAATGCCGGCGGCATCGAAGATAGCGTCAATGTCCTTGCGCTTCCCAGCAACTCGCCCGCCACGCCCCACCCCCGTGTCATTGATGAGATATGGGTTGTCCGCGCGGACAGGCTTGTCCGTGTACGTATAGGATTTGCCGGACGGCAGCTTGACCTTGTACTCGTGGACCGAACGGTAGGTCGGCGAGGGCGGCGCCGCCAACGCCGGCCAGGCGTCCTTCGGTTTGCCTTTTTGCGGGACAAGCGCTGCGGTGAGCTCAGCAGGAGCTTCGCCTGGATCAGGCGGTTCGTCACCCTTCTTGTTCGCCTTCCAACGCTCGTGCGCCTCGTAGCGTCGAATCCAATCTTTCAGGCCTTTGGCCGTGGAGGCCATGTCCTTGGTCGCCAGGGCCGCTTTGGCCCTCATCGTCCACTTGCCGTAGATATTGGTTTGCCGCCAGTCGCCTGTTTCCTTCACCGATAACGAGTCGCTCGACCAGCGCCCCTGGACCTCGGCGTCTTCCGTTTCGTCGAACGTCTTGCCGGGGGCCCGCTGTACCTGTCCGATCATGCGCTGCACGTAACCGTTGCCGCGCGCCTGCTGCAAACTGTTGACCATTCGGCTACGCGTTGCGCTATCGGTGGCTACTAACGTCTGGGCCAGGTCTGTGCTGCTGGGGCCGACGCGTTGGAGCATGGCTTCGCCCACCTGCTCCGCCTCCGGCATCTCGGAGCGTAGAGAGGTCGCGGATTCCGCTCTGGACAGCTTGGAGGTCGGCCTTTGGCTGCGTTGTCTGTCGTCACCCATAGCTCTCTCCGTCAATCAAGGAGCCGCGCTTGTCGCCGGAATTTGCTCCATTTCCTCTTCGATGTGTTCCCGCGCGACGGCAACTTCCATCAACGCATCGAGCAGAAGGGTTTGGGCTGCTTCTAGGTCGGCTTGCTCGACAGCTTCCCTGTTCCACAGGATGCTGCCAGCTTCGGCCAGCTTCTCGCGACTCCGCTTCAGCGCGGCCTGAGCCTCGGGCTTCCCCTGTGCCGGCTTATCCAGTCCGTCGCACGCGATCACGAGCTGGCCGTGTATCTTTTGCTCGTGCTTCACCGGGATGTAGATATCCAGCGCCTCGACGCCGACCTGGACGGTCGCCGTGGTGTGAGTCTTCTCGCGCCGCCACTTGTCTTGAATGAGGTGCCAGAGGCCGGTGCCACTGGGCGGGTGAAGGTCGATGTGGACGTTGACCCGGCCATTCGAGAGACCCCGCCAGTGCAGACCCGCCGTTTCGGCCCTTGGCTCGCGCAGCCCCCAGCGATTGCCCTTGCCGGCCGGGAAATATGACGCCGCGTAGCCCGCCGCGATGAGCGCGGCCTGCAAGGTGCTGTCGTCCACGGGCTCAAAGTCCATCTCGCCTGCGTTGCTAATCCAGGTGACCTGACGGACATGACTCCACAGCGAGCCGAGCTTGGCATGGAGGGTCAACAGCATGTCCTGCAAGGCCGGTTGTTGCCGCACGTTCTGGTGCATCCACTGGGGCAGACGCGCCCAGATCTCCGGCAGCAGCGGCGTCGTCGGGGGAGACTGCGCCGTTGAGTTCGTCTGGCGTGTGATGAGCATCCGCTGGACGTAAGCATTGCCATGCTCGTGCTGCAGCCGGTTGACGACGCTGGCGCGCGTGGGGCTGCTGGCGTAGCGGAGCGCCGGCACTTGCCCTGCCCGCGCAGGCCCGTCGACCTTGAGAAACGCGTCGGCGACGGCATCGGCCTCGTCGCCGGGCGTCCCCTCGAGAGCGCCTCGATGCCGCCGAATCGCTTCCTTGTGGGTTTCAGGCTGGGCCAGCCGCCTGTTCCTTGACATTGCGATCACCTACTTCTAGGGCAACGACTCTCTTTCGAGATCGATACGCCCCTGGCGCTCTGCTTACACCTCCTCCGCTGGAGAGCATGTGGTTGGCGCGGAGGCTCGTCAGCAGCGCGACTTTGGTCATGGCAACCAGACGCATACCGGCCGGCCGGCCATCGGCGCTAAGATGCAGCAGTTGGCCGGACACAGGTGGATGTAGCTTCCTGCATGGATGACATGGCAACTCCTGAGTCAGCGTTGAGGATCCGGTGTCAGCTGCGGGCGACGTCGAAATAGTGCTCGAAGTCGCCCTCGACGACAAGCTTGCCCATCTTCTGGAACTCATAGGCGGCGGCGCGGATGAGGTGGCGCATCGCAATCCGCTCGCCATCCTCGGCGGCGAGGAACGCCGCGCCCAGGATGATGTTGCGAATGTTGCCCCCAGCGATCTTGAGCTTGCGCGCCAGGAACGGCAGGTCGATGTCGTCAGCGCGCGGCGCCTGCGGCGGGAAGGTGCGCTGCCAGATCTCCAGGCGCTCGGCTTCCTCCGGGAAGGGAAAGTCCACGGTGAAGTGCAGCCGTCGGATAAACGCTTCGTCCACGTTCTTCTTGAGGTTGCTCGCCAGGATGACGAGGCCATCATACTCCTCGGTGCGCTGCAGCAGGTAGGCGGTCTCGATGTTGGCGTAGCGGTCATGGGCGTCCTTGACCTCGGAGCGTTTCCCGAACAGGGCGTCAGCCTCGTCGAAGAAGAGGATGGCGTCGCTGTCCTGGGCCTCGCCGAAGATGCGCTCCAGGTTCTTTTCCGTCTCGCCGATGTACTTGTTCACGACCGCCGACAAGTCTATCTTGTACAGGTCGAGGCCCAGGTCATGGGCGATGATCTCCGCCGCCATGGTCTTGCCCGTCCCCGATGGGCCGGCAAACAGGCAAATAACGCCCTTGCCGAGCGCGAGCTTGCAGTCGAAGCCCCAGTCGCCGTAGACGACGGCCCGCTGCCGAATCGTCGCGCCGATCATGCGCAAAGTAGCGAGCTGGCTGCGGGGCAAGACGATGTCCTGCCACGTGAAGTGGGGTTCGATCTTGCGCGCCAGAGTTCCGAGACGGTGCTGGGCCTGGGCGCGGCACGCAGCATCAATATCCTCGAAGCAAACCTGGCCGTGGGCGGGGTTGCGCGCCCACGCCAGGCTGCGCGCCCGCGCGACAGCGTCGGCGATCTGGCCCGGTGTCAGGCGAAAACGCCCGGCCAGGGCGTTGAGGTCAACCTCGCTCAGCGGCTGCGCTGCCTCGGCCCCCTCGCCAGCGGGCCGACTGCCGTTGCGAGAGGGCGGCGCTGAGAGGTGGACGGACCACAGCCCGCGCCGCTCAGCATATGTCGTCTCCGGCAGGTGCAGCTCAACGAACGGGCGTTGCCCCAGGGTGCGTACCGGCTCCCAGCGCCGCTCGGTCAGGACGATGGTAGGCACGTAGCTGGCGGCGAGCGCTCGAGCCAAGACGCGCCCGTCGGCCTCGTTTTCAGGTTGCGCGTGTGTAAGACAGTCGGCTTGGCACCAGCAGAGAACAGCGCCTGTCAAGAGCGCTTCCCGCTCGGCAAGCTTGAGTCCTTGCCACAGCGGCAATTCGCCATGCAGCAACTCCTCGGCATTCAGGAGAAGAAGTGGCTGCCCCAGGGCGGCCGCGAGAAACGCAGCCGCGGCGCGCTTGCCCGTCCCATACCGTCCGTGGATCAGAAGGAGGGGGGCAGGCGGCCCGCCGCCGAGCAGGGTTGTCCCAGGCGTCGCATGGGTTCGCCACGCGGCCGCCCATCGCTCCAGTTGGATCGTCACGGCGGAAGATAGACCGGTTGCGCTCGGCGTTGGTAGCTGGACTGCGAGCGGAACGAGCCGCGCGTCTACGTCTGGCGACCCTAGCAAGTAGCCGGCGATCCGATCGTCGAGCTTCAGGTAGCGGGCCAGAAGCACGGGCCGCCGCGCGCCCGGATCGTCGTGGAGGGTCGCCAGGTCCCAGCGCGTCAGCGGCGCGCCAGGCTCAAAGGCGCGTCTGGCGGCCAGGCGGTCGCCGATCGTTGGGCAGAGCAAGCGCATGACCAGGTCAACCGTCGGCCGCTTCTTGGTCACATCATCCTGCAAGTAGGCGTAGAGGCGCTCATACTTGAGGTCCAACTCCGCCGCCAGGCAGATCACGAGGGTCTCTTGCTCCACTGTGGATAGACCAAAGAGACGCGTGAGACGAGTCAGGGGCGGCCCTGGTCCGCAGCCCGCGCTCCACGTCTCGAAGTCGGCGATCCGGCTGCTGGCAGCGGTGATGGCGGCGCTGAGAGTGGCGATCTGCGCATCGCCCGAGTGAGAAGGGGAGAGGAGGGACGATACGGGCATCGAGCCGGCGAGCAGAGCGTCTACCTCGTCGTCCGAGATGTACAGGCCGCGGAAATCATCGTCAGCGCCAGGCCCATTCTGCAAGCGCGCCCGAAGAACCTCGCGTCGGACGAGTAGGTCGAGACGAGCGAGATGCGCCAGAGTGTGTTCGAGGGCAGAGGAGTGCGCCATTACGGGTCCTGTTCCTCGCACGAGACATGCTCATTGGCCTCGCGTTCAAGGTTGAACACGATATCCTCGTCGTCGTTACCCTCCACCGGCGCGTCGGACGGTGGATCAAGATGCGAGCGCAAGAAGTCGAGGACGCCCATCAGATCGAGGAAAATGAGGCTCTCGTGGGTCGCCACATGCTCGATTCTGCCTCGCAGCCGTCCACGCCCGTTGCACCAGATTCTGATGACAAACGAGTTATAGTATCCCATTATCCCTCTCGGAATAAAGAGGCCGTCGGCAATCCCAGTATAGCCGACGGCCATTACTTCCCGATTAGGCGTCCGTTAGCTTCCGGTTAGCGTAGCGCCAATGCCGCCGACATCTGCGCCTGACCGGATACGCTGGGCAATCGCGGATGTTCTCGCCTCAGGCTCCACGTTGAGTTGATGCTGGAGCGTCTGGGTACAGACATCGTACCAATGGAGAGCGAGAGCGCGCTGCCCACGGCCTGCCAGGTGAATCATGAGATGGCAGTAGGCGTCTTCGCGCAAGGGGTCCTTTCCCAGGATCTTTTTCCAACCTTCGATCGCTCCATCAATGTTGCCTGACTTCAGCGCATAGTGACTCAGCTTGTCGAGTAGGCTCAGGTAGATGTCTCGCAGCTCTTCGCGGCGAACAAGTGTCCACTCTTCGTATGGGTCTTCGGCGAACAAGTCGCCGCGGTAGAGCGCTTCGGCAGTTCCATACGCTGCGGCCGCCTCTTCCCACCTGCCCGCCTGCTCCATTTGCATGCCTGCCCGCCAGTTTTGCTCAAACGCCTCGATGTCTGTCCACACATCAATGGCTGGATTGAAGAGATAGCAACCGTCTCGAAACAGCACGTAATCCACGCACGCCGGCTGCGATTCAGGCACGGCGAACGCCTGCCGCAGATGATGCATAGCGACGCGCAGACGGTTGTTGGCTATATCGGGGTCTGCATTGGGCCAGAGAACTTCGAGCAAAACGTCGCGAACGACGGGTTGACGTGGATGTATCGCCAGGTATCGAAGGATTGTGTTGTACTTGCCGCTGCGCCGTGTTGGGACGCGGCCGGCGCTGAATTGAACCTCGAACGTGCCAAGACACAAGAGACGCAGATGAGCGGGAGAAGACCAATCGTGGGCGGAGGGACGAGAGACCGACGCGGGGATCGCAGATAGCCGTTCGCCGCCGAGGTCATCGAGGGCGCACAGCCTTCTCTCCAGGCGCTCCTGAAGCCGGTTCAGCAGCGCCTGGGTTGCATCGGTCTGGGCCTTGAGCGCGCCGATGAGTTCGGCAAGATCATGGAGATCGCTCCGTAGCGCCGCAACCGGATCACTCAAGTGTTCATCGCCAACATCGCCATATCTTGGCTGCACCTTCGAGTGTCTCATATGGCAACTCCAGATGTAGTGAGCGGCCACGCGACGCAACCATACCTCATACTTACAGACGAAGCGTCCCCATGCCATCGTAGATGGTCGGGCATGATATGACTCTATCTTACAATACATCCGATGTGATTCATACCCGCTTTGCGGGACAAAAAGCGGTACAGTTTTGGCCGGGCTGACTTCGTCTCGAATAACCGGCCGTGCGGCATCCCGCTCTCGAGTGCCACACCTGGAGGCAGTGATAATCCTGGCGCCCTCAATATACTTTTGTAACGTCGTGTCTTTTGCATCATTCAGTATACCAGACTGCACTTATGGAATTGCTTGTCGAACTGCTTTATTGCAGGGTCGCGGATGCAGCAAGTGCTGAGTTTGATGGCGGTTGTTCAGTCTGTTACGGTTGCCCGAACACGCGCGTGGCCCTGCTACTCCACGATTATGCAACTTTGGTTCTGTAAAAGGCCAGGGTGGGCCTGGGTGGATTAAGCAGACTTAAAGGTCAAGTAGGCTTTGCCGGCCTCCCACTCATCGCTGATCTCCATGAGGATGGCACTCGCCAGGCGCAAACACGCCGCCTCGTTGGGGAAGATGC
>JAXLWJ010000043.1:0-38072 GCA_046328535.1 Anaerolineae bacterium
GTGCGGTCGAGTACAACCTCGACCCGGTCGCCCTGCTCGGCCGTGTCGCCCGGCTCACCGTTGAACACAAGGTAGGTGATCTTGCCGTCGGCGGCGCTAGTCTCGTAGCCCAGGAACTCCGGGCGCGGCAAGTTCAGGCGGCGGTAGCGCTCACCCGCCTCCTTCACCGCGAAGCGCCGCTTCGCCCGCGCCCGCTCGCGCTGTTCCTGCATCAGGGCATTGAACCCCTGCTGGTCAATCGTCATCCCCGCCTCTTCGCCAATGACCCGCGTCAGGTCCGGCGGGAAGCCGTAGGTGTCATAGAGGCGGAACACGTCGGCGCCCGCTATCACGTTCGTTCCCTCGGCCCGCAGCCGCGCGATCGTTCCCTCCAGCAGCGCGCTGCCCGAATCGAGGGTGCGTTGGAAGCGCTCTTCTTCCTGAGCGATGACGCGGAGAATGAAGTCGCGACGCTCGATGATCTCGCCGTAGTGATGCCCCATAAGGCCCATGACGGCCTCGGCGACGCCGCCCAGGAACGGCCCGCTGAAGCCCAGCCCCTTCCCGAAGCGCATCGCCCGCCGCATGATGAGGCGCAGCACGTACCCCCGCCCCTCGTTGCCCGGCAGCACACCGTCGGCGATCAGGAACGTCATGGCGCGCCCGTGGTCCGCCACGACGCGGTAGCCGGTCTGTTTCTCGGCCATCTGCGCCGGCGTATCACCGAGCGCCTGCCGCGTGTGTTCCATGATGGGAACGAACAGGTCTGTCTCGTAGTTGGCATACACACCCTGCTTCACCGCGCACAGCCGCTCCAGGCCCATGCCCGTGTCTACCCCCGGCTTCGGGAGCAACTCGCGTGTCCCGTCGGCGCGCTGGTCGTACTGCATGAACACCAGGTTCCAGACTTCGAGCCAGCGGCCGCAATCGTTATCGAGGGCCACCGAGCAATCCGGCCGGCCGCACGTGCAACGCTCAGGGCCGAAGTCCCAGTGCAGCTCCGACGTCGGCCCGCACGGCCCGACATCGCCCATCATCCAGAAGTTGGTCTTGTCGCCCATGCGGTGGACGCGCGCGGCGGGCAAGCCAATCTCATTTATCCAAACGGTGTAGGCCTCGTCATCGTCACGATAGACGGTGGCAACGATGCGATCCCCCGCCAGCTCCATGACCTGCGTCATGAAATTCCAGGCGTAGTGAATGGCGTCGCGCTTGAAGTAGTCGCCGAACGAGAAGTTGCCGAGCATCTCGAAGAATGTGTGGTGACGCGGCGACGGTCCGACGTTCTCGAGGTCGTTGTGCTTGCCGGACACGCGCATGCACTTCTGCGCCGTCGTGGCGCGGCGATAGCTGCGCTTCTCAGTGCCGAGGAATGTGTCCTTGAACTGCACCATGCCGGCGTTCGTGAACAACAGCGTCGGGTCATCGGGCGCCAGCGACGAGCTGGCGACGACCGTATGCCCGTTGTCTTTGAAGAAATCCAGGAAAGCCTGGCGAATTTCGGCGCTGCTTGTGCCTGGGCGCATATCCCCTCCCACACCCTATTCGCGTATTGTAGTGTCCGTATTCGGCCCTGTCAACAAAAAAAGCCCGTCCTTAGCGAAGGACGAGCCGTTGGCCCGTGGTACCACCTCGATTGGGAAGCGCTTCCCCACTCGTTGAGCCTCATCTGAAGCTCGGCCCCGAGATAACGGAGGGCGGCCGGCCGAAGCTACTGGCGGCGAGCGCCGCGTTCACCAGGCGTCTCAGGGGCGGCGTTCCGCGCAGCACGACATCGGGCTTCCACCACTCCCCGACTCTCTGTAGCCGCCGATCAGCGCGTACTCTTCCCCGTCACAGACTTTTACATTGGTTGTACAACTATTATACTCACTTGCCGATGGCCCGTCAAGCCGGCGCTATCCTCTATTCGTGGGATACCGTGCCGTCCATGTGGTGGATATATTCTATGACTATACGAAACGCCGCTGCTCACGCCGCTGTCTGCGCGCTCAGCTCCTCGCCCTCCGTCACCAGCGCCACGAACTCCTCGACATCCGTACACGTCAGGAGGCGTGTTCGATAGCCCGCCAACGAGCGGATGCTCTCGATATAGCGGACGATATGCTTGCGGAAGAGAAGCAGCCCCAGCTCCGGCCCGTAGAAGTCCAGGTTCAGCGCCAGGTGCCGCCGCACGAGGGCGATCTTCTCGTCCAGCGTGACTTCGTGTGGCGCACGCCGCGCAAAAATCCACGGGTTGCCGATGGCCCCGCGCCCGATCATCACGCCGTCGCAGCCGGTGTGCGCCTTCATGCGCGCGATGTCGTCCGGCGTCCCCACGTCGCCGTTGCCCAGAACCGGAATCGTCACCGCCGCCTTGACCGCCGCGATGGCATCCCTATCCGCCGCTCCCCGATACGCCTGCTGCTTCGTCCGCCCATGCACCGCGATGAGCGACGCGCCGCTATCCTCCAGGATGCGCGCCACGTCGAGGTAGTTGCGGCGGGCGTCGTCCCACCCCAGGCGAATCTTGCCGGTGACCGGAATGGGCAGCGCCTCGGTCAGGCGGCGGATGATGCGGCCAATCTTCGGCGGCGCGCACAATAAGCCCGCCCCCGCGCCGCGCCCGGCGATGGTGTCCACCGAGCAGCCCATGTTGAGGTCGAGGATGCTCGGGCCGAGCGGCAGCAGGCGCTCCGCAACGGCCACCAGGCGATCCTCGTCGTGGCCGTAGACCTGGAACGTCATCGGGCGCTCGGCCGGGTCGAACACGAGCTTGCGCGCCGCCTTCTCCGGCCAGCGTTTCCCGCCCAGCTCATCCACGTTGACGAACTCGGAGTAGCTCATCGCCGACCCCATCTCGCGGCACACGCGGCGAAACGGCATGTCGGAGAAGCCGTCCATCGGCGCCAGAATCAGGTCGCCGTAGACAGGGATATCCCGGACGTAGAACGTCGGCGTGGTGTGCGCGGAGTGGTCCAGAGTCAGCATAGCGAGAATCATACGCAGATTTGGCGCCGAGGATAACTTATCTCCATTGCGGCCTATAATCTCAGGAGACGATCTGTTCGCGCCGCCCATTCAACAGGAGGCCCCCCATGACAGAGACCCAATCGCCGGCGGCGCGCCCGCCCTGGCTCCCCCCGCCCGATGTGATTGTCGGAACGGTCGAGTTCACGCCGGCAGTCGGCGCGCGCGACATCTCGCGGCCTGCGAGAACCTACACCATTATTCACACGACCGAGGTGGACGGCTACGAGGAGCCGCCGTCGCGCGATCTCGGCCCCGTGCCCCAGGCGCAGACCGGCGACAAATTCCAGGGGACGGCGCGTAAGGCGGCGAAGCTCTCGATAGCGCCCGGCCAGCCACAGCCCTACAGCGACGTCAAGGCCCTCATCGCTTCCCTGCCGCCCGACCAGACGATGGCGCACCACACACCGCCGATCACAGACACGGCCACCTCTGGCCGCGTCAAGGAGGAGATGCGCAACGTTCACGTGGCGGCGTTCCTGTACGCGGCGAGCAAGGAAGCCGACAACGACTTCCACCTCATGATCGGCACGGACCCGAAAAAGTCGCCGCCCACCATCATGAACATGGAGCTGTCGGGCCTCCCGCCAACCAACAGTGCGGCCTACGCCGCGTTGAAGGCGGCGCGCGACGCGTTCAAGGCGTTCTTCGGGAGCCACCTACCCGGCCCAACCTACGACTTCTACAATCCGCCCATCCCCGTCGCCATCGAAGGCTCGGTCTTCTTCGACATCACCCACGCCACCGGCCAGAAGCCCGGCCCGGCGACGCTGCGACAGTACGCGCCGACGATCTTGGAGGTCCACCCCCTCAGCAAGGTCGTCTTCGAGCCGCAGCCGTAGTAAGGACGTGGCGGATGTCTGAAGCGAGCAAGGATAAGGTACGGCGGCAGACTCCATCAGAGCCGGAGAAACTATCCGAGATCGAAGGCGAAGGGACCCTTCCCCCGCCCGACTCGATCATCTCCGAGGACGTGTTCACCTCGCCCAGCGGCCGGCAGTACCGCATCCTGCACACCGACGAGACCGACGCCGACGAGGGGGCGACGCCCCCTAAGCAGAAGCGAAAGGCGAAGTGATAGATACCCTCTATGACTATACGAAGAGAACGAGCGGGCGATGGATTCTCAGCCGTCGTGTGTTATAATTCGCCCATCACTCGTTTCTCGGAGGCCCTATGACCGTGGCGGTAGATGAGCAGGTTGCCATCCTCATGCGTGGCACAGACTACGGCGACCCGACAACGCGCGCCAACATGGAGCGCGAGCTGCGCGAGCGGCTCAAGGAAGGCCGCCCGCTGCGGGTCTACTGTGGCTACGACCCCACGAAGCCGGACCTGCACATCGGTCACACGATCACCATGCGCAAGCTGCGCCAGTTCCAGGACCTCGGCCACGACGTCACCTTCTTGATCGGCACCTACACCAGCCTCATCGGTGACCCGAGCGACAAGAACAAGACGCGCCCCATCCTGACACCGGAAGAAGTCGCCGCCAACGCGCAGACCTACGCCGAGCAAGCGTTCAAAATCCTGGACCGCGACAAGACGAAGGTGCGCTACAACGCCGACTGGCTGTCGCAGCTGACCTTCGCCGACCTGATTCGCCTGGGGTCCAACTTCACCATGCAGCAGTTCTTGCAGCGCGAGAACTTCGCCAAACGCTTCGACGCCGGCGATCCCATCTTCCTGCACGAGACGTTCTACGGCCTGATGCAGGGCTACGACGCCGTGGCAATGGATACTGACGTCCAGGTCGGCGGCACCGACCAGCTCTGGAACATCATCGTCGCCGGGCGCAAGCTCCAGGAGGCCGTCGGCCAGCGGCCGCAGATTGGCGTCATCACCGCCATCCTGCCCGGCACCGACGGCGTGGTGAAGATGTCGAAGTCCCTCGGCAACCACATCGGCATCTTCGACACGCCGGACGACATGTACGGCAAGGTGATGAGCATTCCGGACGAGGCGATGTGGCTGTACTACGATCTGGTCACGCGCTTCACGCCCGCCGAGATCGCCGAGATCCGCCGCGCGGTCGAGGCGGGCGCGATGCACCCGATGGAGGCCAAGAAGCGCCTGGCCCTCGAAATCACCGACATCTACCACGATGGCGGCGCGGCGAAGGCCGCCGCCGAGCATTTCGAGATTGTCCACCAGAAGCGCGACATTCCGGAGGATATGCCGACGTTCGCGCTCAACGGCCCGCAGACCATCGTTGACCTCATGGTCGCGGCCAACGTCGCCGGCACGAAGAGCGAGGCGCGGCGGCTGGTGGAGCAGGGCGGCGTCCGCCTCGACGGCGAGCGCGTGGACAGCATCGCCTACGAGGCGCCGATGCGGGACGCGGTGCTCCAGGTGGGGCGGCGGAAGTTCGTGCGTCTCGTGGCGGCGCAGGGCTAACATGCCGACCCGCGAGGAGATGTGGGCGAAGTATCGGTTGCACGGGCTGCGGCAGTGGGTCGTGGATGTGGAGGCCAGTGCGGCGGAGCCGTCCCTCATCTACCTGCGCGGCCACAGCCCGGCTCACGGCACAACCCACGGCTACCTCCTGCGCGAGAAGGGCGACGTGCCGAGCCGCCTCAAGGCGGTCTACGGCCTCAAGGGTGTCACCAAGATCCACGATGGGTTCTTCACCTCAGTCGTCTCGTGTGACCCGGCGCGGCAGGCGCAGCTCGTCGAGGAGATTCGCGCCCGGTTGGGCGAGATAGGGTTCCTGACGACAACGGAGTGGGAGGCGCACCGCGACGACCCGCCCCCAACGAGCGACCCTCGTCCCGGCAAGAAGCGCAAGATTCTGTAATTGTCGCCGTACGCGCTCACGGTGGAGTGACAACTCCACCGTCCGTCGGAGAGGCTGGAGATGGCTCTCCAGCCTCAGCTCCATCGCCCGCTCACGGCGGGCGGTAGCTCACGACCAGGCGTGGCGCCGTCGCCGCGCCGTCCTCGCGCGCCTCGATAGACCACCAGTCGTGCGGCTCGTCTTCGCGCCCCATCAGCAAGAGGCCGTGGTTGGGAACATCCCCTACCCAACTAGATACCAGCCGTGTCACGTCTACTGACACCCAGCGTTGCGGCGCGACCATCACCCCGCGTCCGTACACCTCACCGGCCAGCGTCAGGGACGTGTTCCACGTCGCCTCCTCCTCCCGCCATACCCGCGTCGCCCGCAGGGCGTCCACGTTCATCGGCTTGCACAGGAAGCAATTGTGGGTGTACACCTGGAGGGTGGCGCTGACGACCTGGGCGTCCTTCGGGAGCGGGGCGAGGTCGAACTGGAGAAGGGCGCGTTGGCGGCGCCACGCCTGGTCATCGTACCCCAGGAACATCCCCGGATAAGTCCCGAAATTCGCGTCAGCCTGGCCCGCCGCGCCCTCGACGATGAACGTGTCGGCAACCGCCAGCAGCGTCATCGTCACGGGTGTGAGAAGGGGAGTCGGCGTCGGGGACGGCGTGGGCGTGGGCGTGGCCGTCGAGCGTGTGGTCGGCGTGGGCGCCGGGGCGATGGGTGTCACCGTCGGCGGCGGCGTTGGCGTGGGTGTCTGGGGCGCGCCGCAACCCCCATCGCAGCCGCCCTCGATCAGCGGCACGAAGAGGACGAACGTTGGCTCCGGCGCGGCTGGTTCGACTCGCGTCGCAAAGACCGGCGCCAGTCCGATAAACAACGCCAGCGTTAGCACGGTCAGCGCCGACGTCAGCCGGCCCATACGCCTAATGCTCGCGCTAAGCCACTGCTGGCGCTGGAGAGCCATCTCCAGCGCTTTCAACGGTGGAGTTGTCGCTCCGCCGCCAGCCAGCACGGCAACAATTGAAGGTTCTTCCAGCTGGCCCATACGCCTAATGCTCGCGCTAAGCCACTGCTGGCGCTGGAGAGCCATCTCCAGCGCTTTCAAGCGGCGGTGGAGTTGTCGGCTCCGCCGCCAGCCGAATGCGGCAACAATTGAAAGGTTCTTCAGCCGGCCCATACGTCTAATGCTCGCGCTGAGCCAGGGAGCGTGTCAGGGCCGCGAGGATCGTTCCGGCGTGAGTCCCCGCGACGGGGGCCAGCTCGGCCAGGGCCTGTTGCAGATACTCATCGGCCAGGCGCTCCGTATGATCCCGCGCGCCCAGGTCATCGAGGATGGTCAGCACCGCCGCCACATCGTCTTCTGACACCTGGGGTGTAGCGAAGATGGCCCGCAGGCGCTCGGCCGCCGCCCCACGCGCGCTCTCCAGGGCGAAGGCTACGGGCAGCGACTTCTTGCGGCGGCGAATGTCGTTGGCCGCCGGCTTGCCGGTGCGTCCCGCGTCGCCCCAGATGCCGAGGATATCGTCGGTCATCTGGAACGCCAGCCCCACCAGCCGCCCAAAACGCGCCAGCCGCTCGACGAGCGCCGCCTCCGCCTCCGCGACGAGCGCTCCCATTTGGGTTGACGCGGCGAGAAGGGCCGCCGTCTTGCCGCCGACCATGCGCAAATACTCGGCTTCAGTGACGTCGAGCCGCTCTTCGAACTGCATGTCCAGGAACTGGCCCTCGGTGATGGCGAGGCACGCAGCGTCGTAGCTTTGCAGGACGCGCAACGTCACGTCGGTCGGAACACCACAGTCGGCGAGCCTGCCCAACGCCTGCCGCGCCAGGACGAACAGCGCGTCGCCAGCGTTGATCGCCTGCGCCTGCCCCCACACCGTCCATAAGGTGGCCCGGCCGTGGCGTTCCCGATCGCCGTCCTCGATATCGTCGTGAATGAGCGAGAAATTGTGCGTCAGTTCCAGGCTGACAGCCGCCGGGAGCGCCTGCCGCCAGTCGCCGCCGGCGGCGTCGCAGGCAAGCAGACAGAACGCCGGCCGCAGGCGCTTGCCCGTCCGCCCGGCGATGGGCGCGAGCGAGCGGTCCACCCAGCCCAGGTGATAGTGCAGCATCCCGTACAGCTCGGCGACCGCCGGCGAGGATGTCTGGACGGCCTCGCGCAGCGCCGCGTCAAGGGGCGCTAGATACGGCGCGAGCGCCGAGCCAATGTCTACCGATTGCGTTTTATCCATGACGAATTCTCATTCGAGCGCGGCGATTAGCTTTGAGGCTTGCCCCCGATGCCGCCAATCAGTATAGTTTACCTTGTCTGAAAACGGCAAACCGACAAAAGAGGTCGTATGTCGCAACCCACGTCAGGCGGGCCGCCGCACAGCAACCGCCTGATCCACGAAACCAGCCCCTACCTGCTTCAACATGCGCATAACCCCGTTGACTGGTATCCCTGGGGGGACGAGGCTTTCGCCCGCGCCCGCGCCGACGACAAGCCGGTGCTGCTCAGTGTCGGCTACTCCTCGTGCCACTGGTGCCACGTCATGGAGCGCGAGTCGTTCGAGAACCCGGACACCGCCGCGATCATGAACGAGTACTTCGTCAGCATCAAGGTGGACCGCGAAGAGCGCCCAGACGTGGATGCTATCTACATGGACGCAGTTCAGGCCATGTCCGGGCATGGCGGCTGGCCGATGACCGTCTTCCTCACCCCGGACGGCGTTCCATTCTATGGCGGCACGTACTTCCCGCCCACCGACCGCCACGGCCTGCCGGGTTTCCAGCGCCTCCTGCACGGTGTCGCGCAAGCGTGGCAGGCGCAGCGCGAGGGCCTGCTCGAACAGGGCAAGCAAGTGCTCGCTGCCCTCGACAAGAGCCACCTCACCGCACCCTCTCGCCTGGGGTTGGACGAGACAGTGCTGGAGCAAGCCTTCCACGCCCTGGGCCGCGGCTTCGACCCGCGCAACGGCGGCATGGGCGCTGCGCCCAAGTTCCCCCAGGCTATGACCTGGGAGTTCATGCTGCGGACCTGGCGGCGCACCGGCTCGGCGGAGGCCGGGCGCATGGCGCAGACGACCCTCCAGCGCATGGCCGACGGCGGCATCTACGACCACCTGGGCGGCGGCTTCCACCGCTACGCCGTGGACGCGGCGTGGCTCGTGCCACACTTCGAGAAGATGCTGTATGACAACGCTTTGCTGGCCCGACTCTACCTCCACGGCTACCAGGCCTTCGGCAGCGAGCAGTATCGCCACGTCGTGACGGAGACGCTCAACTATGTGCAGCGCGACATGACGAACGCCGAGGGCGGGTTCTACGCGGCGGAGGATGCCGACAGCGAAGGGGAGGAAGGCAAATTCTACGTCTGGTCCCTGGCCGAGGTGGAACGCCTGCTCGGCGCGGACGCCGACACATTCGCCCGCTACTACGACATCACCCGCCAGGGCAACTTCGAAGGCCACAACATCCTACACGTGACCCGCGACGTGGCGACGGCGGCGCGCGAGTTCGGGATGACCGAGGACGATCTCGCGGCGCTCCTGGCGCGGGGGCAAGCGGCTTTGTTCGAGGCGCGGGCGCAGCGGGTGCGGCCCGGCCTGGACGACAAAGTCCTCACCTCGTGGAACGCGCTGATGCTGGCCGCCTACGCCGAGGCCGCCGCCGTTCTGGGTGACGCCGCGTACCGTGACATTGCCGTGCGCAACGCCGAGTTCCTGCTCAACCGCGTGCAGCGCGAGGGGCGGCTGCTCCACACCTGGAAGGATGGCGCGGCCAAGATTCCCGGCTTTCTCGAAGACTACGCCTACCTGGCCGACGCCCTGCTCGCGCTGTACGAGGCGACGTTCGACCTGCGCTGGGTCCACGAGGCGCGCCGCCTGACGGACGCCATGCTCGACCTGTTCTGGAGCGAGGCGGACGGCGTCTTCTTCCAAACGGCTCGCGATCAGGCCGACCTCATCACGCGGCCGATCGAGCTGTTCGACAATGCGACGCCGTCTGGCAACTCAGTGGCGACCGCTGTTTTGCTCCGCCTGGCGCACCTGCTCGGCGAGGCCGAGTACCAACGCTACGCCGTCTCGGTCCTCCAGCGGGTGCGCGACCTGGTGGTACGCGCGCCCCAGGCCTTCGGACACATTCTTGGCGCGCTCGACGCCTATCTCGCCCCGCCGCAAGAGGTTGCGATTGTCGGCGCGCCGGAGTCGGATGCGACCCAGGCGCTGCTCCGTGTCGTGTTCGACGGCTTTCACCCGAACCGCATCGTTGCCCTCCGCGCCCCGACCGACGCGGAACCGACGCGCGTCATCCCCTTGCTGGCCGACCGCGATGCTGTCGGCGGCCAGCCCACGGCGTATGTGTGTGAGAACTACGCCTGTCAGATGCCGACCACAAACCCGGATACCCTGGCCCGCCAATTGGAATAGAGAATGCAACTTTACAACACCCTCGGCAACCAGACCCAGCGCTTCGCGCCCCGCCCCGGGCGCCCCATCAGCATTTACGTCTGCGGCATCACCCCCTACGACACGACGCACCTGGGCCACGCCTTCCTGTACGTCTCTTTCGACGTTCTCATTCGCCACCTGGAAGCCAAACGTTGGCCGGTGCGCTACGTCCAGAATGTTACCGACATTGACGACGATATCCTGCGCAAGGCCGGCGAGACCGGCGAGAACTGGCGCGCCCTGGGCAACTCATGGACGCGCCGCTTTATAGACGACCAGACCGCTCTCAATATTCGCCCACCCGATGCCTACCCCCGCGCGACTGAGGAGATTGACACCATCCGCGGGATGACGGCGCTACTGGTGGACAAGGGGCTGGCGTATGTGCGCGACGGCAGCGTTTACTTCCGCGTCAAGCATGACGACGACTACGGCAAGCTCAGCGGCCTGACGCCCGCCGAGATGACGCCCATCTCCGCCGAGCGGGGCGCTAACCCCAATGACCCACGCAAGGAGAACCCCCTCGACTTCATCCTCTGGCAGGCCCAGGCGCCCGGCGAGCCGGCGTGGGACAGCCCGTGGGGTCACGGGCGCCCCGGCTGGCACATCGAGTGTTCCGCCATGTGCCTGCATCACCTGGGCCACATGGTGGACATCCACGGCGGCGGCAGCGACCTGATCTACCCGCACCACGAGAGCGAGATCGCCCAGTCCGAGGGCTATTCCGGCGAAGCGCCCTTCGCGCGCTTCTGGGTTCACGCCGGCATGCTGCGCTATCAGGGCGAGAAGATGAGCAAATCCCTCGGCAACATGGTCTTCGTGCGCGACCTGCTCCTGACGTTTACGCCGGACGCCATCCGCCTGGCCCTGCTCGGCCACCGCTACCGCGAGACCTGGGAGTACCACGACGAGGATCTTCAGCAGGCCGCCCACCTATCCGCTCGCCTCAACGCCATTGTCCACGGGATTGCGCCGACTTCGGTGGGCTCCCGCGACGCCGACGCTGTGGCTCACTTCACGGCGGCGCTAGACGATGACCTGGATACGGCGAGCGCAATAGGCGTCCTGGCGACGCTGGCGAGCGATGTCGAGGCCGGCCGCGCCTCGGCCGAGACCCTGCGACAGCTCGGCAACATTCTTGGTCTGACCTTCGGCGGTGGGCCGCAGACATCGGTCGTCGAGGGGTGGCAGTCGCTGCGCCGCCGCTTTGAAGATTAACGCCACGGGCGACAAGTGAGGGGGGATCGTGGACAAGTCGAACGCTTACCACTTCGTCACGCACTGGCGCGTGCGCGCCACCCGCGAGGAAGTCTTCGCCATTCTCGGCGACGCCGAGGACCTGGCCGTCTGGTGGCCGTCCGTCTACCTGGGAGTGACCGAGGTTCACAAGGGGAATAAAGAGGGATTAGGAAAAGTCGTCCGGCTGTACACCAAGGGCTGGCTGCCCTATACCTTGCACTGGGCTTTCAGCATCGTGCGGTCGGATTTCCCAACGTCCTTCGCCCTCGCCGCGACGGGCGATTTCGTGGGTCGCGGCCTGTGGACGTTCGAGCAGGACGGCGAGTACGTCAACATCACTTACGACTGGAGGATTTCGGCCGAGAAGCCGCTACTCAAGTACTTCTCGTTCATCATGAAGCCCCTCTTCGCGGCGAACCACCGCTGGGCCATGCGCCAGGGCGAGGAGAGCCTGAAGCTGGAGCTTGAGCGCCGCCGTGCGAAAACGTCGGACGATCTGGCCCGCATACCGCCGCCGCCCCCGCCAACGTTTCAGCGTTGGGTGGCGGCGGAAAGCTCACGGCGCAGCGTCGGGCGTAGCAGCTTCTAGCGCCGCCTGGACAGCCTGCGGCGGCGCGGCGCAAAGCAGCAGGTGCGCCGGGCAACGCGCGCGGCAGTCGCTCGCGCCGAACCCGGGCGCAGGCGCGGTGACGCCCGGCAGAGTCAGCAGGCCGTGGACCCAGCGACACTCAAGGGGCGCTGGGGAGACGGCGTAATACGCGCCGACGATCAGGGCGAGGCCGCGGAGAGCATCAACGTGCCAATGCGGCGGGCCGGCGCCCGACAGATGCCGCCCGAGCCTGGCGCGGATACCACCCGGCCCACGGGCGCTTCCCACGTACAGATAGACGCCGGTCGGCAGGCTTAGCGTGCGGCGCGCGACGGACACCTGGCACGGGGTACGCAAGACCAGATGCAGCGCGTACACGCCTGGCGCGGCCGGCAAATCATCGAGGGCAATCGGCACGCTCACATAGCGCAGGGGCGCGCTTGGAGGAGACAATTTACGACGGCCGCTGCGCGACAATCTGCGTTCGGTCGCCGCGTTCTCCGGCGGCCTCGTCGTAATGCGCGACCGTCCAGCCCTCGAAATGAGGGAGCAGCGCGTCGGGCGCGATCAAGTGCGACGGGTTGAAGTTGGGCCGCGTTTCGAGGCGGCGCGGGTTGAACGCTTCGAGGATGAGCATCCCGCCGAGCGCCACCGCCGAGATCGCCGCGCCCAGGGCGGCCGGGTCGAAGAAAGCGATCTGCGTGACCAGCGCGTATGTTCCTGCCGGCGGACGCCACTCGTCCAGGTCGGCGGCGAGGGCGTGGACATGGCCAGCCAGGCCGCGCACCGCCGCTTCCCGCGCCAGCAGGTCCAACCCGATCACGCTGATATCTACGGCGTCCACATCGTAGCCGAGGCTCGCCAGGTAGAGCGCGTTTCGCCCGGCGCCGCAGGCGATATCGAGGGCGAGTTGCAGGCCCCGCGCGCGCGGCGCGTAGCGGACGACCAGCGGCGACGGCGCCATATCGGCGCTGCCCGACGCATAGCGAGCATCCCAGTGCGTTCGATCGTAGTCACTCATGTCGTATAAAACGGATGAGGCTCCCTCAAGTTACTGGGGAGCCTCATCCATTCTAACTGCCTAACGACCGGTCGGTTGTCACTTCCCTGCCCGAACTAACGCTACGACTCATGTTTTCCAACGCTCACTGCGCTTTAACGACTAACACCGCACCAACCGCTTGTCTGCCGACTAACTTCTCTCATACCTCGGACCCCGCCTAGATCGCTTAGTTTGGCCTTCACAACCCACTTCTATGCAAGTTCCGTGCCACCGTACCCTATCTCGACCGTGAAAACGGGTTGAACTACCGACTCCATCGAAACCTTACTCTGCCGCCACAATTACAGTCTACACCGATGTCTGCTCCACTACTCGTCTATTTCGCCCACACGCCGCCGACCGTCACCCTACAATCCGCCGAACGAGCCGACAGGTTAGCGATGCGCGCCAACCGTACTGCACCACAGCAAGAGTGATGCCACGGCCACCAGTAGGATAATCGTTGCCATGCTGCCCTCCCTGCCGCGTCGGCCTGTAATCCGTTCGCGCTGATTGTGAGTGACTTCTACCTCTAGTGTACCGCAGCGAGCTATTTGTTACGTCAGCCATCACCCTGATTCGGCCATACTTCCTTCGGAGGATGGGGGCATCAGCCATTGGCTCGGCGACCTGCGTCTAGTGGAAGAGCATATCGTGCTGGCGCTGGAGATGGCTCTCCAGCGCCTCCCAGAGACGGTGGAGTTGACACTCCACCGCCAGCAGGGGTATCTCTAGGCTACCGTGCGGAGCTACCCTCTATGCGCTCCCTACACTGAGAGGACGTACAACTCTCCCGCACAGATTTCCACGAGTTTTCACCCCCGTAGAAAAGCTCGCAACGCCGCCAGCGTCTCGGCCGGCCGCTCTTCCGGCAGATAATGCCCGCAGTCCAGGGCCTCGCCGCCCACGGTCTCGGCCCGCTCGCGCCACGCCGCCAGGACGTCGTACTTACGCCCGACGAGACCGCGGCGGCCCCACAACGCGAGCACCGGGCAGGCCACCTTGCGCGCCATGTCCGCCTCGTCGTGCGCCAAGTCAATCGTCGCCGCCGCGCGGTAGTCCTCGCACGTCGCGTGGATGGCGGCGGGGTCGCGGAAGAAGCGCACGTACTCCGCCATCGCCTCCGGCGTGAACGCCGCCGGGTCAACGACGCCACGCCGTATCTGCGTCGTCAGGTAGTACACCGGGTCGGAGCCGATGAGCCGCTCCGGGAAGTCGAACGGCTGGATGAGAAAGAACCAATGGTAGTAGGCCGTCGCGAAGTCCTTGTCGGTGGTCGCGTACATGAAGTACGTCGGCGCGATGTCCAGCACAGCCAGTCGGGTAACGCGCTGGGGATGGTCCAGCGCCAGCCGATGGCCGACGCGGCCGCCGCGGTCGTGGCCGACGACAGCGAAGTTGTCGAAACCGAGCGCCGCCATCGTCTCTACCCCGTCCAGCGCCATCGCTCGCTTCGAGTAATTCACGTGGCCCTCGCCGCCCTCGGGCTTCGCGCTGTCACCGTAGCCGCGCAGGTCCGGCGCGACGACGGTGAAGTCCTCGGCGAGGGCGGGCGCAATCTTGTGCCACATCACGTGTGTCTGAGGATAACCGTGGAGCAGGAGCAGCGGCGGCCCCGACCCACCCACCACCAGGTGAATGCTCGCCCCGCTCGTCTCCACCCGCCGCCGCTCAAACCCCTCGAACATGCCGGCCTCCTTTAGGCTAAAGCAATGAGCCAGGGCGTATGTCCCCGGCTCATTTTCCGTGTATTCTGTGTGTTCCGTGGTAGACCTCTTGGCCCGACACACGGCTAAGAGTGTCTCTGTCTTTGCACTTTGCTGTGCAGCGGGGGTGTGGGGGCCTGCGGCCCCCACCAACCCACTCTCCTTCGCGTCGTTCAGGGGCGGAGTCCCCACTGAAGAAGGGGAAAGAGGGTGGTTTGGAGGGCTGCGCCCTCCAAGCCTCCCCACCAGACACAAACTGCAAACATAGAGGAGTGTCAGAGTGCGCCGAAGTAGATCGCATCCGGGTGATGGACGACCATCGCCGCCGTGGACTGCTCCGGCACGAGCTGGTAGGCTTCGGTCAGATCCACGCCCAGCGCGTCCCTCACCGGCAGCAGGCGGAACACCGTCTCATGGTCGCTCAGGTCCGGGCAAGCCGGGTACCCCCACGAGTACCGCTTGCCGCGCCCCGGCGTCAGCCCTAGCTCCTGACGAATGTAGCCGTGCAGGTACTCCGCCGTCGCCTCGGCCGCCTCGACCGAGAAGCCGTGGATGTAGTAGCCCTCGCTGTAGTCGCCCTCGGCCATCAGGCGCTCCGACAGATCGTCCGCTTCGTCGCCGACGGTCACCACCTGGAACACGACCACGTCGAACTTGCCGGACGAGAGCGGCGCAAAATAGTCGGCCAGGCACAGCCGCCCGCGGCTCTTCTGGCGCGGGAACGTGAAGCGGGCCAACTCGCGCGGCCCGGCCGACGGCACGACCTCGCCGTTGGTCGTCGGCTCGCGCTCGGCCACGGCCACGCTCGTCGCGCCGTTGTCGCCGCGCTCCCCGGTCTCGCCCGCCCGCACCTGCACCACCTGCCGCGCCTCACCCGCGCGGATCACCTGGCTGCGGTCGGCGTAGCGGTTGCGCGTCGGGAATGGGACAGTCGCCGGATCGTAGACGATGAGCGTGTCGCCGTCGGACTGCGCCGGGAAGTACCCGTAGATGGCGCGTGGCCTGAGCCAGCCCTCGGCCCGCGCCTGCGCCTCCAATTGCGCCAGACGCGGCTTGAACTCGCGCTCCACCAGGCTTTCGAACTCCGCGCCCTGGGCGCCGCGCGCGCCCCAGGCCAGGCGGAATAGCTCGCGGGTGTCCAGGCAGGCGAGCACCTCGTCGAGGGGGATATCGTCCAGCACGCGCCAGCCCCAAAACGGGGGCGTCGGGATGTCCGGCGCCGGCGGTAGCGGCTTGAATGCGACGTCGGTCTCGGCGGGAGCAGCATCGGCCACCTGATTCAGGTAGACATCCGACTTCGCTTCCTCGATGATTCTGTCAATGAACGCCTCGCGCTGCCCCGGGTCCTGGAGCCGCTCCATCGCCTCCAACCCCTCGAAAGCGTCCTTGCAGTAGAACACGCCGGCCGGGTAGGGCGTGTGCTGGTCGTCCACGAACAGCGCGCGGCGGCCGAAGCGGCGATTGATGGCTGCGCCACCGATGATGACTGGAATATGCAGGTCGCGGCGGTACAGCTCCTGGACGGCCAGCGGCATCTGCTTCGACGTGCTGACGAGCAGCGCCGAGAGGCCGATGGCGTCGGCGTTGACCTCGATGGCCTTTTCGATGATGGTGTTGATCGGCACCTGCTTGCCCAGGTCATGCACCGTGTAGCCGTTGTTGGTCAGGATAGTGTTGACGAGGTTCTTGCCGATGTCGTGAACGTCGCCGAACACCGTCGCCAGGACGAGCGTCCCCTTGGTCGTCCCCTCCAGGCGCTCCAGGTACGTCTCCAGCCGCGCCACCGCCCGCTTCATCACCTCGGCGCTCTGCAGGACGAAGGGCAGGATCAGCTCGCCCGCGCCGAACTTGTCGCCGACCTCTTTCATCGCCGGCAGGAGAACGGTGTTCAGCACATCCACCGCGCCTTCGCTGGTCGGCCGACTCGCGCTGGCGTCCGTAACGGCCTGGTCTACCAGGTCCTCGATGCCCTCTTTCTTGCGGTGGACGATCTGCCAGTGCAGCTTCTCCTCGACACTCATTCCCGCCGTCGGGTCTTCCTTCGCCGTGTCCTCGACGGTTCCCTCGCGCCCCTGCCAGTACTGGATGTAGCGCGCCAGGGCATCCTCACGGCGGTTGAGGAGCAGGTCTTCCGCCAGTTCGCGCTGCTCGGCGTCAATCTCGGCGTAGGGCGTGATGTGGGCGGGGTTGACGATCGCCATGTCCAAGCCCGCCTCGACACAGTGATACAGCATCACCGAGTTCAGGACGGCGCGCGGCTTGGGCGCAATGCCGAACGAGACATTGGACACGCCGATGCTCGTCAGCGCGCCGGGACACTCCTCCTTGATGCGGCGGATGCCCTCGATGGTCCACTTCGCATCGTCGCGCAACTCCACCTGGCCGGTGGTCACCGGAAACACCTGGGGGTCGAAGATCAGGTCATGGGGCGGGAGGCCGTACTCCTTCACGACGATGTCGTAGATGCGCTTCGCCACCTCGACCTTGCGCTCCACCTCGTGCGCCATGCCGCGCTCGTCAATCGTCAGGGCGATGACCGCCGCGCCGTGGGCCTTGATGAGGGGCAGATAAGCGTCAATGCGCTCGCGCCCGCGCTCCAGGTTGATGGAGTTGACGATGGCGCGGCCCGGTGACGCTTCGAGGGCGGCCTTGACCACGTCCGTCTCGGTCGTGTCAATGACCAGTGGCGCTTCGATGGCCGTGCTGAGCAGGTGAACGAGCGTGCGCATCTGCGCGGCCTCGTCCCCCCGCTCGGTGAGCGCCACCTGCACATCCAGGGTGTGCGCGCCGCCCTCCACCTGCTCCCGCGCCACAGTCACGATGTCCTCGTAGCGATCTTCGAGCAACAGGCGCTTGACCTTGCGGCTGCCCTGGGCATTGACGCGCTCGCCGATGAGCATCGGCGGCGGGTCCTGTACGAGCGTTGTCGCGCGAATCGCCGAAGAGACCATCGCCAGGTCGGGCGCGTCCGGCCGCTCGAGGCGCGTCCAGCCGTCGCGCTCGACGGGGACGAAGGTGAACCGAACGGCGTCGGACGGCGGTGATTGCACCGCCTCGACAACCCGCGTGAGGTGAGTCGGTGTCGTCCCACAGCAGCCGCCGACGACGCGCACGCCCAGGCGATGCACAAAGTCACCGAGCGTCTCGCCCATCGGCCCCGGCTCCAGCGGGTAGACTGCCTCCCCCACCCCAGTGTTGATGGGCAACCCGGCGTTGGGGATGCAGCTCACCGGTATGCGGGCGTTCTCGGTCAGGTAGCGGATCGGCTCGCGCATGAAGTCTGGCCCGGTCGAGCAGTTGAGGCCGATGATGTCAATGGGCAGCGCCTGGAGCGTGGTCAGGGCGGCGGCGATGTCGGTGCCGAGCAACATGCGGCCCGACGTGTCGAGCGTGACCTGGCACTGGAGGGGGACGCGGCGGCCGGTCTCGCTAAACGCCCCCTGGATGCCAAAGATCGCGGCCTTGACCTCGAGAATGTCCTGCGACGTCTCGATGAGCAACACGTCCACCCCGCCTTCCAGCAGGCCGACCGCCTGCTCGCGGAAAACATCCACAAGCTCCGCGAACGTGACGTTGCTCAGCACCGGGTCGGTGGACGAGGGAAGCAGGCCGCTAGGGCCGATGGAGCCGGCGACAAAGCGCGGGCGATCTGGGGTCTCGTACTCCCGCGTCAGGCGCCCCGCAAGCTCGGCGGCGGCGCGGTTGATCTCGATCACCCGGTCTTGCAGCCCGTACTCCTTGAGGGTGATACGGTTGGACCGAAAGGTGTCCGTTTCCAGAACGTTGCAGCCCACCGCCAGGAAGGAACGATGCACTTTTTCGACGGCTTCGGGCTTGCTGATGACCAGGTAGTCGTTGCAGCCCCAGGTCGCCTCGCCGCCGAAGTCCTCGGCGGTGAGATTCTGCATTTGCAGCGACGTTCCCATCGCGCCATCGAACACGAGAACGCCCTTTGCCAGTTGCTCAAGATATCGTGAAGTCAGCGCCATCAGCCACCTCCTGCCCCTTAACACAAAAATACCTCTTCGATAAAAGAAGAGGCAAGTCAGATCGCTGAACTCGCTCTCATCTCTCAGGCTGCGCGCCTGACGGAATTGGCACCAGGCCACGGATGATCTCGGCTGGCGAGCAATGCTCGCGTCACGATCCGCGCTGGTTGCCGGGGCTTCACAGGGCCGTTCCCTCCACCCCTCTGGATAAGAGCCAAACCTATCAATTGTCTATAGTCTAGCCGAAATCCGCCGCTGCGTCAACCGCCCAGCGTCACACGTCACACGTCCGCGGAAACGCCCGCCTCTGCGCCAATCGCGATGCTGCGCTTCGACTGGAAGTAGACCCAGAAGATGCCGCTGCCGATCAGCCCCATGATGCAGCCAATCGTGAACAGCGGCGGGTAGCCGAGGCGGGTGATGATCTGGCCGCCGAGGAACGCCGTCAACGCGAAGCTGATGCCCACCGAAGTCTCGGAGACGCCGGCGAGCAACCCGCGCCGATGGGCCGGCACGGCCTTCATGGCAAAAGTGAGGAACGCCGCGTAGCGCATCGAAGACAGCGAGGCGACACTGATGAAGCCGAAGCTCGCCGCCACCGCGTCGGGGATCAGAATCATGGGGACAACGGCCAGCGACATGAGCACCGACCCCCACGTGACAACGTTGCGATTGCCCCAGCGGCGAGCGGCGACCGTCGTCAGCAACGCCAGCGCGGCGGCGAGCAGTCGCCCACTGGCCGTGACGAGGCCGATCTGGGCGGTCGGCGCCTGGAGCGCCGAGTCCATGTAGATGTTGAAGAAGGGGAGGATCGCCCCTATCGTTCCGGCATGGAAAAAGCGCACCACGCCCAGAACCGCGATGATCGCCAGGGAAAAGGCGGCCGCCTTCTCGGCTTTCCCATGCGCGGCGTGGGGCGCAGCATTCTGCGTGAAGAGGATGGCGGTAAAAGCGGCGGCCATTCCGATCCCCGCCACAATCATTGGCACAGCGTAGGGCGCAGGGTCGGCGAGGGACCAACCGAGCGCGGCCGCCAGGGGCGCGGGCAGGAAGCCGCCAACGAGGCTGCCGAGAAAAGCGCAGAACGCCCACAACGCCGTTTGGTAGGCAAATGCGCGCTCGAGGACGGAAGGCGCAGCGACGGCGCTGATGTACGGTGACGCATTGACGAAGAAGACTGCCAGCCCCATGTTGGCCGCCGAGAACAGCGCGATCAGGGCGAATGACTGATACTCCGTCGGCGCCGACGCGGTCAGGGGCATCAGCCCCAGGCCCACCGCCATGGCGCCCAGGCCGAACAGCATCATCCGTCGGCTGCCGACGCGGTCGCCGAGCGGGCCGGCGACGGCGCCAGCCAGGGTGAAGCCGACAAGGCTGACCGACGCCAGCAGGCCGACAAAATCCGGTCCGTAGCCCAGGCGCAAGACGAACAGGTTATATACGACAGCGTAGATGCCGCCATCGAGGGTGAAGCTTACCAGGCCGATGGCGGCCATGTAGAGCAGAATATTTCGTTGCGGCACAGGCGTTCCTGAATGGCGGCGTGTCAGCACGCCTGCTCGATGAATTGCTCCTGGTCGTCACTCCACACGAAGCAGCGGTGGCCGCGCACCTCGCCGCCGCGCACCGAGACGACAAGGTAGGCTGTCCCAGGGTAGCCCGGCTCTCCTAGCGGCGCGGCGAAGTACACGTCCTCTTCGGAGAAGTAGGCGTCGTGGTCCGGGTGCGAGTGGTACAGAATCGCCAGCCGCTGCCCTGGCTCTTCCACCCGACGATTGATCGCCAGTAGCTCCTTCGCGGCGATTGTGTAGGCTGTGCGCGCCCGACGTGGGTAGCGTTCCGGGTCGCGCCCGTGCAGCTCATCCTGGACGTTGGTGTAGCGCGCAACCTCCCAGGCCGCCCCGTCGCCGTCGCCCACCCGCCACACGCCCCCGCAGCACTCGTTGGGGTAGTCGTCGTGGGCGTGGGCGTAGATCGCGTCACGCACCTCGTCAGGTAGGATGAGCGACGAAATCATCGCGCCGCCTCCGGCACAGCGTCGTCCACCCGGCCGCGCAGTTCATCCAGGGTCTTGACAACTTCGTTCAGGCTGCCTTGCAGCGCCAGCAGCCGGTCGTTCTCACCGCGAATGAAGCGGCTGTAGGGGCTGACCGAGTCCTGCAGGCGGGCCACTGAGCGGTCGAGCTGGTCATTGATGACGCCTGCCAGGTTCGTCCTGAGGCGCTCGCGCAGCTCGTCCGTTTTCTCCCGCAGGTCCTTCTTCGCCTGGCTTTTCTTGTACGGCAGAATGGCGAAGCCAAGCACCCCTAGCAGGCTCGCGGCCAGGATGCCGGTCGCATCCGCCGCCGCGCTCGCCAGCAGGGCGTGGAGGATGACGCCGAGGCTGACCGCGCCGACCTCCACCAGCGCCGTCTGCGCCAGGGCATCCTGGATCCCTTCGACCAGCGTTCGACTCTCCACATCGGCGTCGTAGTTGGCAATCAAGGTCGAAGCCTCTTTGCCGATGCTGTCCAGCAGCTCACGGCGGTTGTATTCGAACCCGCCGGCCGCCTCCTGCGCGGCGCTCTCCAGGAACTCCGTTCGCTGGCGGCGGCCTAGCTCCCTGGCGATGACGCGCCACTCGCGCAGCTCGCGGTCCACCATCCAGTCAATCAGCTCGTGGACGTGCTTCTCAATGGTATCCGGCGTGTTGGCAACCACCTCGCGCTCGAAGTCCTCGGCAAGGCGCCCGCTGTTGAGCAGGGCCGGGATATTGCGCAGTCGGATCTGCCGGTCGAAGAACTCCTCGCCCCGCAGCCGCATCTCCAGGATGACGTTGTCAATCTTGGCGAAGCGCTGCTCGGACTCAGTCTGCATGTCCTGCCGATAGAGGTCGAGCTGGCGCTCGACGGAGGCGATGGTTTGCAGGTCCTCGCGCAGCAGAGTCTGGCGCTCGTTCATTCGGTACAGGTTCTCACCGGCCACCCGCGCGCCCACCCCCAGCGGGTTGAGCAGCTTGAGGCGCACCCGGCTCTGTTGGTTGAGCGTCTCCAGGATGTACTGCTCGAACGGCTGAAACTGGCTCGCCTGCCACCACAGCTCGGAGTGGTCGGCGGCGCCGTTGGTCAGCGTGCCGATCTTGCCGCGCAGCGCCAGCCGCGCCGACACGGGGAACACCTCCGGCGTGACGCCCAGCAGGCGGCGGGCGTTGTCCGTCACGAAGGCGATGGCCTGGTTCTGCTCATCCGGCGTCTCAAAGATGTCTATCTTGTTGATGACCAGGACAATCTTTTTGCCCCAATCCTTAATCGCGCTCAGGAACGCTCGCTCGCTCTCGGTGAAGGGCCGGTCGGCGGAGGTGACGAAGATGACGAGGTCACTGCGCGGGACGAACTCGCGAGTGATCTCCTCGTGCTCCCGCAGCACGGCGTTGGTGCCGGGCGTGTCCACCACGTTGATTTCCTGAAGGAATGGCGCCGGGTAGGCAATGATGCGGACGCCGCGCTCGACGCGCTGCTGCCCCTTCTCCCCATAGCGAAGGACATTGATCTCCGCCGTCGTCGGCGTCACGCCTTCGGCCAGGTATCGCTCGCCGAGCAAGGCGTTGATGAGCGCCGACTTGCCGCTGTTAAACTCCCCGGCGATCACCAGGAGAAACAGCTCATCCAGTTGCGCCAGCGCCTGCTGCACCACTTTTATGTCGTCTGGCAGCGAGTCCCAGCCCGCCAGCACTGTGAGCAGCCGCTCCAGCGCCCGCCGCTCGTCCTTCCAGATTTGCGCCTGTTCCTCGGTCAGAACCGTTGGTATCGCCGCCTGTGCTAGTGACGCCATGTTCCGCGCTCCTCCGCTCGAATCCGATACACGCTCGCCCAGTTCGCAGCCCTATCTTTGCACTTCTCTTGCCGGGGTGGTTTGGAGGGGCCAGCCCCTCCAAGTCTTCCCCCTCTTCGCCGTTCGCTGAACGGCCACGCCCTCGTAGTGCGGCCTAGAAAGTGACGTAAAGACTATTGTACTTATGTCGCATATAATGAACAAGAAACAGGCCAGTACGTTGCGCCTTGACCTTACTCCCTCCGAACGTATACTTTGACCCATGACAGACCAGCCCATCAAGATCGTGCGCAGCGCCCGCCGCAGCCGCACCGTGACGGCCCGTCCCCTCCCCGATGGCACGCTCGAAGTCCTGGCCCCCGAGCACGTCAGCGACGAAGATCTGGCCCCAATCATCGAGCGCCTGCGAAAGCGGCTGGCGAAACGGGTCAAGCCGCCAGAGGCCGACGACAAAGAGCTAGACGGACGCGCCCAGGAGCTGAACCGCAAGTACTTCGGCGGCCGCCTGCGCTGGACCTCGCTCCGCTACGTCACCAACCAGCAGCGCCGCTTCGGCAGCTGCACACCAGCGACCGGAACCATTCGCATTAGCGATCGCGTCGCCAAGATGCCGTCCTGGGTGCGCGACTATGTCCTCGTCCATGAGCTGGCGCACCTGGAACAGGCCAACCACTCGCGGGCTTTCTGGCGGCTCGTCGAGCGCTACCCCCTCACCGAGCGCGCGCGAGGCTACCTCATCGCCGTCGGCCTCGACGACGAGAGCGGCGCGGGCGACGCCGAACCAGGGGCTTAGTCGAGCGTCTCAACGGCGAGGACCGGCTCAGGCTCCTGCAAGGGCAGATGCTCCTCAACCTGGCGTTGCGGGATGTTGACCTTACGCACGATGACCCACGACGCCAGCATCATCATCCCCGCCAGGACAAACACGCCGGCGAACGGCACACCCAGCGCCAGAATCAGCGCCCCCAGCCACGGCCCAATCATCCCGCGCAACCCGATCACTGTCGTTTGTAGCGCGTTGTACTCGACAACGCGGTCCGACGGCGCCATCTGGATGCTGGCGTTGAGAATCGCCAGGTCGAACGCGCCGGACACGAGGCCCTGGGCGATGAACGCCGGCAGCAGCAGCCAGCCGCTCCAGGCGACCGCGTAGGTAAACGGCACGATGGCGTTGATCAGCAAGCACACCCGCAGGAGCCACATCGGCCCCAGGCGATCCAGCCAGCGTCCCCACACGGTCAGGCCGAGCATCCACGCCACCGACTGGGCCAGCCCCAGATAGCCGATGAACGCATAGGACAGGTTCAGTCGGCTGACCTGGACAATGGGGTACAGCGGCAGCGCCGCCAGGCCACCTAGCCCGAACACGGTCAGCGCCAGCAAATAGGTCGAGAAACGGCGATCCTGGTGGGCGATGCCGAACATTCGCCGCATCGAGAGCGTCGGCTGCGACTGGGTCGCGGCGGGCGACAGTCGCAGGCGGGAGAACAGCACGAGGGAGGCCAGGGCGAGGCAGGCCGCGAGCGGGAAGACGACCTGGTAGCCGACCAGCTCGAGCGCCCAGCCGGCGAGGGGGGTGGTGATCACGAGCGCCATCGCCATGCCCCACCGCACCGCCGACATGGCCCGCCCGCGATAGGGCGCCGGGTAGACCCGCTGCATGAGCTGGGTATACGCCGGCCCCGGCAAGCCCTCGGCCACCCAGAAGAGGCTTGTCAGGAACAGCATCCCCACCGGCCCTGTGACGAGCGCCGTCGCCAGGAAGAAGCCGCGCCCGATGGTCCACGTGGTCAGGGCGAATGGCAGGCTCGGAAAGCGGCGCAGGAACATGAGGCTGAACAGCGACAGAAACGACCCGAAGTAGGTCGAGGTTGTGTAGAACGCGAGCATGCCCTCGGTCGCGCCCAGGCGGCGCAGCACAACGGGAACGAACGAAACGGCGGCGGCAAAAAAGACGCCAAAGCAAAGGGCGCCCAATAGGTCCACATTGAAATTGTAGCGGACGTCAGGAGGCAGGGGGCCGGCCAGCGCGTGAATTGGGTTGCGCCACCAGCGGGCGACGAGAAGTTTCACAGACAACCATCCAGAAATGCAGAGTATCAGACGGAGACAATCGGCTCCGCAAGGTCTTCGGTCAGATAGGCGTAGGCCATGTGCTCGGTGTTGTAGGCGTGGCCGACACGCCCGTCGCGGTCCAGGAGAATGATACCGCCGACGCCCCCAACCTTACGCGCCAGGGTCTCGATGGCGCGCTGCGCCGCCGCCTGCGCCGCGACCCCCGCGCTCATCAAATCTACCGCGTGCTTCGCCAGGACGACGCGCATGATGCTCTCGCCCCAGCCGGTGCTGGACGCGCCGCCACCGTCGTTGTCGGCGTAGAAGCCGCTGCCAACCAGCGGCACATCCCCAACCCGACCCGGCCACTTGTTCAGCGACCCGCCCGTAGACGTTCCGGCGGCGATAGCCCCTGTGCCGTCCATAGCGACCGCGCCGACCGTGGACAGGCTCTTGGGTCCGAACAGCACGTCAGTCAGGCTGCGCGTGTCGGCCCGCACTGCATTCCAGCGCGCCCGCTCGCGCTCGACGACGAGATCGTCCTCCGAACACAACGGCACGCCGGCCGCCTCGGCGAAACGGGTCGCGCCCACCCCGACAACCAGGACGTGCTCGCTGTCCAACACGCGCCGAGCCAGGACGATGGGATTGCGCACGCGGTGGACGGCAGCCACCGCGCCGGCGGCGAGCGAGGCGCCGTCCATGATACCGGCGTCCAGCTCCACCTGGCCGGCGGCGTTGAGGAACGAGCCGGTGCCGGCGTCGAAGGTCGGGTCGTCTTCCAGGGCAACAATCGCCGCTTCGACCGCGTCGAGCGCGCTTCCCCCAGCCTTGAGCGTCTCCCACCCGCGCAACACGGCGGCGCGGCAGCCGATGCGATGCGGCTCCAGGTCCTCATCCGACATGCTCCACGCGCCGCCGTGGACAATCATAGATAGGGGCATCATCTCCTCCTCTAGATAAGCCCCCTCATCCCCCGGCCCCTTCCCCCACACTGGGGGGAAGGGGAGAAAGCCCTCTGGCCCCCCTCTCCCCTTGTGGGAGAGGGGCTGGGGGAGAGGGATTGGTCCGGGCAGGTTTGAAACCTGCCACTATACGAGCCGCCCGCGGCGCAGCGCCCGGCCGGCCAGGACGCCAGTCGGCTCGCCCTCGCGCAGCGCTATTTCGCCGTTGATGACCACCCAATCCACGCCCTCGGCAAGCTGGGCGCCGTTCTCGAAAGTTGCCCGGTCCTGGATGCGGTCGGGATCGAACACCACCAGGTCAGCGGCGAAGCCCGCGTGGATCTGGCCGCGGTCCGTGAGGAGGAAGCGACGCGCCGCGTGGGAGGTCATGTGGCGCACCGCCTCCTCCCACGTGAAGTCGCCCCGCTCGCGAGTGTGGTAAGCGAGATAGCGCACCATGCAGCCGTAGCCGCGCGGGTGCGGACGGCTGCCGGAGAATATCCCGTCGCTGCCCGCCATGTGGGCGGGGTGTTGCATGATCGCCACCATGTCGGCCTCGGTGCGCAAGCCGGCGTGGTAGCCCAGGGCGCACACGCTCACGTGGGTGTCAGCCAACCGCTCGCAGACATACTCGGCCGGCGACAGGCCCACGCGCGCGGCGGCGTCGGGAATCAGCAGCCCCTCTTCCTCCGGGTACCCCGGCACGTAGCTGAGCTGTAAATGGGCGAGACGCCGCTCTGGCGCGTCGAGCCACGGGCGCAGCGCCTCGCGCACCTCCGGCTGGCGCAGGCGCCCCTCCGTCTCCCACGGCCCGCCCTCCTGAACCCACTGCGGCAGCGCCGACATCGCCAGGATCGTGCAACTCGCCAGATAGCAATACGTATCGTAGGTAACATCCACCCCGCGCCGACGCCCCTCGTCAATCAGGGGCAACAGAACGTCCGCCCGCCCGTTGAAGTGGGAGATATGGACACCGACGCCGCCCACTTCGCCAATGCGCAGGCTCTCCTGGGTCGCTTCGACGACGCGGTCGCTGTAACTCCGCTGGTGCGTGACATAGACGCCGCCATAGGGCGCAACAGCCTGGGCGATGGCAATGAGTTCGTCCGTGTCGGCGTAGGGACACGGGATGTAGTCCAGGCCGGTCGAGAAGCCCACCGCGCCCTCCTCCATTCCCTGCGCCGCGAGCCGCCGCATGTGGGCCAGCTCGTCGGGCGTCGGGGCGCGATTGTCGAGTCCCATCGCCTCGATGCGAAGGTTGCCGTGGGGGATCAGGTACGCGACGTTGGCCCCGACGCGGCGGTCGAAGCGATCCAGGTACTCAGACACACTCGACCAGTCCCAGCCAATGTCCGGCGTTGTGTTGATGGCCGCGAAGTAGGCGCGCATGTAGTCCATCGTGCGCGGCGACGCGGGCGCGAAGCTGATGCCGTCCTGGCCGATGATGTGTGTTGTCACGCCCTGGCGCAGCCCCGCTTCGTGGGTTGGCTCCGCGAGCAGTACGACATCGGTATGAATGTGGGCGTCAATGAAGCCCGGCGCGAGGAATCTCTCCCGCGCCTCAATCACGATCTCGGCCGCCTCGTCGAGCCGGCCGACGGCGGCGATGCGATCCCCCTTGACACCCACGTCGCCGTAGAACCAGGGGTTGCCCGTCCCGTCCAGTATTCGTGCGTTCTTAATGAGGATGTCCAGCATGCGCGCTCCTCGCCGACAGGTGTCCTGCAAGCTTAACCCCGCTGTGGAACGCGCGTCAAGTTCGGGCGACAGAGGGATGTCACGATGGATGCGGCCATGACGGATGGTTTGAATTTGCCTCTGGCGACGGCTGAACCTATAATTACTTAGCTTGTCAAACTAACTAAAAGGTAAGAAGCGCCGGGGCAGGCTGCCTCTAGATTGTGGCCTCTCGGCTTGCGCCCTTATCTTGTTCACGTTTCACAGAAGGAAGGATTCGCGGTCATGAGCGTACTCGAACTGAAGCCGCAGCGCGGAATTCGGGCTAGCGCGCTGCTTCTGGTGATGGTGGTCGTCCTCGGCGCGCTGGCAGGCTGCCAGAACCGGTCGCAGGGCGGGTCCGACCAGGCGGCGGCGGCGACGACGCCGATTCCGACGCTCGCCCCCATCGCCACCGTCCAGGTTCCGACGGTGAATCAGGTCACCGGACAGAACGTCAAGGCCGGCGGGACTCCCGTCGCCTCGATCAGCGGCCGCTCGTATGTGGGTGAAGTCCGCGTCAAAGACCAGGTCAGCGTCTCGCCCAAGGTTCCTGGCCGGATCCAGGAAGTCAAAGTGGATGTCGGGGATCACGTCAAGGCCGGCGACGTCATCGCCATCATGGACACCACGACGCAACAGGGCGCGCTGGCCCAGGCGAACGCTCAACTCGCAGCCGCGCAGGCCAACCTCGCTAACGTGAAGGCGCCGCCGCGCGCCGTAGATATCAATCAGGCGCAAGCCGCCGTCTCCATCGCTGAGGCCGGCCTCGCCAAGCTCCGGGCGGGCGCGACGGATGAGGACAAAGAGCAGGCGCGTCTCCGCGTCGAGCAGTCTAAGAACCAGCTTCTCTCTCTTCAAGGGCAGCGCGACGCTGTCTGCGGTCAGGCTGGCGAAGGCCCGAAGACCGGCCCCGGCAAGGTCGGCACCCTGATGGCCCAGGGTCAGTGCGACTCGTTCCGAGGCCAGGTTCAGGCGGCCGAGCAAGCGATTCAGATCGCCGAACAGTCATACCAGAAGGTTCTCAACGGCCCGACCCAGGAAGACATCAACCAGGCCCAGGCGCAGATCAACCAGGCCCGCGCCGGCGTGACCCGCGCGCAGCAGGGCGCAACCAAGGAGCAGGTCGGCGCGGCGGCGGCGCAGGTGGATGTCGCCCAGGCCGCCGTAGACAATGCTCAGCAAGCCATCGCCGACGCCACGCTCACAGCGCCCATGGCGGGCATCGTTTCTGCTCGCAATGCCACCAGCGGCTCCTACGTCAGCACCGGCGGCAGCGGCATCGTCACTATTATCTCGGATGATGCTGAAGTCTCGTTCGACGTGGAAAGCTCCCTGATTGGGCAGATTGCCACGGGCCAGCCCGTCTCGATCACCGTTGACGCCTATCCGGGGACGACGTTCAAGGGCGCGATCAGCCGTATCGCGCCGACAGCCGACGCGACGACGCGCACCTTCCGCGTGACCGCCAAGCCTGACGACGCCGCCCACAAGCTCCGGCCTGGCATGTTCACCAACGTGACGATTGGAGGACAGTAGTTATGTGGGTATCCGACACCTCCATCAAGCAGCCCGTCCTCGTGACGATGCTGATGGCGCTGGCGCTTGTACTCGGCCTGCTGGCCTACGCAGCGCTGCCCGTTGACTTGCTGCCCGACGTTTCCTTCCCCACCGTCAGCGTCACCGTGGCGCTCCCGGGCGCCGGCCCGACGGAAATGGCCGACCAGGTCGCCAAGCCTATCGAAGATGGCATGGGGACCGTCCAGGGCGTTCGTCATATCACGTCGCGGTCATCCGAAGGTGTCACAACCCTGGTCATCGAGTTCAATACCGACCGCAAGGTGGATCAGGCCGCTCAGGACGTCCGCGACAAGATGGCGCAGGTCAAGCCGCAGCTACCGCAAGAGGCGACGGAACCGATCATTCAGAAATTCGACCTCTCCTCTGCGCCCATCATGTCTATCGCTGCAGCCAGTAAGGACACCAGTCTCACCACCGACAAGCTGCGCCAGAAGCTAGACGACGAAATCGTGCCGCGCCTCCAGCGCGTGGACGGCGTTGCGGCAGCCGACTTGAGCGGCGGCCTTACCCGCCAGATCCAGGTCAACCTCAACCTCGCCGAGATGGAGGCGCGCGGCATCAGCCCGCAGCAAGTTGCCCAGGCGATCCAGGCCGAGAACATCACCGTTCCGGCGGGCAAAGTCACCCAGGGCGGCGCTGACATCAGCATCCGCACCCCGGGCCAGTTCCAGACGGTGGACGCGATCAACGACGTCAACCTGACGACCAAGAGCGGCCTCGTCCACCTGCACCAGGTCGCCGACGTTGTGGACGGCACGGCCGACGTGACGACCTTGAGCCGCCTCAACGGCCTGGATACGATCCGCATTGACATTCGCAAGCAGAGCGGCACCAACACCCCGACGGTCGCCGACGCCGTCAAAGCCCAGCTTGCTCAATTGAGCAAGGCATACCCCGACCTCAATTTCACTGTCGTCCGCGACGACTCGATCCAGGTGCGTGAGTCGGTCAACGACGCCCTCATCGAGCTGGTGCTTGGCGTCATCGCCGCGATCTTCGTCGTGTTCATCTTCTTCCGCGACGTGCGCAACACCCTGGTGTCGGTCATCGGACTTCCGATCATCCTGATCGGAACCTTCGCCGTGATGCGGGCGTTCGGTCTAACGCTCAATATCATGACGCTCCTCGCGTTAACCCTCGCCGTCGGTCTGGTCATTGACGACGCCATCGTGGTGCGCGAGAACATCTTCCGCTACATGGAGCGCGGCTACGACCCGAAGATTGCCGCCAGCAAGGCGACGGCCCAGGTCTCGACCTCGGTGATCGCCATGACGCTGACCCTTGTCAGCGTGTTCCTGCCCGTCGCTCTCGTCGGCGGCATCGTCGCTGGCTTCTTCCGCCCCTTCGGCATCACCGTCGCGGCCGCCATGCTCATCTCCCTCGTCGAGGCGTTCACCCTCGCCCCGATGCTATCGGCATACTTTTTCAAGCGGCAGGCGAACCCTGTCCCCATCGAACACCAGGGCGCGATGCCCGCGACGGAAGAGCTTGAGGAGCTTGAGATTCGCCACGGCCGCTTCGACCGCTTCTACCGCGGCATCCTGGCCTGGACGCTCCGCCACCGCTGGGCGACCGTCGCCATCACGGTGCTGATCATCGTTGGCAGTCTCTTCGCCGCCCGCGGCTTAAAGTTCGCTTTCGCCCCGTCCATTGACAACGGCCAGTTCTACATCGGCTACCGCATGCCGCCCGGCACAACGTTGGCCGAAACCGACAAGGTCGCGCGGAGTGTGGAGACCCTGCTGAAGAGTGACCCAACCGTGGAAAGCGTCCTGACAACAGTGGGCACGAGTGGCGCGCCGGAACAGGCCAACTTCTACGTTCAGCTCAAGCATGGCGAGAAAACCACCCCAGCGCAAGAGCGTCTCCGGCCTGTCCTCGCCACCCTGCCCAACCTGGCCTTCAGCACGCCCAGCTTCGGCCCGGGTGGAACAGATGTCAGCAGCCGTCCAATTCAGCTCCAGCTCCAGACGAGCGGCAGCCTGGACGATCTCACCGCCGCCGCCGCCCAGGTGACGGCAGCGATTAAGGACATCCCCGGTATCGCCGACGTGGACACCGATTACCAGCCGGGCCGCCCGGAGCTGCAAGTCCAGGTTGACCGCCACAAGGCGTCCGACTTGGGCGTCTCGACCGCTGGTATCGGCAGCACCCTCCGCACCCTCGTCAACGGCCAGAAGATCTCGACCTTCCGCCAGGGCGGCTCGGACTACGACATTGTCCTGCGGCTCCGCCCCGAGGACCGCCAGAACATCAACGACGTCCTGACCCTCAACGTGCCAAGTCAGAAGGGCGGACAGGTCGGATTGAACCAGGTCGCCAATCTGACGATGGGATCGTCGCCCACGCGCATCACCCGCCAGGACCGACTGTACCAGGTCGCCGTCGGCGCCAACAACTTCAACCGCAACCTGAACGACGTTGTAGCCGACATCCGCACCAAAACGAGTGGGCTGAAGTTGCCGGCCGGCGTCACCATCACCGTCGGTGGTCAGCAGCAGCAGCAAACAGAGGGCTTCGCGACACTGCTCACCGCCATGGCGCTGTCGTTCGTGTTCATCTATATGGTGCTGGCGTCGCAGTTCGGCTCGTTCCTGCAGCCGTTCATCATCATGCTCGCCATCCCCCTGAGCTTCATCGGCGCCTTCCTCGGTCTCCGCGTCACGGGCCTCGCCCTGGACATCCTGGGTCTCATCGGCATGATCTTGCTGATGGGTCTGTCAACCAAGAACTCGATCCTCTTGATTGACTTCACCAACCGTCTGCGGCGCGCTGGCATGAACTCCACTGAAGCCCTGTTGGCAGCAGCGCCGACCCGACTGCGCCCGATTCTGATGACGACCCTTGCCATCATGATCGGCGCCATCCCCGTCGCCATCGGCATCGGGCAAGGCAGCGAGTTCCGCCGCCCGCTCGCCATCGTGACCATCTTCGGCCTGCTGACCTCGACGCTGCTAACGCTGTTCATCGTGCCAGTCGCCTACAGCCTGCTCGACTCCGGCCTGCGCGGCGGCCGCGCCATCGTGGCCTGGCGGCCTGGGCGGCGGCGCAAGGCCGCCACGGCTGCGCCGCAGCGCGGACCTGACGCCGTTCCGCCCTTCCCGGCCAGCGGCAGCGACTAACGGACGAGAGCCGACTTCTGGTGCAAAAGCAAGAATGTAGTAATGACTTCAGTCGTTCTGCTGTTTGGGAAACGACTGAAGTCGTTACTACCTGGCTTTCGCAGTAGGCGCTCGTAGGCGCAACTTGCTGAGAGAGCAGCACCTGAACAGGCGCGCAAAGGGTTCCCCCTTCGCGCGCTTTCGGCTGTCTGAGCAGCCTTTCTGCCGCCTACGGCGCAGCAGGGATGAAAGTTGCGTCCGCGTCTCCTGTAGCGCCGACTTCCAGTCGGCTCTCCGTAGGCATAGCATTGTTGTTGCTCAGCGTCGCCGCCGATTGAAATCGGCGTCTGGTACCGTCAAGCCTGCTGAAGCAGGCTGGCTAACCGATGGCGTCCTCCTCCGAGCCTGCTTGAGCAGGCTTTGCCCTCTCAGCCACCGACTTGAGTCGGTGGGGTCGGCGGGCGACGAGGCGGCCACGGACCAACTTTCATAGCAACGACTCGCCGAGCCAGTATTGCCGACGGAGCTGTTTCGCTTTGGACAGTGGTATAATCAGGCTATCATTCGGTTCGAACCTGATGGAGCGATTATGTCATCTCACCCCGCGTATCTCTGGCTCAACGGCAACGTTGTGCCGTGGGAGACGGCCACCATTCACGTTGTGGATGCTCGCAGCTTGTTAACAGTGTCCTCGGTCTACGAAGGCATCCGCGGCTACTGGAACCCAGCCCAAAAGCAGCTCTACGTCTTCCGCCTGCCGGAGCACATGCGCCGTTTTGGCGACTCGATGAAAGTCATGCGCATGCAGCCCGCCTTCACTGCCGAAGAGCTCACCCATGCCGTCGTCGAGCTTCTCAAACGCAATGCCCCGCGCGGTGACGTGTACATTCGCCCCGTAGGCTCCTTCGCGGCGGGCGCCGGCAACGTCACCGGCGACGTGGACCCGACGCAGCTCGAGATCCTCATCTACGCTAACGAGCGCCCCAGCTCGCTCAGCCAGGACCGCCGCTTCACCGTCGCCGTCAGCTCGTGGACCCGCATCTCGGACAACGCCATGCCGCCACGCGTGAAATCCAACGCCAACTACCTGAGCAGCCGCCTCGTCGCCGCCCAGGCCACCGCGGATGGCTACGACGGGGCGATCATCCTCAACGCGAATGGAACCGTGGCCGAAGGACCGTGGGCGTGCGTTTTCATCGTCCGCGACGGTGTCGTCATCACGCCGTCCGTTACCAGCAACATCCTCGAGAGCATCACGCGCCGCACCATCATTCAGCTCGCCCAGGAGGCATTGGGGGCGTGCGTCGAGCAGCGCGAGGTAGGGCGCACCGAGCTGTATATCGCCGATGAGATGTTCTTCTGCGGCACGGGCGCCGAAGTGACGCCCATCGTATCGGTGGATCGGTACAATGTCGGGAACGGCGAGGTCGGCCCGCTCACCCGCCGCATCCGAAGCCTCTACTACGACATCGTCCGCGGCATGGAGGCGGACTATGCCGCCTGGCTGACACCGATCTATTAGACCCGACCACCGCGTGCAGATGCTTTTCTGCCAGGTTGAGGAGTCTTAACGCAGTGCGGCAAAAGACGGTGTATAATGGCCTCAACGCAACTTCCGGGGTGCGGCGGTTTGTGTTGCATTCTCGTGGCACCAGGCTTGTAGCACCGAACTTTTCACCCACTGTGGTTCCAACCACATCGCACAGCACAGGAGGATGATCTCCATGACCAGCTCTCGTAGCGTATGGCAAGTCAATGCGGACGAGTTCCCCGCCACTGGCACACCTCACCAGAAGCTTGAGTTCTTCCTGAACTACGCGGTTCTCGCGCCCTCGACCCACAACTCCCAGCCCTGGCTGTTCCGCATTGTCGGCAAGACCATTGAAGTGTACGCCGACCGCACGCGGGCGCTCCCTGTCGTGGACCCAGAGGACCGCGAGCTTGTCATGAGCTGCGGCTGCGCCATCTATCACCTGCGCCTTGCCATGCGCCACTTCGGCTATGAGGACCAAACGGAAATCTGTCCAGACGAAGAAAACCCCGATCTCGTCGCCGAGATTCGGATGGGCGGCGAGTACAAGACGACAGCGGCAGAGAACGCCATGTTCGACGCCATCATGACGCGCCGCACGAATCGGCACCGCTTCGAGGATCGCCCCGTTGATGAGACGGTGCTCCAGGAGATGCAGCAGGCAGCCGAGGCCGAAGGCGCGACGCTGAAGATCATCGAGGGCGACGGACGGCTCGCGCTGGCCGACCTCATCGCCGAGGGCGACCAGCGGCAGATGGCTGACAAGCGGTTCCGACGCGAGCTGGCGGCGTGGATTCACCCTAGCCGCAACGTCTCCCATGATGGGATGCCAGCCTACGCCCATACCATCACCGATGTCCCCGACGCCGGGTCGGCCTTTGTCATCCGCACCTTCGAGCTAGGCGACATGCAGGCTAACCTCGACTATCACATCGCCATGGGCTCGCCCGTCCTGGCCGTGCTGGCGACAGCAGACGACACACCAACCGACTGGATAAACGTCGGTCAGGCGCTGGCCCGCCTCTTGCTGCGTGGTCAGATCGAGGGTGTGTACGCATCCTATCTCAATCAGCCTGTCGAAGTGCCAACACTGCGGCCGCAAGTCCAGGAGATGATCGGCGGGGCAATCCCGCAGCTCATCCTGCGCTTCGGCTATGGGCCGGAGACCAAAGCCACACCCCGACGGGCCGCCAGTGCGGTGATGTTGTGAGGTTCGGCGGCGGGGCGGAGGCGCTATCATGTCGTCGTCGGACATAGCCGCATATCGCGCGTACTACCAGGACGAAATTGATAGCGCCTCGCTCTATCGAACGCTGGCCGACGCCGAGAAGCAACCGCAAATCGCCGAGGTGTACCGCCGCCTGGCCGAAACCGAGGAGGCGCACGCCCAGTTCTGGGTCGCGCAGTTGCGGGCGGCCGGCCAGCCACCGCCCCAACCCCGGCCGTCCTGGCGGGCGCGGACGATGGGGTGGCTGGCCCGGCGCTTCGGCCCGCAGTTCGTGCTGCCGACGATCGTTGACAACGAGCAGCGCGACAGCCGCAAGTACGACGCGCTCGCCGCGACCCAGGACACGGCCATGGGCAACGAGGAGCAGTCCCACGCGCGGGTGCTGCAATCGGTCGCCATGTCCAGCAGCCCCGGCGGCCTGGAAGGCAGCATTGCCCAGATCGAAGGACGCCATCGCGCCACGGGCGGCAATGCGCTGCGCGCCGCCGTGCTCGGGGCGAACGATGGCATCGTCTCCAACTTGAGCCTGGTCATGGGTGTGGCGGGGGCCGACATGGCAAGCCACACCATCCTGATTACGGGCTTGGCCGGCCTCCTCGCTGGCGCGGGCGCTATGGCGATGGGCGAGTGGCTGTCGGTGCAGAGCGCGCGCGAGCTGTACGAACACCAGATCGCGGTCGAGAAAGCGGAGCTAACCGCATCGCCGGCGGAAGAAGAGGCCGAGCTGGCCCTGATCTACCAGGCGAAGGGCCTGCCGCAGGACCAGGCCGAGCGCCTCGCCCAGCAGCTCATCGCCAACCGGGCGACGGCCCTGGACACGCTGGCGCGCGAGGAACTGGGGGTGAACCCCGAGGAGATGGGCGGCAACCCGTGGGAAGCTGCGGCCACCTCCTTCTTCTTGTTCGCCGCCGGCGCCATCATCCCGGTGTGCTCCTTCTTCTTCCTATCCGGGACAAGCGCCCTCATCGTCAGCGTCATCTTGAGCGCCATTGCCCTATTCCTGATGGGAGCAGGAACGACGCTCTTCACGGGCCGAACTGTGCTGTATTCCGGTGCGCGCCAGGTCCTCTTCGGGCTGGTCGCCGCCGGCTTTACCTTCACGCTTGGCCGTCTACTCGGTGTCTCCCTGGGGGGATAAACCTGACCATGTCTTCTGTCCAGCCACTCTACCTGCCGCCCGTCTACCAGGACGCCGCCGACTCGGGCAGGATCATCCTGCGCGACGGCACGACCGCCACGATTCGCGTCGCCGTCCCGTCGGACTTTCCGGCGCTCCAGGTGTTCTTTGCCCATCTGTCCCTCGATTCGCGCGTTCACCGTTTCTTCTCGCCGAACCTGCCGCGGCCGGAATTGGTGCAGGAAATGTGTGACCCGTCGGACCCGCATAAGCAACTCACCCTGCTTGTCGAACGCACGTTCGACGGCGAGCCGACGATTATCGCCGCCGCCTCCTACTACGCGCAGCGCGGCCAGAAAGGCTTGACGGCCGAGGCGGCCTTCGCCGTCGCCGACGCCTTCCAGGGCAAAGGCATCGGGTCGCTCCTCCTGGAGCGTCTGGCCGTCATCGCTGTGCGCCACGGCATCAAGCACTTCTGGGCGGTCACCCACGCCGATAACCGCGGCATGATTGAGGTGTTCAAGCAGTCTGGTTTCCCTGTCAAGACGAAGTGGGACGGCAGCGACATCGCCTTCGACATGGCCGTGATCCCCAGCGAGACCAGCATCGCCCGCTACGAGCGGCGCGACAGGGTCGCCACCATCGCCTCGGTCCGCCCCATCTTCCAGCCGCAGTCCATCGCCATCATCGGCGCGTCGCGGTCGCCGTCCAGCCCCGGCCATCACCTGCTGCGAACGCTCATCCTGGGCGGCTACAGCGGCACGGTCTACCCGGTCAACCCGAACGCCCACAGTGTGGCGAGCATCCACGCCTACCCGTCGGTGGACAGCCTGCCAGAAACGCCCGACCTCGCCATCATCGCCGTCCCGCGCGACGGGGTACTCAAAGCGGTGGACGACTGCGCGGCGAAAGGGGTGCGCGCCGTCATCGTCGTCGCCTCCGGGTTCGCCGACGCCGGTGCGGAGGGGCAGACGCTCCAGCAGGAGCTATTGGAGAGGGTGCGCGGCGCGGGGATGCGTCTCGTCGGTCCGAATAGTTTGGGCGTGATGAACACGGACCCCGTTGTGCAGATGAACTCGACATTCTCGCCCATCTCTGCCATCGGCGGCCACGTGGCCGTCGCATCCCAAAGCGCCTCCCTCGGCCTGGCCTTGCTGGCCCTCGCTCAGCAACGCCAGGTGGGCGTCTCGACCTTCGTCACCCTGGGCAACAAAGCCGATGTCTCCAGCAACGACCTTCTGCAATACTGGGAGGAGGACGAACACACCAACGTCATCCTGCTCTACCTCGAGTCGTTCGGCAACCCGCGCCGCTTTGGCCGCCTCGCCCGCCGCGTCAGCCGCGTCAAGCCCGTCGTCGCCGTCGCCAGTGGACGCGGCGCCGGCAAGGGTGACGAGGTCATCGAGGCTCTGTTCCACCAGACCGGGGTGATTCGCGCAGCAACCCTGGACGAGATGTTCGACCTGGCGTCCGCCTTAACGACCCAACCGCTGCCGCGCGGACGCCGCGTCGGCATCGTCACCAACACCACGGGCGCGGGCAATCTGGTGCGAGACGCTGCCGAAGCCGCCGGGCTTGAGGTCGCCGCGCTCTCAGAGGACATCAAGGCGCAGCTCCAGCCGGGGCTTCCCGCCCTGACCGACTTCCGCAGCTCTGTGGACCTGCCGGTGTCGGCGACCGGCGACCAATACACAAAGGCGGTCGGCGCTCTCCTGGCATCAGACGAGATTGACGCCGTCATCGTCATCTATGTCCATGTCGGAATCGCAGACCCTGACGACGTGAACCGCGCCATCCTGGCCGGCGTCCGCGCCGCTCGGGCGACCGCGGGGCCGAAGCCTGTGCTCGTCAGCCTGCTCGCCGAGACGGCAGCCAAGCCCAAGCTGGTGGACGGCGACCTGGAAGTTCCGGTCTACGGCTCGCCGGAATCGACGGCCTATGTCCTCGGCAAGATGGCGAGATTTGCCCTCTGGCAATCGCTGCCGCCCGGCCTGATCCCCGACTTCCAGGACGTGAAGATGGACGACGCCCGCCGCATTTGCCAGCAATGGCTCACCGAGCACGGCACGAGCTGGCTGCCGACGGAGCAAGTGTGGGCGCTGCTCGCGGCGGCGGGGATGCCCTTGCTAAAGACGGAGATGGCGAACACAGCCCAAATCGCGGCGCGCACAGCGCGGGACATCGGCTACCCGGTCGCTGTCAAGCTGGCGTCGTCGCACCT
>JAXLWJ010000044.1:0-37652 GCA_046328535.1 Anaerolineae bacterium
CTTGAGGGCGGCCGTCGCGCGCTCGGCCATGTATTCCTGGGCCAACGAGAAGATGGCGTTGATGACGACGACCGCCCAGATGGCCCAACCGAGCTGGGGCATCTGGCCGATGAAGGCCATCGCGCCGCCCACCCAGAGCAAAATCGCCATCAGGTGGGTGAAGTGGCCGAGAAAGCGCAGGTAGAGCGGCCGGCCCCTCACCTCCTGGATGGTGTTGCGGCCAAACGTCGCCAGCCGCGCTTCGGCCTCGACCTGCGTGAGGCCATCCGCCGATGTCTGGAGCGATTCGTACACGCGGGGAATCGGTAACTGGGCCACGTCCTTCTGATCGGAAACCATGAACGTCTCGCAGTGGTTCTCAATTCACAAACTTCGTCTTCTGATTGTCGCCCTGGGCGGGCGGTTCCGGCCGCGTGAGCAGCATGGGTATCGTGCAGGCATGGATAAGGCCGACGGCTACACTGCCGAGCATGGCGCGATCCAGGCCAGACCGCCCATGCGTCGCCATAATCAGCAGGTCGGCGCCGGACGCCCAGATCTCGTCCAGGATGGTTTGTATGGCCGGGCCGCGGCGCACGACGAACTGGGTGGGGATGCCTTGGGCTTCGATACCGGGGACGAGGGTTTCGAGGTATGCCTCTGCGCCCGCCGGCGTCTCGTCCTCGGTGGGAGCGAGCGCTTCAGCCACGCCGGGGTCAATGAGCAGCGGCTCAGGCGGGAGGACGCGCAGGAGGAGGAGACGCGCGCCGAGGGCGTTGACCAGCATGAGGGCGGGCGGTAGGGCGGCCTCGGCCAGCGCCGAGCCATCGAGCGGGATCAGCGCCAGGGGGGCGGGGCGGGTCAGGAGGGGCGGGTAGGCTGTGCCGTGGGCGGGAACAAGCCAGACCGGCGCCGGACTTGTCGCCAGGACCTTCTCAGCCACTGAGCCGAACACCAGCCGGCGTAGCCCACTGTACCCGTGGGTCGTCATGACCACCATGTCGGCCCTATGGCCCGCGACTGCCGCCAGAATGCCAGGGGCGGGCGGGCCGTGGAGAGCAGTGGCGGACGCGGCGACGGCGTGTGGCAGGCGCGCCCGGACTCGGTCAAGGTAGGTCTGAGCTTCCCCGACGGCGAGCGGCGAGGCGCTGCTGACAACGCGCGCCAGGACAAGTTGGGCGCCCATCCGCTGGGCGAGGGCTGTTGCCGTGGGCAAAGCGCCCTCGCCCAGCGCCGAACCGTCCAGGGGGACGAGTATCGTTCGGATCATGGGCCACCGCCTTCATACATCAGGCGTGGACAAGCTCCTGCTCGTCCTCCTCGAAGGCCACAGGCACACCAGGCCGCACCAGAAGCACGGGCAACATGCCGAAGTGCAGAACCTCCATCGCCTTGCTGCCGAAGAACATGCGCGACAGACCCGCGCGGCCGTGAGTCGCCATGATGATCAGGCTGATACCCAGGTCCCAGCTCTCTTCCAGGATGGTCTGGGTGACAGCGCCAGAGCGCACGAGGGCGTGGACGTTGATGCCGGCAGCGCGGAATTTGTCGGCGATGACAGCCAGGTAGCGCTCCACGACCTGCTGATCCTGCTCCAGGACTTCCTGCGCCTTTTCAGGGTGCGCCACGACGTCCTCTTTGCTCAGCTCGGGCGGCTCGTGGACGTGGATGAGATATACCGTGGCCGCCATCTGCCGCGCCATATTGATAGCGTGCGGAATGGCGGCTTCCGCCACCTCGGAGCCGTCGAGCGGCAGCAGGAAGCGCGGGTAGGTCTGCTGGACCACGTCTTCGGGCAGCCAGGTGTTGCAGCGGACGAGCAAGACCGGCACGGAGCTGCCGTGCAGCACGGCCTCCGCGACCGAGCCGTAAACCCAGCGGCCGAGACCAGAGCGGCCGTGGGTGGTCATGACAACCATGTCAATGCCGCGTAGCCTGATCTCGTCCAGGATGGCGTGGGCCGGGGAGGCGTCCATGACGGCTGTGTCGGCGATGATGCCGTCGCTCAGTAGATCGCTGGCAATCTTGGCGAGATAGGCCTCGGCCTCGTTGATGGCGCGAATCTGGTGGCCGTTCAGTGGGCCGTTGGGCAGGCCAAGCGGGTGGACGGCCTGGAGAAGGAGGAGCCTGGCGTTCATGCCGCGAGCGATTGACTTGGCCAGCGGAAGAGCCTGCTCACTCAGCTCGGACCCATCCAGCGGCACCAAAATTGATTTATACATTTTCGTTTCTCCCATTTGCAGTAATATCAAATATCTCAACGTCCAGCGGACGATAGAGGCAAATCCGTAAAGACCGGGGCGGGCCGGACGAATAGAATAGGCGTCTCGCCCCGCCGCAATACGTCGCGTGCGACGCTGCCGTAGCGCACGCGATCCCAGCCGGTGCGCGCGTGGGTGGTCATGACGATAAGTTCGACACCGGGCATCTTGCTCTCATCGAGGAGGGATGCGGCGGCGGAGCCGATGCGCAGTGACACCTCGACAGGCACACCCTGCACCCGCATGGCCTCGCCCATTGTTTCCAGGTAGTGCTGCGCCTCGCTCTGGTCCTGCTTGACCATCTCCAGCACCACATCCGGCTCGTCCACATAGCGTTGCGACACGGGGCCGGTTGGCACAATGACGCGGACGAGTCGCACCACACCGTCCATGGCCTGCGCGAGGGCGACGGCATGGGGTAGAGCGGCCTCGGCGAACGGTGTCCCATCCAGCGCGACCAGAACCACGTGCTCGGCTGGCTCCGGCGCGCCGCGCGGCTTTTTAGCCACCCGCATGAGAAGGACGGGTACCGAGCAGCTGGTGACGACAGCCTCCGCGACAGACCCGTGAACCATGCGGCCCAGGCCCGAGCGGCCATGCGTTGCCATGACAATCAAGTCGGCGTTCAGATCATCGGCGGCGGTCGGAATCGCTTCCTCCGGCGCCGCGTTGCGGACAGCCACATCTACGGCCAGCCCGGTCGCGGCAAGGCGGTCCGCGATAAGCCCGAGATACTGGCGAGCGTGGTCGGTCATTCGCGCTTGCAGCGTATTCGTTTGTGGACCCGGCTCGCCCATGCAGCGTGTCGCTTCCAGGAGGATGAGGCGCGCGCCAACCGCCTGGGCCAGCCGGGTCGCCAGCGGGAGCGCCTGTTCACTGAACGGCGATCCGTCGAGAGGGACGAGAATCGTTCGATACATGGTGCCTCCGTATCTAGCCTGACGGCTTCATTGCCGCTGGGGGCGCTCAGGGTACGGTTGCCTCCGTCGCAAGCTGGCCGAGGCTCGTCGGCCTGGGCGAGTCGGTCACTTCGCAGAACATCCAGAGGACACGGCCAAGCCTGGCGATCCCCTCGCGGATGAGGTCGGGCCTGGCGTTCGAGAAGTTCAAGCGCATCGTGTTTTGCCCGCCTCCGCCGGCGAAGAAGCTCGTGCCGGGGACGAACGCGACACGTTCGGCGACGGCCAGGGGCAGGATGTCGGCGGCGCTCACGCCCTCCGGCAGCGTCACCCACAGGAACAGGCCGCCCTGGGGATGCGTCCAGCGCACGCTCGGCGGGAAGTGGGTTGCCATCGCTTCGAGCATGACGTCGCGCCGCTCGCTGTAGATCTGGCGGATGAGCTTGCCGTGCTCTTCGAGGAAGCCATCGCGGGCGACCTCGTAGGCGACCATCTGGTTGAACGTAGACGTGTGCAGGTCGGCGCCCTGCTTGGCCTGCACGAGCTTCCGAATGACGACCGGCGGCGCGGCGACCCAGGCCAGGCGCAGACCCGGCGCCAGCGTCTTGGAAAAAGTGCTGAGGTAGATGACGTTACCCTCGTAGTGCGGCTCACCGCACGTCTCCCCGTCCAGACAGACGATGGAGGGCAGCGGTTCGCCCTCGAAACGCAGCTGGCCGTAGGGGTCATCTTCGACGATTGGCACACCGTACTGCTCGGCCAGGCGCACGAGCTGGCGCCGCCGTTCCAGGGAGAGGGTCACACCGGCCGGGTTGTGGAAGTTCGGCAGGACGTAGATGAACTTCGGTCCCGTGCGCAGCGCCGCCTCCAGCCGCTCGGTCTGCATCCCATCGTCGTCCAGCGGCACAGTCACATACTCCGCGCCGAAGACGTTCCACGCCTGGAGCGCGCCCAGGTAGGTCGGATCCTCGACGAGGATGTGGTCACCGGGGTTGATGAAGACTTTGCCGATGAGGTCCAGAGCCTGCTGCGAACCGGACGTGATGAGGATGTTGTCCCGCGTCACGGTCAGGCCCATCTCGGCGGTTTTCTGCGCAATCATGTCGCGGAACGGGGTGTAGCCCTCCGTTGTGCCGTACTGGAGCGCCTGGGCGCCGAACTTATTCAGCACGCGCTCACACGCCGCCTGAAACTCTTTGACCGGAAACACTTCCGGCGCCGGTAGGCCGCCCGCAAACGAGATGACGTCAGGCTGCTCGGTCAGCTTCAACAACTCGCGGATCGCAGAGCTGGTCATGCGCTGCGTCCGCTGCGCGAATCGGTGATCCCACAATGTCGCCATGCCTCTGTCTCTCCTTGTCCTATGCCCGTAGCCGGCGCATTCTGCGCGGCCTAACGTTCTCTGACTCACTCGACCTGCGTGACTTCTCCGCGTAGCTCCGCAATTTGTCCTGGACGCGGCGATGCAGGCTACCCTCAGGATACTTGCCGTCCGCCCCGCGCTCGCCGGCCGGCAGGCCGGTGACAAGCGCCATTGCCTCGTCAATCGTGTGGACGGCCCACACGTGGAACCGGCCGTCCTCGATCGCCTGCGCCACCTCGTGCTTGAGCATCAGCTGCGGCACATTGGCCGCCGGAATGATGACCCCCTGCCGCCCGGTCAATTCTGTCGCGCGGCAGACCTCGAAGAAGCCTTCGATTTTCTGGGTCACGCCGCCGACGGCCTGCACCTGGCCGTACTGGTTCACCGAGCCTGTGACGGCGATGGCCTGGTTGACCTCGGCGTCGGCCAGGGAGGAGAGGAGCGCGATCAGCTCGGCCACTGACGCCGAGTCGCCCTCCACTCCCTCATAGCCCTGCTCAAAGGTCAGCGTCGCCCCCAGCGCCAGGGCGTCCTCCTGGGCGTACTGGCCGGCCAGGTAGCCCGACAGAATGAGGAAGCCCTTGTTGTGGATCGGCCCGGACAGTTGCGTCTCGCGCTCGATGCTGAGGATCGAGCCGTGACCGAGGAAGGTACGGGCCGTGATGCGCGAGGGCCGCCCGAAGGCGAAGTCACCCAGGTCCAGAACAGCCACGCCGTTGACCTGGCCGACCCGACTACCGGACGTGTCAATGACGATGGACCCATCGGCCATCATCTCCAGAATGCGCTCGGCGATCCAGTTGGAGCGATACTCGCGCTTGGCGATGGCCTGCTCCACGTCGTCGGCTGTGACGAGGTCGTGATCGGCGCGGGCGGCCCAGAAGCTCGCTTCGGTGACCACATCGGCGACGTCTAGCAGCCGCGTCGAGAGCTTGCGCTGGTCCTCGCGCAGCCGCGCGCCATACTCGACCACGCGCGCGACGGCGGTGCGGTCGAAGTGACGCAGCCCGTAATCGGCGACGCGGCGGCTGATGAACGCCGCGTAGTTCATGGTGTGGTCGTCGGTCCATGCCATGTCGGGCGCGAAATCGGCCTTCACCTTGAACAGCTCTTGAAAGTCCTCATCCAGTTGATACAGCAAACTGTATACCTGCGGCGTCCCAATCAGCACTACCTTCAAGTTTAGCGGGATAGGCTCCGGACGCAAAGAGGTCGTCGGCAGCGCCGTGTACTGCTCGCCCAGATTCTCGATGCGTATCTCGCGGCTGATGAGCGCCCGCTTCAGCGCATCCCACGCGAACGGGGCCGCCAAGACGTCCACAACCCGCACGAGGAGAAATCCGCCGTTGGCGCGGTGGAGCGCGCCCGGCTTAATCTGGTGGAAGTTCGTCACCATCGCCCCGAAGGTGGGCTGATAGTCAATGCGGCCAGTCAGGTTGTAGTACGTCGGATTGGCCTCGATGATGACCGGCGCGTGGTCGGTCGCGCCGTGGTCCACCAGGACGTTGACGCGGTAGCGAACGAGATCATCCTGCCGCACCGACGCCTCAATTTGCTCCAGGCCCTTGCCCTCACCCTCCTGGCCGGTCTTCGGTCGGAAGTCCTGCAGATGCTCAGGCAGATCGTGCAGGACGCTATCGAGATAGGCCAGCACCTTCGGGCAGTCCGCGAACTTCTCCTTCAGGTCCTCCAGCAGTGGGCCGACGGCAAACATCGCCACGTCGCGCTCCAGCCCCCGCAGCTGATCCAGCGTTTCCTGCTCAATCTGCCGCACCTGGCGCAGCGCCCCGGCGATGGCGGCTTGCAGCGCCTCGCCCTTCTGCTCGAATTCGGTGCGCTTCTCCTCCGGCAGCCGCTCGAACTCCTGCACCGACAGGGCGTGCCCGTCCACCAGCGGGATGCTGGCGACGCCGACCGGCGTCTGCTCCAACGCGAAGCTGTTCTCGTGGGCGTAGGTCTGAAGCTCAGTGAACACAGCGTCGCGCCGGTGCGACATCTCGCTCAGAATCGCCCCCTTGCGCCGCTCGTAGTCCTCGCTGTCGAAGGCGCGCGAGATTTCGCGCTGCGCGCCGTCAACGAACTGGTTCATGCGCCGCGCCAACTCCGCGCCGCGGCCGGGGGGCAGCTCGATCGCCATCGGGCGATACGGCTCCGCGAAGTTGTGGACGTACACCCAGTCGGGCGGCGCCGGGCGGGTCGGCGCGTAGCGCTCCAGGTACGCGCGGATCGTCGTCTCGCGGCCAGAGCCGGGGCTGCCGGCGACGAACAGGTTATAGCCCGGCGCGGCGACTTCGAGGCCAAACTCGATTGCGTCCAGGGCGCGCGGCTGGCCGATGATGCCCTCCAGCGGTGCGACCTCGGCCGTACTATTGAACGGCAGCCGCGCCGGGTCCACGGTTCGCCTGACCTGGGAAGCGTGCAGCTCGACCGCGTTCGTATGCTTATCGGCCACGATTTCCAGCATAGCGCCTCGCTCTCTTGGGGCTGGCTGTGTCACGACACGCCAAAATCTCCGCGCGCCCGCTGGACGCCGGAGGGGTCACGACCTGGCATATCGCACCGCGCGCGCATCCCGTCACTCCTTGTCCAACGAGGACGCGGCTAACCGGAGCCACAGCATCGTGCCTCCCGTCTACATTATAGACCCGTCGGAGCCGCGCAGCGTGAAGAGGCCGCTACGCCGCACGAAGGCTTGTTCACCCGCCGTCCCCTCGCTCCTGAAAATGAGCCTGGGCTGTCATGCTGAGCGCAGCGAAGCATCTGGGCCGCAGTCCAGCCCCCTCACTTCGTTCGGGGTGACAGGCGGGGGTTGTCGGTGCGACAGCGTATTTTCATGCGTCTGGTGGTGGACGCAAGTCCATGAGGAACTCCTCTGAAAATAACCCTGGGCTGTCATGCTGAGCGCAGCGAAGCATCTGGGCCGCAGTCCAGCCCCCTCACTTCGTTCGGGATGACAGCCATGTCGTCATGCTGAGCGCAGCGAAGCATCCCGGCGCTGTGGAGGCTCTTCGCTCCGCTCAGAGCGACAAGCGGCGCTATTGGGGGAGAGGGGCAAGGGCACCGGGGTTCGGCAGCATGCAGGTAGCTCTGCCGAGGGGTTGACGCAAACGGTTGCGCGGGACTACAATTGAATACACAACGAGCATAGGGTCTGAAACAAGAACGTCGAGGGTCGAATGGGTCGTGGAGTGGGCTGTCGGGGTGAGGGTGAGAAAGAACTGGTTGACGCACTGCATCGCCACGAACGGTGCGCCTGCACGCAGCTCGTGGAGCGCTACTCCCACCAGGTGTTCAGCGTGGCCTTGCGCCTGACCGGCGACCCCGACGACGCCGAGGAAGTCTTGCAGGACACGTTCGTCAATGCCTGCAAGAGCGTTGACAGCTTCGAGGGCCGCTCGAACCTCGGCACGTGGCTGCACCGCATCGCCACGAACAGCGGCTTGATGCGCCTGCGCCGCCACGAACTAGCTACCATTTCGCTCGAAGGCCCGGCCGACACAGCAGCAGAGCCGCCCCGCGAGCTTCCTGTTCACGATGTCAGCGCGGACCCCGAAATTGTCGCCCTGACGACGGAGTTGCGCGGGGCAATGGACAGGGCCATCGCATCTCTGCCGGAGTCGCTGCGCCAGGCGTTCGTCTTGCGCGAGGTCGAGGGGCTGTCCACCGAGGAGGCCGCCCATGTTCTGGGCATCTCGCCCCAGGCGCTGAAAGTGCGCATCCACCGCGCCCGCGCCATCCTGCGCCCGTCGCTGGCCGCTTATTTCACCGAAGTCCCCTTCACCGCCGAGCCGTCCAACCAAACAGATCGCTGAGCGCCAGGGCGAGCCAGGGCTGTTGTGCCGTGACCCTGAAGTCCTGTGACGATATGCGCCAGCGCGAGTACACCGTCACGTTGTCATTGCGAGCGTCAGCGAAGCAATCTCACCCCCTTTATGAAAGGCGGGCTATTCAGTGAGCGGGTGTCATTCGCCAGCGGGAGGTCGCTTCGTCGTCCTTTCGTCCTCCTTGCAACGACTCCGCGACCTGTGATTATGGGCAATCCGTTTATCCGTGTCTCTAGCCGTTGACCGATAGCCTGTTACCTTTTCGGTAGACCTGCATCTAACACCGTAGACACGCGAAGGACCCAGGAGGACAGATGGCAAGTGGAAAGATTGTGAATACGGTTCTGATCGGCGGCATGGAGTTCGCGGCCTCGACGCCCTCCGGCCACACGATTTTCATGGACGCGGCCGAGGCGGCGGGCGGCGAGAACAACGGCCCGCGCCCGACCGAACTGGTACTGGCCGGGCTGGGCGGCTGCACAGCGATGGACGTCATCTCCATCCTGCGCAAGATGCGCGAGCCGGTCGAGGGCCTGGAGGTGAGCGTCAACGGCGAGCAGGCCGACGAACACCCACACAAATTCGTCAAAATCCACGTGGAATACGTGATCTACGGCAATGGCCTCAGCGCGCCAAACGTTGAGAAGGCCATTCGGTTGTCAGAAGAACGCTACTGCTCGGTCGCGGCGACCCTGCGTGGCGTCGCCACCATTACCCATAGCTACCGAATTGAGCCGGCGCCCGTCAAGGCCGCAGTTTAGCGTCACGGAGGACATATGGCGTTGCTATCGGCAAAAGACCAGCAAGAGCTGAAGAAGGAATTCGCGGCGCTGACCCGCCCGGTGAAGCTCGTCCTGTTCACCCAGCAGAAGGACTGCGAGTATTGCCCCGACACGCGGCAGATCGTGGAGGAAGTGGCCGGCCTCTCGGACAAGATCGCCGTCGAGGTGTTGGACATCGAGCAGCAGAGCGCGCGGGCGGCGGCATATGGCATTGACAAGGCGCCGGGCATGGCGATGCTCGCCGACGGCCCGCAGCCCGCTGACTACGGCATCCGCTACTACGGCATCCCGTCTGGCTACGAGTTCGCCTCCCTCATTCAGGACATCCTCATGGTGAGCCGCGGCGACTCTGGCCTGGCGCCCACGACGCGCGCGGCCCTAGCCGAGATCAAGACGCCGATGCGCATGCAAGTGTTCGTCACGCCGACCTGCCCCTACTGCCCCCGCGCCGTCCACATGGCCCACCAGATGGCGATGGAGAACGCCCACATCACCGCCGACATGGTGGAGGCCATCGAGTTTCCGCACCTGGCGCACAAGTACAGCGTGATGGGCGTGCCGCGCACCGTCATCAACGAGAACGTCCATGTCGAGGGCGCGGTGCCGGAAGCCATGCTTCTCCAGCGCGTCATGGCCGCCGCTGCGCAGCCCGCCCCTGCCCATCCCCCGCTGGGGGTGGAGTGACAACTCCACCGCCCATCGGAGGCGCTGGAGATGGCTCTCCAGCGCGAGCGCGATAAGCGTGTGGTGGAGTTGGCGCTCCACCACGCGCGTGGTCAGGCTGGCGGTGGAGTTGGCGCTCCACCGCCAGCACGATGGCGGCGTCATCATCCCACCGCGCCCCCGCTAATCTCCCCCACCTGGCAACTCCTCCGCACCGGACACCACGAACACCGGCCACCAGGCCGCGCTTCATAGGGGCCGTTCCCCATCGCGTGGGCGAGCGCGGCCAGCGCATCGTCGTTCGCCGCGAGGCGCCCTGGCGTGTACGCGGCCGTCGAGCGGTCGAGGGTGCGCAGGTTGAGCTGCGACACGGCCACCCGCGGCGCGTCGGCGAAGGTCAGCCGCCCCAGGCTGTAGTACACGTAGGTCGGGAGGTCGGCCGCCAGCTGCTCTGGCGTCGGAGCCGTTCCCGTCGCCGTCGTCTTGTAATCCAGCAGCTCCTTCCCGCCGTCGTCGCAGTGGTCCAGGCGGTCTACGCGCCCGACGAGCTTCACCGGCTGCCAGGCCAGGTACACCACCTGGCTCAGGGTCACCTCCCGGTTGCAGGGAATGTCGGCCCGGACCGACTCGCGGTATTGGCGCAGGATGGCGACTCCCTCGGCAAAGTACTCGGCCTCCTGGGACGGATCGGCGTATCCGCCGCCTACCCAGCACTGGCGAAGCAGCCGCTCCGGGGGCAGCGACCGGGCGGCAACCAGCCCATGATACTGTTTGAGCGCCAGGTGCAGGCTCGACCCGAAGGCGAGCTGCGGGCCTTCTGAGGGCGCGGCTGGCGGCGCGCGGCGGACATACGTCAGCGCGTAGCGTTGCGGGCAGTCGCGGAAGATGCGGATGCGGGTGGGGGAGATTGTGAGCATGGGCGGCCTCGCTGTGGGTCGGTTGGCTAGTCACCAGGAGGCCCGCTCGAGACGAGTCCTTGCGCCCGTGGCCGAAATCGTTGTGGCGGGATGCTCGGAATATACTTTGGGGATACGACACTATGCGAGAAGCCGCAGCGGAGGGATGTTATGAAGGGAACGCTGGCATTGGCGGGGAGCGGCGAGTACCTGGCAGGCATGGAACCTGTGGACCGCTCGCTGTTGGCGCGAACGCCGAGCGCGCCGCGGGTGGTGTGCCTGCCGACGGCGGCCGGCACCGAGGGCGCGGCGCGCGTCGCGTACTGGTCCAACCTGGGCGTCGCCCATTTCCGTAAGCTAGGGGCGCAGGCGGAGGCCGTGGACATCATCAACCGCGAGATGGCCCACGATGAGGCGCTGGTGGACAAGATCCGCGCCGCTAACTTCGTCTATCTCTCTGGCGGCAAGCCAGGCTATCTGTTCGACACGCTCCACGACAGCCCAGCCGGCGATGCGATCCAGGGGGTTCTGGCGGCGGGCGGGGTCGTCGCCGGGTGCAGCGCCGGGGCGATGATCTGGGGCGAGCAGTTCCGCAGCGTCCGCCTGACGAACGCCTGGAAGCACGGCTTCGGCTACGTTCACCACAGCGCCATCTTCCCGCACTATGACGAGATACCGGAGATGATGGTGCGCGTCGCCCGCGAGACGATGCCGCACCACCTGACCATCCTGGGCATCGAGGGCGACACCGTGCTCGTGAAAACCGAGGCGGACTACGGGGTGAAAGGGCGTGGGGGCGTGACGGTCTGGAATCATCATCTCAAGCGCCGCTACCGGGATAACGAAGTCATCCCACCGTGGTGGTGAAAGCGCAGGAAGCCGTCTGACAAACGTCAAGCAGCGACCTTCACACAATCTATATAATGGGGTGGACGCACGCGGCTAGACGCCGCGATAAGGTTAACGCGATGTACCCGTTTCTTTTACATCGCGTTTGCGTTATATACTTGCGTATACCTGACGCTCATCAATGACGCATACCCCCCGAGGAGGCACAATGCTTCGTCGCCGCTGGGCGCCCATCCTGTTAGCGCTGTCCGCGCTGCTGGCGCTAGGGCTTGCCCAAGTCTCCAACGCTGCTGAACCACAAGCCATACTCATCGGGAAGGTGCTCTTGCAAGGGCGCACAAGTTACGCGAACACTATCATCTACTTTGATGGTGTGCCGTACTCGCGCACCAACCCCGATGGCGAGTTCGCGCTGGCTGTGGTGAATGGCGGCGTCCACACCATCCGCGCCGCTCACCCCGGCTATCTGTCGCGCCAGCTCCTGTTGAACCAACCGCAGGGTACGATTGAGATTCCCACCACGACCCTGGTCATGGGCGACGCCAACGGCGATGATGTCGTGGACCTGACCGACCTGCTCATCGTCAGCAGCGCGTATGGCAGCGACCCTGTCAGCAACCCGGCCGCCGACCTCAACGGCGACGGCAAGGTGGACGAGATTGACATCAATGCCGTCATCGCCACGTTCGGCCTGCGCGGGCCGCTGCCCTGGAATGTTGACGTGGCGACGCCCACGGCCACGCCTGTGGCTCCTACAGTCACGGCCACGGCTACACCGATCCCGCCGACCGCCACGGCCACCGACACACCCGTCCCACCGACGGCGACGGCGACACCGATCCCGCCGACAGTCACGGCCACCGATACGCTCGTCCCACCGACCGCCACGGCCACCGATACACCCGTCCCACCGACGGCGACGGCGACGGATACGCCCGTCCCGCCGACAGCCACGGCCACCGACACACCGATCCCGCCGACAGCCACGGCCACCGACACACCGATCCCGCCGACAGCCACGGCCACCGACACCCCGATCCCGCCGACAGCCACGGCCACCGACACACCGATCCCGCCGACAGCCACGGCGACGGATACGCCCGTTCCGCCGACGGCCACGGCCACCGACACAGCTGTCCCGCCGACAGCGACGTTCACGCCAACGCCGACGGACACCGCGACGCCGACGGTCACGGCCACGCCGATTTGCCCGCAGCCGACGGCCACCAACACCCCCGTGGGAGCGCCCACCGCCACGAACACGCCCGACGGCGGCCCGACGGCGACTTCAACGCCGGTCTGCCCGGCCACACCAACGTTCACACCGACGCTGACGGCCACGGCGACGCGCACCCCGACGCCGTCCCCGACACGAACGGCGACCCCGACGCGCACCCCGACGCCAACGGCGACGCGCACCCTCGTGCCGCCGCCGACAGAGACGCCAAGCGGCTACCCATATCCGCCGGCGGCCTCGCCAACGTTGCCGCCGCCGGCGACGAACACGCCAGGGCCGTACCCGCTCGGCACGCGCTGAGAGGAACAGGGCAACTTGCCAGGCAGCCGCTACATTCGTAACGGCTGCCTCGTCTTATTGATGGGCGCCAATCGCGCGTCACTCACCGGAATGGAGGGGCGTATGGCGCAGCCCCGTTCTCCTCGCAAGCTGGTCGTCCCCGTGACTCTCGTCATCCTCGCGGCGCTGCTCACGGCGGGCCACGCCGTCGCCGCGCCTTCCGTCTTCGTTGCGGGTGTCGTCAGGCTTCAGGCCCAGACGGACTACAGCGGCACGAGTATCCTCCTCGACGGCGCGCCGTACACCCTGACCAATCCGGCCGGCGAGTTTGCCCTGGCCGTGGAGGGAGGCCGCGCCCACGTCCTCACCGCCCGCCATCCCGGCTACCTGTCACGCCAGATTTCCTTCGAGGCGTTCAGCCGCCCCGTCGGTATTCCCAGTACGACCCTGCTCGCCGGCGATGTCAACGATGACGACGTGATTGACCTGGCTGACCTGCTCATCGTCTCCACGGCCTACGGCACGGAGCCGCCGTCAGACGGGCGCGCCGATCTGAACGGCGACGGCCGCGTTGACCTGGCCGACCTGCTCATCCTGGCGCAGAACTACAACCTGCGCGGGCCGCTGTCGTGGCAGGATCGCCTGCCGCCGGGCCAGACGCTGGAGTGGCGTCCGCGCGCCGCGCTCCCCGCGCCGCGCTACAACCTCGGCGTCGCCGTCGTGGACGGCATCGTCTACGCGGTTGGCGGCAGCAACGCCGATGGCGCTCCCGTCGCCACGGTCGCGGCCCTCGATCCGGTCGCCAACACGTGGACCCGCCGCGCCGACATGCCCACGCCCCGCGCCGGCCTCGCCGTGACGGCCCTGGACGGCAAACTCTACGCCATCGGCGGGACGGGCAGCAGCGGCGAGCGGCTCGCGGTCGTCGAGGTCTACGATCCCGCGTCGGACACGTGGACCCGCCGCGCCGACATGCCGACGCCCCGCGCCGACCTGGCGGCGGCGGCGAGCCAGGGCAAAGTCTACGCGCTGGGTGGAGCGAGCGCCGCTTTGCTGAAGACGGTCGAGGCTTACGATCCGGCGTCGGACGCCTGGACGCCACGCGCCGACATGCCCACGGCGCGGAGCTACCTCGGCGCGGCCACGCTCCAGGGCAAGATTTACGCGGTGGGCGGGTCTACGCCGCAGCCGAGCAGCGCCGTCGAGGTGTACGATCCGGCGGCCGACACGTGGGTCGCAGGGCCGCCGCTGCTCGAACCGCGCTTTGCCCTCGGCGTTGTCAGCGACGGCGAGCGTCTGTTTGCCCTGGGCGGGTGGGCCGTTGGGCCAAGCGCCCAGGGCGAGGCATTCGATCCCCGCACCGGGGCGTGGGTCGCTGAGCCGCCCCTGCCCCAGGCACGGGCAAACCTGGGGGCGGGCGCAGCGGGGGACCGGCTCTATGCCGTCGGCGGGTGGAACTCGGTGGCGCTGGCGCGGGTGGACGAGGGGATGCTGCCGGCGCCGGCCACGGGCGGGCAGCGCGCCCCCGCGAAGCTCCCGCCGCAAGCCCTGCCCCGTGGGGTCAAACTGGACCACTGATACCCAGGGCAGCGGGTGGTCCTATACGCTCTATTCGCACCGAGGGGCCGGGCGCGGCAAGAGTTGTGAAGGGGGCGCGAATGTTTGGTGAACTCGTGAAGCCGGTCCGAGCCGGGCCATAACGCCGCCCCACGCCCGGCGTTAATAAATAGTAAAGAAGTTCACCAAACCGCCCCCTCAGGGGATGGGAGGCATCGTATGCTTGCTCGCCGTCTCACCCTACTGCTTTCGATAGCCCTGGCCGTCTGCCTCATGTCGGCCGCGTCCGCCTCCGCCACCGCGACCCTCATCGTCGTTACGACAACAGACGACGTTGACGGGAGCGCCTGTAACCCGGCGATCTGTAGCCTGCGCCAGGCCATCAACCAGGCCAACGCCGCCGACTCCGCCGCGACCATTGCGTTCAACATTCAGTCCGACAGTGTGCCTGTCATCGAGGTGGGCCAGGGCAATCTCGGCCCGCTGCCGGCCTTGACGAAGCCGATCACCCTCGACGGGACCAGCCAGCCCGGCGGCCAGGTCGTCCTCAACGGCGCAGCGGCCGGCGCGGATGCCGTCGGCTTGCGCGTCAGCGGCGGCTCTTCGACCGTGCGCGGCCTGACGGTGTACGCCTTCGGCGGGGCCGGGCTGGAAATGACGGGCGGTGGCGACAACGTCGTCCGCGGCAATACCTTCTACAATAACGGTGGCGACGGCATCCTGGTGCTGGACTCGCCGCGCAACACCATCGGCGGCGCTTCGCCCGACGCTCGCAACATCATCTTCGGCAACGCCATGAACGGCGTCGAGATTCGCGGTGGCGACGCTATCTCCAACGTGGTCGCCGGCAACGCCATCGGCACAGACGGCGCGGGTATCGCCGGCATGGGCAACATGGGCGTCGGCGTGGCGATCGTGAATGCTCGCAATACGACCGTGGGCGGCGACCCGGCTTCGCGCAACATCATCTCCGGCAACCGCCAGCAGGGGGTGCTCGTCTTCGGCCTCGGCGCGTCGGGCAACACCATCACCAACAACTACATCGGCACGGACCCCCGTGGGCAGGCGGCGCTGTCGAACGGCGCCGAGGGCGTCTCGATTCACGACGCCTCGACCACGGTCGTCGGCGGCAGCGGCGCGGGCAACGTGATCGGCGGGAACGGCGGCAGCGGCATCCACATCTTTGGCGACGGCAGCGCCAATGTCGTGACTGGCAACCTCATCGGCGTCACGAAGGATGGCGTGCGCCCGCTCCCCAACGGCGGCGGCGTGGTCATCGAAGGCTCCCCGCGCAACAAGATCGGTGGCCCGGAGGGCGGGGCGGGCAATGTCATTGCCTTCAACAGGGGCCTCGGCGTCAGCGTGGACGGGGGCATCCGCAACACGATCCGCGGCAATTCCATCTATCGTAACACGGACGGCGGCATCGAGCTGAAGAACGGCGGCAACGGCGGCCAGACCGCGCCGACCATCACGTCGGCCCAGTCCGACTCGGTGCTCCTGGTCAGCGGCACGTTGTTCACCACCCCCGCGACGACGTTCGCCATAGACGTGTACACGACGGCGTCTTGCTCATCCAGCGACGCACTCCCTGTGCAGACCTATCGCGGCGCCGGCGAGATCACGACCGACGGCCAGGGCTACGCCTCGTTCAGCCTGACCCTGCCATCCACCGGCGACCTCGGCATTGTCGCAACGGCGACGGACGCCGACGGCAACACGTCCACCTTCTCCTCGTGCGTGACAGCCACGCGGCTGCCACTCGCTGTCATTCGCGGCAAGGTGCAGATGCAGGGGCGGAGCGACTTCAGCGGGGTCACCGTTGGCGATGGGACGGCGGTCACGACGACCAAGCCTGACGGCACGTTCGTCCTGACGGTCGAGCCCGGCATTCGCACCGTCACGGCGCGGCACGCGGGCTACCTGTCCGCCCAGGCCGTCATCACGGCGGAGACGGCCATCACCCTGCCGACGACGCTGCTGCTCGGCGGCGACGCCAACAACAATGGGCTGGTCGGGCTAGACGACCTCGTCCTGGTCGACTCCAACTACGATCTCAGCCCGCCGCTGAACCCGGCGGCCGACGTCAACGGCGACGGCGTGGTTGACCTGCTCGACGTCACCCTGGTCGCCATCAACTATGGGGCGCGTGGGCCGACGACGTGGGGCGCGCCGCCACCCTATCGCGCCGCGTCGGGGCCGTTGGGCAAGGGCGAGCGCGGCGGCGTGACCGTGGCCGCGCCAGCGAAGGTGACGGCCGGCCAGGAGTTCGCCGTCACTGTGCGCGTCCCCGGCGGCGCGGTGGGCGCGGCGGAGATCAGGGTGCGCTTCGACCCGGCGCAGCTGAGTCTCGTCGAGGATGAGAAGGGGCGTGGGGGGGACAAGCTGGCGCGGGCCGGGACGTTCGTCTCGGGCGCCCACGGGAACCCGACCCAGGGTGATGCGCGCTATGTCGCGGCGTGGCCGAGCGGCGCTGACGGCGCGACGCTCACCTTGCGGTTCCGCGCGAAATCCGACGGCGCCCCCGCCCTCAAAGCGACCGCGAAGTACGGCAGCGCCACTTTCGATGTAGCGCCGACTTCAGTCGGCTCGTCCAAGTAAAGTCAACGAGTGTAGCGCCGACTTCAGTCAGCTTTCCGGGGGAGCCGACTGGAAGTCGGCGCTACAAGTTTGCGCTCACAGTGTGTAGTGCTGACTTCAGTCAGCTTTCCGGGGGAGCCGACTGGAAGTCGGCGCTACATGGCCGACTGGAAAGTCGGCGCTACAGTGCTGACTCAAATGAGCGTATCGCCTCCGCGTCCGCGAGCGCGCCCAGTTCGACATGGTAGTGGACCTCTTCGCCCGGCTGGAGAAAGCGCAGCCGCCCCTCGGCGCGCAGCTTGTGCCGCGGCGTTTCCCAATAGTTCGCCGGCTCCAGGGCGCAGACGTAGTCGCTGGCGCTGAGTTGCTTCCACTGGCCCATGCACGGCAGCTCGGCCGCGCGCCAGCGCACGTAGGCGCCGAACTCAAGCGCGCGGTTGACGATGGCCGCCTGGGAGAAGCCGGCGGCGTCAACACGCGGCTTGTGGAAGAACACACTCTGGGCGTAGTCGCCGACCGGCGGCTCGAACGTTTTGTGGTACGCCAGCGCCGCCGCCACCGACTCATCCCGCGGCAGCACCGTCTCGTCGTTGACCAGCAGTTCCGAGTCGGGGCTGACGACCGGGAAGCCGAAGTTGCAGTGATACAGGATCATGTGCGGGCTAGGGCGGTAGCCGTCGTTGCGCACCGTGTCCTCGATCACCAGGTGGCTCGCGCCGAGCCGCGTCGAGATGCGCCGTGTCAGCAGCAGGTTCTCCGCCGACTGCGCCGCCTGCCGCGCCTGCCCCTCGATTGTCAGCACGTAGTCGTCGCCCTCCCACGCCTCGCGCACACATACCTTCTCGGCGGACGTGTGGCTGATGCGGCCGTGCAGCCCCAGCGTCTCGGCGCCGTCCTGCTCCGGCTGCCCGAAGAACGTCAGGCCGCACGTCGTCACCAGGCCGCCGCCGAAGGTGCGCCCCCAGTTGTACCCGTAGGGGTCGTAGTGCCACGGCCCGCCCATCGCCGGGTGCAGCCAGGCCAGGGGCCTGCCCGCGAACGACGCCGCGCCGATGTCCAGGGCGCGGTCCAGGTGGACATCGAACTGCCAGCCGCTGCCGGTGGCGACCTCGGCGACGCGCATGCCGCGCGGCTTGCCGTCCGCCATCTCGACCAGGCGGACGCCGGCGATCTGCGCCAGGTGGCCGGTGAATTGGCGCAATTCTTCGGGCGTGTAGGCGCGTCCATAAAGCTGAGGCATGGGGCGAGTTCCTTTCGGTGGGCCGCCACGCCCTGAAGGGCATGGCTATGGGCTGGAAGCCCAAGGGGCTGTCCTCCCAAGCCTCCCAGGCTTCCACCTCGTAGCCAGAGGCTTCTAGCCCCTGGCGAGCGTACCCCTGGCGGAGCCTGGCGGGCGGGCGGATTGCGGTCCTATTGACCGCGCCGCCCTTGCTGGGCGTTGGTGTATTGGTCGGGGGTCAGGCCGACAGCAGTGACGCCGCCGTCTATGATAATCGTCTGGCCGGTGATATAGCTCGCCTCGTCGGACGCCAGGAACACCATCGTGGCGGCGATGTCCTCCGGCTGACCGGCGCGGCCGAGCGGTACGACGGCGGCCCAGTGTTCGCCGTACTGCGGGTCGTCGTGCAGGTTGCGCTCGGTGACGATGGCGCCGGGCGCGACGGCGTTGATGGTGATCCCGTAGGGCGACAGCTCCAGGACGAGGTTGCGCGCCAGCATCTGGATGCCGCCCTTCGTCATGGCATACGCCGAGAGGTTGCGGACAGCCTTGTTGCCCGTCACCGACGACGTGAGAATGATCCGCCCGCCGCCGCCTTGCGCGATCATCTGCCGCGCCGCCGCCTGGGCGCTGAAGTACGTCCCCTTGAGATTGAGGCCGACGACCTCGTCGAAGTGCGCCTCGGAGTAGTCGAGGAAGCCGCCCCAGCTCGTGATGCCCGCGTTGCAGCAGGCGATGTCGAGGCGGCCGAAGGTCTCGACGGCGAACGCGACCAGGGCGCGGCACGTCGCCACGGCGGACATGTCGCCGGCGAACGCCGCCGCCCGCCCGCCCTCGGCCTTGATGCCGGCCGCCGCCGTGTCCGCCCGCTCCGCCGTCACGTCGTTGACGACGACCGCCGCCCCGGCGCGGGCGAGCGCCAGCGCCGCCGCGTAGCCAATCCCCAGCCCCGCCCCCGTCACAAACGCCACTTTACCCGTCAGGTTCGCCATAAGCGCCTCGCCGCTACACGTTGAACACCTTAAGCACCTCGTCGCCGTAGTGGTTGATGACCTTGACAGCGATCTTGCCCGTCGGCGGCCGGCCGAACGGCCGGCTCTCGGTCGAGTATAGCGTTGACCAGGCGGTCTCGTCAATATCGGCGCGCAGAGTGCGCTGGAGGCGCTCGTAAGGGCGGTCGGCGCCGGTGAAGTAGGCGTGGCGCACGAAGAAGCTCTCGCCGTTGTAGGCGGTGTCAATGAACCAGCACGCGATGTCGTCGGTGGACGCCGAGCGAATCTCGCCCGTCGTCGGGTCGTAGATGTCGAGGCCGCGCAGCGTGGCGACGAGCCGCCCGTCCGCCTGGGGCGCCAGGGTGATGTCCGGCTCGCCGAAGATCATGAACAGGTTGCCCGCGCCCGTCTTCTTCAACACCTCGTCGCCCATCGTCAGGTCGGCGTTGATGCGTACCGTCTGGACGGTCAACCGCCCGTAGCGGCGCACCTCCTCGGACACGTGCGGGTCGAAGGCGAGGCCGCACACCAGCAGCAGGTCGAAGCCGAGGCCCTGGACGGCCTCCTTCGCCGCCTCCTTGATAGCCTCCGGGCCGACGGCGCTGTGCTCCGGACCCACGTGGACGGCGACGCGGCGCGACTTGCCGTCGCGGTCGGTGTACTCGCCGGCGGCATGGAGCCACGTGCCGGCGTATGGCTCCAGGCGGTCGAACTTCAGGCGCTCGCCAGCCTTCGTGTTCTGGACGCCCGCCTTGCGCAGATTGCCCACGATCATCGGGACGTACTCGCCCGCCGCGTCGCGCCGCCCGTCGGCCTCGCTGGCCGGGCGCTCCTCATCCGCCGCCAGGACGCGGTGCGGCGACAGGCTCTCGGCGGTGAACGGGCCGCTGACGCGGACGCGCTTGTTGTCCTCGTAGGGCTGGTCGTAGAGCAACTCTGTCTCGGCGTGGCGGGCAATGGCGGCGTCAATCTCCTGGCGTGACATGCCCGCGCGGATGTCCGGGTTGTTGGCGATGGACTTGAGGGTGACGTGGGGGACGCGCCGGTAGACGAAGCCCTTGCGGATGTCGCCGCCGGTCGAGACGATCTCCGGGAACTGGCCGGTTAGCTCGGCTTCTTTCTTGACGCCCTCTGGCGAGTCGGCCAGGAGGTAGTACGGGAAGCGGGCGGCCATGAGGCGGGTGCGGGCGAGGGCGAGGGCGACGCGGCTGGTATCAATGGTGATCCAGCGGCGGCCCCACTGCTCGGCGACATAGGCGGTGGTGCCGCTGCCGCACGTCGGGTCGAGGACGAGGTCGCCGGGGTCCGTGGTCATGAGGAGGCAACGCTCAACAATATTCGTGGAGGTTTCAACAACATAGCGCTGATCGCGCGCGCCAATTGTGTCTTGCCATGATGTAGTGAGCTTCACTAGGTCATAGTCGTCAAGCCGAAGAACATATCGCAGATTCCTTCCCTCGATTTCGAGTCTATCTGCCCAAACCAGTCGTTGCATACCATCCGGGTTGGTCGGCCAGCATTGATCCTCTGCTGGCACGTAGTCTTTGCCTCGAAACATCACCGGAAATACGGCGCTGGCGCTAAATGACGGAGGCCACATGGAGACAAGGCGACATACCTTCGCGCCAGATGGAATCTGCTCGCCTCTCTGTAGCTGAGCTTCACTGATTCTCCGTCGCGACCCGTCAGGCAACTCATACCAATTCCAGTGGAAATCTCCCGAAACGTCTTGCCGTCTATACAGTTGGCGGTATTTGTCTCTAGCCTGGGCCACGTCCTTAGCATACCAGACAAGATAGTCATCCATGCGTTCCAGGAAGATAGCCCCCAGCGGCATGGTTTTCTTCCGAAACGAGATCAGGGCGACGCTGTTTTCCGAACCGAAGATTTCATCCATTAGGCAGCGTACTAAGTGAACATTCTCTTCTCCGATCTGGACGAAGATGCTGCCGCTCTCGGTGAGCAGCTCGCGGGCGGCGGTGAGGCGGTCGCGGAGGTAGCTCAGGTAGGAGTGGATGCCCATCTCCCAGGTATCTCGAAATGCCTTGATCTGCTCCGGCTGGCGCGTCAGGTCCTCGACCTTGCCGTCCTTGACGTCGCGCTTGCGCGTGGAGACCTGCCAGTTGGAGCCGAACTTGATGCCGTAGGGCGGGTCAAGGTAGATCATCTGCACCTTGCCCTTGAGGGCCTCGCGCTCGGCCAGCGAGGTCATGACGAGGAGCGAGTCGCCCAGGATGAGACGGTTGGCCCAGTGCTGCTCGTGGTGGTAGAAGTCAATGGCGTCCTCGAAGGTGAGGCCGTTGAAGTCGGCGAACAGGGCGGGCTGGCCGGCGTCGGCCTCGGCGCGGGCGTAGGCGCGCAGGTCTTCGATGAGGGCCTGGGGGTGGACCTTCTCCTGGATGTAGACCGGGACGTTGTCCACGGCCAGGTCGGCGGCGTCCTGCTCATCCTTGCCTTTCCAGACGAGCTGCGGGTCGAGGGAGGGGTCGCGGGGGTAGCGCATGGTTTGCGGGGCGCGCTCGTCGTCGGCGACAAAATCGCGCAGTTCCTCGGTGGGGATGTTGACGCGCGTGTCGCGGTGCTTGATGGCGGTAACCGGGGTCGGGGCGGCGGCGCCGGTGGGTTTCTTACGCGGCATGGGGCAGCTTCTTTCTAGGATCGCCAGGTACGACAGGGGCGGGTTCGCCAGGGGCTAGAAGCCCCTGGCTACAAGGTGGAAGCCTGGGAGGCTTGGGAGGGCAGACGCCAGACGCTAGAAGCATCTGGCTACAAGATGGAAGCCTGGGAGGCTTGGGGCCATAGCCCCTTGGGCTTGCATTTTGTAGCCCGACGGTTGACCGTCGGGCGGACGGGGTGGGGCCGTAGCCAGACGCTAGAAGCCCCTGGCTACAAGATGGAAGCCTGGGAGGCTTGGGAGGGCAGACGCCAGACGCTAGAAGCCCCTGGCTACAAGGTGGAAGCCTGGGAGGCTTGGGGCCATAGCCCCTTGGGCTTGCATTTTGTAGCCCGACGGTTGACCGTCGGGCGGACGGGGTGGGGCCGTAGCCAGACGCTAGAAGCCCCTGGCTACAAGGTGGAAGCCTAGGAGGCTTGGGAGGGCAGACGCCAGACGCTAGAAGCATCTGGCTACGAGTTGGAAGCCTGGGAGGCTTGGGGCCATAGCCCCTTGGGCTTGCATTTTGTAGCCCGACGGTTGACCGTCGGGCGGACGGGCGGCGGGTGAACGGTCGAGGATCGGTTGACCGTCGGGCGGACGGGCGGACGAACTCACGGCCCATAGTTCTCAACCTCAATGCGTTCCATCTCTTCTATCAGATCACCCTTCTGATGATGCTCGTGTTGGTGGAGAACATACTGAACGACCTGGGGCAGCGAGCGCCTGCTGAACGAAAAGGCGCCATAACCATCTTGCCAATCAAATGGTGCAGGATGGTCGGCGAGATGAGTCATCCAGTGCGAGCTCGCGCCCTTGAGCTGCCCAGCGTAGGTTGCGACGGCGATGCGTGGCGGGATAGCCACCGCGACGTGGACGTGGTCTGCCACGCCGCCCACCGCGTAGACGATGCCGCCAAGGTCGAGGCCCTTGCCGCGCAGATAGTCCCATAACTTCGGCTCGAACTGGGGCGTGATGAGCGGCTCACGCTCCTTCGTGGCCCAGATAAGATGATAGTAGAGCTGCCAGTAGGGCATGTAAGGTCCCGTGCGCCCTTGGGGTTACCTGGTTTCGGGCAGGAAGGCGCGGATGGTATTCTTGGCATCCCATGGGTCGGAGATTTCGATGAAGGCCCAGCGGCCGAAGCCGCCGTGGTTGTTGACGGCCGGAATCCAGAGCTCGCGCGCCGTTGCCACCTTCTCCGCCTTGTCCTTCTTCTTCTCGCCGCTGACCTCGACGATCAGCGTCAGCGGGTCGTCATGGCCGTCGTTGATGCGGACGATGAAGTCCGGGATGTAGCCGCGCTCCTCGCCGTTCAGGGTGTATGGGATGGTGAAACCGAGGCCCTGGTTCTTGACGTAAGCGGCGACTTCGGGCATCTCCTCCAGGCTCTCCGCCATCTTCGCTTCCCAGCCGCTGTCCAGCACGACGTGCGAGACGTGACAGAGCGCAGGGCTGGTGAGGTAGGTTTCGCGCGCGGTGTCGAAGTCAACGTAGCGCGTCGAGCCGAGGGTGTCGTAGGGGCGCAGAATGGGCTTGAGTGTCTTGGCCCCGTGATTGGCGTGGACGATGGCCTGGTAGATGCGGCTGGCGGCGTCGTTGGCGAACTCGACGATGAGGAGCATCTGCGGGAAGGCGTTGTCCTTGCACGTGACATACTCCTGCCGCCAGCGGCCGACAATGGGCAGCAGCTGCGGAAAGAGCCACGGGCGGAGGGCGCCTTCGCCGTCGCGGAAATACGTCTCCAGGACGCGCCTGGCAAGGTGGAAGTCTATCTCTTGCTCGCGTCGCAGCCTGAGGTCGTAGAGGTCGTGGAAGGTGCTCTCGCCGATGATGGAGCTCATGTCGGTGCGCGTCGGCAGGTCGGCGGTGGAGAGGGCATAGCGCGAGGCTGGCGTAAACTCGGCGGCGAGGCGCTCGCCGGGTAGATCATAGCGGTAGCCCAGGAGGCGCGGGAAGGTGATCTCGGCGGCGATGCGGTCTTCGAGGGCGTGGACGCGGGTGAAGTGGGCCGGGGGTTTTGTGATCTTGGCGGCGCCTTCGCTGGGAATGAAGGAGAACGGGACGCCGTAGACCTCGGCGTACTCCGGCGCGAACTTGTTGTCGGAGTCGATGGCGTAGCTCATGCGGCGCAGGGCGCGCCCGACGACCTGCTCGCAGAGGAGCTGGGTGCCAAAGGCGCGGATGCCCAGGATGTGAGTGACGGTGTTGGCATCCCAGCCCTCCGTGAGCATCGAGACGGACACGACGCAACGCACGCCTTCGCCGAGTTTACCCGGCTTGCCGACGGTATTCATGACCTCGCGCAGCAGGTCCTCGTCGGTGAGAGCGTCGGCGTCGCGGCCGGGGAAGCGGCGGCGATAGTCGGCCTTGAACTCCTCGATCTCGGCGGCGGCCAGCTTTTTGAACTCATCGCTCATGCTCTCACCAGACTCAAGCTCCTCACTGTCAACGAGGATGGTGTTGGGGCGCGGCAGCCAGCGGCCGTCGGCGACGTTGCTGAACAGCTTGAGCTGGCCCGGCACGCGCACCGCCGCGCCATTGTCAACGCGCTTCTCCCAGCCGGCGATGTACTGGAAGACGAGCTTGGAGACGTTGGTGTTGTTGCACACGACGATGAAAACGGGCGGCGTGAGGCCGGCGGCGCGGGCGGCGGTGTTGCGCTCCCAGGCGGCGTAGTATTTCTCGTAGTTGCCGTACAGGCTCTGTAGGGCGCCCTCTAGCTCGGCCGGCAGCTTTGGCTCGCCCGTGACCTCTTGCGTCCCGCGGCCCTTCTTGGGAAGGCTGTCGCGGATACGTAGCCACAGGTCACGATATGTGGGCTGCTCGCCGACCATCGAGTCGTCGGCGACGGGAATGCGGGGGACTTTGACAATGCCGCTCTCGATGGCATCAATCAGGGAGAAATCCGAGACAACCCAGGGGAACAGGATGCCCTCGCTGATGCGCTTGCCGTCGGCGGTGAGCTTGATATAGCCGGAGCCGCGCAGGAAGAACGGCGTGGCGGACAGATCGTAGATGACTTTGACGCCGAGCTTCGCCTTGACCGCCTCGAGGCCGGAGATCCAGACGCGGGCTTCCTCCTCGCGCCGCTCGGCTTCGCGGCGCTCGTCGCCGCTGAGACGGTCGGCGTCGGCGTCCGGTTTGCGGCGGTAGCAGTGGTGAGCCTCGTCGTTCAGCACGACGATGTTCTTCTTGGCGCCCAGCTCGCGGCAGACGCGGCGCACCATTTGGTCTGGGGTCTCGGTGAACGGGCTGGCCTTGCCCTGGTCGAGGATGGCCTTGGTGAGCTTGCCAGCCTGGGTGTGCTCGCGCGGCTTGAAAGCGTGGAAGTTGGTGATGACGAAGCGCGCGCGGCCGAGGTCCTCCAGCATGTCCGGTGGGACGACGTCGAGCTTGCGATAGTAGTTGTCGGGGTCGCTCGGCAGAAGGACGCGCAGACGGTCGCGGATGGTGATGCCGGGCGTCACGATGAGAAAGGCGTCGGAGAAGCGAGCGTCCTGGGTATTGGCGAGCTTGTTGAGCGCCTGCCACGCGATGAGCATCGCCATGACGACAGTCTTGCCGCTGCCGGTCGCCATCTTGACGGCAATGCGGTAGAGGCCAGGGTTAGAACTGTCATTGGCGGCGCGCAGGGCGTTCTCGATCCAGGCGGCGTTGTCTTTGGTGGCGACCTCCGTCACGTAGATAGCGGTCTCCAGCGCCTCGATCTGGCAGAAGAACAGCTTCCGCTCGCGGTCGGGCCGCTGCCAGTAGTTGAGGAGGTAGGCGGTTGTGGGTGTGACCCCGCGGTAGCCGTTCTGCCGCCAGCGCGCGACTCGCTCGCGCAGCTGGTTGATGAAGGTGTTCTCCTCGATTCGGTCTTCGGTCCACTCGGTCAGCGGAAGCGCTGCTTGCTTGCCTTTCTTCTTGGGCTGCGGGATGGGCACGAAGTAGGAGCTGACGCGCCGGGCCTCGACGATCTCGTCGGTGATACCCTGCTCAGTGAAGCGAAAATGGCGCTTGGGTTCGTCGTAAGGCGAATTGAGTACGGGGTTTTCAATCACGACCGGGCGCATGGCAGTCCTCGAACGATTGTCCAAATGTTCCCGCAAGTATAACAGACGCCCCATGACGGAGCAAGCTCAGGCGGTGAAACGACCCTGATGAGTTTCGCTGTTTTTGGTCGGGGGGCTATCAAACCTGGTAGCGAAGGTGAGGAGAGCTACTTGGTGGGTGTAACGCTGCGCCTGCTGGCGAGACAACACTAGCGTAGGGTCCACAACTCAGCCAGGTCACGGGAAGAAACAAGGAGGTCGTATGCGTTTCTTGGTCGAAAGCATGTTCAATCAGGCCCCAACACCAGAGATTCTGGCGCTGATACCGGCAGAGTCGGCGCGCGGTATGGAGCTGGACCGCCAGGGGGTACGCGAGAAACTGTATATCGCCGCAGATCAGTCGCGGTCATGGCAGGTGTTCGCGGTTCCGTCCCAGATGGCGCTGGACGAGGTTCTGGCCTCGTTCCCCCTGCATCCCTACGTTCACGAGACGATTACGCCACTGGCGGAGGGCAGCGCCTGAGCGCGGCTCCTGTCACGCTGAGCGCCCACGCGACGCTCGAAGCGTCCTGCTACCAGAAAATGATCGGGCCGAGGCAATGCGCTCAACGACGTTGAGCAAGCCTCAGGCCCGTTTTCTTTGGCGATGAAGGATCATTGCCAGCCGCTCTTGATTCTATCACGGGCGCGTTCATTCCACCAGGAACTTTTGTCGCGACGCTGAAATTAGCGGCGAAACCCCTTGACACAGGTTTCGAATGATGATATGATACCGTTATCATGGTAACGGTATCATGATACCGTTACCAGCGAGTCAGGCTCCTTCCAGCAGCCGGGGAAACATGGCGACAATCCGCGACGTGGCAAAACGAGCTGGTGTCTCTCCCATCACCGTGTCGAGGGTGATCAACAACTTCGACTATGTGAGTGAGGAGAACCGCCGCCGCGTCCACGAGGCCATCGCCGAGCTGGGCTACGTTCCGAACACCGTCGCCCGCAGCCTGCGCTCCAAGCGCACCAACACCCTGGCCCTCGTGCTGACCGACGTCGCCAACCCATTCTTCACCACGGTCGCTCGCGGCGTCGAGGACACCGCCAGCAAAGCCGGCTACACCGTCATCCTGTGCAACACCGACGAGTCCGAGGCGGAACAGCAGAAGTATCTGGATGTGCTGATCCAGAAGCAGGTGGACGGGATTCTGCTCGTGCCAGCCACGAGCGCCCCCGACGCGGTGCGCTTCATCGAGAAGCACAGCACCCCCCTGGTTATTCTGGACCGCCGGATCGAGGGCGCGACAGCCGATAGTGTGCGCTGCGATTCCGAGTTGGGGGCGTTTCAGCTGACCAAACTGCTTATCGAGCTAGGGCATCGGCGCATCGCCATGCTCAGCGGGCCGCGTGGTGTCTCGACGGCTGAAGACCGCGTCGCCGGCTACCGCCGCGCCATGAACGAGGCGGGACTGCGGGTGGAGGCGAAGCGCATTACCCGCGGCGCGTTCTCTCGCGCCGCCGGCTACGAGATGACGCAGCGAGCGATGGCTGTTCTGCCGCGGCCGACGGCGATCTTCGCCGGCCACAACTTCATGGCAATCGGCGCGGCGCAGGCGTTGCGCGAGATGGAGCTGCGCGTGCCGGAGGACATCGCCGTCGTCTGCTTCGACGATCTGCCGCTCGACTTCCTCACTGTGCCGTTCTTCACGATGGCGGCGCAGCCGGCGTATGAGATGGGCAAGAAGGCGACGGAGCTGCTGCTGGCGCGGCTGGCCGACGAAGGGCCGCACAAACCCCAAGAACTTGTTTTGCCGACCGAGATTGTGGTGCGCCGCTCCAGTGGCGACCCATTGCTGACAAACAACGCCACAGCATCATTGGCTGTAGAGCCATAGCAAGACGGGCCGCGACTGCCCGACGGTAGGGAAGGCATGGAATACCGAGCACTCGGAACGACGGGGTTAAGAGTCTCTGCGCTCAGTTTTGGCGCGTCATCCCTCGGTGGCGTCTTCCACGCCATTGACGAGACAGAGGCAATGCGCACTGTGCCGCTGGCCCTCGACCTCGGCATTAATCTCATTGATGTGTCGCCCTATTACGGCCTGACGAAAGCAGAGACGGTGCTGGGACGCGCCCTGCGGGGCATCCCCCGCGACCGCTATATCCTGGCGACGAAGGTGGGCCGCTACGGCGCGGATGAGTTCGACTTCTCGGCCGAGCGCGTCACCACCAGCGTGGACGAGAGCCTGGCGCGCCTGGGCGTCGCGCACATAGACATCATCGAATGCCACGACATCGAGTTCGGCTCGCTCGATCAGGTTGTCGAGGAGACCCTGCCGGCGCTGCGGCGGCTCCAGGCGCAGGGCAAGGTGCGCTTCGTCGGCGTCACCGGCCTGCCCCTGAATGTCTTCCGCTACGTGCTCGACCGCACCGACCTGGACACCATCCTGTCGTACTGCCACTACGAGCTGAACGATACCTCGCTGGCCGACATGCTGCCCTACCTCAATGCGAAGGGCGTCGGCGTCATCAATGCCTCGCCCCTGGGCATGGGGCTGCTAACGCAACGCGGAACCCCAGACTGGCACCCGGCGTCAGAGGAGATGAAGGCCACCTGCGCGCAGGCGGCCGAGTTCTGCCGCGCCCAGGGCGTAGACATCGCCAGGCTCGCCGTGCAATTCAGCGTCGCCAACCCCGATATCCCGACGACGCTCGTCGGGACGGCGAACCCCGCCAATCTAGAGAAGAATGTGCGGTGGGTCGAAGAACCGCTGGATACGGCGCTGCTGGCTGAGGTGCAGAAGATTCTGGCGCCGATCCACAACTGCACGTGGCCGAGTGGGAAGGCCGAGAACAACTGAGAGGTGAGGCATGGCCGACGCTTTGGTGGTAATGGAAGGGATTGATAAATCGTTTCCCGGCGTTCACGCCCTGAACAGCGCCAGGTTCGAGCTGCTGCCGGGCGAGATTCACGCCCTGGTGGGGGAGAACGGCGCGGGGAAGTCCACCCTGATGAAGATCCTCTCCGGCATCTACACCAAGGACGCCGGGCGGATCGTCTACAAGGGCAAAGAGGTCAATATCACGCGGCCGCGCGAGGCGCAGGACCTGGGCATCAGCATGGTTCACCAGGAGCTGAACCTGATGCAGCACCTGACCGTCGCCCAGAACATCTTCATCGGCCGCGAGCCACGCGGCGCTGGCTTCATGCTCGACGACCGCGCCATCAATGCGAAGGCGCAGGCGTTGTTCAAGGCGATGAACCTGGCGCTCGACCCGCGCATGAAGGTGGCGGACCTGACCGTCGCCAAGCAGCAGATGGTCGAGATTGCCAAGGCGTTGTCGTTCAACTCCGACGTGCTCATCATGGACGAGCCGACTGCGCCGCTCACCGACGTCGAGATTGACGACCTGTTCCGCCTCATCCGCGACCTGCGCGCCAGGGGCGTGGGCGTCGTCCACATCTCGCACCGCCTGGAGGAGTTGAAGCAGATCTCGGACCGGGTGACGGTGATGCGCGACGGTCAGTACGTCAACACCGTTCCGACGGCCAGCACGAGCATTGACGAGATCATCAGCATGATGGTCGGCCGGACGATTTACGAGTCCACACCGGAGCTTCCGGAGAACCCCAGCCAGGACGTCGTGCTGGAAGTGAAGGGCCTGAACCGAGGGCGGGCGATCAAGGATGTGAGCTTTCAGCTCAAGAAGGGCGAGATCCTCGGCTTCGCCGGGCTGGTGGGCGCGGGGCGGACGGAGGTTGGGCGAGCCATCTTCGGCGCGGACCGCCTCGACTCCGGCGAAATCTACGTCAAGGGCCAGCGCGTGACGATCCACAGCCCTGGCGACGCCGTCAAACATGGCATCAGCTACCTGTCAGAGGATCGCAAGCGGTACGGCGCGGTGCTGGGCATGGATGTCGCGGATAATGTGGTAATGGCGACGCTCAGCCGCTACCTGCTCGGCGGCGCGGTGGTCAACACGGCGCAGACGCGCGTCGCCGGCAAGCGGGCGGTGGACGCGCTCGCCATCAAGACGCCGAGTTTGCAGCAGAAGGTGCGCAACCTGTCGGGCGGCAACCAGCAGAAGGTCATCATCGGCAAGTGGCTGGACGCCAACACCGACATCCTCATCTTCGACGAGCCGACGCGCGGCATTGACGTCGGCGCGAAGAGCGAAATCTACAAGCTCTTGAACAATCTCGCGCAACAGGGCAAGTCCATCATCATGATCTCGTCGGAACTCCCGGAGATCCTGCGCATGAGCCACCGCATTGTGGTGATGTGCGAGGGGCGCATCACGGGCGAGCTGAGCAGCAGCGAGGCGACGCAGGAGAGCATCATGCGCCTCGCCACCCAGCGCACGTCTGCCGTTGTCACGAACGCCAGCGCCGAGACCAACTCGTGAAAGGATTTTGAGAGATGCAAGCGACCATGACCCAGCGGCGGTCCATCTTCCGCTCCGACGCAATCCAACGAGTGTTGGCCTTCGCCGCGCTGATTGTCATCTTTGTCTTTTTCTCCATCGCGTCGCCGAACTTCCTTCAGTTCGACAACATCATCGGCATCCTGCTCGCCACGTCCGTCAACGGTGTGCTGGCGATTGGCGTGACCTTCGTCATCATCGCCGGCGGCATTGACCTCTCGGTCGGCACGGTGATGACGCTGGCCGCCGTCATGACCGGCGTCGCCGTGACGAACCTGGGGCTACCCATCCCGGTCGGCATTCTGGTCGGTATCTTGACGGGTACGCTCGCCGGTTTCGTCAACGGAACCGTCGTCTCGCGGATGAAGGTGCCGCCGTTCATCGCCACCCTCGGCATGTTCTACATCGCCCGCGGCCTGGCGCTCATCTTTTCCAACCTCAAGCCGATCTACTTCAACGACACGCCCGTCTTCCGCGAGCTGGCGATGGGCTCGGTCATCGGCGCGGTCATTCCGGGCTTCGATATCCCCAACGCCGTGCTGGTCATGTTCCTGGCCGCTATCGTCGCCGGCTTCATCCTCAACCGCACCATTCTCGGCCGCTACACCTTCGCCCTCGGCAGCAACGAGGAGGCGACGCGGCTGTCGGGCGTCAACACGATGCGCTGGAAGACGGCGGTCTTTACCCTGTGTAGCACGTTCGCCGGCCTCGGCGGCGTCATGATTGCCGCCCGCCTCAACTCGGCGCAGCCCTCCCTGGGCGCGGGCTACGAGCTGGACGCGATCGCAGCAGCGGTGATTGGCGGCACGTCCCTGAGCGGCGGCGAGGGGACGATCCTCGGCACGGTTATCGGCGCGTTCCTGATCAGCACGCTGACCAACGGCCTGCGCATCATGTCCGTGCCGCAGGAGTGGCAGATCGTCGTGACCGGCGTCATCGTCATCCTGGCTGTTTACCTGGACATCGTTCGCCGCCAGCGCAGGTAACCCCTGCGCCTTTCGTTTGGTTGAGCGCTCCACCGTGGAGCTTCGACATACCCACCCGTCTCACGTGAGAAAAGGAGAACCAACATGAAATCTCGGTGGTTACTCGTCACCATTGCTGGCCTGCTCGTCCTGGGCGTGGTCCTGGCGGCTTGCGGCGGCGCGCCGGCCCCCACCGCGTCGCAGCCGGCCGCGCCGGCCCAGGCCGCAGCGACAGCCGCGCCGGCGGCTAAGGCGGCGGCGCCCTCTGGCGACATGCCGTACATTCCCGTCATCTCCAAGGGCTTCCAGCACCAGTTCTGGCAGGCTGTGAAGCAAGGCTCGGAGCAGGCCGCCAAGGACAAGAACGTCAAGATTACGTTCGAGGGGCCGGAGAACGAGTCCCAGGTGGACAAGCAGATCGAGATGCTCCAGGCTGCGATTGACAAGAAGCCGGCTGCCATCTGCTTCGCCGCTCTCGACTCCAAGGCCGCTATCCCGCTGCTCCAGAAGGCCAAGGACCAGGGTATCCCGATCATCGGCTTCGACTCGGGCGTGGACAGCGACATCCCGGTGGCGACGGCCGCGACGGACAACCTCAAGGCGGCGGCGGCGGCTGCCGACAAGATGGCCGCGCTCATCAACAATGAGGGCGAAGTTGCGGTGATCGTTCACGACCAGACCAGCCGCACGGGCATTGACCGCCGCGACGGCTTCGTGAACCAGATCAAGAGCAAGTACCCCAACATCAAGATCGTGGACATCCAGTACGGCGGCGGCGACCAGCTCAAGTCCACCGACCTGGCGAAGGCGATCGTCCAGGCGCACCCCAACCTCAAGGGCTTCTTCGGCGCGAACGAGGGTTCGATCATCGGCGTGCTCAACGCGGTGAAGGAGCTGAAGAAGGACGGCAAGATCGTGGTCATCGGCTACGACTCCGGCAAGCAGCAGATTGACGCCATCAAGAGCGGTGTCGAGGCCGGCGCTATCACCCAGGACCCCATCGGCATCGGCTACAAGTGCGTCGAGGCCGCGGTCAAGGCCATCAACAAGCAGCCTGTGGACAAGAACATTGACACCGGCTTCAAGTGGTACGACAAGACCAACGTAGACAACCCTGAAATCAAGGCTGTGCTGTACCAGTAAGACGCGGTACGCAGCCTCAAGGCGCGAAGAGGGGCTGCCCGGCTGACCTGGGCAGCCCCTCTTTCCACCACAACCGCCTGTGCATCGAGGCCCACATGCTCATCAGCGGCATCCTGAACCCGCACATCGCCAGCCTGCTGGCCCGCGTGCGGCACACCAATACGCTCGTCATCGCCGACCGCGGCTTCCCATTCTGGCCGACCATCGAGACCGTGGACATCTCCCTCGTGGACGACGTGCCGACTGTACTCCAGGTGCTGGCGGCGATCCGCGCCAACTACGTCATCGGCGCCATCAGCATGGCCGCCGAGTTCGTGGACAACAACTCACCCGAAGTCTGCCAGCGCTTCGCAGACGCCCTGGTCGGTGTCCCCGTCAGCTACGAGCCGCACGTCGAATTCAAGCGGCGCGTCCCGCAGGCGATCGGCCTGATTCGGACCGGCGATACCATTCAATACGCGAACATGATCCTGACATCGGCCTAGCGCCGCTGGGGATACGCCATATCTTCCAGGTCCTCACTCAAATCTCTGAAATGCGAGGGTGCAACGTATGACTACAGAACAGCAGAACGCGGCCCAGGGCGCGACGCGCTGGATTGGGGAATTCCCGAAGATCGGCATTCGCCCGGCGATTGACGGCCGCCGCCGCGGCGTCCGCGAGTCGCTGGAGGAGCCGACGATGGGCATGGCGCGGGCGACGGCGTCCTTTCTGAGCGCCAACCTGCGCTACCCCGACGGGCGGCCGGTCGAGTGCGTCATCGCCGACACGTGCATCGGCGGTGTGGCCGAGGCGGCGGCGGCGGCGGAGAAGTTCGCCCGCGCCGGCGTCGGCTGCACCATCACCGTGACGCCGTGTTGGTGCTACGGCTCGGAGACGATGGACATGGACCCGCTGACGCCGAAAGCGGTCTGGGGGTTCAACGGCACCGAACGGCCCGGCGCGGTGTACCTGGCCGCTGTACTCGCCGGCCACAATCAGAAGGGGCTGCCCGCCTTCAGCATCTACGGCCACGATGTGCAGGACCTGGGTGACCCCAGCATCCCGGCCGATGTCCAGGCGAAGCTGCTGCGCTTCGCCCGCGCTGGCCTGGCGGTGGCGATGATGCGCGGCAAGTCGTACCTGTCCATCGGCGGCACCTCGATGGGTATCGCCGGCTCGATTGTGGATCAGCCGTTCTTCGAGAGCTACCTGGGGATGCGCGTCGAAGCGATTGACATGACCGAGCTGACGCGGCGCATTGACGGGGGCATCTTCGACCCCGACGAGTACGCGAAGGCGAAGGCGTGGACCGAGGCCAACTGCACGGAGGGCCGCGAGTACAACGCGCCCGGCTACGAGCGCACCCGCGAGCAGAAGGACAAGGACTGGGAGACCTCGGTCAAGATGACGCTGGCCGCCCGCGACCTGATGGTCGGCAACGCGCGACTGGCCGAGCTGGGCTACGGCGAAGAGGCGCTCGGCCACAACGCCATCGTCGGCGGCTTCCAGGGCCAGCGCCAGTGGACCGACCACTACCCCAACGGCGACTTCATGGAGGCCATCCTCAACTCGTCCTTTGACTGGAACGGCATCCGCGCGCCGTATGTCTTCGCCACCGAGAACGACAGCCTGAACGGCGCGACGATGCTGTTCGGCTACCTCCTCACCAACACGGCCCAGATCTTCGCCGACGTGCGCACGTACTGGAGTCCGGACGCCGTGAAGCGCGTCACCGGCTACACCCTGGCGGGGCTGGCGAAGGACGGCATCATCCACCTCATCAACTCCGGCGCGGCGACGCTGGACGCGACCGGGCGAATGAAGCGCGACGGCCAGCCGGTGATGAAGCCGTTCTGGGAGGTCACTGAGGACGAGGCGCAGGGCTGCCTGGCCGCAACGTCCTGGTACCCGGCGATGACCGAGTACTTCCGCGGCGGCGGCTACTCGTCCGGCTTCCTGACCGAAGGCCAGATGCCGGTGACCATGGCCCGCGTCAACATCGTCAAGGGGCTAGGGCCGGTGCTTCAGCTCGCCGAGGGCTGGACGGTGGACCTGCCGCCTGCGGTCCATGAGGTCATCAACGAACGCACGAACCCGACCTGGCCGACGCACTGGTTCGTCCCGCGTGTCACGGGGAGCGGCCCGTTCCGCGACGTGTACTCGGTGATGGCGAACTGGGGCGCGAATCACGGCGCGATCAGCTACGGCCACATCGGCGCCGACCTGGTGACGCTGGCGGCGATGCTGCGCATTCCGGTAACGATGCACAACCTGGCCGAGGAGGACGTCTTCCGGCCGAGCGCGTGGACGCACTTCGGGGCGCTGGAGCCGGTGGGCGCCGACTACCGCGCCTGCGCCACCTTCGGCCCGCTGTACAAGGGGTATTAGCCGTCAGTGCGAGACCCCCATGCCCGTGGCGGCATGCGCCGACAGAAGAAACGGTGGCTGTCGCCCTGAGCAGCGCGAAGGGCCTCCCGCAGCGCCGGAGGATGCTTCGCCTTCGGCTCAGCATGACAGCAGGGCGTCAACTTTCTGAGGGGCTTCGCTGCCGCCTACGGCGCATCCTCACGGATGAAAGCGGCGGTAGCGGTGGTAGCGACGCGCTACCACTGATGGCGTACTGCAATCACCATAAGATAGCGACGGGACAGTTTTGACCCAGGGGTGGCGATCTCGCGCTACCACTAAGAACACCAGTGAACTCCGGTGTCGCTGCGAGGAGGACGATAGGACGACGAAGCAGCCTCCCGGTGGGTGACACGACGCGCTTTTGCCGCATAGACGGTCTTTCGCAAGAGCGGGAATTGCTGCGCTGCGCTGCTCAGGAACTTCACCTACCGTGTCATGCTTCGCCTTCGGCTCAGCATCTGGGCCGCCTCTGCGCCGCAGTCCAGGCCCCTCACTTCGTTCGGGGTGACAACGCTGGTTCTTTGTGTCGGCGCATGCCGTCACATTGATTGGAAATCTCGTCATGACATATAGAGGTGATGCCCATGACCACAGTATCCGCGCCGGCCTTTGTGGCCTTTGATCTGGGCGCGACGAGCGGCCGCGCCGTTCTCGGCCGCCTCGACGATGACCGCCTGACTCTGGAGGAAGTCCACCGCTTCCCCAACGGCCCGGTGTGCGTCGGCGACAGCCTGTTCTGGGACATCCTGCGCCTGTGGGACGAGATGGGGCGCGGTCTGGCGCTGGCGGCGAAGGCAGCGGGCGGCAACCTGGCGGGCATCGGGGTGGACACGTGGGGCGTGGATTTCGGCCTGCTGGCCGACGACGACTCCCTGCTCGGCAACCCCTACCACTACCGCGATGCCCGCACCGACGGCATGCTGGAAGCCGCGTTCGAGGTTGTGGGGCGTGACGAGATCTACGCCCAGACGGGCATCCAGTTCATGAGCCTAAACAGCCTCTATCAGCTACTCGCCCTGGCGCGCGCCAACGCGCCCGCGCTGCGCGTGGCCCGCCGCTTCCTCAACATCCCCGATCTGCTCAACTTCTGGCTGTCCGGCGTCAAGGCCAGCGAGTTCACCATCGTCAGCACGACCCAGTGCTACAACCCGGTGAGCGGCGACTGGGCCTGGCCGCTCCTGGAGCGCCTGGGCATCCCAACCGCGCCGTTTGGCGAGATCGTTCCGCCGGGAACGCCTCTCGGCCCGCTGCGCCCGTCGGTCATGCGCGAGACGGGCGCGCCGGCGGTCCAGGTCATCGCGACGGCGGGCCACGACACCGCCGCCGCCGTCGCCGCCGTGCCGGCCGAGGCCGCCGACTATGCCTACATCAGCTCCGGCACATGGTCGCTGATGGGCGTCGAGGCGTCGGCGCCGGTGATTAGCGCCGCCAGCCTGGCCGCCAACCTGACCAACGAGGGCGGCGTCAACGGCACGATTCGCCTGCTCAAGAACATCATGGGCATGTGGCTCATCGAGGAGTGCCGCCGCGCCTGGGCGCATGCGGGGCGGACATACGCCTATGCCGAACTGACGGCGCTGGCGGAGAGCGCGCCGCCCTTCGCCGCGCTCATCTGGCCGGGCGACGGACGCTTCCTCGCGCCTGGCGACATGCCGGCGCGCATCGCCGCCGCCTGCGTCGAGAGTGGCGGAGCGGCGCCGGACGGGCCGGGCGGGCTGGTACGCTGCATCCTGGAGAGCCTGGCCCTGGAGTATCGCCGCGTCCTCGAGCTGATCGAGACCGTCCAGGGACGAGGGGTCTCCGTGGTGCATGTGGTCGGCGGCGGGTCGCGCAATGCCTTGCTCAACCAGTTCACCGCCAACGCCACCGGGCGGCCAGTCATCGCCGGGCCGGTCGAAGCGACCGCGATCGGGAATATCCTGGTGCAGGCGGTCGCCACGGGGCATATCGGCTCTATCGCTGAAGGGCGGGCGCTCCTCCGGCGCGTCGCTGAAACCGCGACCTACACGCCACAGGACACAGCAGCGTGGGAGGATGCCTATGGGCGCTACAAGACATTGGTGGACACATTCGAACAAGTTTCGTAACATAGGCTGATTGTTCTATTGACATTTGCCGTGATTCACGATATACTTGCCCTGTAGCGTAACGATATACGTTCGAACGTGTTTCGATTTGTGTGTCGCTGCCTGGGGCCTGGGCTGAGGAGGAGAGTGGGCATGGTATCCGAGATGGTGGCTCTCGATAGCGAGCTGAACAACGCGAGCCTGGAGCGCCGGCTGGCGGCGGTGCGCGCGCTGGCGAACCTGGTGGCCGATGGCAGCCTGGCCGTAGCGCCCGAAGCAGACGTCGTCAACATGCACTGCCATAGCTTCTTCTCCTTCAACGCCTACGGCTACTCGCCCTCGGCGCTGGCCTGGCTGGCGAAACGCGACGGCTACCGCGCCATCGGCATGGTGGACTTTGACGTGCTGGACGGCGTGGATGAGCTGTTCGCCGCGTGCGACATCCTGGGCGTGCGTGGTACGGCCGCCCTCGAAACGCGGGTCTACGTACCCCAGTTTGCGAGCCGCGACATCAACTCGCCGGGCGAGCCGGGCGTGCTCTATCACATGGGCATCGGCTTCACGCTCGGCGTCGTCCCCTCGGGCGTGACCCGCGCTCTGA
>JAXLWJ010000045.1:0-35482 GCA_046328535.1 Anaerolineae bacterium
ACGTTGCCGTCGAGGATGGGGGTGCGCTGCCCGAAGGCGATGCTCAGGATCGCGCCCAGGGTGTAGCGCCCGATGCCGGGTAGTTTTGCCAATGCCCTGGGGTCCGCCGGCAATTCCCCGCCGTGCTCACTCACGACGACCTGCGCAGCGCGGTGCAGGTTGCGGGCGCGGGCGTAGTAGCCGAGGCCCTCCCACGCCTTGAGGACGTCATCCAGGGGCGCGGCGGCCAGCGCGGCGATTGTGGGGAAGCGCGCCAGGAAACGCTCGAAATACGGGCCGACCGTCGCCGCCGTCGTCTGCTGGAGCATGATCTCCGCCACCCAGACGCGGTACGGGTCGCGCGCGCCACTGTCGTCGGTCAGCCGCCACGGCAAATGCGGGCGCTGCTCCGCGCCCCAGTCAATCAGTCGCTTTACAAATGTCTCGCGCCAGATGGGGTCTATGCTCATAGAGGGTTCTGACAACAGATGTGTCACGACTAAACGGATGGGCCGGCATGAATTCAATTATACGTCCTCCCACGGCAATCCGTTGATCCGTTCTCTATCCGTTGCCAGTCCGCCGCTCCTCCGCCTCGCGCCGCATCGCCAGCGCCTCGTCGAGGCCAGGCGGCCGCGCCGGCGCGGCGTCCAGCAGCCGCCACATGGCCCACCACGGTTTGTCGCGCGGGGTCGCCGCCCTGATGGCCTGGCGCAGCGTGTCCAGCCCTTCCCGCGTAATGCCCAGCCCCAGCATGGCGATGGCCCGCGCCTCCAACAGCACCGAGGGACTGTGCCACTTCTCCTGCCACGCTACGTCCCACGCGCCCAGAGCGTCCTTGAAGCGTTGCTCGCTGTCCGGCTGGCCCAGGCGTCGAGCGATCGCACCGAGATGCACCAGCGTCGTGAACGGATTGTAGGGGGCCTGGCGGAGACGCTGGGTCAGGACGCGCTGCGCCTCGGCCAGTCGCGCCTGTTCAACGTAGACGGCGGCGAGACCGTGGTACGGCGCCCACCACTTCGGGGCCAGTGTGATGGCCCGCTGCAAAAGCGGGATCGCGTCGTCCGCGCGCCCCGTCTCGATGGACGAGCGGCCCAGCAGGGTCAGGGCCTCGGCGTCGTCCGGCCTCACGGCGAGCGCTGCCTGGAGCGGGACAATCGCTTCCTCGTGGCGGTCAGCCGCAGCGAGCGCCCGCCCGAGGTTGACGTGTGCCACAGCCCAATCGGGGTCGCGCGCGATGGCCTGCCCGTAGGCGGCAATCGCCGCATCGTAGCGCCGCCGCACGAAGTAGACGTTCCCCAGGTCGTTGTACGGAAACGCCGCTTCCGGGCCGTCGTCGAGGGCGATGCTTTGCTGCAACTCCTGGATGGCGTCATCGTAGCGCTCGAGCGCCGACAGCGCCGCCCCTAGCCCTTGATGCGGTCCCGGCCACGTTGGTTCGAGGCGGATGGCGTGTCGGTATTCGGGGATCGCGTCCGCGAAGCGGTTCATGGCAGCGTATGTGCGCGCCAGGTAGGTGTGGACGCTGGCCTCGTCGGGAGCGAGGGTCAGCGCCTTGCGGAACGCTTGAGTCGCGTCGTCGTAGCGGCGCATGGCGTAGTACACCCGACCCAGGTCGTAGCTGGCCCGCGCATCGCTCGGGTCCAGGGCGATAGCCTGCCCATACGCCGCGACGGCCTCGTCGTAGCGCCCCAGCGCGGCGAGGGCATCGGCGAGATTACTGTGCGCCACAGTCCACCGGGGGCTGCGCTCGATGGCGTGGCGGAAGGCGGCGGCCGCCTCCGCGTAGCGCCCCTGTCTGAAGTAGGCGTTGCCGAGGGAGTTATGAGTCGGCGCGTAGTTTGGGTCGAGGGTGACCGCCTGCTGGAAGGCGGCAATCGCCTCGTCGTCGCGCCCGAGAGCGAAATACGCCCGGCCCAGGCCGGCGTAGTCTTGCGCACTGGGGGCGAGGCTGATGCTTGTCTGGTAGGCGGCGACCGCCTCGTCATAGCGACGCGTGCCGAAGTAGGCATTGCCCAGGCCGTTGTAGGCGCTGCCATCGCGAGGGTCGAGGGCGATGGCTTGCTGGAACGCGGCGACCGCCTCGTCGTACTGCGCCAGCGCGGCGAGGGCGCGGCCGAGATTGCCGAAACCCGTCGCCCAATCGGGCCGGAGCTTGATGGCCTGCTGATAGGCGGCGACGGCTGCCTCCGAGCGGCGCGCGCGATAGTAGGTGTTGCCCAGGTCGTTGTAGATGTCGGCATCGTCAGGCCGGAGGGTGAGCATGTGCCGATACGCGGCGATGGCCTCATCATAACGTTCCTGGGCGCGATATGCCTCAGCCAAATTCTTGCCTATGACGACGTCGTCCGGTCGGCGGGCCAGGGCCTGCCCATACGCGGCGATGGCCTCGTCGTAGCGATTCAGGTCGTAATACACGTTGCCCAGGCCGTTGTAAGCCAGGGCATAGTCGGGATCGAGGGCAAGAGCCTGCCCGTAGGCGGTGGCGGCCTCGTCGTAGCGCCCTAGGGCGTAGGTCGCGAGGCCCAGGCTGTAGTGGGCCAACATGGACTGCGGGTTGAGGGCGATGGCCTGCCCGTAGGCGGCGGCGGCCTCTTCGTAACGCTTGAGCCGCCGCAGCGCGTTGCCCCGCTCATGGTGGGTAATCGCCCACATCGGAGCACGCTCGAGCGTCTGCCCATACGCCGCGACGGCCTCCTCGTAGCGCCCTAGCGCGTAGAACGCGAGGCCCAGGTTGTGGTAGGCCAGCGCGAAGTCCGGGTTGAGGGCGAGGGCCTGCTGGTATTCGGCCACGGCTTCCTCGTAGCGCGCCTGGGCGCGGTAGACGTTGCCCAGGCCATAGTGGGGGCTGGCATATGTCGCGTCCAGGGCAATGGCCTGCTGATATTCGGCGACCGCCTCGTCGTAGCGATTCAGATCATAGTACACGTTGCCCAGGCCGTTGTGGGGAAACGCATACGTCGGGTCGAGGGCGATGGCCTGCCGGTACGCAGCGACCGCCTCGTCATGCCGCTTGAGCTGCCACAGCGCGTTGCCGAGGCCGTTGTGCGTTGTCGCCCAGCCGGCGAAATGGGCGATGGCCTGCCCGTAAGCGGCGACCGCCTCGTCGTAGCGCCCCGTGTCACAGTACGCATTCCCCAGGTTGTGGTAGGCGCGCGCGTACTTCGGGTTGAGGGCGATGGCCTGGCCGTAGGCGGCGATAGCCTCGTCGTAGCGCTTCAGCCGGACGTACACCAGCCCCAGGCTGTTGTGGGGCCGGGGGTAGCGGGGATCGAGGGCGATCGCTTGCTCGAAGGCGGCGATGGCGTCGTCGTAGCGCTCCAGGCCGCTGTACGCCTCGCCTAGTCCGTTGTGCGGGTACGCCCACGTCGCGTTGAGGGCGATTGCCGCCTGGAACGCTTGCATCGCCTCGTCCCATCGCTGTAGCTCGATGCAAGCATAGCCCAGGCCGTTGTGCGGGCTGACTTCAGACGGATTGGCGGCCGCGGCGCGCTGATACTCCGGGAGCGCCTCGGTATAGCGACGCATTCGGAAGTAGACGGAGGCGAGACCGCCGTGCGCCCAGGGATGCACCGGGTTGAGGGCGATAGCCTGCCCGTAGGCAGCGATAGCCTCGTCGAGGCGGCCCTGGCGGTTGTAGACGTTGCCTAGCTCGTTGTATGCTGTGGCGTAGTCGGGGTCGAGCGCAATCGCCTGTTGACAGGCCCCCATGGCCTCGTCGTAGCGCCCCAGGAGGAAGTACACCCGCCCCAACGCGCCGTGGGCGAGGGTGTTCTGCGGGTCGAGGGCAATAGCTCCCTGGAGGGCCGTGACGGCGTCGTCAAGGCGTTTCGCGTCGCGGTAGGTGATGCCCAGGTTGACGTGGGGGATCGCCCAGCGCGGCTCCAGGGAGATCGCTTGCTGATATGACGCGATGGCGTCGTCAAGGCGCTTCAGCTTGAAGTAGGTGACGCCGAGGTTGTTGGGGGGCGACGCCCACGCCGGGTCGAGTTGCGCGGCACGTTGGAAGGCGGCGATGGCGTCGTCGTAGCGTTCCAACGAATCGTACGCGTCCGCCAGTCCCAGGCTGGCGCGCGCCGACAGGGGATCGAGGCGGACGGCCTGCCGCTGCTCTTCGAGCGCCTCGTCGTACCGCTTCAACTGGCGCAAGGTCTCGCCGAGGCCATAGCGCAACAGGGCGTTGTCGGGGCAGAGGGCGACCGCCGCCTGCAACGCCGTCAGCGCATCCTCGGCGCGATGGTTGGCGCGGTAGAGCGCGCCCAGGGTGTACAGCAGATCGGCGCGGGCGCGGTTGAACTCCTCAGACGACGGCAACGCGGCCAGCAGCGCCTCCCGCTGCGCGATCCTGGCGGCGGCGTCCATGTGGAGCGTGCGTTCGTCGAAATCCTGGTACGCCAGGTCGCTGACCTGCTGGGGAGACAGGGGCGAATGCGGTTGCGTCGCCATCTTGCCGTACTCCTGACCGTCTGGTAGATTGACATTATAGCGTCAAGGGGTGGGTTGCGCCAATGGCGGCTCGTCCCTCTCCCCCTGCCCCTCTCCCAAAATGGGCGAGGGGAGAAGACAGAGCCTCCCCCTTCCTCTCCCAAAATGGGAGAGGGGGACGAGGCGGGGTCTGGCCCCCCTTCTCCCGTCCTGGGAGAAGGGGCTGGGGGATGAGGGACGAATGTTGGACGAATCCTCCTGCGGCGGCTACAATAGGCCGCACATTGCACGCTGCCAGGAGGGTTCGTTTGTCTACTTTTCCCCGCGACCAGGCGTGGACCATCGTCACCGAGTATATCCAGGGCGACGGCCTGCGCAAGCACATGCTCGCCGTCGAGGCGGCGATGCGCGCCTACGCGCCGCGCTACGACGGCAACCCGGACGAGTGGGGCGTCGTCGGCCTGCTCCACGACTTCGACTGGGAGGTCCACCCGACGTTCCCGGATCACCCGACGGAGGGCGCGAAGATTCTCCGCGCGCGCGGCGTCCCGGAGGACATGATCGTCGCCATCCTCTCCCACGCCGACTTCACCGGCGTGCCGCGCCTCTCGCCGATGGAGAAGGCGCTGTTCGCCGTGGACGAGCTGACTGGCCTCATCATGGCGACCGCCCTCGTCCGCCCGACCAAGAGCATCCACGACGTGGACGTGCGCGCCGTGCGCAAACGCTGGAAGGACAAGGCGTTCGCGCGTGGCGTCAACCGCGAAGACATCGAGCAGGGGGCGGCCGCGCTCGGCGTGCCGCTCGAAGAACACATCGGCATCGTCCTCACCGCCATGCAAGACATCGCGCCGACCCTCGGGGTCGAAGGAGTGCGCCCATGATCCGCCACGTCGTCCTGTTCAAGTACAAGCCCACCGTCACCCAGGAAGAGCGCGACGCCTGGATCGCCTCGGCCCTCGCTATGGCGCCGCGCATCCCCTACGTCCACAACCTCACCGCCGGCTACGACCTCATCCGCAGCGCCCGCGCCTACGACGTGGCCCTGGTGTGCGACTTCGAGACGCTGGACGACGTGCGCCGCTACGCCGACGACCCGGTGCATGTGCCGGTGGCGACGCGCGGGCGCGAGATGAGCGACCACGTCTGCTCCGTGGACTTTGAGATGTAGGCCCACATGAAGCTCGTCCTCTTCGACATAGACCAGACGCTGCTGACGCCGGACGGGGCGGGCGCGGCGGCGATGCTCAACACCCTGCGCGACTTCTACGGCATCGGGGAGATCCCGCCGGGCTACCACATGGCCGGCAAGATAGACACCCAGATCGTCGTCGAGCTGCTCCAGTACGCCGGGATGGATGTGGACGAGGCCCAGGCGCGGCTGCCGGAGTACTGGGCGCTCTACGCCGTCGAGCTGGAGCGCATCCTGCCGCAGCACCAGATGCGCGCCCTGGATGGGGCGCACCATCTGCTCGATGCGCTGGAGGGGCGCACCGACGTGGTCATCGGACTGCTAACCGGCAACCTGGATGCGACGGCGGCCATCAAGCTGCGCGCCGTCGGCCTGGACCCGGCGCGGTTCCGCGTCGCGGCCTACGGCAACGAGGCCCAGGCGCGCACCGATCTGCCGCCGATTGCCGTCGCCCGCGCCGAGGCGCTCACGGGGCGCACGTTCCGCGGCAAGGACATCGTCATCATCGGCGACACGCCGCTGGACATCGCGTGTGGCGAGAGCCTGGGCGTGCGCACGATCGGCGTCGCCACCGGGCGCTACACCGTCGAGGAGCTGCGCGCCGCCGGGGCCGACGCCGTCTTCGCCACCCTGGGCGACACGCGGGCCGTCGTCGCCGCCATCCTCGCCTAGCACTGTGGACCCGACTCTCACCATTCTCTCATCTAGCCGCGAAACTTGCGCGGCGCTGTCATCGTGTTTACTGTGGGGGCTGCGTGAGTTTGCGTTGTTAACAATAGGAGAACACGATGATGAAGTTGCGCAGTTTGTGGATCGTGACCGCTATGGCGGCGCTGGTGGCGGTCTTCGCCGCTGCGGCGTCGGCCGATACCGGACCGACCGACATTGGCAAAGCCCTGGCGTTGAGCATCGCGCCCGCCCAGGGGACACTCGCGCCCGGCCAGAGCGCGTGGTACAGCTTCGTCGTGCCGCAGGAGTACAGCGTCGTTCAGATGAAGCGCGACGAGCGGAACGGCGTGAACATCACCCCGCAGACCTTGACCTTGCAGTTCAGCAACTCCAGCAATCCCGACACCGCCCACAACACCGGCTTCCACGTGTACGACCCGCAGGGCGCGCACTGGGTGATGAACGGCATTATCCCGCCGAGCACGCTGAACGCCGAGGGCAAGCCCGTGGCGCAGCCGGCCTGGTTTGGCGAGGGATCGCCCACGCCGAGCGGGAGCTTGCCGGACGGCGCCGACGTCTTTCTGGGCGCGCCGAAGGAGTGGCAGGGCGTCCTCAACGACGCGGGGACGTACTACGTCGAGGTCTTCAACCAGTCTGGCGAGCCGATGAGCTACAACCTCGCCATCACCGGCCCGAACCTGAGCCTGGCGGCGGCGCAGCCGTCGTCGGTCCAGAGCGCGGCCGCGGCGTCGGCGGCGAGCCAGGGGAACGTCGCTAGTGGCAGCCAGACGGCGCCGGCGATGACAGCGCCGATGATGAGTGGGCCAGGCAATGGCTCCATCGGCCAGGCGACGCCGCTGACTGCGGCGCCTGTGAACGTCTCGCTCGCGCCCGGCCAGAGCGCGTGGTTCAGCTTCGTGGTGCCGCAGGAGTATAGCGTCGAGCAGATGAAGCGCGACGAGCGCAGGGGCGTGGACATCGCCCAGCAGAGCATCCTTTTTACCTTCGACAACGCTGGCAATCCTGACGTGGCCCACAACACGGGCTTCTACCTGTACGACCCGCAGCGCGCGGCCTGGCTCATGAATGGCGTCGAGCCGCCCACTCGTCGCGACGAGAGCGGCATCGTCATGCGCGACGAGAGCGGCAACCGCCAGTTCGAGAACGCCTTCACGGCGTCCGGGTCGCCGGATGTCTCGAACGCCAACACGAAGAACGACAGCGGGATTGACTACTTCCTGGGCGTGCCGAAGCTGTGGGCTGGTGTGTTGAACTCGGCCGGCACGTACTACGTCCAGGTGTTCAACAACTCGCAGGAGCCGCTCAATGGCACGCTGACGATCAGCGGCCCCAACCTGTCGCTGGGAGCGCAGTAACCTTCAGGTTCGGCCCGCCACAGCCCCCACAGAAGAAAGGCCCTCGTCCTGGCAGCGCCGCCAGGACGAGGGCCTTTTGTTGTCGTCTATTGCAACGGTAAACCGCGCTGGCGGTGGAGTGCCAACTTCACCGCCAGCAGGAGGCGCTGGAGATGACTCTCCAGCGCCAGCATAATTGCGGCGACAACTCGGTAAGGTTCATCAGTCGTTCCAGGCCGAAGAACGACTTCAGTCGTTACTACAAACGACGCATCTTATGGGAATACCGCCACCGTCACGGGCGGGCGAGGGGCCGGATGCCGGAGAGTTTCGCTGCGCCGACGTGGGGCGTCGCCGCCTGGCTGACGAGCGGCAGATAGGTGTGGTACGGTGGACTAATGTCAACCGTCGCGTAGCACAGCCGGTTGGGGAGACTGGAGGTTGACGTCGTCGCCAGCCAGATCGCGTGCAGCTTGTCGCCCACGGGATCGTATGTCAGCCCCACATCGCCGACTTTCTGGCCCGACGCGCTCGGCTTCCCTTCGCAATCCGGGCCACGGTTGAGCTGAATTGGCGTCGTGTCCCATCCCCCGTTGGCGTCCATCCCCTTCAGCTGAACCTTGTCGAACCCCTCATTCCACAACACGTACTGCCGCCCGCGCTTGTCCACCGCCGTCGCCGGCGACAGAGCCACCGACTTGGTGGCCGTGGTGACGGTGGTAGGTGCGCTCCAATCCAGCACAGGCTGGTCGCGCAAGAGATGCGAGGCTATGATCTGGTAGTCGTTGTCGTTGTTCCCCGGCGCCCACTCAACCCACGCGGCATACACCGTGGCGTCTGGCCCCATGGCCGTCACCGGGTGGATAGCGGTCCGCGTCACCGAGCCGCACGAGGCTGGCCCCTTCGCGACGCGCTTGGCCGCGCCGTTGTAGGAGATCGGTTGCGACGGTTCCCATGTGGGCGGCAGCGTACCTGGCTGGGCCGTGGTGAGCGTGGGCGGGAGGTTCGGCGCGTACCCCCACTCAATTTCCGACATGTCGCAGCCGGGTAATTGACTCTGCCAAACGGCGTGAGCTTCGAGGTTGCCGGCATTCTCGAGCACGGCCATCGAGGGCGCCAGGCCCGCATAGTCGGCGATGGAAATGTGCGTCGTCCGAAGGCGCGGGTCAGGGTCGCGGGGCGCTGTGATCGGCTTGTCGTCGGTCACCGGCCGGGCGTAGTAGAGTTGGGGCGCGGCGTCCGGCGGGGCGAGGCTATCGTAGCGTTCCCAGATGAGATGGAGGCGGCTCTGTCCGTTCTCCTGGGCAATGTATGGAAACGGCGCGTCGGCGCCGTCCACATAGCGCGTGCTGTTGAGCGGGTCGAGGGGGTTCTCTCCCTCGTAGGGCATCGTGTATGTAAACGGCGCCTGGTACTGAACGGCGAGCCACGCCTTGGACGGCGCCCAGTCGAACGCGGGGTGATATATCCTGGTCGTCGTGTTGCACTTCTGCCACGCCACAAATAGCGTATTGTCCGCCCCAACACTCACCCGTGGCCGACTGCGATCGTATATTAGCCCGCTCACCATGGGTTTGTTAGCCGACGGGTCTATGTACGCGTAGAACGCGGCATTGCCGGGGTTGCCCGGCGTGTCATCGCCGTCGCACGGATTCCAGTAGAGGTTGGTGGGGCTCCACCAGGCGAAGTGGGCCGTCCCGTCTGGCCCCACGGCCACCGAAGGCTCGCGGACCGGCTCGGCGGACAGGCCCGTCTCCATTTGGAGCGCGGCGCTCACGGACACAGGGATTGTCGCCGTCAGCACGGCGCGGATGGGTGACAGCGGCGTCGAGCGCGGAGCTTTGCGGGATTGAGCGTGGGCATCGGGGATTGTCAGCGCGCCAAGCGCAAAAAGGACAGGAATTGCCGCCAGGGAAACGCAAAGGCGAATGACATTAGACCGCGCCATGGATTGAAATGCTCCTGGGCTATACGGGCATTGGGCAGACAGCGGCGGCGTCTGCTCAATGAGACAGAATTATAGTTTCGTCGTCAATGAGGCGCAAATTCCGTGAATTTCGTGAATGGGTCTATCCGCCGGGGCGGGGCGTCGCCGTCGCGGTCGGCTTCGCTGCGGCCGGGCGGGTCGCCGTCGGCGGCGTGGGCGGCTCCGTCGGTGGCGGCGGGTTCGTCGCCGTCGGAGACGGTGGTGGCGGGTTCGTCGCTGTGGCCGTCGGCGGCGGCGGTGGGTTCGTCGCCGTGGGGGACGGCGGCGGCGGGTTCGTTGCTGTGGCCGTCGGCGGCGGTGGGTTCGTCGCCGTCGGCGGTGGGACATCCGTGGCGGTTGGCTGCGGCGGCGCATCCGTCGCCGTGGGGACGGTGTTTCGAGCGCCCCAGACGAGAATCACATCGGCGACAATGGCCGGTGGGGTTCCTGGCTGATGCGCGCCAGAGACGCGGACGGTGAGGCCAGGATGCACGCGCGAGCCGACCGTGGCGGGCGTGTATTCGTCACCACTCAGGCTTGTGTCGGCGATGGCGCTGCCAGTCGGTTTGAGGATGATCCTGGTCGTCGGCCTCAGAGCGATGTTGTACCCGCCGGCGAACCAGCTATTCTCGCTCACCGTGAAGACGACCATGGCTCCCTCGAACCAGTAGCCTGCCGGCGTCGCCGTCGGGGTCACACGCGGCGAGAAGCGGATGCGCGTCGCCACGTTGACGCCGCTGCGGACGACATACCACACGCGCGCGGACACCCCGGTTGGGTCGGCCGGCGTATCCTGGGGTATGTCCGTGCTGGCGTCCTGGAGGAAGACCATCTGCTCGCCGCCGACCGACAGCGTCCACTGCCACGTCTGCGCGTCGCCGCCCGCCGCGCGGTTCACGACGATGCCGTTGACGTCCTGCTCCGGCGGCGGGGCGTCGGCGACGATGGTAATGCGGCGCGCCCGCAGCACCAGCACCGACGGCTGGCTGCCGCTGCCACCCCGCACGTCCGGCTGTGGCGCGTTGGACGACGTGCCGAGGCCGGGGAGGATCTGGTCGGCGAGGTTGCCGAGCGCCGTTCGCAGCAGGCTGATGTCGCCTTCGGGGCCGCGGATGTCTACCGTCCGTCCCTCGGCGAGCGTGCCGTTCTCGACCTGGGTATCCCCATCGAGCACGACGTACAGTGGCTGAGCTGGATCACCGCTACGGTACGCCAGCCAGACCTGGTTCGGGCCACCGTCCTTGGTGATGAGCTTGGCGAGCTTTACGTTGGGCAGGCGGATATCCGGCGCGCGGCGCGTCTCCGTCGGGCGCTCGGTCACGCGGGGCGGCACAGACGTGGAAATCGCCGGCTGGGCGTCGCCGGTCGGCGCGGCGGCCACGGGGGGCGCGGCGCCAGGGTCGGCCGCGGTGGGTTGCGCCAGGACGCGCAGGGGCGCCTGAGTCGCGGCGGGGCTGACGGCCGACGACGCCGCGCCGGACGCAGTCGGCCCGGTCGGCGTGGGCGTCGCGCCGCTACCCTTTGCAGCCGACGGGGCTTCGCGGCCGGCGCGCTCTGTGGGTGCGCTCGACGGCGCGGGAGTCGCGGAGGCAGCGCCTGCGGGTGCGGCCGCCGTTGCGGTCGCGTCGGACGGCCCGGCAGAGCGACGCCGCCCCCAGCGGTCGTCACCGTCGGCTGCTGGGCGAGCTTCACGGCGCCGGGCGGCGACGCCAGGACAATGACCTGGGTCGCATCCACGACACCGTCTGGCCCGAGCTGGCCTGAGATGCGCACGCGGCTGCCGATCTGGGCGAGCATGTCGGGCGACACGCGCACGCGCACGCGCCCCACCATCCAGACACCGTCGGCGTCCACTGAGACGAGAATGTCGCTGAAAGCCGGAATAGCGACCATGGCTGGCCGCGTCGAGCGTTCCTGGAGCAGGACGATCTCGGTCTGTTTCTCCGAGTCCTGCTTCTCCAGCACCGCCGCTCGCGCTTCGGGGGTGAAGGTCAGGGCCAGCTCGACCGAGCGCGAGACTTCCTTGACGGGGTACAGCGGATCGCCGGGCAGGCTCTCCGCCGATACGGCGAGGACGCCGCTGGCGCCGACGACAAGCACAAGGGCCAGCCCGGCTGCGACCAGCCCGACCCGCCGCCCGTAGCCGGGCTGCGCCAGGAACGCGGCAATGGCAGCATAGGCGCGGCGATACCAGGGGGCGGCCGGCGCCGGCTGAGCGGGCTGCGGCGCGTGGCCGTTGGCGCTCACGCGGGCGGTCGCGCCGAGCAGCGCCGCGGCCAGGGTGAGGAATCGCTCGCGGTAGGCCGCCCTCTTGACAGGATCGGGCGGCGGAGCAGCGGGAACGGTGCGCATCGTTAGCGCCGTCGCGATGAGCGGGCGCAGGGCGTCGGCCTGCGTCGGATAGTCGGCCAACACGCCATCCAGCGGTTCACCTGCCCGCAGTCGGAGCAGGCAGGCATCGAGGGCGACCCCGATATCCACGGGGACGGGGGCCGAGAGGGCGGCGGCCTGGCTCAAGAAGCGGGCGCGGTTGGCGGCCCGCCGGGCCGGGTCGGGAACGGGTGGGGTCGAGACGGCGCGCAGGATCAGGGCCGTCTCGAGGAGGGGACGCAGCGCGGCCGCCTCGGCGGGGTAATCCGCCAGGCAGGCGTCGAGGCTCTCGCCGGCGCGCAGGCGGCGCAGGCAGAGGTCCACCAGGGGCATGAGGTCTGGCTGGTCAGCCATCACACATCCCCTTCCAACACGCGGCGGAGCGTGGTCAGCGCCCGATGTTGCAGCGCCTTCACCGCCCCCTCACTCTTGCCCATGATCTCTGCAATCTCTCCATTACTCATGTCTTCGACAAACTTCAAAACGACAACTTCTTGCTGCTCATCGGTCAGGTAAACCAGCGCCACGGACAGCTGTTGCTGCGTGAGCATCTGCTCAACGGAGACGCGCGGCGTGCCAACCCGGTCATCGGCGGCGATCCGCTCGTCCAACTCGCTCTCGTCGTGGCGGCCGCGGCGCCGGTAGTGGTCAATGACCAGGTTGTGGGCGATGCGGTACAGCCAGCCGGTCAACGATGTGCGCCAGGCCCGATCCGTCTGGACGGACTCCAGCATACGCAAAAAGACTTCACCCGCCATGTCTTCGGCCAGGGATGCCTCGCCGAGACGATGGTAGATGTAGTTGTAGATGCGCTCATAGTAGTCATCATAGATCTGCCCCAGGGTGGCCTGATCCAGGGTCCCCGCGCGATCTACCAGGCCGAACGGCTGCTCACTCACCGGCCGGCTCCCCCTCTATGGTCGTCCATATTCTAAGACGTATTTCGGGGCCAGAAGGGTACGACTCATTTTGCATATTTGATGCCCACGTTTCGCTTACGGCGAAGGTTGCGGCGCGGGGGTTGCTTTGGCCGTCGTGGGCGCCGCCGGCGGCGCTGGCGTCGAGGTGGGAACGTCCCGCGCCTCGGCGCCAGGCTTCGGTGTCAACGTAATCGAGGGTCGGATCGTCGGGGTAGGTTGCGGGAAGAGCGTCGCGGACGGCAACGGCGTCACCGCCGTCGTCGGCGACGGCAGCGCCGATGGCGTGATGGTGACGGTGCGCGTCGGCCGCGGCGTGCGGCTCGGCGTGGGCGACGGGGTCCACGACGGCACCGGCGTGATCGTCCCCGTCGGCGTCGGCGTATCCGAGGGTGTCGGCGTGTCCGTGGGGGTGAAGCTCGGCGTGACGGTCGGCGTCGGCACGAACTGCTCCAGGCCCACCTCATAGGTGCGGCCCGGTCCGTACGCGCCCTTGTTGAGGATCGTCGCGTAGATGATGCCGTCGCGCGCCGCCTGGACCACAACGCTCGACGCCAGGTTGCCCGGCGCGATGTCGTCGCTGGCGCAGTCGGCCGGGTCGCACTGCGCCATGACGCCCTGCGCCGCCGCCAGCACGATGGCAGTATCCACGCCGGGCGAGAGGTTCTTGGTGAAGATGCGGTACCAGCCGTCAGCCTTCACGGCCCATTGCACCTTGTCAATGTCGCCATCAGGGTTGAAGTTGTGCTTCTGCGTCTCGCCGACGCCAATCACGCTCGCCTGCTGGAACAGGTCGTCCGGCTCGAACTCGTCGAACGGGTTGAGCGTGGCCGACGGCAGCGGCGTCGCGGATGGCAGCGGCGTGTTGCTCGGCAGCGGCGTGCCACTCGGCAGCGGCGTGTTCGTGGCCGTGTTGACGGGTGTGTTGGTGGGCAGCGGTGTCAGGCTCGGCAGCGGCGTCAGGGTCGGGACGGGCGTCAGGGTGGCCTTGACGACGACCGCCACCGCCGGGATAGGGTAGTACTCGGTCTCGGCGCAGGTCAGGCAGGAGGGGCGGTCGGTGTGGATGTTGTAGAACACCGTGTCCGTCGGGAACTGGTAGACGCGCGCAGTGCGCACATCGCCCTCCATGCGCGTCTGGAACGGGTAGAACACGAACACACGATTGTTGTGCTCGGTCAACAGGCGCAGGCACGCCTCGTTGGAGGTGACCTCGCCGATGTTGGGGGAGTTGAGCATGTCGTTGGCGTACAGGGTGATCTGGGGCAGCTCACCGCCGCCGCACATGTCGGCCTCGGCCTTGACGTAGCCGGCCTGGGTGAAGAACGTCGGCAGCGCCACCAGGAGCGCCAGCAGCGTTACCAGGCCGAGCCGCCGCTCCCGCGCCGTCAGGGGCGCGCCGCGCGCAAACAGGGGGCCATTCTGAATGTCGCGCCATGCCCGCGCCAGGCTCGGGTAGCGCGTCGCCAGGTCCTCCGACAGCTCGGCGCGCTGGACAAGGTGGCATAGCAGGCGGTAGCCGACCCACAGCGGAATCGCCAGCAGCAGGACGAACACAATGACTAGCGCCTTGACGAGCAGCGTAGCGCTCTGCCACAGGCCGAAGAATAGCTCGAATGTCTGCGGGAATGGCAGGCCGGGGCCGAAGAAGACGCCCCACAGGGGCGCGATGATGGCCTGCATCCAGACGACGAAGACAAAGAGATAGATGATGAGCAGCGCGACGACGACGATGAGACGCGCGGCGCGGCTAGGGATGAAGCCAAGCACGCGGACGCCGAGCGCCAACAGGGCCAGGGGAACGATGAGAATGCCCATGAAGAGCAAGAGAAGATAGAACAGGAGAACAGGGAACGCCAGCAGGAAGCGCAGCGCCAGCCCCATCACCTCCGCGCCGACCGTCAGGTACTCGGACGAGAGGTTGTTCATGACGGTCGAGGGTGTCAGGTTGAAGGCGCTGAAGTACGTGGCGGTGTAGGCCCAGCCCCAGAAGTAGACGAGCAGCGCGAGGACGCCGAGGGCAATCAGGACATTGCGCAGGGACAGCCACGACCCGACGCGGCGAAACACCGCCGGCCGCGCCCCCTCCATGTCGCCAACCTGCTCCACGTCGCGGGCGGTGAACTCGACGCGGCTCGAATCGGCGACGCGCAGGTCCGTGCCGCCCAGGTTGGTCTCGGCCAGCTCCGCGCCCCACAGGTTGACCTCGCGCAGGTCGGCCTGGGAGAGGTTCGCGCCCCGAAAGTTCGCCCAACGCAGATCGCTGTCCTTGAGCACAGCCCATGACAGGTCGGCGTCGCGCAGATCCGCCCAACGCAGGTCAACCCCGCGCAGGTCCGCTTTCGACAGAATTGCGCCGTGAAGGTCAACGTTGCTCAGGTCAATGCCGGTCAGGTCCCGGCCAGATAGGTCTAGTCCCTCGGGGCCGCCATGCTGGGCCACCAGGCGCAGCACAGCCTCTCGATCGAGTCGCATTCCATCCTCATCGGCGGCACGTACCAGCGATTATACCACGCTTTATGTCGGACGCGAAACCAGGCGGCATGACGACACCTGCCACGCGGTCTGGCTTCTCTAGCGGAGGAGTTCCCCATGGACGTGCGTCCACCACCAGCCGGATGAAAATACGCTGTCACCCCGACGATAGGAGGGGTCTGGACTGCGGCGGCCCAGATGCCTCGTGCCTCGGCATGACAGCCCAGGCTTATTGTCACGACAGTGTCGCGGGCGCTAAGTTTGCGGACCACGAAGGTCACGAAAGTCCGCGAAAGGCGCGAAAGGCCCACGCTGGGCGACTCTTTTTTCGCGTCTTTCGCGTCGTTTTCGCGCCTTTCGTGGTCCAACACCCGCCCCACCGCGTCAGCCCAGGCATATTTTCAGGCGAGGGGCTTACCAGCCGTAGCTCAAGCGGTCAATGATGCGGCGGGGAAGATGGACCTCGACCATTTTCGCCTGGGTCTGCTCGATGGGGTACGGGACGCGGCGATGGGTGACGGTCCCCTGGTCGGGGTCGAGAATGGCGTAGCTCGCGCGCGGGTCGCCGTCGCGGGGTTGGCCGACGCTGCCCGGATTGATGATCAGGCGGTTCTCGCCCAGTGGGAACGGACGGTCAACCGCCGGCGAGATGGGGCGGACGGCGCGGTCTTCCTGCACGTAGATCATCGGGACGTGGGTGTGTCCGACGAAGCAGACCTGGGTCTTGAAGTACGGAAAGTTCTCTTCGGCGATGACCTCGTCCAGGATATACTCCCAGATCGGGTGACGCGGGCTGCCGTGGGCGAGGAAGTAGCGGTCTTCCAGCGGCCCGATGGTCTCCAGCCGGGCATCCAGGAAGGCGCGATTGTCGGGCGTGAGCTGCTTCTGCGTCCACAGGGCCGCCAGGCGCGCGTCACTGTTGAAGTCGGACAGGTCGAGCTTCTCCAAGACGGCCCAATCGTGGTTGCCGGCGAGACATTGGTAGCGCCGCAGCTCACGCACGCGCTCGATGCACAGGTTCGGGTCAGGGCCGTAGCCGACCACGTCGCCCAGGCACCACACCCGGTCGAACGAGCCGGCATCGTGTAGCACGGCGTCCAGGGCCGCCGCGTTCGCATGAATATCGGAGATTATCAGAATACGCATGGTCAACAAATCGCTTAAGTCTTTGCACTTTTGGGGTCGGGGTGGTATGTTAGCACACTTGAGGCCAGACGCGAAATTACGTCAGGCGACAATTGGCTCCGCCGCCGTCAGGGGCGCTCCCGCCGCCGCCGCCAGCGTTTCGCGGGCCGGCTGATACGTCAGGTGCGCCATCTCGACCACCAGGCCAGGGCCGAAGGCCATCGCCGCGACGCTCGTCGGCTCGCCCGCTGCACGCCGCAGTCGCTCCCGCATCTCCCTCAACACGAACAGGATTGTCGGCGAAGACATGTTCCCGTAGTCGCGCAGCACAGTGTAGGTTGGGGCCAGATCGTCGGGCGTGAGTGCGAACACCTCCGCCAGCCGTTCGACGATGGCGCGGCCACCCGGATGGACCGCCCACGCGCGCGGCATCGGCCGCCCGTCGAGCAGCGCCTGCAACGCGCCAGGCGCGACCTCGCCGAGGCGGCGTGGAATCTCCGGCGACAGGTGCAGCTTGAAGCCGTAGTCGCCAATCTGCCACACCATGTCCTGCCGCGTGCTCGGCGCAAGGGCCGAATACATGCCGTCGAGCGCGTAGCAGTCCCGGTCGTCGGCGAGGGGCGCGCCGACGAGGCAAGCGGCGGCGCCATCGGCGAAGAGCGCGGCCACCAGCAGATCGGTGCGCGTGGGCTGCGGCTGGACGTGCAGCGAGCATAGCTCGACGCACACGACGAGGACCCGCGCTGTGGGCTGGGCGCGCACTATATGGTCGGCGACGCGCAGGCCGTTGAAGGCGGCGGCGCAGCCCATGAAGCCGATCATGGTGCGTTGGACGGTGGGCGGCAAGTCCAGCGCGTTGGCAATCGCCTGGTCCAACCCCGGCGCAAAGAAGCCGGTGCAGCTCACAACGACGAGATGCGTCACCGTCTTGCCGATGCCCGGCTCACCACAGTCGGCCAGGGCGCGCGCGGCCGCTTGCTTGCCGATGATCACCGCCTCGCGCTCGTAGATCTCCATGCGCTCGGCGGTCGTCGCCGCATCGCTCAGGGGGCGGCCCGGGGCAAAGCGAGAGTCGCGCGGCAAGGCCAGGACATCCGGCAGGCACGAGTGGCGCGTCTGGATGCCGGTGGCGGCAAAGACGCCGCGCATCCACCGCGCCAGCGCCCGATTGCCATCCAGCGCCTCGGCGAACCAGCGCCCGATGTCGTCGTGCGCGTAGCGATACTTTGGCACGGCGGTTCCCAACCCCAGCAGCGCCACCGGCGCCCGATCCTGTGTCACACGGCCTCGCTTCTTGCATGGGTGTATTCAGTCTCGCCTAAAACTATAGGGACGCCAGGGGTAGAGGTCAAGCAGCTAGAGTCGCCGCGAGCAGAGGGGGGTCAGGCGAACAGGCGGCCATCGGCGGAGCGCATGAACAGCACCGGCGTCCCCCACGCCCGGTCGTCCGCGCCGCGATCCTGGAACAGCGCCAGGCGCGCCTGGGCCACCGCCGCGTCAATGGGCAGGCCGTCGGTCAGCGAGGCATAGAACTCCTGGGCAAACTGCTTGGCTGCCATGTCGGCGATGGGGAACTGCATGGCAATGACGGCGGGAATACCGGCCGTCTGCACCAGCTTGTCGCCCAGGCCGGACAGATACTCCGTGAGTGAGGTCTGAGCGCCCTGGCAGGCGTTCAGAATGATGAGGCGGATGCTTGGGTTGCCGACGAAGAACTGGGCGAACGAGGCTTCGTCCAGCAGTCGCGCCACGCCATCGTCGTTGGGCAGGACGATGTAGCCAGTGTCCTTCGTCACGGATTGGTTCAGGACGAGCTTGCTCTCGGTGGCGTAGTAGGCATGACCGCTGTAGTGGATGACATGGTAGACGTTGCGCCGCAGCCGCGCGCGGATGTTGGCGGCCGTCGGGTTCGTCTCGAACTCGACGACGATACGCCCGTCCTTGACAAGGGGCGCGAGCGCATCCTCGATCCGCTTCTGCTCGCCGGCTATATCCAGCACAGCCGGGCCGGTCGGGCCGGACAGAAGGACAAGGATACGCAATGCTGCGGGCGGAGACGCGGTGTCAATACCCTGGAAGACTTCGAGGTAGCGCGAGATGACCACGTCACTGCGCACAGCCAGGAAGTTGTCACGCCGCGTGTCGTAAAGATACTCCCACGGCAGCGCCTTCAGTTCCGGTGCTCTCAGGCGCAGACGTAGCCGGATGCGGGTTTTCTGGCTCTCGGCGCCCCCAAGCGTCGCAAAATAGGCATCGCGGACATCCCCCTGCAAAAGGCTCGCCAAGAGTTGGCTGCCCAGTTTCTTGGCGATAGTTGTGTCGTACTGCGCGCGGCGCAGGGCCTGAACGCCGTCACCAATCGGGCCGTCGGTCAGCGCAATCTGGGTGGGGGCGCTGGCCTGCCAGCCTGGCGAAAGGACGCTCACCACATAGCCACTCGCTGCCACCTCGACGGCAAGCTCGAAGTCAACGTAGGACCATTGCTGACGCTTGTCGTCCGGCGGGGGCGGCGGCGGGTTATCAGGCTGAACAGGCGTGGGCGCGCCCGGCGGCAGAATATCCGGCCGCTGCTTGTTAAGCGCGGCGATCAGGGCGTCGAGCCGGTCGCGGCGCTGCATGTACTGGATCAGTTCGCGGATTTTGGCCGACTTGGTATCGCCGCCCAGGTCGTCCACATCTACGCCCAGGTTGAAGCACAACGTCGCCACTTCATCCGCGCTCATGCGCTCCGACATCGCCTGCCGCAGGCTGACGGGGTCCCACTGCGCCGCCATAGTCTCCTCCGTGCTGCCGTGTGATGCGAAGGGCTGCCATACCACGGCTCATTATACGAACCGCGCCCTCCCTGTCAACGCAACACATGCGGTGGCAGAAATGTCGTAAGGGGGGTATCATAGGGGTCCGTAGAGATTAGCGGAAGGTATCGCCGTGCGCATTCTGTTGACCTTCGCCGGGGGCAGCGGCCACCTGGAGCCGCTCGTCCCCATCGCCCGCGCCGCCAGGGCGGCCGGCCACACCGTCGCGTTCGTCGGCCGGCCGTGGATGGTCCCGAAGGCCGAGGCGCTGGGCTTCGAGACATTCTCAGCCGGCGCCGACGCCGGCCTCACGCCCGTGCGCCGCCCCCTGGCCGCGCTCGACGTGGCGCGGGAGATGCGCGACCTCGGCAACGGCTTTGGCCGCCGCATCGCCCGCGAGCGCGCCGCCGACATCCTCCCCCTGTGCGCCGCCTGGCAGCCCGATCTCCTGGTATGCGAGGAGGTGGATTTCGGGGCGATGGTCGCCGCCGAGCGCCTGGGCATCCCCCATGCGACCGTGCTCGTCATCGCGGCGGGGGGCTTCGTGCGCCCCGAGTTCGTGGCTGCGCCGTTGAACGATGTCCGCGCCGAGCACGGACTCCCGCCCGATCTGGACCTGGCGATGGTCAGCCGCCACCTCGTCCTCTCGCCGTTCCCGCCGAGTCTGCGCGACCCGGCGTTTCCCTTGCCGCCGACGGCGTACCCCTTCCGCAGCGCCAATCCGTGGCCGACGGACGGCCCGCCGCCCTGGGTTGACGCGCTCGGCGACGCGCCCCTTGTGTACTTCACCCTCGGCACGGTCTTCCCGCTGGAGTCGGGGGATCTCTTCCAGCGCGTGATCGCCGGGCTGCGCGATTTGCCCATCAACCTCCTGGTCACGGTCGGGAGGGACTTCGACCCGGCGGAGCTTGGACCGCCGCCAGCCAACGTGCGCGTCGAGCGTTACATTCCCCAGGCGCAGGTTCTGCCCGCCTGCCGCCTGGTGATCTGCCACGGCGGCTCCGGCAGCCTGATGGGCGCGTTGAGCCACGGCCTGCCCCTGGTGTTGATTCCGATGGGCGCTGATCAGCCGCTCAATGCCGAACGCTGCGAGGCGGTCGGCGTGGGGCTGGCCCTCGACCCGCTGGCGCTGACACCGCAGACGGTCCGCGAGATGGTTCTGGAGGCGCTGGAAAATCCGGCTTATCGGCAGGCCGCGGTCCGCATGGCGGCGGAGATCGCCGCGCTCCCGACGGCGGACAGCACGATCCCACGACTGGAACGGTTAGCACAAGCGACCTGAATGGCGAAGGCGCCCACTCCTGGTTGCCCAGGAATGAGCGCCTTCTACCCACCACCAGCCTGAAGGAGGAAGACTGCTTAGCGAACACTACCTCGGCGGAAGAGATTCACGATGCCGAGGAGGATGACGGCGCCGACGAACGAAACCAGCAGCGCCGGCAGGCTGAAGTCAGGGCTGTTGATGTTCGAGCCGCCCAGACCCAGCATGCTGAAGATAAGACCACCCAGGAACGCCCCCACCACGCCGACGACGATGTTGAGGACCGCGCCCTGCTGCGCGTCCGTGCGCATCACGATGCTGGCGAGCCAGCCGATCAACGCGCCGAATATAAGCCACAGAATAAGGTTGATAATCATGGAACTCACTCCTCTTCGTCACAACTTCAGCTACAACGTTCGTGTCACTTGCCTCGATGTTGGCCCCGCGTGAGGGCCGTCTACACCCTTACTCATGCAAGTCCCGTGCCATCATCTACTGCTAAACGGTTCTCTGACGTTCCACTTTCCCACGAAACTTATAACTCTCGTTCGCAACCGCCGCAGCTTGCGCCGCTCTACGCTCTATAAAGCAAGACGTGTGCCACGCGTTGCCTCACGCCGCCCGGTCTCGCGCCGGCCGATCCAGCCGCCGCGCTTCCAACAAATCGGCGGCCTGTTTCGCCTCCGCGTCGCCCTGTCCATGGGCGATGCCCTGAATCTCGGTCGCCGCCGTCATCAGCACCTCCCGCGCCTCGCGGATGACCTTGTTGACGTCCTCGAGCAGCGTCGGGTCGCGGCGCGCTTCCTCGGGCGAGACGCCGACCGCCGACGACTTGTCGCGCACTTCCGCCTTCAGCGCATCCACCTCGGCGAGCGCCTCTTCGATCTCCTTGACCACGCTCGTTTCGACGCGCTCCGGGTCCTGGGTTGCCTTGCCGATGGCCGACTCGACCGACTCCACGATGCGGTCAATGCGGTGATCCACCGCATCCAGGCCGGTGTCCACGTCGAGATACTCATCCCGCTGGCGCATCCGCTCGCGCAACGTCTCCTGCAACGCTTTGAGCTGCATCCGCGCCGCTTCGAGCGGCCTCGTCTCCGCCGCTACCTCATCCATGACGCTCGGCTCGTCCTTGAGCAGGGCGTAATCGAGCGCGACCTGGATGATGGCGGCGAGGGGAATCGCCATGAACGCGCCAATCGCGCCGAACAGCGCGCCAAAGACGAACAGCGCCAGCAGCAGGATCAGGGGGCTGAGGCCGACTGAGTTCGACATGACCATCGGCCAGATGAAGAAGTGCTGCACGACGCGCAGGGCGACATTGATGAGAACCACCATGAGTACGAGCTGCGGCGACACTGTCATCGCCACAAGCACCGCTGGCACAAGGCCGATGATGAAGCCGACCACGGGGATGAATTCGCCCAGCCCGGCCAGCACCGCCAGGAAGAGGGCAAACGGCAGGCCGATGACAGCGTAGCCAGCTCCCGTCAGGACGCCGATGAGCACGGCGACAAAGATCGTCCCCCGCACATACGCCCCCATGCGGTCTTCCATCTCCCGCCACGCCGTCAGCGAGCGCGAGCGATAGACGGCCGGCACGAGGGAAAAGGCCCACCGCTCCAGGCGCGGCTGGTCCAGGTTCCAATAGAACGCCACCAGGATGATGGTGGCGAACGCTTCGAGTAGCGACGACAGGCTATTCGCCATGTCCAGCAGGATGCTGCCGCCCATCATTCCGCCCAGGGAGGCGACGAGCTGGTCGCCGGAGGGGATGCTGGCGCCGAGCGCCCGCAGCAGGCCGCTGTTCGAGTTCTGCAGGGCGCTCTGCATCTCGGCGTAGCGCGCCGGCGACTCCTCGGCCAGGGTCACCACTTCGCTCGACATCGTCGGCATCATGACCGCGAAGCTCGCCAGGATCAGGCTGATGAACACAAGATAGACGATAACGACACTGGCCGCCTTGGGGAAGCGCCGCCGCTGCACCCGAAGGATGAGGGGGCGAAAGGCCGCCGCCATGACGATGCCAACGAGGAAGAGCAGGACGAGGTCCCGCAGCCAGAACAGGAGAAACATGAAGGCGGCGACCAGGATCGCGGTAGCCGTCCATAGCGCGATCTGTCGCGTGGAGATCGCCACATTGTTCTGCGACACAGGCTCCATAAGGTGGCTGCCTTTCTACAGCATGCCCGGTGCAACCCGCGCCCCCCTCCCCTCCGTGGGGAGGAAAGGGGGGCGTGGCCTAGAGCCGGACCCGCCGCACAATGCCCGGCCCTATGCGTGACTGGGTATCAACCCAACCCACTCACTTATGGAGCAAGAAACGTGCCACAGTGGGGCGCAAAAGATCGTATCGCGCTGGCGCTGGAGAGCCATCTCCAGCGCCTCCGGAGAGTGGTGGAGTTGGCGCTCCACCACGAGCCGGTACACCGGGGGCGGATTACGATTAGCGGAGCGAGGAGGGGGGGATTTGCTGGCGCGCGCGGTACTTGGCGACTGTGCGCCGCGCGATGTGATAGCCCTTGGCGGCCAGCTTTTCGACGAGCTGGGCATCGGTCAACGGCTTCGGCTCCTGGGAGATGATCTCCTTGAGCACGTCCTGCACGTTGAGCGCCGGCTGGAAGAACGTTTCGAACGGGATCACCTGGCGGTCGGGCAGCATGACATACTTCTCGGCCGTGGCGCGGCTGATCGTCGATTCGTGCATCCCCAGCGCCTCGGCGACCTCGGCGCGCGTCAGCGGCACCAGGTGGCGCGGGCCGTGCATGAGGAAGCCCTTTTGCCGCTCCACGACATAGCGCGACACCCGCGCCATGGTCTCGCGCCGGTCGCGCAGCCGCGAGATGAAATCGCGGGCGCGGCTGAAGTAGCCCTGGATCACCTCCTGGTCCTGCGGCCGCAGGGCGGGCATGTCGGCCTTCTTGGTCTTGGCCGGCTTGGCTAGCTCCTGGTACAGCGGCGTGATGCGGAGGTTATAGCGGCGCGACTCGACCACTTCGACCTCGAACTCGTCCGGCGCCTCCGGGCGGGTACGAATGACGATATCCGGCGCGATATACGGCGTGTCCGTCGGCTGCGCCCACGCCCCCATCTCGGACAGGTCCGGCACCGGGTACGGCCGCAGGTAGCTGCGGATGAAGTCGCGCGCCTCGTGGACGGTCGCCGTGTCGGTCTTGAGCGCGCGCGCGATATAGCTGTAGCGGCCCTCGCCCAGGTCCGACCAGTAGTTCTCGATGATGGGGCGCACCAACGGGTGCGCTTTGCCGCGCTCTTCCCAGCGCTGGAGCTGCATCAGCAGGCACTTGCGCACATCGCGCGCGCCGACGCCCACCGGCCCCACCGTCTGGATACGCTTCAGGATCGCGTCAACACGCTCGACCTCAACACCAAGCCCCGCGGCAATCGCCGCCACGTCGTCGTCGAGGAAGCCGTGTTCGTCCAAGCTGCCGATCAGGTAGTCGGCGATGAACAGGTCTTCGTCGGCAATCTGGGCGCTGACATCGCGCAGCAGATGCTCGGCCAGCGTCACCTGGCCGGCGACCGAGGTCAGCACATCGTACTCATCGTCGTCGCCGTCCTGGGCCGTCCGCGGCTCCAGCCGCTCCGATGCGACAGGGCAGTGACACCGCGCCAGCACCTCGCCACACAGGGGGCAAATGTCGTGTTCTTCCACCTCGAGCGCGGGGTTCTCCTCCACTTCCTGCTTAATGGCCTGTTGCAGCTGCATGCCAGAGAGCTGGAGCATCTGGCTGAATGCCACAAGCGTCGGAGATGGCCGCATCTCTTGAACGTGGAACATCTCCATATCCATCATACGCCAACGCTCCTCATTGCGAAATAGTCGTCTATAACGTTCATCTACAGCTGGAACGGCCGGTCGCCCGGGGTTAGCGCATATGGGTGAACCGAAGGGGGCGGCGCGCAGGCTGCGTCACGCAGCAAGCAGATGGTCTACGATTTGGACCAGGTGGTCGAGATCGAACGGCTTGAGCAGATAGGCGCTCACGCCCAGTTGTCGGGCGCGCCGCACCTTCAACGAGTTGCTTTCCGCCGTCGCCATCACCACCGGCAGGTCGTAGCCGTCCAGCCGCAGCCGTTCCAGCACCGCCAGCCCGTCCAGGTCGGGCAGACCGATGTCGAGTAGGACCAGATCATAGGGGCCAGAGTGCTTGAGCAGATAGAGGGCTTGGCGCGCCGACCCCGCCTCGGTGACCTGAAGACCCTTGTCCTCCAGGTAATCGTGCAGGATGTCCGTCAGCTCTGCATCGTCATCAACCAGCAGGACACGCTTTTCCCCCATGGTGTTTGTGGACCACACGTCGTATCCGGTCCATGTCCTTTCGTTTCGCCCGCGCAACATATTCAACTCAGACATAGCAAAAACCGTGCCAAGCGTTCGACTAGGCACCCTCCTTCTGGCGTAGATTGGCGAGGTTGTATGCGTCCATCTTGCTCTGGACATTAGCAGAATCGGTGCCAAGCATACGCGCCGCCTCGGCAACGTCGCCGCTCGCCATGTCGAGCGCGGCCCGCAGCATGCCTTGCTCGACCTGCGCCACCGCCTGCTGGAGGGTGAAGCCCCGCCGCAGCGCGTCGGTGAAGTCGAGCACGCGCAGCGCGAAGGTGGGCGCTCCCCCATGCGGCGCGCCCATGGGCAAGTCCTCGCGCGTAATCATGCGACCCTGGGAGAGGACCACGGCGCGCTGGATGGTGTTCTCTAGCTCGCGCACGTTGCCCGGCCAGTCGTGCTGGAGCAACGTCTGGAGCGCGTCCTCCGATATCTTGACCGGCGGCATGTCCGGCGCGTAGCGGTACTTGTCGAGGAAGTGCGCCACCAGGGGCGGGATGTCGTCCCGCCGCGTGCGCAGCGGCGGCAGGTCAATGCGGATGACGTTGAGGCGGTAGTACAGGTCTTCGCGGAAGGTCCGCTTCTCCACCTCGTTGTAGAGGTCTTTGTTCGTGGCGGCGATGACCCGCACGTCCACCTTGATGGGCGCGCTGCCGCCGACGCGCTGGAACTCGCCCTCCTGGAGCACACGCAGCAGCTTCTTCTGGGTGCTGAGGCTCATCTCGCCGATTTCGTCGAGGAAGATCGTCCCGCTGGAGGCCAGCTCGAACACGCCCTTGCGTTGGGCGACGGCGCTCGTGAACGACCCCTTCTCGTGGCCGAACAGCTCACTTTCCAGCAACGTCTCAGGTAGCGCCGCGCAGTTCACCTTGATGAACGGCCCGCGTCGGCGGGGCGAGTTCTGCTGGATGATGTCAGCCACAAGCTCCTTGCCCGTCCCCGTCTCGCCGATAATGAGCACCGTCGCCGAGCTGCCGGCGACGCGCCCGACGACCTTGTACACCTCTTGCATCGGCTCGCTGAGGCCGATGATGCGGTCGCGGGCGTCGCGCGTCGAAAGCTCGTCCTGGAGATGGCGCACCTCTTCGGCCAGTTGGCGGTGCTCGAACAGGCGGTCAACCAGCAGCCCGACTTCGTCTAGCTCGAACGGCTTGATGACGTAGTCGTAGGCGCCGAGCTGCATGGCGCGGATGGCCTGCGTCGAGCTGCTGTACGCCGTCATCATGACCACCGGCGCATCGTACCCGCCGGCCTGGATCAGCTCCAGCACTTCCAGACCATCGAGGTCGGGCAGGCGCAGGTCGAGGAAGACGAGATCGAACGGCCCTTTGCTCCGCAGCAGCTTCAAGCCCTCCTGGCCCAGCCCGGCCTCCTCGACGTCCAGCCCCCGGTCCTCCAGATATAGGCGCAGAACATCGCGCATGTCGGCGTCGTCGTCTATGATGAGTAGTTTTCGGTTCGCCATGCTTGTTCTCCTGAAAATAAGCCTGGGCTGACGCGGTCGGGCAAGTCGTTGGACCACGAAAGGCGCGACAAAGACGCGAAAGACGCGAGAAAAGAGTGGCCCAGCGTGTGCCTTTAGCGCCTTTCGTGGCCTTTCGTGACCTTCGTGGTCCGCAGGCTCGCCATCGCGGCAACAGCGATGTTCATCCGTCTCGTGGTGGACGCCCTATTTGAGACATTGGTGGCACGCTTCTTGCTATTATATGCCTCAGGCTGGCTGCGTCCAGCGTGTAGCAGATTGTTGATTACAGTTAGTGTACCAGGTTTCGTCGCTTCTGTGTAGCGTTTTGGACCGGGTTGTCGAGCGTTAGCGCCAATTCTCGCGCGTGATATTAGCCTTAGTCTCCTTCGCCCCGCGTCGTGTTGGCTCGGTTAGCGTTGGCGGTGTGTATCGTTTGTCGCGTTTGTGGTGTAGCGTATTCCCGTAGCGTTAGCCTGTATCGTTTGCCGCGCCTGGGGTGTAGTGTTTTCCCGTATCGTTGCCCCTCGCCCCTTGTGGGAGAGGAGGTGGGGTGAGGGTCTTGAAACCTGGCGTTGGCAGGAGACCCTCACCCGGCCCTCGCCCACAAGGGGCGAGGGTGTCAGAGGCTTCCGCTCTGAGAGCCAGCCGCCACGGCATCCGCCATCTGGCCGCTGGCTCTCAAGGGCAGTACCACCGTAAACGTCGAGCCAACCCCCACCTCGCTGGTGACCTCAATCGTTCCCCCATGCTGTTGGACAACATGCTGCGCCGTGGCGAGGCCGATACCTGTGCCTCGGAAATGGCCTTCGATATTCGAGCCGCGGTGGAAGAACTGGAAGATGTGCGGCAGGTCCTCGGCCGGAACGCCGACGCCCTCGTCGCGCACCTCGATCGCCGCGCAATCGCCTCCGTGGCGCCGCTCGCGGCGCACGGTGACCTCGATGCGGCTGCCCTCGGGGCTGTACTTGATGGCGTTGCCGATGATGTTGCTCAAAACGCGCTCGATCTTGACGCTGTCGGCCGTCGTGCGCGCGTTTGGTGTCTCGACCGCCAGTGTAATCTGGTGGCGCTTCGTGGTCTGACGCTGCTCCTCGACGACCTGCCGCGTCAGCGCCACCAGGTCTATCGGCTCCGTCTGAATGTCGAGCGGCTGGCCGGCCTGAATCCGCGAGAAGTCTACCAGCTCGTTGATCATGCTGTTCATGCGCATCGTCACGTTGTCTATCTTGCGAACGCGCTCGATGAGCCTGTCGGCCGGTAGGCGCTGGGGCGACTTGAGCGCCGTCTCCAGCAAGGCCGAGTAGCCCTTGATGACGGCCAGCGGGTTCTTGAGATCGTGGGAGACCACGGCCAGGATCGCCTGCCGCGCCGCCACAGCGTCGCGCGCCTCACGGTAGAGCCGGGCGTTGTCGAGGAAGACCGCCGCCCGCCGCGCCAGCTCCCGCGCCACTTCCAGGTCCTCATTGTCGAAGCGGCGGCCGCCGGTCATCATGAGCGCGATCCCACCGAGGAGCTGCCCCCGCGCCAGCAGCGGTAGCACCATGTAGGAGGTCGCATTGAGCGTGCGCAGCATCTGCGCGTGCTCGGCGTGGTTGGCGCTCGCCGTGACCATCTCCGGCGGCATGTCCGGGATGAACACCACCTCCCCCGCTTCCAGCGTCGCCTTGACGCGCTCGACCTCGTGCAAATCCGAGGGGTAGCGGCGGCGCATCTCGCGCGCCATCTCCTCCATCCTGGGGTCTTTGTGGGCCACGACGTACTGCTGGCCCCAGCGGCCGCTCGCCAGCAGCTCGATGACGACCCAGTCGGCCAGCGTTGGGGCGGTGAGGCGCGCCAGCGTGTTCAACATGGTTGTCAGGTCGAGGGTATCGGCCAGCCGGTTACTGACCTCGTATAGCAGGCTGATGCGCCGCGCCCGAGCATCGGCCTCGGCGCGCGCCTCCTGTTCCGCCTCGTATGAGCGCGCCCGCTCCAACGCCTGGGCCGACTGCTCGCCGAGCGTTGTGAGGAAGGCCAGGTCCTCGGCGCTGAACGTGCGGGGCTGGGGAAATGCGAAGTCGAGGGCGCCGATCGCCCGGCCGCCGGCCACCAGCGGCACGATGGCCCAGGACTGGAAGCCGCCGTGGCTCCAGGCCAGCTCTGGGTAGAGCGCCAGGGCCGCCGCCGGCGACTCGAGCGTCATGATCTGGCGCGTCCGCACAACCTCCGGCGTCGGCGCGTGGGCGTCGGCCGGGAACCGCCGCCAGGCGTCCATGATCGGCGCCGGGTAGCCTTCGGCGCGCATGATTTCGAACTCGCTGCCATCGGCCGTCAGCAAAGCCAGGGTACCGCCGCTTGCGCCCAGGGTGTCGAGGCCCTGATGGATGATGACATCAGCGACTTCGTCCGGCGTCACAGCCCTTGACAGGGATGCCGTCACCGCCTGCAACCGCGCCACGCGGTGGGCGGCCGCCTCCGCTGCCGCGTGCGCCTCACGCTCGCTCTCGAACAGGCGGGCGTTGTCCACGCGGACGGCGACGCGCCGCGCGACTTCTTCGGCCAGGGCGAGGTCCTGGGCCGTGTAGCGGCGGTCGGAGTCGGTGATGTAGAAGCTCATCGTCGCGCCGTTGCCCACGCGCGTCACCAGTGGCACGACCAGCAGCGACTTGACGCCAAGCTCCCGCGCCAGCGGACGGTCTTCCTCGTGCAGCGCGAAGCGATCGCGGGTTTCGTCGTCAATGTCATTGTACAGCAGCGGGCCGTCGCCCAGCGCCGCGCGCATGCCGCTTAGCGCGTCCGGGTCGGGCCGCTCTACCCAATGCCGCTGAATCAAGGTGCGCAGCAGGGCCTCTTTCGCCGGGTCTACGTGGACGACGGCAATATTCTCGGCGTGGCCGTGGTCGGCCGGGAAGCGGATCACGCAGCCGTCGGCCATGAACGGCACGACCATGTGGGCGACCGTGTCCAGGCGCGTCTCGACCTCCAACGGCCCGGCGAGCGCGGCGCTGACGCCGGCGACGAAGTCAACGCGGCGGCGCGCGTCCTCGGCGCGGGCGCGGGCCTCCTGCTCAGCCTCGTATAGCCTTGCCCGCTCGAGCGCCTGCCCCGACTGCTCGCCGAGCGTCCGCAGGAGCGCCAGGTCTTCGTCGCTGAACGTGCGCGGCTCGGTGAACGAGAAGCCCAGCGCGCCTAGCGCCACGTCGCCGGCCATCAGCGGTGAGATCGCCCACGCGTTGTAGGGCGTCTCGCGCCACGTGAACGCCGCGTACTTCTCGCTGGCTTCCTCGCGCGATTGGAGAACAATGACCTGGCCGCCCCGCACGGCGGCGGTGATAGGCGCGGGCGCGTCGAGGGGGAACACCCGCCAGTTCGCCAGCGCCGCCGAAGCATAGCCCTCGGCGCGCGCCAGTTCCATGTCACGTTTGTTGGCGCTCACGAGGGCGAGCGTGCCGCCCTGGGCATTCATCGTGTCCACGCCCTCGTGGATGATGACATCCATGACCTCTTGGGTTGTCACGGCGCTCGACAGGGCCGCCGTCGTCGCCTGCATGCGGCTCATCTGCCGCGCCGCGCGGCTGGCGGCCTGGTGTGCGGCGCGCTCCGCCTCGAAGAGCCGGGCATTGTCCAGGGCGATGGCTGCCCGCCGCGCGACTTCCTCGGCCAGGATCACGTCATCCTGGCAATAATACCGTTCCCTCTCGGTCGTGTAGAAGGTGATCATGCCCGTCACGCCGTCGTGCGTTACCAGCGGGACGTACATCACTGACTTCGGCGTAAGCTCGAGGGCGGCTTTGAGATCGGCCGGGTTGTCGAACATCCCCTCGAGAAACGAGGTGTCCAGGCGCTCGATCAGCACCGTCTTGCCTTGCAGCAGGATTTCGCCCATGGCGCGCGAGGCGTCATTCTCGACGGGCTGCTCGCGCTGGAGCGCCCGCGACTTGGCCTCTTTCACGGGGTCAACGTGGGCGACGGCCGCCGTGATGACGGTTCCGTTCGGGCCGGGCAGCGATACGATGCAGCCGTCGGCCAGGTAGGGCAGGACGCTGCGGGCCAGGTTGCTCAGCCAGGTGTCGTAGTCGAGGGAGCCTGACAGGATTGCGCTGATCCCGGCCAGGAAATCAACGCGGCGCGTGGCCTCCTCAGCGCGGGCGCGGGCGCGACGCTCGGACTCGTAGAGACGCGCGCGCTCCAGCGCCTGCGCCGACTGCTCGGCCAGGGTGGCGATGTAGGTAATCTCGTCCTGGTCGAACACGTGACGCCTGTCGAACGAGAACTCGACCGCGCCAAACACTTTGCCGCCGGCGATCAGCGGGGCCGACGCCCACGACTGGAAGCCGGACTGGCTCGACACAAGATGGGGGTAGAGGTGCGCGGCTTCCTCGGGCGAGGAAACGGTCAGAATCTCCTGCCAGCGGACGGCGTCGGCGAGTGGCACGGGCGTGTCAATCGGGATGCGCTGCCAGCTCTGAATCAGGTCCGCCCCGTAGCCCATCGCGCGCACCAGGTCGAGTGTCTGTCCGTCTTCGCTGAGCAGCGCCAGCAGGCTCGCCCCGGCATCGAGGGCAACCTGGCCCTCCTGAATGATGACGTCGGCCACCTGGTCGGGCGTGGCCGCGCTGGAGAGGGCCGCCGTCGCCGCCTGGAGACGACTGATACGCCGCGCGGCGCGCTCCGCCGCCCGGTGGGCCTCCCGCTCCAGGTCGAACAGGCGCGCGTTGTCGAGCGCGACGGCGGCGCGGCGCGCGGCTTCCTCCGCCACAGCCAGGTCGTCAGCGGTATAATGACGCTCTGACTCGGTGCTGAACAGGGCGATGATGCCGTCGAAGCCACGCCCGGTCATGATGGGAACCACCATAACCGAGCGGGCGCCGAGGACACGCAAGGCCTCGAGATCCTCGGGTTTGTTGGTCAGCGCCGCCACCACGTCGGCGGTGAAGTCGGTAAATAGAACCGGGCGGCCCGCGCTCAACTCGGCGATGAACGCTCGATAGGCTGCGGTCTCGCGCGTCGGTAGGTACTGTAGGCGGCGCATGGCGGCGAGCTTGTCCGGTAGAAGGTGCGCGGCCGACGACATCTCCACCATGCCATGCGGCCCTGGACACTGCACGATGCAGCCGTCGGCGAGGTAGGGAATCACGACCTGCGCGAGCCGGTCGAGGCGCGTCTGGTAATCGAGCGGGCCGCCGAGAACGGTGCTGACGCGGGCGACGAAGTCCACCCGCTGCTGCGCCTCCTCGGCGCGCCGCCGCGCTGTTGTCTCCGCTTCGTACAGGCGGGCGCGCTCGAGCGCCTGGGCGCACTGCTGCGCCAGGCCCAGGACGTAGGCGCGGTCCGTGTCGTCGAAGACGCGCGCCTCGCGGAAGCGGGCCGCCAGCGCTCCAATAGGCCGCGCCTCGGCCAGCAAGGGGACGATGACGAGGGCGCCGTCCGAGCTATGCGGGGGGGCCGAGGCCAGGGCCGGGTAGCGCCGCGCCAGGTCGGCCTGGGATGTGAAGAACACCGGCCCTTTCGTGCGAAAGACCTCGGTGAACACGCCGGCGTCGTCCACGGCCAGGGCGGGCGGCGGCGGCTCGTCGGCCGCGTAGCCAAAACGGCGCATGACGTTCAGCGTTGCGCCGTCGTCCGAGATAAGGCTGACGCCGCCGGCAATCGCGCCGATGGCCGGTAGCCCATTCTCGACAATGATGCGCAGCGCCTCGTCGGCCGATAGCGCCTCGGACAGCGCCGCCGTCACCTCCTGCAATCGCTCGGCGCGCTTTGCCGCCACCTCCGCCGCGCGCTCGGCGGCGCGCGCGTTTATCTCCGCTCGCAGCCGCCCCTCGCCCAGAGCCGACACAATCGCGCCGCACAAGACGAATAGGAAGAGGCGCACGCTCTCCTCTGACTCGTATAGCGGGCCAGATGCGATTGGCATGAAGACAGCGGGGATGAGGACGAGGGTGGCGATGCCGGTGGAGAGGAGGCCGGGCCACAGCCCACCATACCACGCGCTCACGGCGATCGCGGTAATGGGCAGGATCAGCGGGCTGCGCTCACGGATGACGGGGATGGCGAGGGTGACGAGCGTAGCCGCTGCGGTAACGGCGACGGCGAACATGCAGGCGCGAAGGGTGCGCCCACCTGGTCTCGATTGTATCAACTTGTCCCTGACCTTCTACGCAGCTAACTTCGACGACGCTTAGCAAGGATGGCAGATAAATTATACATGAGTCCCTGTCGTGTGACTAGTCCCCCCTGCCACCTGGCATGTATCTTGCATTTTCGACGGCGAGGGGCGCAGACACGTCGTCTCGCCCGCGTGATGAGGTGAGGAATCGGGTCGGACGACAGTCAGAAATGGAAGGATACAGATGGCTCATCGAACAGCCGACGGGCAAACCAGGACGGACGAGGCGGCGAAGACGACGCCGCACGAGGACATCACACGCGACACGCTCATCGAGCTGCTGAACGAGGACCTGGCCCGCGAGTATCAGGCCGTGATCGCCTACGTCGTCTACTCGCAGGTGATCAAGGGCGCGGAGTATATGCACATCGCCCAGGAGCTGGAGAAGCACGCGAGCGAGGAACTGGCGCACGCGCTCATTCTCTCGAACCAGATTGACTACCTGGGCGGGATGCCGACGACGACGCCGAAGGCCGTCAAGACCTCGGAGAAGGCCGAGGACATGCTCCGCTTCGACCTGGACAACGAGCGCGTCACCATCGAGAACTACCGCCAGCGCGTGCGGCAGTGTGAGGCGCTGGGCGAGTTCGCGATGGCCGAGCACATCCGCGAAATCCTGGTAGACGAGCAAGAGCACCTGATTGACCTGGCGACTGCGCTAGGCATGGACCCGTCGGACGCCTTCGCCCAGCGCGGGGACAAGAAGTAACGACGGGGAGTATGCCGCCTGGGGTTAGGGGGGCAGCGCCGCGAAACTGAAAGCGACCTTATGCGACTCTCATATATCTCTCAGCCGTGCCTCAGCCGCGATTAAGGCGCGTTTGATACACTATCTGCAAGTAAGCGAGAGAGACACAGTTAGACGCGACAGACAGAGCCTACAGGTAGCAAGACGCGGAAAATGAGCGGTGGCAGAAGTTACGGACCTAGCGGCGAGCGTGTGAGTGAGTAGGGAAGCGGAGCAGATGTAGTAACCTGGGTCAGGTGATAACGTTAGTGCGGCGGATGGCGCTCAGGCAAGCGGCGATATTGTTAGTTGGGTCGCGATCGGATGGCATGGGGCAAGCGACGGAAACATTAGTATAACTTTGGCAGAAACCCCTCCCTTCTTCTGTGCGGGACGCGCCGGATCCACTCGGATACCGGCGCGCTCTCGTCTACCGCCTCAATGGTCAGTCGGCATACGTCGTAGGTCCGCACTTGCCTTCAATGAAACCTGCATATACAATCCCCGGCTAATGGAGGTAACACATCATGCAAGCGGGGGACCATGGAGCAATATCTACGGCCAGTTGATGATGGCCTTCGCCTTCGGGCTGCTGGAAAATGGGCAACGGAAAAGCTGTACTACCTGACACGTTACATCGACGTCTTCGAGACCTCTATGAGAGATAGATGGTCGACACGCTATTATGTTGATATTCTCTGCGGGCCTGGCAAAAACAGAATTCGGGAGAACAATGAAGTAGTACTTGGATCCCCGCTGATCGCTCTACAGACGAGGTTCCCTTTCACTCATTACTTTTTTAGTGACCTCGAAGAGTCGAATACTTCCGCACTGACATCTCGATGCACAGCGTCTCCATACAACGATCGAGTCACTATCAGAACGGGTGACTGCAACACCCTGGTGGAAGAGGTAGTGGAGGTTATCGGACGTGTTGGGCGCTCCTCACTGAACTTGGCCTTCCTGGATCCCCAAGGATTAGAGCTGCGCTGGGAGACGGTGCGCAAGTTGGCTTCCCTTCAGAGAATGGATTTGATAATCAACTATCCTCAGAATGCACTGGTACGCAATATGAAACAGGCGGCGCATGCGGCTGAAGATACAGCGGTAGACAGATTCTTTGGCGGTCGTGAATGGAGGACGGTGTATCTGAATTGGGAGAACGGGCCGCATGTTGGAGGAATCCACCGGCATATGATCGATTTCTACAAGCATAAACTCCAGTCGCTTGGCTACAAAGATGTGCGGAACAGCGATGAGTTCACAAACGACGAACCTCTGATGCGAAATGTCGAGCGGAATGCCCCTCTTTATCGACTCTTGTTTGCCAGCAAGCACGCTCTTGGTGTGGGTTTTTGGCAGAAAGTTACCCGGCGTAATCCATACGGGCAAGACCCGCTGTTCTAGTCCGCCAGTCCCTTTACAATACAGAACCTGTGTTCTATAATCTCAACGTGACGTATCCGTCGTGACCTCCAGGTGCAGCCGGCCTTCGCCTCTCTTATGTGGAGGAAAACTATGGGAAACCATTCAGCTATCGAGTGGACAGAATCAACCTGGAATCCGATCACGGGATGCACGAAGATCAGTCCTGGGTGCAAGCACTGTTATGCAGAGAGGTTAGCTCTTCGCCTGCAGGCGATGGGACAACGAAACTATGTCAATGGCTTTAAGCTGACGCTACACGAGAGAATGCTCGAGCTGCCTCTGACATGGAAAACCCCGCAGATGATTTTCGTCAATTCGATGAGCGACTTGTTCCACGATGACGTTCCGCTCGAGTTCGTGCAGCGGATTTTTGATGTCATGAGGCGCGCTGACTGGCACACTTTCCAGGTTTTGACGAAACGGTCCGAGAGATTGCTCGAACTCAACGGTGCAATCATATGGCCCCCAAATGTTTGGATGGGCGTTAGTGTAGAAAGCTGTAAGTACACATTCCGCATCGAGGACTTGAGGCGAACCTCTGCGGCCGTGAAGTTCCTCTCGCTCGAACCTCTGCTCGGCCCGCTCCACGATCTCAATTTGGAAGGCATCGACTGGGTCATTGTCGGTGGCGAGTCAGGACCTGGCGCTAGGCCAGTCACCGAGAAATGGATCACAGATATTCGAGATCAATGTCTCGATGCAAGAGTCCCTTTCTTTTTCAAGCAATGGGGGGGCGTGCGCAAGAAGCACACTGGACGTTTGTTACAGGGACGTACCTGGGATGAGTTGCCATCCAACTATGTGCCACTGAAAGCTAAGACAGGGTCATGAAACTGAAAT
>JAXLWJ010000046.1:0-33744 GCA_046328535.1 Anaerolineae bacterium
GCGGTGGCCGGGTGGTGCGAGGCGGTCGAGCGATTTGGACGCATGAGCATGGCCGAGGTTCTCGCGCCGGCCATCGAGTATGCCGAGCGGGGCTTCCCCGTCTCGCCCATCATCGCCCGCGGCTGGGCGAACCAGGTCGCCAAGCTGCGGCAGTATAGCGGCGACGACGGCGGCGGGTATCTGATCGGGGGACGCGCCCCGCAGGCAGGCGAGGTCTGGCGGCAGCCCGCGCTGGCGAGGTCGCTCCGCGCGATCGCCGAGGGTGGGCGGGACGCCTATTATCGCGGGCCAATCGCCCGGGCAATTGCCGAGACGGTCCAGGCCGCCGGCGGCGTGCTGACGGAGCAAGACCTGGCGGCCAACGCCCCGACATGGGACGAGCCGATCAGCGTGGACTATCGCGGTGTGCAGGTGGTGGAGACGCCCCCGAACGGCCAGGGGCTGGCCGCGCTGATTGCCCTCGGTGTCGCGCGCGGCTGGGACCTGGCGGCGCTGGGGTTCGGAACGCCGCAAGCCGTTCACCTCATGGCAGAGGCGATGAAGGTCGGGTGGGCCGACGCGCTGGAGTACGTCGCGGACCCCGCGTTCGCGCCCGCCCCGCTCGATGCCCTGCTCAGCCCTGATTACGCCGCGCGCCGCGCCGGCCACGTGACACCGTCGCGCGCATCGCAGTATCCGGCCGGCCGCTTCGCGGCGGCCAGCGACACGGTCTATCTGACCGTGGTGGACGCCGACCGCAACGCGGTGTCGTTCATCAACAGTAACTATGCGGGCATTGGCTCGGGGCTTGTCGTGCGCGATTGGGGCATCGCGTTGCAGAATCGCGGCGCGAACTTTGGCCTGAACGACGCGCACGCGAACGTCGTCGCGCCTGGCAAGCGGCCCTACCACACGATCATTCCGGCGATGGCGCTGCGCGACGGCCGCCCGTGGCTGTCCTTCGGCGTGATGGGCGGCTTCATGCAGCCCCAGGGCCACGTTCAAGTGCTGTCGAACATCGTGGATTTTGGTATGGACCCGCAAGCGGCCCTGGATGCGCCGCGCTGGAGCGTTGAGCCAACGACCGGCGATCTGACGCTGGAGAGTGGGTTGGCGGGGCTGGCGGATGCTCTGGTCGGACTGGGGCATCGCGTCACGGTGGCCGGCCCTGACGAGCGAGGGCAGTTCGGCGGCGGGCAGGCCATCATGATTGACCCAGAAACGAACATGCTGCACGCTGGCTCGGACCCGCGCAAGGATGGCTGCGCCGTCGGCTACTAGGGCGTGTCGTTGCCCTGGATGATGTAGGGGAGGAAGGCGTACCAAACCGGCGCCGGCGTCGCCGACGGCGTGACGGTTGGGGTGCGTGTCCGCGTCGGCCGGGGCGTCCAGGTGGCGACGCGCGTCTCCGTCGCCGTCGGTGTCCACGTCGCTGTGGCCGTCGGCGAAGCGTCGGGCGTGAGGGTCGCGGTTGCGGTGGGGGTCTGGCTCGCGCCCGGTGCGGCCGTCCCTGTTGTTGTGGCTGTTGCGACGGCGCTGGCTGTGGCCGTCGGCGTCGTGGATGGTGTTCTCGTGACCGTGGCGGTCGGCGCCGCTGTCAGCGTGGGTCTTGCTGGTAGGGTAGGTGTGACGGTTTGTGTCGTGGTCGCGGTGGGTGTGGCTGTCAGGCCGCCGTGGCGCTGGGGGTGGGTGTGGCTGTGCGCGTGGCGGTGGCGGTAGCGCTTGGTGATGGCGTAGCAGACGGCGTGGCAGATGGCGTGGCGGTGGCGGTGAGCGTGGCAGATGACGTGGCGGTGGCGCTCGGCGATGGCGACGCGGTTGATGACGCCGAGGGCGTCGGCGTCGGCGTGGCCAGGATACTCCACGTCAAGTAGACCGCGTCTGCGCCCGTCGCCGGGTTTGTTTGGGTGTAGGCGACGAGTAGCGTACCGTCGCTTGCTGCGGTCAACGCCGGCAAGCCGCTGACGACGCCCACGGGGAGCGTCGTCGGCGCGCTCCAGGTGACGAGGTCGCTCGGGTTGAGGTCACTCGCGCTGAGACGTAGCGTCGCGTCGGGCGCGCCTTCGGCCCAGAGGGCGTAAACGCGGTTGCTGGCATACGCGAGGGCGGGGCGGAGCGGCGCTTGTTGGGCGGACGGCCCCGGGCTGTCAGAGGTCCAAAAGGGTGGCATATAGGCGGCATAGTAGAGACCCTGGCTGCCGCCATCGGAGCCGCCCCATAGCGTATAGACCGTATCGTGCGACCCGACGGTGACGTCGGGCGCGCTGTCAACGGCGCCCGGTGTCAGGTTGGGGGCGTTGCTGGGGTCTGAGAACCAGCCCGGTGTCGGCGCCGGGTTGGGCGGGCAGCCCGTCCACTGCGCCCACATGACCGCCATCGCGCCGGCAGACCCCTGGAGCCACACCAGGGTCGGGCAGCCATCGGCGGAGACGGCCAGCCGCGGCCAGGTCCCGTCCGAGCTAACGCCCGTGTCAGCGCCTTCGAATAGCGGCAATCCGCCCTGGAGTTGGGTTGTCGCGGGCGGAGCGAAGGCGAAGTGAAGGAGCGTCGCTTCCGGCGCCCCCTCGCGCTCCGGCCAGACGAGCCACGTGCCGAGGGCGGACTCTTGAACGACGGGGCCGCCGTCGGCGCCGCCGACGCGCACATTGCTGCGCGAGAAGCGCGACAGATACCCGATCGTGCGCGGCTCGCCCAGCACCAGGGTCGTCGTGTACACGCCGCCGGGCTGGTACGCCCCGCTATAGGAGAGCCAGGCCACCTGGGGAGCGCCATCGGGCGCGACACTGACATCTGGTCGGAAGCCGCTATCGAGGGTTACGCCGCCGGGCGTGGCGGCTGCGCCGAGGGTGTACTTCGCGTAGAGTACCCGGCGCCGCGAAGCGTCGGCGTTGCTGACCTGGTCCCAGACGAGGTAGACATCCTGCGCGTTGGGTACGGCGGCCAGGCGTGGATTCGCGGCGCTGTAGTTGGGGTTCGAGATGAGGACGGGGGACGCCCAGGCCAGGGTGGTGGCCTGCCCTTGCGCTGGCGCCACGCCGAGGAGCCAGGCCAGCAGGATGGCGGCGATGGTGGCCGTGCCGGTCAGGACAGCCCGAGTCCAAAAGCGGCGCAAGCGCCGCTGGGGTGGGTGGGGGAGATTCGATCCCATTGCTGTGTCAGGTGACGCTCAGCCGCCGCACGGCGAGCGAAGTTGAGACCGCGCGGCAGGAGCAATTGTCTGCCGGCTGTCTACCGTGTTGGACCAAATGGGCTGGCGGCCTTTCTGATCGCCGGCGGTGTGTCCGTCGGGGTCGCTGTCTCCGTCGGCGTGTCGGTGACGGTGGGCGTCGCGGTCGGCGTATCCGTCGACGTCGGGGTGTCAGTGGGCGTCGCCGTTGCTGTCGCCGTCGGTGTGGGCGTGTCCGTTGGTGTGTCCGTTGGTATCGGGGTGTCCGTTGGCGCGAGCGTCGCCGTCGGGGTGTCCGACGGCGACGGGGTAGCCGTTTCTGTCAGGGTCGGCGTCGGGGTGGATGTCAGCGTCGGTGTCGCCGTGGAAGACGGCGTGGGGGGTATTGTCGGCGTGCGCGTGGCGTGCGCGGGCTCGAGGATCTGCACTCTGTCGGCGTCAATCCGTGTCCCATCCGAGCCTGGCACACCGGAGATGCTGACTCGCGCCCCGACGGTCGCCCACGAGCGCGGGATGGTCGGGTCGAAGAGGGTCTGCCTGGTGATGCGAACGTCAATCTGTGTGCCACTGTCGGGCAGGAGCAGCGTCCATAGGCTGGAACCGTCGCCGGACGGCGTGGGCCGAATATCCTGGATAGTGCCGACGACGTCGGTGAAGCGAGTCGCCTGGCTGACGAGCGTGACCGCGCCCTTCAACGCGGCGCCGGCGCAGGTGGCGCGCACTTCAACAATCGAGCCTGGTAGAATCATCGGCGGGAGCGAGGTTGTGCTGGTGATGCTCTGGCCGGCCACCATAACGCGCCGGTCGCCCGTTCTACGGTCCACAGGGCCTTTGAGGATGAGGCTCAGATCGCTCGGGAAGGATCCCGGCGGGTTGGTCGTGAAGCTGGCAGCGACCAGCCTGTCTGACACCGTGCGTGGGGCGATGACGATCGTGACAATGTCGCCCTGGCGGACCGTCGGCGCCAGAGGAAGGCTGGGCGGCACGGCGATCTCGACGCAGCCGAGCGTCCAGGTATTGTCTTCGCGGTCGGTTATGGGGCCTTGCACCGTGATGGCGTCGTCTTGAGGCGCAGTGAGGGCGGTGATGTCAATCCTGCGGGCGAAAACCTGGTCAGACCGAATGTCTCCCTGAACTGTGGCGAAGTTATTGAAAGCGATCAGGCTGCGGTTGTCCGGCAAGATCGTCTGACTGTCAACGGAAACACTGCGGCCGCCGATTTTCCATATGCCGGTGTACGGCGCGGGGGGGAAACTCTGGATCAGGCCACTGAAAGTTGTCTGACCTGACAGAGGTGGCAGAAACTCGACCGAGTCGGCGAACCACTCGCCGCTGCTCGTTGAGTGGACATGAACATTGGCGAGGGCGCCCGGTCCCGGGGGGATTGGTCCGGCGACCTGGGTGCAGTTGTTCCCATCCGTTGCGCACACCGCCACACGCACATCGAACGACCCCGTCGGGGTGCTGAACTTCACAACGCCGTTAGTCGTCCATGCCGTGGTGAGCTGGCCGACGAATTCGCGGGACACGAACGCCTGGGTGGGCGTGGCGACGGGGGCGAGCCGAACGAGGACATGGGCCTTGTAGGCGTTCGCCGGGCGCTGGGCGCCGGGCATGACGGTGGGTGTAGCGGGAAGCTCGCTCGCGCCGCGCGGCACGCGGATCTCGACCCGCATCGGCGCCGTGAACGCCACGCAGTCGAGGTCGGAGCCATTTGCCGATCCGTCCTTGAACTGCGTGTAGCCGTCCTGGACGTAGAAGTAGTATGGAGTCTGGTTGTACAGCCCGACCCACCACCCCGTTGGGCAGCCGCCGACAGTTTGAAGGGTGACGGTTAGGGCCTTATCATTATCCGCATTGCTCGCGGCCGATGTCGTCGAGCTGGCGCTGAGCAGCCCGGCCGCGAGGAGTGCGAGAGCGATTAGAAAAGCAAGCCAGCGGAGGTATGACCCCCTCATAATCCCAGTCCTTTCAGAAGCGCGAGGGTGACAGCGACTTCTGTCTCTCGTTGTCTACACTCATGACGCATAAAGCGCCGCTGGAGATACTGGCGGGGGGGCTTAACCTGGCGAATGTGAACATAATTTCATATACCGGCGGTTCACGGCGAGGCGTGGCTGGTTGAAGTGTGGAGACTCTTGCCTGAAGTCGGTTACCTGGGGTATATTTTTCCATATTGGCTCTGGAAAGACAAATTCGCGGTGATTGGCCTATGGAAACACTCATCAGCGCGTACGAACGGCTCCTGGCCGAGGTAGCGACTGACCTGCACGCGGCGTGCGGCGTCATGGAGGTTGTCTCTGGCGAAAGCGCGTCGCCGAAGGCCATCGCCACCTTTGGCGATGGGCCGTCGCCGGCCCAAAACCTCACCTGGCTCGTGCTGCCAGTCTATGAGGAGGAGGTGCTCATCGCGGTGTTGCGGTTGGGCTTTCCTCCGACGGTTCCCTTACCGGATACCGAGGAGCAGCGCCTCGCCCAGGCCCTCGTCGAGTTGGCCGTTCTCCTAAGCCGCGCCCGCTCTCAGGGTGACTCGGCGCGGCAGGCCAGCCGCCGCATCCTGTCGGTCACCGAGGAGGAGTTGCAGCGGGTCATTCTAGACATCCACGACGGGCCAGTGCAGAAGTTGTTCGCCGCCTCGTCGCAGATCACCCTGATGCAGGGCCGCCTGACGCATGTGCCAGAGCCGCTGCGCACGAGCCTCGAAACGGAGATGTCGCGCATCGGCATGCTGCTGGAGACGTCGCTCAATGAGATCAAGACGAGTGTCGGCACGATGCGCCCGCCGGAGTTTCGCCGTCGTTCGCTCGTCTCAGTGTTCCAGGGCCTGATCATGCAGCACGAGGCCATGACCGGCATGCGCGTCGAGCTGACGGTCCGCAACGAGATTCCGCCTGTCAGCCCGCCGGTGAAGATCGCGATGTACCGCATCCTGCAGGAGGCGCTGTCCAACGCCTACCGCCACGCGGGTGTGGATCAGCTCGATGTGAGCCTGGCGTGCGAAGAGGGCTGGGTCACGCTCGACATCCAGGACAGCGGGCGGGGCTTTGAGCCGCCGCCCCTGGAAGGACCGTCGGCGACCGAACGCGAAGAGCATATCGGGTTGCGCGGGATGCGCGAGCGCGCGCAGCTCGTCGGCGGTCACCTGCGGCTGACGAGCTATCCGGGGCAGGGAACCCACATCCAAGTGAAAGCGCCGAGCGATGTCTGACAAGAACACCTCTGAGCCGCCCATCCGCGTCATTTTAGCCGACGACCACGCGCTCGTACTCGAGGGACTGCGCGGCTTGCTCCATAACGAGCCTGACATCCAGGTTGTGACAACAGTATCCGACGGCGAGAGCCTGATGGAGGCGGTGCGCCGCCTTCAGCCCGACCTCGTTATCATGGACCTGCAGATGCCGCTCAAAGGTGGGTTGAGCTGCCTCGAGGAGATTCGCCGCGAGAGCCTACCCGTTAAGGTGCTCGTCCTCACCGCGTTCGGCGACGGTGAGTCGCTGCAACTGGCGTGGGAACGGGAGGCGGACGGCTTCGCACTGAAGACCGACCCACCGCGGCAGACTGTCGCTGCGATCCGGAATGTGGCCCACGGCCACGTCGTCTTTCCGCGGGGTGCGCTCCGCGCCCGCCCGCAGCCCGACCCGCAGGCCAACCCTCTGTCGAGCCTGTCGGATCGGGAGCGCGAATTCCTGGCGCTGGTGGCCGAGGGCCTGACCAACGCCCAGATCGCCGAGCGCTTGTCGGTGACCGAGCATACGGTCAAGTTTCACCTCCAGAACATCTTCCAGAAATTGGGCGCGGCCAACCGCACCGAGGCCGCGCGCTTATACCACCAGTACAGCCGCCGCGTGTAACGGCCCAGAACTTGCGTGACCCCACACTGAACGTGCAGCAATCGTGACCTGACCGACGAAAGAATAGTCCTTGTCGCTAACTCAAGGACTACATCCGTCGTTAGTGGAGGGTTCATGCGCTGGTTGTCGTTTGCGCTTCTCATTGCCTTTGCGCTTGCGATCCTGCCCGCTTCCTGGGCGAACGCGGCCGCACCTCAGGCTGTCGGGCAGTCTGGCGAGATGCCTTGCTACGCCCTGCGCCTGTCCGACATCAAGACCCAGCCGTGGATCAGTTACACGTGCGTCGAGACGCGCGGCGTCGTCGTCAATGTTCGCGCCAACGAGTACGACGGCCATGAGCAGGTTCACCTGCGTTTGCGCGATGGCGCCAGCCAGTACGCCGCCTTCTGGCCGGCGGAGCAGGGGCCACTGATGGACGGTCAGTGGGTGAAAGTGCGGGCCATGCTCGTGCCGCTGGTCCAGAATAACACGATCGTTGGGTGGGGGCTGCTGATTATTAACTGGGAGCCGACGCCGCCGCTGCTCCAGGATACCCTTGAGACCTGAGCCTGACCCCTCACATAATCACCATACAAAACAAGTCAAGTATCGTAAGATTCCTGCGCGCGGACCATCTATTGAGTAGTGAGTGAAGTATCCGTGATTTGACAAACCGGCTGACCTGTGCTGCGCTTTAGGTGGCCTAGCAAGCATCCCGCCGACGATGTGCGTTCTGACTCGGCGGGGTTTTTTTGAAGCCGCTAACTCTAACCAGGCGCAGCCATTTGTCTTGTCTGAGCAAGTCAACCCAGACGCGGGTCTCGCTCTTCTTGGGGTAAACCTCGGTCAGTAGCCGCCGCTTCGGACCGCGCATCATCCATTGCTATTGTCAGTTTATTTTGGATGCGGGCGCAAGGAGAGGGTACGTGGTAATGGACGTAGACGACATTCAAGCGACCGAAGTGCCAACAGAAGGGGCCATTAGCCCACAATTGCAGGCGCTCATTGACCAGGGGCGTCAGCAGGGTTACGTCACCTACGACGACATCCTCGATCTGTTGCCTGAGGCGGAAGATAGTCTCGATCAACTCGAGGAACTGTACGTGCGCCTGCAAGAGCAGGGCGTGCAGGTCTTCGACGCCGACCTGGCCCTCGAAGAAGAGGAAGTTGAAGAGCCTGGCAAAATCATTGATTTCAGCGGCGTTGACGAAGACGATGCCGTTCGCCTGTATATGCTAGAAGTCGGCCGCGTGCCTCTCCTGTCGGGGGAGGAAGAGATCGAACTGGCGCAGCAGATGGAGCGCGGCCTGGCTGCGCGCAAGCTGCTGGGCGATAGGGTCCACGCGCCGGACCGACGCTTGCAGCTCGAAGCCGCGATGCGCGAGGGCGAAGCAGCCCGCCGCCACCTCGTGCAGGCCAACGCGCGGCTCGTCATGAGCATCGCCAAGAAGTACCTGGGCCAGGGTGTCCCGTTCCTCGATCTTGTCCAGGAAGGCAACCTGGGTTTGATGAAGGCGGCGGAAAAGTTCGACTATCGCCGCGGCTTCAAGTTCTCGACCTATGCCACCTGGTGGGTGCGCCAGTCCATCACGCGCGCGCTGGCGGACCAGGGCCGCACCATTCGCGTGCCTGTTCACATGAACGACCGCATCCGCAAGGTGTACCGCGCTGCCCAGGACCTGGAGCAGGAGCTTGGCCGCCAGCCAACGCCGGAAGAAATCGCCCTGGTGGTGGATCTGCCGCCCCACAAGGTGCAGCGCGCCTTGAAGGTGTCGCGCCGCTCGCTCTCCCTGGAGAAGCCGGTGGGTGAGGAAGGCGACAGCGAGCTGGGCGAGTTCATCGAGGACGAGACCAGCCCCAGCCCTTCGGAGAACGCCGCGCAGCGGATGCTGCGGGAGCAGCTCGAGGACATGTTCATGTCGCTCTCGCCGCGCGAGGCGCGCATCCTCGAGATGCGCTTCGGCCTGCGCGACGGCCACAGCTACACCCTCAAGGAGACCGGGCAGAAGTTCGGCCTGACCCGCGAGCGCATCCGCCAGATCGAGCAGGAGGCGCTGGCGAAGCTGCGCCAGCCGAACCGTTCGTCTAAGCTGCGCGAGTACCTGCACTGATCCACAGTTGACCACAACAACAAGCCCGCCTTTCGCATAGAAGGCGGGCTTGTTTTCTCTATGTTTGCACTCTGTGTTTGGTGGGGAGGCTTGGAGGGCGCAGCCCTCCAAACTACCCCCTTTCCCCTTCTTCAGTGGGGACTGCGCCCCTGAACGAGGCAGGGGAGAGGGGCTTGTTTTATCTCCGAGTGTACGTTACTGCGTTGGGCCAAGCGCGCTGTCGGCGGCGATGGCAGCGAGAAGCCGCCGCCGCTGCGCCTCAGTCAGTCCAGGCAGCCCCTCGATAGGGGGACCGGCGTAGGGCAGGCCGGCGTAGCGCCGGGGCAGCAGGCGGTCGGCCAAGCCCGTCTTGTGGAGCATGTCCACGTACCTTTGGCGGAACACGACATAAAAAGCGTGCCTGACGACGCTGTTGGTGACTGGGCGCGGCGGCGCGCCCGCCGGCAGGGCGCGCTGGGCCGCCTGGGTCGCTGGCGCCGACGATTGCAGGGCGTCGGCGAGACGCAGCTTGTCCTCGGCTGACAGCACGGGCAGATTGGCGATGGGCGGGCCGGCGTAAACAAGGGCGCGGCTAGACTGGGGAATCGCCATCCACGACAGCCCCGCCTGTTCGATTGCCTCCCAGTAGCGGTCGCCGAAGACCGTGGCAAAGGCATCTATCATCTTCTGGTTGGTGACATTGGGCAGTCGCAGCCACCAGCGCAACTCGTCTAGTGTGCCGCCGAAGCGATCCAGGTCCACCGGCGTACTGACGCCCGGTACCCGGCCGTCGCCGCTGTACTGCCAGAATACCCACAGGCTCCACCCATTGGGAATGTAGGGCAATGGGGCCGACGTGTAGTTGGCGACCCACAGGTAGTAGCTCGGCGTCCAGGCCGGCCAGCTGCCGGAGGCGTCGCGCACATACGCATTCCAGAACCCCGGCGATGTGTAGATGATCGGCCGGACCTTCAGCTCCGCCTCGACCGCCACCAGCATGCTGAGGATACGGTCCGCCAGGGCCGGGCCGGTGATGCCGTCGGTAGCCTCGACATCCAGCGCCGGTGGCAGGTCCCCAGGCGCCAATGGGCCAACGGTTTGCGCGAAAAGCGCCGCTTGGGCCTGGGGGTCCTCCCGCGGCCGGAAGTAGTGGTAGGCGCCGCGCGCTATACCCGCTGTCTCCATGCCGGCCCAATTGGCCGCAAACGTTCCGTCCACGAAGCCCGTCCCCTCGGTGGCCTTGGCGTAGGCGAACGCGATGCCGCTGCTGGCGACCGTCGGCCAGTCAACAGCGCCCTGGTAGTTTGATACATCAATGCCCGGCGCTAGAGTCTCATTCGGAACCATTGCTCCTCCGCGAGGCTGGCGGTACCGACGACGCTATCGCGGACGCATGTACTTTTAGCCTCATGTCTGTTTCGTGCTATACTTTTCAACGGTTTCCGGCCCTGAGGCGATACGCATGAGCGTGACCCGTCTGCTTACCGTCAACGAAGCGTTAGCGCAAATTCTTGATTTCTTCTCGCCCCTGCCCCTTGAGCGCGTCCCCTTGCTGGAGTCGCTCGATAGAGTGCTGGCGGAAGATGTGCGCGCCCCCCAGGACATCCCGCCGTTCACCAATTCGGCGATGGATGGCTATGCCGTGCAGAGCGCCGACCTGGCCGACGCGAGCCAGACGCGCCCGCGCCGCCTGCGGGTCATCGGGCAGATCGCGGCCGGCGACGCGCCGTCGCTTACGGTAGCGCCAGGGACGGCGGTGCGCATCATGACTGGCGCGCCCCTACCTGATGGGGCTGACGCGGTCGTTCGCTTCGAGCTGACCCAGCCGGCGGACGGCGAAGTCGTGGTGCGGGCCACTGCCGAGGCGGGGGAGAACGTGCGGCCAGCCGGCGAGGATGTGCGCGCCGGCCAGGTCGCCATCCCGCGCGGCACGATTATTCGCCCTCACGTGATTGGCTTGCTGGCGTCCCTCGGTTGTAGCGAGGTCGCGTGTCACCGCCAACCGCGGGTCGCCATCCTGGCGACCGGCGACGAGCTGGTCCCGCTCGGCGAGTCGCTACGCCCAGGGCAGATCCGCAATAGCAACGAGTACACCCTGGCGGCGCTGGTGCAAGAAGCGGGCGGGACGCCGGTGTGCCTGGGGATCGCCCGCGACAACGCCGCCCATCTCAAGGGGAAGCTGGCCGAGGGCCTGGCGCAGGGGGTTGACCTCTTCCTGACGTCGGCCGGCGTCTCGATAGGCGACTACGATATCGTCAAGGATGTGCTGGCCGAAGAGGGCGTGGTCCACTTCTGGCAGGTGGCAATCAAGCCCGGTAAGCCGCTGGCCTTTGGCCTCATGCGCGGCGTGCCGCTCATCGGGTTACCTGGTAACCCGGTGGCGACGGCGGTCGCGTTCGAGGCGTTCGCCCGCCCGGCGATCCTCACGATGTTGGGACGCCCGCGCCCTTATCGGGTCGAGCTGCCGGCGGTGCTGGATGAAGAGGTCCACAATAGCGGACGGCGGCACTACATGCGCGCCTGGGTCCGCCGCGTCGGCGAGACGTTCCACGTCGCCACGCGGGGCTATGGGGTGAGTACCCAGGGATCGGGCATCCAGTCGTCGCTGGTGTGGGCCAACTGTCTACTCATCGTGCCGGAGGATGTGACCTACCTGCCGGCTGGCTCGTTGGTCGAGGTCCAGCTTACGGTGGACGCGCTCGAAGCCTGACCCTGGAACCCGCGGCGGCTTCGCAACGTCATACTCTCGACGCCCATTTCGATGCAAAGGTGGAGGAACCTTGGCTAAACAGAACTCATCTCGTTCGAATCAGAAGGGGAACACCAAACCCGCTCAGCCGGCGTCCGCGCCGACCACGACCGCGCCCGCCAAGTCTTCGAGCGCACAGCCCACTGCGAAGAAGACGACGGGGTCGCGGTCGCCGCGCGGCGCCCCCCCGCCCAAACCACGTATCTCTCCGATCACCATCGGCGCGGTCATCGTTCTCGCGGCCGCGGTGGTCGCATTCCTTGTCTTTTGGAACCAACAACGAAACGCGCCCACCGCCATCGCGCCCGTCCCTGTGGCGACGGGCACCGTCAAAGACGCCGACAAGTACACGGTCGGGGTCGGCGTGACGCCGGAAGGCTATCCCTACAAGGGCAACCCCAACGCCAAAGTCACCGTCGAGAACTTCTCGGACTACCAGTGTCCCTTCTGCGCCGCCTTCGCGACTGGGCTGGAGCCGAAGATCAACGATGAGTTTGTGAATAGCGGCCGCGCGAAGTTCGTCTTCCGCGACTTCCAATTCCTCGACCGCAATAGCGACGGTACACCGAACCTTGACGGCGAATCCCACCGCGCTGCTCTCGCGGCCCACTGCGCGCTCGACCAGGGCGCTTTCTGGGCCTACCACGATCTCCTCTACAAGAACCAGGGCAAGGTCGAGAACGGGGGCACGCTCTCGGACGAGCGGCTCCAGAACTTCGCCGCTCAGCTCGGCCTGAACCTGGATACCTTCAAGTCGTGCATGCGCAGCAAGGCCGGTACGGTGAACGCGCTCATCAACCGCAGCATGAACGAGGCGCCGGCGAAGGAAGTACAGGGGACACCCACCTTCTTCATCAACGGCCGCAAGGTTGAAAGCCCCGACTACGACAGCATCAAGGCAGCCATCGAGCTGGCGGAGCGTAACCCGTGAAATACTCCCTAAGTCACCTCAGAGCAGTGACGGCGGCCGTCTCGAGCCTCGTCCTGGGCGTGTTTGTCCTGGCGGCGTGCGCCCCGCAAAGCTCCGCGCCGTCCCCGAGCGCCAGCGCGCCCACATCGGCGCCCGTCGCCGCCGCGCCCCAGGCGCCGACCGCTGCCGCCCCGGCGACGGCCGCGCTCCCGCAGGCAGGGGCGACAGGCGCGGCTGGAACGCCGGCGCCGAAGGCGACCCTGGTCCAGCCGGCCGAGCTGCCATCGAAGGGCCCGAAGGACGCGCCGGTCACGATTATCGAGTTCTCGGACTTCCAATGACCCTTCTGCCAGCGCTTCGCGCTGGAGACGGCCCGTGCGGCCGAGAAGGACTACGTTGACACTGGTAAGGCCCGCCTAATCTACCTGGACTTCGCCTTCCTGGGACAAGAGTCGGTAGACGCTGCGCTCGCCGCCCACTGCGCCGGCGACCAGGGCAAGTTCTGGGAGTACCACGATCTGCTGTTCGCTGCGCGAACGGGCGAGAACGTGGGTGACTTCAAGCGCGAGAACCTGGACAAGTTCGCGGGGCAGCTCAAGCTGAACATGGACCAGTTCAAGCAGTGCGTGGACTCCAAGAAGTATGCCGACTTCCTGACGGCAGAGCGCCAGGAAGGGCAGCGGAACGGTGTCCAGTCTACGCCGACGATCTTCGTCAATGGGCGGAAGATCGAAGGCTTCGTGCCCTACGAGAACCAGAAGACAGACGCTGAGCTGACTCTCGCCGCCGGCGCGACCGTCAGCGGCGGGGACCTCGTGAAGGCCGGGTCGCAGATCTGCGTCACGGGCAAGACGGACAACCAGCGGCGCGTCACCGAGGCCGTTTTTAGCGCGCCCCCCGGCACGCCCGATCTTCTTTGCGGCGATGTCAAGAGCTACACCGCGCCGACTGCCGACCAGGCCGGCAAGCTATCCATGACATACGAAGAACCTGGCTTGAAGCAGATGATCGAGGATGAGTTGAAGAAGGCCAAATGAGTATGCACGATGCCGCTGAGTCGCAGGTCGCCGCGCCCCGCGCCCTTCCCCTGGGGCTATCCGGCCTGGAATGGGCCATGGCCGTTCTGGCGGGGCTGGGCGCGCTCGATTCGCTGTATCTGACCTGGGTCAAGCTCGCCCACACCCAGGCGATTTGCGCCGGGTTGGGGGACTGCGAGCGCGTTCAGACGAGTCCCTATTCGACGCTGTTCGGCATCCCTGTGGCGATCCTGGGCCTGGGCGCTTACCTGGTGATCCTCGCCTTCGTCCTGTTCGGCCATCGGATGCCGGCGGCGCTCGCCGTCTATAGCCCGCTGATCGTCTTCGGCGTCGCGTTGGTGGGGGTACTCTTCTCCGCCTACCTGACGTATGTCGAGGTATTCGTCATCGAGGCGATCTGCCCCTACTGCGTGGTCTCGGCGGTGCTGATTACGCTTATATTCGTGCTATCCATCTGGCATCTGGTGCGCGTCTCCCGCGCTCAGTAATCGCGCATCTCCCGTCGCCCTGTGCTCGCTACAAGCGCAGGGCGGCTTTTACTATCGGTCGGAACACTCAAAATGCCGCAATACCCACCTGCCGCCAAGCTGCCGCCTGGATTCGAGATTCGCCGCCTCTCGCGCACCGAGGAGTATCACGAGGCTGAAGAGATTCAGTGCGCAGCCTGGGGCATCATTGATCGCGTGGATGTGACGCCGAGCCACGTGATGGTAACGGCCCAGAAGAACGGCGGCGTGGTCATGGGCGCGTTTGCGCCGACGGGCGAGATGGCCGGCTTCGTGTGGGGGTTCCTCGGCACGGGCGGGGACGGTAAGCTCAAGCACGTTTCGCACCAGCTGGGCGTCCTGCCGCAGTATCGCGGGCTACACCTGGGCATCCTGCTCAAACGGGCGCAGCGCGGCGAGATTCGCCGCCAGGGCCTCGACCTGATGACCTGGACCTATGACCCCCTGGAGACGGTGAACGCGACCCTCAACCTGACCTGGCTGGGCGCTGTCTGCAACACGTTCATGCGCAACGTCTACGGCGAAATCCGCGACGAGCTAAACAAGGGGCTGCCGTCGGACCGCTTCCAGGTGGATTGGTGGGTGCGCTCGCGCTGGGTCCACGAGCGGTTGGCCCTGGCGCACCCCTGGGACTTCGCGGAGACCGTTCGCGCGCTGCCTATCGTCAACCCGGCGCAGCCGCGCCCGAGCAGCCCATCCGCCCCCGGCTCGCTGGACGTGTCTGTCACCGCGCCTGAGATTCTGATTCAGGTCCCCTACAACTTTCAGTCGGTCAAGTCGGCGGACCTGGGCCTGGCGCTGGCGTGGCGGCTGCATACCCGCGAGGCGTTCGAGCACTATTTCGCCCACGACTACTCGGCCGTCGCCATGCTGCGCGGCGAGACGGCCGACGGGAAGGCTGCGTTCTATCGCCTGCGCCGCTCGGCGAGGAACCGCACCGACGAGTTCGACGCCGTGACCGACGCCGATCCGTGGCTCGTGCCGGAGCACAGCCAGCCGACAGGCGCGGCCACGCTGCGCGAGGCGCTGGCCGAGTTCACTCGGCAGTACAATGCCGGCTACTACTGGCAGGCGCACGAGACGCTGGAGCCGGCGTGGAGCGCGGCGGAGGGGCAGGAAAAGCTGTTCCTCCAGGCGCTTATTCGCACGGCGGCGGCGTTCCAGAAGCTGCTTGCCCACGACAACTCGCGCGGCGCCGCCCGCCACCTGGCCTGGGTGGTCGAGACTCTGTCGCCCCTCGACGGAGCGTATCACGGCGTGAACGTGGCTGCCCTTGTGCCGGCGCTGCGCAGAGCGGCCGAAGCGGCTGCCAGCCTCGCCGACCAGTCCGCGTTCGATGCTGCGCTCATCCCGCGCATCGAGCCTGCCGAGTAACAGATCCCCAGCCGCTATCCGCACGCGACCCAGTGAATAGGAGCACAGTCATGCGCATCGAACGCGTCGAACTCTACCAGATTACCATGCCCCTTGTCGCCCCCTTCGAAACCAGCGGCTGGGTGAAGACCCACGAGGAGCGCATCCTTGTCGCCCTGTACAGCGATGGCGTTGTCGGGTGGGGAGAGTTCCCCGGTGATGGGCCGTGGTATTCGTATGAGACGCCCGAGGTCTCGTGGATCATCATCGAGCAGTACCTCATCCCGATGCTTCTCGGCCAGCCTGTCGCGGCGACCACGATGCAGTACCCGCCGCTCGAACACCCGCACGACGTGCGGACGCGGTTCGCGCCGGTGCGCGGCTACCCGTTTGCCAAGCACGCCGTCGAGTCGGCCGTCTGGGATCTGTGGGCCAAGCAGCAGGGCATCAGCCTGTCACAGGCATTGGGCGGCACGCGCGATCGGGTCGCGGTGGGCGTCAGCGTGGGGATTCAACCGTCCCTGCCAGCGCTGGCGGACCGCGTCGGCGCGTATCTGGCCGACGGCTACACGCGCATCAAGATCAAGATCAAGCCGGGCTATGACCTTGGCGCGGTGGAGACGCTGCGGGCGGTCTACCCGGATATTCTGCTTCAAGTTGACGCCAACTCGGCCTATCACCTCGACGACGCGCCTATTTTCAAGGCCATGGACGGGTACAACCTATTGCTCATCGAGCAGCCCCTGGAGTACGACGACATCCCCGACCACGCCAAGCTCCAGGCGCAGCTCGAGACGCCCATCTGCCTCGACGAGAGCATCCATACGGCGGCCAATGCGCGTTGGGCGCTCGAAGGCGGCAGCTGCCGCATCATCAACATCAAGCCGGCGCGGCTCGGCGGCTTCACTGAGTCGATTGCTGTGCATGACATCTGCGCCCAGCATGACGCCCCGGTGTGGTGCGGCGGGATGCTGGAGACGGGCATCGGGCGCGCTGGCAACGTCGCGCTGGCGAGCCTGCCCAACTTCCGCCTGCCGGGCGACATCTCGGCGTCGCGGCGGTACTACGCCGAGGACATCGTCGAGCCGGAGTTCGTTCTGAACCCAGACAGCACGCTCTCCGTGCCACAAGGGCCGGGTATCGGCGTCGAAGTGCGCCTGGATCGCATCCGCGCCCGCATGAGCCGCATGATGGGGATTGCCAATTCGGGAATGGCGTGACCCTGGCCGTATCTTTTCGGCGCTGTTCGCGTTAAGACACGTGAACGGGTTGCGCCATTATTCATTCATTCTTGCCGCGTACTCGCTTCAACGCGCCTGGTCCGCAAAGGGGGGTCGGGCCAGGCGCGCCTTACATTATCCAGTCCTCACCTTAAAATACGGTGAACTGGGTCAATATTGCGTTAGATTGAGGGCCATACCCATAACGGCGTGTGGCCTTTCTTCGTCTTTTAAGTAGGACGGCAATTTGGGCCGCCTGCGGTCATGCCTGCCTGGCTCCACGGTTGGGGAAAATGCGCAGTTACGGAATGGAGCCTGGGAGGCTTCAGCGACAACTGCAGCATATTGACTGACTCAGTGGGTCGGCTGCGTCACTCTTCGCCGCTTTCCAAAGGAAAGGAGTGCTGTATGCGACGAATCCCCAAGACACCCAAGATCTGGGCAGCGCTGGGCGTTGCTCTCATTCTCATGGTCTGGGTATCGTTTGCTCTGGCTTACGATAGTCAGGGCGCCGCCACGACCCGTCCGGGCGACAATATTCCAGCAAGCTCACAGATAGTTTCCGGACAGGTGTTAGTTCGCTTCAAGAGCGGAACGACCAAGAGCAGTGTTGAGAAGTTGACAAGTGACAACGGGTTCAAGGTCCTATCCACCGTAGATGCTCTGGATTTGTATGTCCTGAGTGTCCCTGGGGGAGCCGAGAAGGATGCGGCCGACAAGCTGCGCAGCGACCCGAACGTTGCGTATGCCGAGGTCAACACCATCCAGTCTGAGAATATCCCCGCGCCCCGCGCTGGCCGCCCGGACACGGTTCCGAGCGCGCCGAGCGCCAGTTTCAATGACCCCTATTTCGGCTACCAGTGGAACCTGCGCAATGTCCAGGCGCCGGCGGCCCTGGCGAGTGTCAAGGGTGGCGGCGTCACCGTGGCCGTGATCGGCTCCGGTGTTGCCCTGGACAACCCGGAACTGACCGATCGTCTCGTGGCAGGGTACGACTTCATCAACAACACCACGACGCCCTGGGATGATCACGGGTTCGGGACGTTTGACGCGGGCCTGATCGCTGCGACCGCCAACAACAGCGTCGGCATCGTCGGCGTCGCGCCTGAAGTGCGCCTCATGCCCATCAAGGCGCTGCGGCGCAATGGCAACTACCTCGAAATCACCCCCGCCGACGTCGTCAAGGCCGTTACGTTCGCGCTGGACAACGGCGCGAAGGTCATCCACATCGAGGCGGCGTGGGACGCGCCGTCCCAGGCGGTCGCCGATGTAATGGCGCTCGCGCGTAGCCGCGGCGCTGTCGTGGTGGCCCCCGCCCACAAGGCCTACCCGGCGTCCTACGACGGTGTGGTCGGCGTGAGCGCCCTCAACCAGGACGACAGCCATCCAGACTGGACTGGCAGTGGCTCATGGGTGAAGCTGAGCGCGCCTGGCGCATCCGGCATGATCAGCACCTGGCCCATGCCGGGCAGCTGCCCCATCGCGACGTGTCCCTACTACGGCGACGGGCAGACGCCGTTCGCGTCGGCGCACGTCGCCGGCGTCGCCGCTCTCGTCAAGTCGGCCCACCCTGACTGGTCGCCAGACCAGGTCGTCTCGTCTCTGACGAGTACCGCGACCCATCTGGGCGCCGGGACGGGCTGGAATGCCGATTACGGCTATGGTAAGGTGAACGCAGCTGCCGCCCTCGGCGTGAGCGCGCCCGAGCCGACCGCGACACCCACGGCGACGGACATTCCGCAGCCGCAACCGACGACGGCCACGACGACCTGCCAGGACCCGGCGGGTAACAAGATCGAGGGCTGCGTCGGCAGCAACAGCGGCCGCCTGTACATCATGACGTATGTTGATATCAACAACAACGCCATTGGCGACAGCACTGACCAGGGGCTGCCGGGCGTTCTGGTGGAGCTGTTCGACCTCCAGGGCAACCTCGTCGCCAGCCAGCAGTCTCAGATGGGGACGAACTGGTACGAGGCGTGGGCGGTCTTCCTCGGCATCGACTCCAGCAAGTCGTACATGGTAAAGGTCACGCCGCCGCCCGGCTTCGTCGTGCGGCCTGGCTACCCGAACCCGGTGCTGATCGACTCGTCTCGCTTCGCCTGGTGCTGTACCATCGTGCAGCAGATCCCCTTCCGTCCCGTCGGCATTGGCTCGCCGACGCCGACGCCGACGCCCCGTCTCAGCTACGTCACTGAGACGCCGACGGCAACGCCGACTGGCACGTCCATCAGGCCGACGGCCACCAAGACCCCGCTACCGACGCCGACGCCGACCCTGCCGTTCAACCGCCCCGGCGGCCGCGTCCAGATCCCGGCGCTCAACTACCCGACGACACCCGGCGAGACGATAGAGCCGTGGATATCAATACAGAACGTCGGAAGTAACGCGACCAAGGCCGTGCTGTTCTTGTGGGGTCCGTACTCCGGCTTCTGCGAGCCGCAGGCGCCCGGCCCCTTCAAGATTGAGTGTACCGGCTACCTCGCCCCCGGCTCGTCGTGGGAATTCCGCGCGGCTCAGCTGCCGGCCCAGGCCGTCGGCGCTATCGCCTACTCGGTGCCTGTGGATCAGGCTGACGCGGCTTGCCGCGCCGCCGACCAGGCGCGCCGCAACAACAACTGGTGGGGCTGGGAGCAGCAGTGGAAGAACGGGCAGTGGGGCCAGGGTGAGCCGCTGGCGGTCTCTGTGAACCGCCGCTTCACCAACACCGCCACGGGCCTGTCGTATGCCGACGCCTACACCGGTATCTCGGAGTACATGGAAGGCCAGCGCGACGTGCGCTTCGGCAGCTACACGTTCTACACGCCTATCAACTACGTGGATTACAACGGCTGCAACACCACGCTGACGATCCAGAACTCCGGCGACGAGTGTACCTCGATCGAAATCTGGTACAAGGAGCAGGATAACTGTCTCCGCGCCCAGATTGACAGCGTCCCGCAGCTGGCGCCCGGTGAATCGGTCACGATCAAGCCGCCGCCAACGCTCGGCCCTGGCTGGATCGGGTCGGCGTGGATCCGCGCGTCACAGCCGCTCGGCATTGTCGCCGACATCCGCTGCACCAACAACGGTGTCACGACGCTGTCTACGTACACCGGTATCCCGGCCGAGTACTACGACACGATGAACCACATCTTCCAGCCCGGCTCGCTGTTCGCCTACGGCCCGCTGACCTACCGTGAAGAATACGGCTGGGACACGACGGTCCAGGTTCAGAACATGAGCTCGATCACGAACGCGAAGGTGAAGGTCTACTTCTTCGACAACTCGGGCGACATCATTCGCACGATGGTGGACTGGGTCTGCCCGCGCGGCTCCCAGACCTTCACGCTCGCTGCGGTCAACAACCTGCCGGGCCGCTACGTTGGCTCGGTGCGCGTCGAATCGCAGGACTGGTGGTCGCCCGGCGATCCGCCGGTGGACGCGCCGTACATCAACGCGGTCGTCCAACTGCGCAACGCGACGACAGGCGAGGCGACGGCCTACAATGCCCTGACCGGCGGCGCGCAGGCGCTCGCCATTCCGCTGGCGGTGAAGGGCGTTCGCCAGCCGTACCAGCCGCCCAACGTGACCTGGAACAGCGAAATCTCGCTTCAGAACGTCAACTTCCGCCCTGGCACCACCAACGTGCGGCTCGACTTCTACGACCAGAACGGCTACGTGACCTCGGTCTGTCAGTCGCTTGGCTCGATGGATGTTGACTACATCCGGCTCCAGGACATGGGCATTCTGCCGGATGGCTTCGATGGCTCGGTGGTCATCGTGGCGACGTGTACCGACCAGGAAGGCGGGGCGCAGTTGGCCGCCGTGGCGGTCGAGCGCGGCACAGCGGCTCCGTCGCAGCCGGCGCCGCAGGATCTGTTCAAGTCGTTCGAGGCGATCCCGTTCGACGCCGGCTGGTACAAGCCGCCGGTGGACACCCTGGCCTGCCCCGGCTGCCAGCTCACCGACTGTCCGAACGCCCAGGTCGTGTTCGTCCTGTGTGACAGCAACAGTTCCGTCTACCAGGGCGCGCCGATCACCGTGCGCAGCGCGTCGGGCGTTGTCGTGGCGAGCGGCAGCGTGGACAACCAGGGCCGCTTCACGGCCCCCAGCATCAAGTCCGGCCAGACGTACACCATCGAGGTCGGCTCCGTGCAGCGCAGCATTCCGTTCCCAGGGACAGGTGTAGACACCATCCAGATGGGCGGCTTCGTGAACACGGCGACGGTGCAGTGCCAGGCCTACGACGGCGCAACAACCGTCGTGAACCTGTCGCCGCCGTCGGGCCAGATCCAGGGCTACGTCACCAACAACTGCAACATCCTCACTCCGGTGGCCTCGCGCGTCGTGCAGCTCTGGATGGCGCCGACGACCGCCAACCCGGCCGGTACGATGCTGGCCGAGCGCCTCACCAACACCGAAGGCTACTTCCTCTTCGGCAACGTCCCGCCCTGCGGCGTGTACGAGCTGAAGATGGTCGCGGGCAGCCGCGTGTCGGTGGCCGCTGGCATCCTCGCCGGCAGCTCCCTCGTGCAGTCAGGCCCGAACGCGGGCAAGGCGCAGTCCTACGTCCTCAACGACGTGACAGGCGCTGTTTGCAGCGTGCTGCCCAACCCCTGATAGCTCTCCGACGCCGTCTCTGACGGCCCCTCACTGCGACAGCGCCTGCCCACCCCGGGCAGGCGCTGTCCGTTGCATTGGCGGGCATCGCCCGCCGTTTTGACCCTGCGGCCCACCTGTGGTAGAACAGAACGAGACTTTCCCCGCGAGGTTCGATGCACGCACTGTATCTTGATGGCACGCTGTCGCTGCGCGATCTACCACGCCCCCGCCCGCCATCCGGCGAGGCGCTTGTTCGTGTGACACTGGCTGGCATCTGCAACACCGATATCGAGCTGGCGCGCGGTTACATGGCCTACCGCGGCGTGCCGGGCCACGAGTTTGTCGGCGTCGTCGAGGCCGCCCCCGACTCGAGTTGGGTCGGCGCGCGCGTCGTTGGCGAGATCAACGCCTTCTGCGGCGTGTGCGAGACCTGCCGCGCCAACCGCCCGACCCACTGCCCGAAGCGGACGACCCTGGGCATCGCCGGCCGCGACGGCGCATTTGCCGAGTACCTGACCCTGCCCCTGCGCAACCTGCATCGCGTCCCCGAGGGCGTGAGTGACGAGGAAGCGGTGTTCACCGAGCCTCTGGCGGCGGCGCTGGAAATCCTGGAACAGTGTCACGTGCGCCCTACGGACCGCGTCGTCGTGTTGGGCGACGGCAAACTGGGGCTGCTCGTGGCGCAGGCGCTTGCCAGCGCCGCCGAGGTCACGGCTATTGGGCGCCACGCCGCCAAGCTGGATATTCTCGCCCGGCGCGGCATTCGGGTGAGCGTCGGCGGGGCCGACGTCGCGCCGGGCGCGGATGTCGTGGTCGAGGCGACCGGCAACGTGGATGGCTTCCGCCTCGCACGCCGCCTGGTGCGCCCACGCGGAACCCTCGTCCTGAAGAGTACGTTTGCTGGCGACCTGGCCCCGCTGTTGAACGGCGACGGAATGAACTTTCTGAGCGCGCTCGTCGTTGATGAGATAGCGCTGCTTGGCTCGCGCTGTGGCCCGTTCGCCCCGGCGCTGCGGCTGCTGGCTGAGGGCCGCGTTGACGTTCGCTCGCTGATCCACGCCTGTTACCCGCTCCGCGACGCCCTCGCCGCGTTCGACCACGCGCAGCAGCCCGGCGTGCTCAAAGTACTTGTGACGCCGTGAGGAGGCAGGGGTGAGCGACCAGCCGCTTGTGGAGTGTGTGCCGAACTTTAGCGAGGGCCGCCGCGCCGAGGTCGTCGAGCAGATACTCGCGGCGATCCGCGCCGTCCCCGGCGTGGAGATTCTGCGCAGCGAGATGGACGCCGACCACAACCGCGCCGTCGTCACCTTCGTCGGCGCGCCAGACGCCGTAGCCGAGGCGGCGGTGCGCGGGGCCGCCCAGGCGGCTGCGCTCATCAACCTGGACGAGCACCGCGGGCAGCACCCACGCATCGGCGCGACGGATGTCATCCCCTTCGTGCCGCTGCGCGGCGTGAGCCTGGACGACTGTGTGGCGCTGGCGCGGCGCGTGGGGCAGCGCATCGGCGATGAGCTGGGGATTCCCGTGTACCTGTACGAGGCGGCGGCGACGCGGCCGGAGCGCGTCAACCTGGCCGACGTGCGACGCGGCGAGTACGAAGGCTTGCAGCGCGATATTGGCCGGCCGGAGCGCGCGCCCGATTTCGGTCCCGCTCGGCTCGGTCTGGCGGGCGCGACGGCCGTCGGCGCGCGGGGTTTGCTCGTGGCGTACAACGTCTATCTCAGCACGGCGGACGTCGAGGTGGCGAAGCAGATCGCCCGGTCGGTGCGCTTCTCCGGCGGCGGCCTCCGCTACGTCAAGGCGCTGGGGCTGCTGGTCAGGGGCCGCGCCCAGGTGAGCATGAACATGACGGATGTCACCTGCACGCCGCTCCACCGCGCGTTCGCGCTGGTGTGCAGCGAGGCTGAACGATTCGGCGTGGCGGTGACGGAGTCGGAGATCATCGGCCTGACGCCGGAGTCAGTCCTGCTGGACGCCGCGGAGCATCACCTGCGCCTCAACAACTTCGAGCGCGACCAGATCCTCGACCGACGACTCGCGGCATTGGATCGCGCCTCACCCGCCGGTTTCGTCGAGCGCATCGCCGAAGCCACACCGACGCCGGCCGGCGGGAGTGTCGTCGCCCTGGCTGGCGCGCTAGGGGCGGCCCTGGCCGAGATGATGGCCGGGCTGACCGTCGGGCGGAAGCGGTATGAAGCTGTGGATGGGGCCATGCGCGAGGTTCTGGATCACGCGCGGCGCCTGCGCGCCAATCTTCTGCGGCTGGTGGACGAGGATGCGGCGGCGTTCCGAGAGGTGATGGCGGCCTATCGGCTGCCCCGAACGACGGGCGACGAAGCGGGTGCGCGTGAGGCGGCGATTCAGCGTGGCCTGGCCGGGGCCGCCGAGACGCAGCTTGCCGTCGCCACGAAGGCGGTCGAGACCCTGCGCCTGCTGCGCCGCGCTGCGCCCCTGGGCAACCCCAACGCGCGTCCAGACGCAGCGGTGGGGGCATTGATGGCCGAGGCAGCGGCACGGGGCGCGGCCCTCAACGTCAGGATCAACGCCCGCGGCCTCGCTGACTTGGAACAGGCGCGGCGCTTGGGCGAGACGGTGGCCGAGATGGAGGACGCGGCGCGGCGGCTCGCCGCCGAGATTGTACAGTTAGCGGACGACGTCAGTTAGGAGACTATCGTGATCAAGCGAGGCATTCAGGCTAGTAGCATGGCGCTGCTGTTCGCTCTCGCGGCCTGCGCGGCGCCCGCCGCGCCGGCCGTGTCTACAGCGCCGACAATCGCGCCGCCGACGGCGGCCACGTCGGCAAGCATTCCGACTGCGCCGCCCAGCGCTCCGACCGTTCCGACGGTGGCGCCGATTACGGCCAGCGCCGCCGCCGCCCGCCCCGCCGCGCCGACGATGGCCCCGCCAACCCACCCCACTCCCCAGCCGACGGGGCCGGCGCCGGCGAAGACCGCGCTGCGTTTCGACGGCCAGCAAGCCTACAAGGTCGCCCTGGACCAGTGCGCCATCGGGCCGCGCCCACCGGGGACGGCCGAGATTCAGAAGACGCGCGACTACATCGCGCAGACCCTGCAAGCCAACGGCTGGACGGTCGAGCAGCAAAAGTTCACCTTCCGCGGCGTAGACGGCGTCAACATCATCGGTAAGCGCGGGACGGGGCCGGTTACGATTCTCGGCGCACACTATGACACGCGCCCGGTGGCCGACCAGGACCCCGACCCGGCGAAGCAGAAGACGCCGATCATCGGCGGCAACGATGGCGCGAGCGGCGTCGCCGTGCTGCTGGAGCTGGCCCGCGCCTGGCGCGACACACCGCCGCCGGGCGAGACATGGCTGACGTTCTTCGATTTGGAGGATCGCGGGGAACTGGACGGCTGGCCCTGGGGCGTTGGCTCCGACTACATGGCCGGCCACCTGACGGCGACACCCAAGCAGATGATCCTGGTGGACATGGTAGGTGACTCCGACCAGCAGATCTACCTGGAACGAACGTCGGACCAGGCCCTCTTGAAGCGCATCTTTGACGTGGCGCAGTCACTCGGCTACGGCCAGTGGTTCATCCCGCAGCCGCGCCACGCCCTGCTAGATGACCACACGCCCTTCTTGCAGCGCCGCATCCCGGCCGTGGACATCATTGATTTCGACTATCCCTACCACCACACCGTGTCCGACGACTGTACAAAAATCGCGGCCGACAGCATGGAGCGGGTCGGCCGAACGCTGGAGCAGTTCATGAACGGGGGAGGCTAGACGACGAGGCGGAAGCGGATGCGGCCCAGGGCAATGGCGTCGCCGGGGCTAACGGTGAGGGGGCGCGTCACGCGGACGCCGTTGAGGTAAGTTCCGTTGCGGCTGCCCAGGTCTTCGAGCCACCACTGCCCGTCGCGGAGCGAGAGCAGGCAATGCTCGCCGGAGATGGCGGCGTCGGAGAGGACGATTGTGTTCGAGAAGTCGCGGCCGACGGCGGTCACGGGAAGTACATTGAACGTCTCGCCGGGGTGGAGCGCGCTGCCGCCGCCGTCCTCGACCACAAGGCGGGCGAGGGCGCGCCGTGGCTGCTCGACCTGTCGCGCCGTGGCGCGAAGATCGCGCCAGATGAGCCAGAACACGGCGGCGAGGAAGACGTACAGTAGCGCGAGAAGACCTAGCCGCAAGGCCAGGATGAGACCGGCGGACACGGCTTCAGGCACGCCTAGCGGCCTCCTGGGGCAGCGCCCGTGGGAAGGGTGGGGTCGTCATCGGCCGCTGGAGCCAGCAGCCGGAATGTCAGCCGTTCGCCGCCGAGTGAGATGATATCGCCGTCGCGCAGGACGACCTCGCGCACCGGTTGACCGTTGACGAGGGTGCCGTGGGTGCTATTGAGATCGCGCAGGATGTAGCGGCTATGGCGGTGCTCCACCTGCGCATGATGGCGCGAGACGCCGATCCCTTCCAGCACCAGGTCGTTGTCCAGGGCGCGGCCCATGCTGAAGCGGGCCGTGTGGACGGGCACCTGGCGCTGCCCGTCGTACAGCCACGCGGTGAGCGTCCCGGTCGTGGCGGCGGCGGTGCGGATGGCGGCGACTTGAAGCTCCTGGGTCATGTTGGCGTTGCCGAGGGCCGCCCCCTGGGCGTCCGTCAGCTGCGACGACACGCGCATGTCGCCGGCGCGCACGGCAGGGTCCTCGGCCAGCGTCACATGGGGGCGGTCCACGAAGCTGAACTGGCGGCGGTCCGCTACCTCGGCCAGGTAGTTGCCTAGCTCATCCTCCAAAGCGCCCTGGAACGGCTTGAACTCCTTCAGAGTCGCCGGGTTGAGGTAGACTTCGTAGCGGTTGGGGACGAACACCTTGCCCGCGCCGACGGTCTGGCGCGCGTCCATCTCTCGCGCGAGACGCTTGGCGATCTCGACCGGCTCGAGCCGACCGCCGGCCCAGCGGGACAATGAGCCTTCTAGCAGTTGCTCCGCGAATGCTTCGAACCTGTCCAACCCCTTCATGCGCCGTGCCTCACAATCGAGTGGTGACCTCATCCTTGAGGGTAGTATACTCAGTCCGGCGGGTTTTGCCCAAGTGACGGCGACCCCTTGTCCGCGCGGCGCCAGCGGTACACGAGCCACCCGACAGCAACCAGGGCCACGACCAGGCTGGTGAAACACACCGTTCCCATCACGAGCAGCGCCGCGAGGGCGGCGACGGCGCTGTTGATGGAGAACGCCCCGCTCGCCGCCGCAGGTGAAGGTTCGACCGCCCGCGTCGGACCGATGACCGTAACCCCGCCGTCTGGCAAAAGGCCGAGCTGCCCCTCTTTCATTTCGGGCGGCATGTCCGTAGCCGTATCGTTGAGGGCTAGAATTGCGTATACAGGATGGCGCGGCGCTGCGGCCGAGGGCGCGGCGACGACTTTGGGGGTTTTGACCGCAATCGTCCCGACGTGGACGCGCGACACGCCATCGGGGCCAGGGGTCCCGATGCCAGAGTCGTTCGGCACACTGATTTCAAAGTGGCACGCGGCTGCGTCACACTGGGTCTCGCCGCGTCCGATTTCGTGGCTATTGAGGAACACGACGACCAGGGTATCATGCGCCGGCTGGCCGGCGGCGTTGACAACATCGCCGTCCAGCACAACAGTCGGGCTTTGGGCCGCGGCGACCTGGGAAGCACAGGCAACCAGCGCGAGTGCGATGACAATCTTCCACAGCTTTAACATTCGTCCTCCACGATAACGCTCGCCGTGTCTCATCGTGCAACTATCTGCGAGGTATAAACGTTCTAGGCGGCTGCAGGTTACGGACTGGTCTGATCATGCGTGTGAAGGGCGTTTACAGTTCTCAGGTTGCGGCATGCTTCTTGCTTCAGCATGCAGACGAAAGCAGACACAATTATGTTCGTCGCTGCTTCACCCACAATTGCCCATCAGTATGTTTAATGCGGAACACAGAAAGGATAGAGAACCATGAAGTTGTCACGCGCAGTATTGGCCGTTCTGGCGACGCTCTTGCTTTTCGTCGCCGGCGCGATGGTGGTGTCGGCCGACCCGCCGACGCCGACGGCCCCCAAACCTCAGGTTCAGCCGGCCGCTCCTGACCAGAATAGCGACCAGTCCACTTATCAGGACGTCACACCGAACGCGACAGCGCCGGCTGTGGCGCTGAGCATCACCGTTAAGGCGGCCAATGGCAGCGCCCAGAGCACGTTTACGGTTGGCGAGCTTCAACAAGTGTGCTACACCGTCCCCGTCCCCGGCTACATCCGCATCATCTCATCCACGCCGAACTATAACCCCCGCGTCGTCGTACAGGGGTGGGATAACGGCGCAGGTGGATGTTTCCTGGCGACCGTCGGCGCGCCCGCTGGCGAGCGCACCCTGACCATCCAGACACTAGACAACTGGGGCAACGTCACCGGCTCGGCGAACACGATGTTCACCGTGAACCCGCCGGCGCCCCAGGCCAACGTCGTCGTCCGTGGGACGGTGACAGCGGTCGGCGCCAACCAGTTCACCGTCAACGTCACGCAGCTTGTCGCCGGCTGGCCTATTCCCGGCGGCTCATACACCATTGTGACCGGCGGAGTGGCTGGCACGTGTACCCAGATCAACGGCGGCCCCATCGTGCCGGGCAGCTACGTCGAGATCAGGGGCAACTACAGCAACAATAACATCACTGTTTGCGGCATCTCTGGCAGCTACGTCACGGTCTTCCCGAGCGTGACGAACACCTCCCAGGTGTACGTGAACCGCGGCTGCGGCTCGGCCTATGGCATCGGCGCCCCGATCTACATCTACATGCGTGTCACAACGCCGGGGCAGTACACGCTGACGAACCAGGGGCCGAACACGAGCAACAACGAGCTGGTGATGTGGCAGGGCTACCTGACCCCCGGCCTGTGGGTGATTGCGGGGCAGGTCGGCATGCCGACCGGCGACCGCACCCTGCGGCTGCGCGCCGGTCTCGGTACGAGTGGCACGGTCCTCAGCACGTGTGGTTACAGCGCCCAGACGGGCATCGCCGCGACTCCGTCCGGCAAGGCTCCTGCGGATGCCGAGGAAGCTCCGGCCTCGCGCGACAAGGACGGCGCGGCCAAGCGGCCCCAGGCCCAGCCACTTGACGCGCAGCAGAAGAACTGGTAAGTAAGCCGCATCCGTCGGCGAGAGTCGGCGGTGAGGTTTGTGAGTGAGATCGGGACGTTGGCGTGGTATAATCGCGCCAACGTCCCGCGTCTATAAGGGCGTATTCTCCTCCATAGCAGGCCTGGAGGGCCAATGGCTCAACAACACTCCCACGACAGCAAGCCGCCATCTGAGCCGACAATGGGCGCTTCGGTCGTCGCGGACGCTGCGCACGATCACGCGCATGAAGACGATCATGACCACGATCACGACCACGACCACGGCCACGATCACGATCACGATCACGACCATGACACAGGGCTGTTGGGCCGCCTGCGCGAGGCTATCCCCTTCCTGCACGGACACTCCCACGGTGAAGTGTCCGTGGATGCCGCGCTCGAAGGTAGCGAACGGGGCATCTGGGCCTTGAAAGTGTCCCTTGCCATTCTTGGCGCGACGGCTCTTTTCCAGGTCGTCGTGGCCGTCATGAGTGGCAGCGTTGGCCTTCTCGCCGATACCATCCACAACATCGCCGACGCGCTGACTGCGCTCCCGCTGTGGGTCGCCTTTGTCATTGGGCGCCGCCCGCCGAACCGCCGCTATACATACGGCTACGGCCGAGCGGAGGACCTCGCGGGCGTGGCGATCGTCCTCATCATCTTCATTAGCGCCGCCGTGGCGGCTTATGAGACGATCCAGAAGCTCTTGCATCCCGAGCCGCTGACAGGCGTCGGCTGGGTTATGCTGGCGGCAATCGTCGGCTTCCTCGGCAACGAGGCCGTGGCCGTGCTGCGGATTCGTGTCGGGAAGGAGATCGGCTCTGCCGCCCTGGTCGCCGACGGTGAACACGCCCGAATTGACGGTTTGACGTCCCTCGCCGTACTCATCGGCGCTGTCGGCAGCCTGCTCGGTTTTCCGCTGGCCGATCCCCTGGTGGGCCTGGGCATCACCGTCGCTATTCTGTTCATTGCGCGAGATGCGGCGCGCGTCATGTGGGCGCGGCTAATGGATGCCGTGGACCCGTCTCTGGTGGACGGTGTGGAGCGTGTCGCTGCGCAGACGCCGGGTGTGGAGGAAGTCCATGACGTGCGCATCCGCTGGATCGGTCACCGCCTCTACGCCGAGCTTCATATCATGGTAGACGAATCCCTAACAACGCGCGAGAGCCACGATATCGCCGAGACGGTGCGCCACGAGTTGCTGCATGATCAGCCGCGCTTGAGTGTGGTCAACGTGCATGTGGACCCGTGTGGACATAGCGGCGGCGATCCCCACGACATGACAGCCCACCACGTCCCATCAAGCGGCCTATAGAACAAAGGCGGGGCATCCCCTTCGGCCGCGCCAGGACATGGCGGCAAAGGTGGGATGCCCCGCACTTGCTGAGGTCACTTCGAGGATAGATTACTGGGGCTTCACGTAGGCCGTGATATGGAAGCTGGCGGATGGCCGAAGCGGATCATTCGTGGCGACCTTGACCTCACGCGTCACGCGCGTGCCGGCGATTTGCTCCGTTGTTGGATCGAATGCGATCTTGACGGTTGTCTGCCCACCGGGCGGAACAGTGTTGTCGCTGACCAGCGACGCTGTACACCCTCAGGTACTCTTGACGCTGGCAATCTCAAGCGGCTTGCTGCCATCGTTCTTGAGAATCAGCGTTTTCTCGACCTTCTCTGTCGGCCCGATCTCACCGAAATCGTAGACGTACTTCGAGGCCACTAACTCGGGCAGCGCCAGGCGTGGGTTGTCGCCTGCCGGCTGGTCGGAGATGCTCACCGGCTGGAGGGCTGGTGGAACGGGAATTGGCGGGTCGTTCGGTTTGCCGCCGAGCTGATACGGCCCCTTGTTGGACGGCGCAACCGGGTTGGCGCCGGCTGACGGAGCGGCGGGGTTGGCCGCTGCTGCCGGGTTCTGCCCACTGACGACGGCGCTCTGGCCTGCGGGCGCCCCCTGGCTTGCCGTGGTTGCGCCGCCACCGGCCACTAACCGGCCAACGGCGAAGGCGAGGCCAAAAATTACAATGGCCGCCAGGATGCCGCCGCCGATGAGCAGAGCGCGCATGTCGAGCCGAATTTGAACGTTGTCGTTGTTCGGCGTACGCCTTTGACTCACTCGTGCTTCTCCTCTCTTACAGAACGTAAGACATACGGTATCAACACAATAAACGCTGGCAACCCTCGGAAGATACGGCCAGTCTGAGGCCCCAGGCAACTCCGTCGTTCCGAAACTCCGCGTATCTTTTTGCCTCACGGAACGTTAATCATTCCAACGGCGCACGTCAGGCGCGCACGCCGCGCATTTGGACGCCGCCGTTTGTGCCGCCAGGGAGTGACAAGCCTGTGGTAAAGCGAGCGATTCAGAATTTCAAGCTCGACCAGCGAGGCCTGGCCCGGGTTCTGGGGGAGTTGGAAGCGCGCATCGTCGAGGCCGTGTGGGACCTCGGTCCGTCCACGGTGCAGGATGTGTGCGACCGGCTCGGCAAAGACCAGAACTACAAGACGATCATGACGGTGATGAACCGTCTGGTCGAGAAGCGCATCCTCCTACGCCGCCGGGAGTCGCGCGCCTTTGTGTACGAGGCTGCCGCCTCGAGAGATGACTTCATGCAGGATGTCTCGCGCTACGTGGTCGAGGGGCTGTTGCAGGACTTCGGTCCTGCGGCCATCACCCAGTTCCTCGCCGCCATGGATGCCTCGCCCGAAAGCCTGGCCGCGTTGCAGCGCCTCATCGAGTCTGGACGCCACACGGAGGAGTAAGCGTGATCGAGATACACTGGCGCGGCGGCCGGCCGGGCGCGGACGGGCCGTTCTATGCCCTCGTCATCCTGGCCCTGGGTCTCCTCGCGGGCCTGGCGGGATTCATCGTGCGCTACGCGCCGGCCGTCGTCGAGCGCGCGACCGACGCCTGCATGACGGTGGCGGAGAGCGCAGCGTCCGCCGGCTCAGCCCTGCTTGTCCCCTGGAGTGTGACCAGCATCATTGTCGGCTTCGCCGTCGTCACGATCATCTGGCAGCTTGCAGCGACCCGCATCCTGATGCGCCGCCTCTTGCAGCATGCCCTGCCGATGCCCGCGTCCCTGGCGGCCGCCGCCGACCTGGCGGGGTTGGCCGAGGTGGACTACGTGGCCGACGAGCGAGCGTTTGCGTTCTGCTATGGCGTCACCCGGCCCCGCGTCTGCGTCTCGTCGGCGCTGGTTGAGATGCTGACGCCCATCGAAATGGAAGCCGTTCTCTTGCACGAGCGGCATCACCTGGTCAGCCGCGATCCGTTGAAGGTTCTGCTGAGTCGCGCGCTTGGCACGGGGCTGTTCTTCCTGCCGGCGGCGCGGGACCTCCGCGACCGCTACATGGTGGGCAAGGAAATCGCCGCCGACGCCAGCGCCGCCCAGGCTGTTCAAAGCGAGCTTCCCCTTGCCAGCGCCCTCCTGAAGTTGCTCTCCCAGGGCGACCAGGGCTTGCCCTCCACCGTCGCCGCCATCGGCGCGTTCAACGTCACCGAGGAGCGCATCCAGCGCATCCTCAAGGGCGGGGCCGTCGGCCGCGCCTCCCTGGAGCGCCGCCGCCTGCTCGCCAGCACCCTCGTGGTTGTGGCGATCTTCGCCGCCAGCTACCTGCCGCTGGCCGTTAGCAACGCGAACGCGATGCCCGGCGAGTGTTCCCAGATTAGCCTGGCGTCCGATTTGTCCGGAAACACGCGCTGAAGCCGTATCTGGCGGCCCCTCAGCGCGTTATTCAAGCTGGTTAGTCTTACATAGCGTAAGAGACACGCACACGACGGAGTTCGTCATGGTTAAACGACTGGCGCTAGGTTTGGTTCTATTCGGAGCCGTGACTCTCAGCGCATGCACACAATCTCCCGCGACAGCGCCCGCGCCGGCGGCCCCCCCGGCGGTTGCGAGCGACAGTGGCAGCCAGCCCGCTCAGAGCGTGCCGGCCGCCGGCCAGCCGTCTTCAGCGCAGCCCGTGGCCCCCGCCGGCACGCTCTCCGCGGAAGAGGCCGTGCGCGGGCAGGTGATCGCGCCGCCTAAGAATCCCAACGCCCCAGGCGCCGGTGAAATCCGCCCGACCACTGTTCCGGATGCCGTTGTTCCGCTCGGCCCGGCCACGGCCTCGAAGGACCGCGTCATCTACGTGCGCGGCGGCAACCTGTGGGTCGCCTCGGCCGATGGCAAGGAGCATCGCAAGCTGCTGCCGGACAACGCGCCCGCCGTGTGGTCGCCGCCAAAGGATCCGGGCCGCGTCTGGATGTCGCCGTCCAGCCGCCAGATTCTGTATATCAGCTCGCCTAGCGGTAGCGCCGTGAGCGTGGATATTGACGGCAAGAACCTGCGCACCGTTCTCGACAACGCCCTACCGATGCCGAACACGATTGACGACCGGGATCGCCAGAAGGTCGAGCGCAAGCTGATTGACCAGGAGGTGGCCTGGAGTCCCGACGAGAGCAAGGTGGCGTTTGTCGCCGCGCCGAAGGGCCAGCTAGACCTCTACCTGTTGGATACGCAGACCGGCAAAACGGCCCAGGTCACCAACGATGTGCTCCAGGAAGACACCCTGGCCTGGTCGCCGAAGGGTGATGCGCTGTTCTTCAAGGGCCGCGACGACGGGAACAACCAGGAAAAGGCGTTTGTTCTGCGCGGGTCGCAGGTCACTGAGATCCCCACGGACCGGATCGCCGGGCAGGTGAACGAGCGCGTGTTGGGCGGTGTCTTGTCGCCCGGCTGGTATGACAACGACCGCGTCTTCTTCTACCCTTCCAGCGGCAACCTGACGTCCCTGGGTCTGTGGATGTATGACCTGCGCGACGGCAGCCTCACCCCCCTCATCAAGGATCCGATTACGGCGCCGGCTTACGACAAGACGAGTCGCCGCTGGGCCTATGTCAGCAGCGACGACAAGAAGACGCTGTATGTTCTCGACCAGCCCGGCGGGCAGCCGCGGGCCGTGGTGGCCGAGAACGGCGAAGCGCCCCTGTGGACGCCCGACGGCAAGCGGCTTATCTATTCGTTCGACGACGGACAGATGTATGACATCCACGTCGTCAACGCCGACGGCTCGAACGATCGCACCCTGGCGAAGAGCGTGAACCTGATCGGCGACAACCCGGCGAACCAAAGCCCCGCCGGCAAGCGCTTCTTCTCGCCGGACGGCGCCCTGCTCGTGTACACAGCGGCTGGCGCGGACTATGGCATGACCGGCGACAACCTTGAAAACTGGTGGGCCGTGCCGCTGGAC